>NZ_JBIWAJ010000008.1:42277-313973 GCF_044759975.1 Streptomyces sp. NPDC098789
CGCAGGTCGTAACTGTACAGCGTGCGCGATACTGGGATTGAACCAGTGACCTCTTCCGTGTCAGGGAAGCGCTCTCCCGCTGAGCTAATCGCGCGGGCACCACGGCAGTGAAGCCGCAGGTCGTAACTGTACAGCGTGCGCG
Source organism: Streptomyces sp. NPDC098789 (assembly GCF_044759975.1). NCBI lineage: Bacteria > Bacillati > Actinomycetota > Actinomycetes > Kitasatosporales > Streptomycetaceae > Streptomyces > Streptomyces sp. NPDC098789. The sequence continues at coordinate 42,420 of NZ_JBIWAJ010000008.1, forward strand.
ATACTGGGATTGAACCAGTGACCTCTTCCGTGTCAGGGAAGCGCTCTCCCGCTGAGCTAATCGCGCGGGTGATCCTCGCGGATCGAGTGGACGATACTGGGATTGAACCAGTGACCTCTTCCGTGTCAGGGAAGCGCTCTCCCGCTGAGCTAATCGTCCTTGGAGGTGGAGACGGGATTTGAACCCGTGTAGACGGCTTTGCAGGCCGTTGCCTCGCCTCTCGGCCACTCCACCATGGAGCATGAGCAAGGGTTCTCGGGAAGATCCCCCACTTCGAGCGGACGACGAGACTCGAACTCGCGACATCCACCTTGGCAAGGTGGTGCTCTACCAACTGAGCTACGTCCGCAGGCCACCGTGTTCGCTTCCGGGTTTTTCCCCGGCGCTCCCTGGCGACGTGTTGAACTCTAGCGGATTCCCGAGCCAGCTCAAAAACGCGTTTCCGCAGCGTGCTGCCGCCCGATCACCACAGGTCACCCCACCGGCGCCGACCCGTCACCGGTCATAGACTCGCAGCCGTGCACGACCTGGCTCCCATGGCCCGCTTCGGCGGCCTCCTCGCATCAGACCTCCGCGACGTCACGAGCGATCCCGCGGCCCTGGACTCCACCGGCTTCTGGGCGGTGTCCGCGGACTTCGAGGGGCGCCTGACCTGCGCGCGCTTCGGGGACGTGCGCCCCGACCCCGTTCCCGCGCCCGTCCCCGGTGCCTGGAGCGGTCCCGCCGCCGGCGACTGGACGTCCTCCTTGGACCGGGCCGCCTACGTCGCGGGCGTACGGCGCATCCGCGAGCACATCGCCGCGGGCGAGGTCTACCAGGCCAACCTGTGCCGCGTGATGTCCGCGCCGCTGTCCGGCTCCGCTTCCGGTTCCGGTCCGGCCGATGTGGACGCGCTCACCGCGCTGCTGGCCCGCGGCAATCCGGCCCCCTTTGCCGGAACGATTCGCCTCCCCGCGCACGGCGTCGAGATCGCCACCGCCTCCCCCGAGCTGTACCTGCGCCGCACCGGCCGCCGGATCGAGTCCGGGCCCATCAAGGGCACCGGCCGGACCGCGGCGGACCTACTGGAGAAGGACCACGCCGAGAACGTGATGATCGTGGACCTGGTCCGCAACGACCTCGGCCGGGTCTGCGCCACCGGGTCCGTCACCGTGCCCGAACTGTGCGCCGTGGAGGAGCACCCGGGCCTGGTCCACCTCGTCTCCACCGTCAGCGGTGAGCTCGCCGACGGCGCCGGCTGGCCGGAACTGCTCGCCGCGACCTTCCCGCCCGGCTCCGTCACCGGCGCCCCCAAGTCCTCCGCGCTGCGGATCATCGAGGCCCTGGAGACCGCCCCGCGCGGCCCCTACTGCGGGGGGATCGGCTGGGTCGACGCCGACCGGGGCACCGCCGAGCTGGCCGTCGGCATCCGCACCTTCTGGATCGACCGTGCGGCCGTGGGCGGCCCCCGGCTGTGCTTCGGCACCGGCGCCGGGATCACCTGGGGCTCCGACCCGCACCGCGAGTGGGCGGAGACCGAACTCAAGGCGGCCCGATTGCTGGCGGTAGCGTCGGGCACCTACCGCCAGCACAGTGGAGGGACCGCTCAGTGACGACGCCGAACCCGACGCCGAACGCGACGCCGAACGCGACGCCGGACAGGACGCCGCATCCGACGCCGATGACGCGGCCGCCCGCGTCCGGGACCCCGGTCTGGCTCGACGGGGCGCTGTACGAAGCCGGCAGCGCGGCCGTCTCCGTCTTCGACCACGGGCTGACCGTGGGCGACGGCGTCTTCGAGGCGCTCAAGGTCGAGGGCGGCCGCCCCTTCGCCCTCACCCGGCACCTCGACCGGTTGACCCGCTCCGCCCGCGGCCTCGGGCTGTGCGACCCCGACCTCGACGAGGTCCGGCGCGCCTGCGCCGCCGTACTGGAGGCGGGCTCCGGAGCCACCCCGTCCGGACGGTTGCGGATCACCTACACCGCGGGCCCCTCGCCGCTCGGCTCGGACCGCGGCGAATCGGCGCCCACCCTGGTCGTCGCCCTGGCCCCGGCCACCCGCCGCCCCGACACCACCGCGGTGATCACGGTCCCCTGGGTGCGCAACGAGCGCAGCGCCGTCGCCGGCATGAAGTCCACCTCCTACGCGGAGAACGTCGTCGCGCTGGCCGCCGCCCACCGCGCCGGCGCCTCCGAGGCCCTCTTCGCCAACACCGTCGGCCGGCTCTGCGAGGGCACCGGGTCCAACGTCTTCGTCGTCCTCGACGGAGAGCTGCACACCCCGCCGCTGGCCTCCGGCTGCCTCGCGGGCATCACCCGCGACCTCGTCGTCGAGTGGACGGGCGCCCACGAGACCGATCTGCCGTACGAGGTCCTGGAGCGGGCCGAGGAGGTCTTCCTGACCTCTTCGCTGCGCGACGTCCAGGCCGTCCACCGGATCGACGGGCGCCTCCTGACGGCCGCGCCCGGCCCCGTCACGGCGAAGGCCGCACGGATCTTCGACGAGCGGTCCGGGGCCGACCTCGACCCGTGAGCCCGCCGCCGCACCCGCCGCCGCCCCGGCGTCCGGCGGGCGGTCCGGGCGAAAAGGAGTCTGTCGTCGGCCCGTACGGCGGGTAGAAAGACCCTGATGACCACCACCCTGCGGCCGTCCGCGCCGCTCCAGCAGACCCCGACCGGGGCGCGCTCGCGCCCGTACGAGATCCGGGTGAACAGCAGAAGGGTCGGCGCCCTGGTGCTGACCGCGGCCGAACCGCTCGGGTCCGTCGTGATCGGGCGGATAGACGGCCTGGCCGTGGACGAGGGCGACCGGCGTCGCGGTCGGGCCACCGTGGCGGGGCTCGCCGCCGAGGAGATCCTGCGCTCCTGGGGGTGCCGCCGCGTCACGGTGTCCGTCCCGACGGACTCCGGCGGCGGACTGCGCCTGGCCGAGGCCCTCGGGTACCTGCGCACCGGCCGCACCATGGTCAAGGACCTCGGGTCCGACCCGCCCCCGCTGCCCGCGGGGACCACCGGGCGGCCGATCACGGCCGAGGAGTACGGGCCCTGGCTGGCCGACGCCACCGTGCGGTACGCCGGCGACTGGGAGGCCCGGGGTCTGTCGCGGGAAGCCGCGCACGCCAAATCGGTCGCCGACCACGCGACCCAGCTGCCGCACGGCCCCGACTCCCCGGGCGTGGACATCCTCGTCCTCGAAGCGGCGGGGGAGCGTGCCGGGCACATCTGGATCGGCCGGCTCGGCGGGGCGGCGTACGTCTTCGACGTCGAGGTCGTCGCGGAGCAGCGCGGCCGGGGCCACGGCCGCTCCCTCATGCTGCTCGCCGAGGGCGCGGCCCGGGCGGCCGGGCTGACCTCCCTGGGCCTGCACGTCTTCGCGGGCAACACCCCGGCGGAGCGCCTGTACGAGTCGCTCGGCTACCGCTACACCGCGGTCAACTTCGCCAAGGAGCTGCTCTGAACCCCTCCGGGCAACACGCCTAGGCGGGGTGCGCGAGGAGGCGGTCGGCGATCTCCTCGATCCGCTCGCGCAGCCCGTCCTGGCTCTTGCCGCCGTCCAGGCGCTCCCCGCCGATGACGTACGTCGGCGTGCCGGTCACGCCGATCGCCTTGCCCTCGGCCTGGTCGGCGTCGACGATCAGGATGTGTCGGCCGTCGATCAGTGCGACCTCGAACTCCTCGACGTCCAGACCCAGTTCACGGGCGACATCGAGCAGCAGCGGCTCGCCCCGGGTGGTCAGCTCCGCGGTGCGGGCCAGTACGGCCTCCGCGTACGGCCAGCCCTGCCCCTGGACCACGGCCTCCTCGGCGGCCTGGGCGGCGGCGAAGGAGTGCTTGTGCTTCTCCAGCGGGAAGTGGCGCAGCACGATGTCCAGCCGGTCGCCGTACCGGGCCCGCAGGGCGCGCACGTCGTCGAGGGCGCCGTGGCAGTCGGGACACTGGAGTTCGCACCAGACCTCGAGGGTCACGGGGGAGGGGGAGCCTGCGGGCTGGGAATCGGTCATGCGGACAGTCTCCCAGCCCCCGCTCCCGGCCCCGACCGCGACCTGGGGAGGAGGGGCGACCCGGAGATCTCCCGGAGATCGCCCGCCTTCGGCTCCGGCGCATGGCCCCCGCGGCCGTCCCCGGTGCACGATGGAGGGGACGGATCGCCCAGAGCTGGAGGAACCCATGCTTGCCGAGACCATATGCTCCGCGGCGTCCGCGGCGGGCCTGGGCATCGCCGCGCTCACCGCCTACCGCAAGCGCTTCCTGGCGGCGGCGCGGATCACCGCGTACGCGCTGGTCCCGGTCGCCCTGGTGCTGACCGGCCTGGTGAAGTGGGTGTCCGGGATCGCCTTCAACCCGACGGTCTGGGTGGGCTTCGGCCTGCTGGGCCTCGCCTGGCTGCTCTTCACGACCACCCGCGCGATCGAGCGCCGGCGGCTCGGCCCCGAGGGGGAGAAGCCGGCGAAGGTGGCGAAGGCGGGCCGGCCGGACCGCTCGACCCGGTCCGAGCGGCAGGCCGCGGTCGCACCGAACGCCTCGGCGCCCTCGCTCGGCGCCGGCGCGCCCCCGCAGGCCGCACCGCAGCGCGCGGCCGCGCCCGGGGAGGACTTCTCCGACATCGAAGCGATCCTGAAGAAGCACGGGATCTGAGGACCAGAAGCACAAGATCTGACGAACTACCGCATCGTCATTGGCGTGTTGACGGACGAACAGGGGTGCGCTGCGTCATCATCGCCCCGACATGCCCGACACCTCGACGGGCGAGCCGCCGGTTCCCGTTCCGCTTCCGGCCCTCGTCCCCGCTGCCGCGCCCGCGTCCCCTCCGGTCCCCGCACCTCGGTCCGCCGCGCCCGTACCGCCCGCTCCGCCCGTGCCGTCCGTACCGCCCGAAGAGGCGCGCGGCTGCCTCTTCGCGCTCTCCCAACCGCCGCTGATGATCTTCCTAACGGTGATCGGCACCCTGCTGCTGCTCGCCGCCGTGCACGACCTCTTCCTGCTCTGATCCCTGCGCTGATCCCTGTCCTGCCGCCGGCTCCACGTGCTCCGTGCCCGCCTCCTTGCGGCGGGCCCGGTACGCCGCCACGTGCAGGCGGTTCCCGCAGGTGCGGCTGTCGCAGTAGCGCCGGGACCGGTTGCGCGAAAGGTCGACGAAGGCGCGCCGGCAGTCCGGGGCCTCGCAGCGGCGCAGCCGTTCCTGTTCGCCGGAGACCACGATGAAGGCGAGCGCCATCCCGCCGTCCGCGGCCAGGTGGTCGCCGACCGAGGCGCCCGGGGCGAAGTAGTGCACGTGCCAGTCGTAGCCGTCGTGGTCGGTCAGCTGGGGCGTGGTGCCCGCCGTCGCGACCAGCTCGTTGATCAGCACGGAGGCCGCACGGGAGTTCGGCGCCGCGAAGACCTGCGCGAACTTCGCGCGGACGGCGCGCACGCCGGAGAGGTCCCGGGCGCCCAGCTCGCCGACGTCGCTGATGGCGAACTCGTGTACGAAGGCGCGCAGTGCGCCGATGTCCGCCAGCCCGTCGGGCTGGCCCGCCTCGGCCGCGGTGTTCACCACGGCGACGACGACGTCGAGTGCGCGTCGGGTGTCGTGGGGGATCTGCACGGGTGCTCCCTGGGGGCCTGGCTTGCGGCGGCGCGGAACGAGGCCGCCGCTGGTCGCCGACTTTAGCCGAGTGGTCCCCACGCGCACCGGCGCCGTCCCCGCGGGTGGATCCCGCGGGAACAGCGCCGGCACGTGCGTATGTGGTTGTCCGCCCCGCACCGTCGCCCCGAGTCGGACGGTGTCGAGCGGCGGTAGGCCTGGCTCAGCTTTCGGCCAGGATGTGGGAGAGCTCCTTGTCGAGGTCGAAGTGCCGGTGTTCGGTCCCGGGTGGGACCGCGGCGTCCGTCCGCTTGAGGAACGACTCGAGTGCTCGGGCTGGTGCTTCGAGCAGTGCTTCTCCCTCCGGTGAGCTCAGGGCGATGCATACGACGCCCTGACCGTGGCTGCGGGACGGCCAGACGCGGACGTCGCCGGTACCGGTGGGCCGGTGCAGGCCCTCTGCGAGGAGGTCACGGGCGAATACCCATTCGACCGTCTCCTCGGCGCCGGTGTGGAAGGTGGCGTGCACGGCGTAGGGGTCGGCCGTGTCATACCGCAGGCCCGCGGGTACAGGCAGTGAGGACTCGCTCGACACAACGAGGCGCAGGTGCAGCTCGCAGCTGACCGTGGTGTTCATAAGCGCCAGGGCCTTTCGCTCAGTGTGCGCTCGGGGATTCGCACGTCGGCGAAATCGACATGCCACCTGCGGTGCCGTTGTAAACCCCTCTGACCGTTTTGCGGACCTCTGGGTCCCTCGGACGGCGGATCCAAACGACGATTCACCTGTGCATCCGGCTCCGGTAGATTCGACCCCATGAATACGGGGAGTAACCGCGAGAGCAACGAGTCCGCGACGAGCGCATCGCCGGAATCGGCAGGATCCACTCCATCAGGCGCAGCCGCGGACGCGGGCGCGGACGCAGCGGCGACGCAGGAGCCGCACGTGTCGAAGGCGCCCGCCTTCATCCAGGCCCGCCGGAGCCTGCACCTGAGCTGGCAGGTCGGCGTCTTCGTCGTCGGACTGGCGGTCATCGTCGCGGGCATCGCGATGCTGGTGCTGCCCGGGCCGGGCTGGGTCGCGATCTTCGCGGGCCTGTTCATCTGGGCGACCGAGTTCGCCTGGGCCCAGGTCGTGCTGCGCTGGACCAAGCGCAAGGTGTCCGAGGCGGCCCAGAAGGCCCTCGACCCGAAGGTCCGCCGCCGCAACATCATCCTGACCAGCGTCGGCCTCGTCATCGCGGGCGTGCTGATCGGCTTCTACCTGTGGAAGTACGGGCTCACCCTGCCCTGGCACGTCAAGAAGTAGCGGCCGTCCGACGCTGGTCGGGAGCGCCGCTGACATGCGGTAATGTTTGCGGTGCGTCCGGGCGATTAGCTCAGTGGGAGAGCACTTCGTTCACACCGAAGGGGTCACTGGTTCGAACCCAGTATCGCCCACCCGGACCGAGGGCCCCGGAGACTTCACCGTCTCCGGGGCCTTCGTCGTTCCCGCCCCGCGGGCCGGCCCCCCGCCCGGGGCTCAGCCGAGCTTGCCGAGGGCCGACCGCAGCCGCCGCGCGTCCCGCAGCCGCTTCTCGTACGTCGCCCCCACCGCCAGCAGCAGCGCCCCCGCCAGCGCCGGCGGCAGCCAGCGCGGCAGCGCGCCGACCACCTGGAGGACGTACGGCGCCAGCTCGTGCAGCGCCACCAGGCCCAGCGTGACCCCGCCCAGCACCAGCGGCGCCTGGAGCCGCCACCGCGCCCCGGCCAGCGTCACCGCGAGGGCGCCCAGCCCCAGCAGCAGCGGGCGCGTCCAGTGCGGGTCGGCCCAGACCGCGATCAGGCTGGGCACCAGGGTCGCCGCGAGGCCCGGGCCGTACGTCGCCCAGGACGGGGCGGCCGGGTCCCGGCGCCGCCGCAGCCACGCCACCACCAGCGCGGGCACCGTCACCGGCAGCGTGTACGCCTCCACCGCGTCCACCCCGGACGCCGCCAGCCGGACCCAGGTCGCCGCCAGGAACAGCGCCCCGGCCGCCCAGCCCACCGCCCGCCGGTCCGCCCGCACGGCCGCGGCGGCGCACACCACGCCCGCCAGGCCCAGGACCAGCGCGAGCGAGGGGGCGTGCCCCGCCGCCAGGGCCAGCAGCAGGGCCAGGCCCCCGGCGGCCGCCCCGGCCACCTCCACCGGGATCCGCACCGCGCCGGCCCGGGGTCCCGCGGCCGCCGCCGCGGCCGGGACCAGCAGGACCAGCAGCGGCCACTGGCGCGCCGGCAGCTCCAGCAGCGCGGCCAGGGCCAGCAGCAGCCCCGTCGCATACCCGGTCGCCACCACCACGGCGGCCGCCGCCCGGGAGGCCAGCGGGCCGCGCCCGTACACCGCCCCGGCGCCGCACAGCGCGCCCAGCGCCGCCCATACCGCGAAGGTCGTCGTGCGCCCGTCCAGAGCCGCCACGGACAGGCTCGCTGCCCCGACCGCCCCGCACGCCCCCGCGGCGATCCGGACCCCGGCGGCGGGTGCCCGTACCAGGCCCAGGGCGACGACCAGCGCGGCCGCCACCACCGCGAGCTGGGCCGCGAACACCGCCGCCACCGGCAGCGCGAAGGCCACCGGCGCCGCGAAGAGGGCCGTCCACGCCAGCGGCACGGCGACCACCCGCGCTTCCCGGCGCCCCGAGGCCCGCTCCAGCCGGAGCGCCACGGCGGCGGCGATCAGCGCCACGGCCACCGCCTGCCGCCCGCCGCCGCCGAGCTCCGCCCGCGGGCTCGCCGCGGTCCACACCTCGCCCAGCAGCGGAGCGGGCGCCGCCAGCACGGGCAGCGCCGACAGGAACGCGATCAGCCCGCCGAGCCCGGCCACCGCCACCCCGGCCCCCGTGAGCCCGTGGCGCACCGGCCGCGCCAGCGCGCTCACCCGCAGCGCCGCCAGCAGGGGCAGCGACACCAGGACGTAGAGCGTCGGCGCCCACGCCGAGCCCCGGGGGACCAGCAGCACCTGCGCGGCCAGCGTCCACACGAGGCCACCGGCCCCGGCGAGCACCGGAGCCAGCTGCTCCTGGCGGATCCGGCCCGCCACCACCACGAAGGCGCCGCCCACGGCCGCCAGCAGCACACCGGCGGACAGCCGGCCGGTCAGCGAGTCCGCGTCGGCGGCCAGGGCCAGCGCGACCCCGACGGCGGCCAGGGCGGCCAGGGCGGCGAGCACCCCGGCCAGGATCCGCACCGCGGGCCAGACCCGGGGCCGCACGGCCGCCGCGGGACCGTCCCACAGGCCGAGCGCCGCGTTCAGCGCCGCCAGCGCCAGCAGGGTCCAGCCGCCCGCCGTCCGGCCGACGTGCAGGGCCACCGCGAGGCAGGGCAGCGTCCACTGGGCCGCGGCCAGCGCCGACGGGAGCGGCAGCAGCAGCCCGCGCAGGGCCGTTCCGTACCCCGCCCACAGCGCGGCCAGCGCGGCCGAAGCGCCCGCCGCGTACCAGGTGACCGGGACCCCGCCGAGGGCCACCTCGTGCAGCGCGTACACGTCCAGCACGGTCAGCAGCAGCCCCACCGCCGCCACCGACTCCGCGGTCGAGCGCAGTCCGCGCCGCAGCAGGACGGTCGGCACCGCCAGCGCCGTCCCGGTCAGCACGGCCAGCACCGCCGCGCGCCCGCCGATCCCCAGGGAACCCCAGCTGACCAGGGTGAAGGCGAGCGCGGCCACCGCCAGCAGCACGGCGCCCAGGACCAGCAGCACGTTCTGCGCGCCCGGCGCCGAGGTCTCGCGTGCGGGAACCCCCGCCGGTCCCGTCGGACCGGGCGTCCAGTGCGGGCCGGGGCCCCAGCCCTGAGCGGGGGGCCCGACGGACAGCGGCGGGGCGACCTGCGCGTTCAGCAGCCGCAGCAGCCAGTCCCGGCGGCCGAGCAACTGCAGCCGCCTCGCGTCGAGGTGGGCCAGCTCCCGGTCGATGAGTGCCAGCTCCGAGGCGGGCGTCAGCGGATTCTCCATGCTCCGCAGTGTGGCGCCGATCACGCCCCCGGAACATGGGCGCGGGTACTCAGCCGGGTGCTCATTCCCGGACTGAGTACCCGGGCCCGCCCCGGGAGTTCACACTGGCCCCATGGACTGGAGCCACTACCGCTTCCGGAGCGTGTGGGACCTCGACGCCCCGCCCGACCGGGTCTACGCCGTGCTCGAACGCGCCGAGGAGTACCCGCTCTGGTGGCCGCAGGTCCGCGCGGTGGAGCAGGTCGACCCGCGCACCGGCATCGGGCACTTCCGCTCGTTCCTGCCCTACGAGATCGAGGTCACCGCCACCGAGCTGCTGCGCGACCCGGCCACCGGGGTGCTGGAGGCGGCCCTGCGCGGTGACCTCGAAGGCTGGGCGCGGTGGACCGTACGGCCGCGCGGTCGCGGCACGCGGGCGGTGTACGAGCAGGAGGTCGAGGTCCGCCGGATGCTGATGCGGCGCCTCGCGGTGCCCGGGCGGCCCGCCTTCCGGCTCAACCACGCGTTGATGATGCGGGCCGGGCGGCGCGGCCTGGCGGCCCATCTGGCGGCCCGGCGGGACGCGGTTTGAACGCACGGCCCCGGGGCCTGTATTGTTCGATCCGTTCCCGGGCGATTAGCTCAGCGGGAGAGCACTTCGTTCACACCGAAGGGGTCACTGGTTCGATCCCAGTATCGCCCACCGGGACAGGCCGGTCCGTCGCGAGACGGACCGGCCTTCCGCATGTCGGGGCCCGTGTGCGGGCCCGGCTCACGCGGCGGCGGGCAGCTCCGGGCGTAGCGGCCAGTTCGGATCCACCGGCTCCGGCGTGCCGTTGCGCGCGAACCAGGCCTGGAGCCCGCGCGCCTGTGCCGCGTGCCACACCGCCTGGAGGGTGTGCAGCTCGGACGGGGAGAGTCGCTCCAGCCGTCCGGAGAAGCGGCGGCCCACCGCCCGCACGACCTCCAGCGAGGCCATCGCGTCGGCCGCCGCGTCGTGCGCCGCCTCCAGCTCTATCCCGTAGTGCGCGCACAGGTCCGTCAGGGTGCGGCGGCCCTTGCGGTAGCGGTCCAGGTGCTTGTCCAGGACCCGCGGGTCCAGCACGCTCAGCGGCCGGTCGTCCAGGTAGCGGCTCAGTGGCGACGCGCGGTGGCGGCGCAACTCCCGGTCCAGCAGGGTCAGGTCGAACGGCGCGTTCATCACCACCACCGGCCGGCCCGCGGCCTGCTGTTCCGCGAGGGCCTGCGCTATCTCGTCCACGACCGGCGCCGGCCAACGCCCGTTGCGCTGGAGGTGGTCGTCGGTCAGTCCGTGCACTTCCGTGGCGCCGGGGGGAACCGGAATCCCCGGATTGACCAGCCACCGGGTGGAGCGGGCCCGGCCGCCCGCACACTCCTGCACGACGAGCGCGGCGGACACGATCCGGTCCCGCTCGACGTCCACCCCGGTGGTCTCGGTGTCAAATGCGGCCAGCGGGCCCTCGTACCAGCGCGTCATGGCGAACTCCTCGTCCCCGATCGGCAGATGGACGCCGACGCCCGTGGCGTGCGACCCCTGCCCGAAGCGGTGATACCCGTGCGGTTTGCCGTGTACGCCGTTTGCGGGGTGCCAGGTGCGGAGACAACTTCCTTGGGGGACCGCACGGGTGAGCGATCGTCACCGCCATGGCACCGCCGTCGCGCCGCGGGCCCCCGGCCACTTCCGCACGACACCCCGCAGAGCCCGAAAGGCATGGGGAGCCATGGCGCTCGCGCATCCCGAACCGGGCGGGGCGCTGCGCGGGCGGACCGGGCCGGAAACGGAGACCGGACCGCTGCGCGGCACACTCGCCACCACCGCCTGCATGGAGACCCTCCAGGTGGGCTACCTGCACGCCGTCGCGGCCGCGGCCGGCTGCTCCCTGTCCCAGCCCTTCCCGGACAACGGCATCGACTGGCACGTCAGCCACGGCTCGCCCGAGCACGTCATCGACGACGAGGTCACCGTCAAGGTCCAGTTGAAGGCCACCTACCAGACCCCGCCGAACCCGCCCGGACCGACCTTCGCCTTCACCCTCGACAACGAGCACCTGGTCAAGCTCGCCCGCACACCGGCCGCGGTGCCCAAGATCCTCGTCGTGATGCTCGTACCGCGGGAGCGCGAGCAGTGGCTCAGCGCCGGGCACGACCGGCTCGACCTGCGGCACTGCTGCTACTGGACCAACCTGGCCGGTCACCCCGTGACCGGGCGGCGCCGGACCACCGTACGGATACCGACCGCGCGGATCTTCGACGACCGGGCGCTGTGCGAGATCATGACCCGGGTCGGGTCGGGAGGGACGCCTTGATGAACTGGCCGAACCTGGAACCGGCGCCGTCGCCGGAGTTCGCGGACCCCGACGCGGTGCGGCCGCCCGACCCGGCGCAGGTGGACCCCGCCGTACTGGGCGCGCTGCTGCGGCGGCACGGCTGGCTGCGCCGCGGCGGCGCGACCGGACGCTACGGGCGCTGGACCCGGCCCGGGCCCGGCTCGACCAGCCTGCTCGTGCCCGAGGACCGGACCTTCCCCGACTGCGCCGACCTGGTCGAGGAGGCCCTCACCGCCCTCTCGCGCAGCGGGCTGCCGTCGGCGCGCGAGGTGCTGTACGGGCTGAGCGTGCCCAGCGACGAGGTCCGCTGGATCCGCGACATCCCGGAGGGCGAGGGGCTGTACGGGCCCGGGGGCGAGGCCTCCTGGTCGGCGCAGGAACAGCTGCGCACGGCCGCCCGCCAGCTGCTGCTGGCCGGGGCGCTGGCCGACCGGGCCCGGGCCGGATACCACGGGGCCCGGCACCGTCGGCAGGCCGAACGGGCCCTGGACGGGGTGCTGGTGGGGCCCGCTCCGGGCGGGCGCAGGCTGACCGCGTACGTACCGGTCGACGGGGGCCGGGGGCCGGTGACCCGGCTGCACCACGCACTGCACGCGGCCCGCGAGGCCGTGGACTACCAGCGGGCCACCGGCGGCATGGAGGCCTTCGACGCGGCCGTCGGGGCCGGGGCCAGCCGGGAGCTCGCGGACGCGCTGATCGCCCTGGTCCGGGGCTCGGGCGGGGTCCGCATCGAGCTGGCCTGGGCCCCGGCCGCGGGGGTCCCGGCGGGCTGCGCGGCCCGCCCCGAGCCGGTGGAGTTCTCCCCGGGCGACCTGCCCGTGCTGCGCGAGGCCGCGGCCCGCTACACCCGGGAGGAGCCCGCCGTGGCGGTGCGGATCGCGGGGGCCGTGGTCCGGATGCAGCGGTCGGGGCAGGGCGGCGGGGGCACGGTCCGGCTGCGCGTCCTGTCGGGCGCCGAGGTCCCGTACGTCCGGGTCGCGCTCGACGAGGCGGCGTACCGGGTGGCGGGCCACGCCCACCTCGCCGGCCTCCCGGTCCGGCTCAGCGGCCGGCTCCAGCGGCGGGGCGGCTTCCGCCGGCTCACGGACGCGGCCGAGGTGACCCCGGTCCGGCTGGACGAGGTCGAGCGCGATCGGCTGATGAAGTCCCTGTACGGGGACTTCCCGGCGGCGGGGGAGCTGCCCTTCGTCGACCCGGACGCCTGAGCGGGGGGCTCACGGCCGGGTGAAGGAGGCCATCACCAGACCGGGGACCGGCGAGAAGTCGGCGCCCCGGAGGAAGCCGAGGCGTTCGTACAGGGTCACGGCGGGCGCGTTCACGGCGCCGGTGGTGACCCCGACCGCGCGGCCGGGGACCACCTCCTCCAGCAGGTGGCGCAGCAGCAGCGAGCCGACGCCGCGGCGGAAGAAGGCCGGGTCGACGCACAGCCGGTCGATGGAGATCGCCGCCGCCGCGGCCTCCGGCGCCGCTTCCCAGGCGAGGAACCCCGCCACCTCCCCGGCCGGTGAGAGCGCGCCGAGCCAGTTCAGCGGGCGGGAGCGCAGCTCCGCCAGGCTCTCGCGCAGCGCGGGTATGCCGTCGAAGCCGATCAGCTCGGCCTCCACCGCATAGGCGGCCCGGCCGATCCGGTACACGGCGGCGGCCGTCGCGTCGTCGGCGAGGTCCAGCGGGCGGACGAGGGGGGCGGGGGGCGGGGTGGCGTGGGTCACCCGGCCCACGGTACGTCCGCCCGGTGGGCGGGCGCCTCGAAGTAACCGTTTAGCGGCCGGGCCGTCCGGCTCGGTACGATTCAGGCGCGCAGTGTTCGCTCGCGCACCCCCTGAGTCAGGAGAGACCGGTGTCAGACGTCCGTGTGGTCATCCAACGCGATTCCGAGCGGGACGAGCGCGTGGTGGCCACGGGCACTACGGCGGCCGACCTCTTCCCCGGTGAACGCACCGTCGTCGCGGCGCGCGTCGCCGGCGAGCTGAAGGACCTCTCGTACGAGGTCAAGGACGGCGAGACCGTCGAGCCGGTGGAGATCTCCTCCGAGGACGGCCTGAACATCCTGCGCCACTCGACCGCGCACGTCATGGCGCAGGCCGTGCAGGAGCTCTTCCCCGAGGCCAAGCTGGGCATCGGCCCGCCGGTCCGGGACGGCTTCTACTACGACTTCGACGTCGCGAAGCCCTTCACCCCCGACGACCTCAAGGCCGTCGAGAAGAAGATGCAGGAGATCCAGAAGCGCGGGCAGCGCTTCGCCCGCCGCGTCGTCACCGACGAGGCGGCCCGCGAGGAGCTGGCGCACGAGCCGTACAAGCTGGAGCTGATCGGGCTCAAGGGTTCGGCGGCGACCTCGGACGACGGCGCGGACGTCGAGGTGGGCGGCGGCGAGCTGAGCATCTACGACAACATCGACGCCAAGACCGGCGACCTGTGCTGGTCGGACCTGTGCCGCGGCCCGCACCTGCCGACCACCCGCAACATCCCGGCGTTCAAGCTGATGCGCAACGCGGCCGCCTACTGGCGCGGCAGCGAGAAGAACCCGATGCTCCAGCGCATCTACGGCACCGCGTGGCCGTCGAAGGACGAGCTGAAGGCCCACCTCGACTTCCTCGCGGAGGCCGAGAAGCGCGACCACCGCAAGCTCGGCGTCGAGCTGGACCTCTTCTCCGTCCAGGACGAGATCGGCTCCGGCCTCGCCGTCTTCCACCCGCGCGGCGGCACCATCCGCCGGGTGATGGAGGACTACTCGCGCAAGCGGCACGAGGAAGAGGGCTACGAGTTCGTCTACACCCCGCACGCCACCAAGGGCGCCCTCTTCGAGAAGAGCGGCCACCTGGACTGGTACGCGGACGGCATGTACCCCCCCATGCAGCTCGACGGTGGTACCGACTACTACCTCAAGCCCATGAACTGCCCGATGCACAACCTGATCTTCGATGCGCGCGGCCGGTCCTACCGCGAACTGCCGCTGCGCCTCTTCGAGTTCGGCACCGTGTACCGGTACGAGAAGTCGGGCGTCGTGCACGGCCTGACCCGCTCGCGCGGCTTCACCCAGGACGACGCGCACATCTACTGCACCAAGGAGCAGATGGCGGAGGAGCTGGACCGGACCCTCACCTTCGTCCTGAACCTGCTGCGCGACTACGGTCTGACGGACTTCTACCTGGAGTTGTCGACCAAGGACCCGGAGAAGTTCGTCGGCTCGGACGAGATCTGGGAAGAGGCCACCGAGACCCTGCGCCAGGTCGCCGAGAAGCAGGGCCTCCCGCTGGTCCCGGACCCGGGCGGCGCCGCGTTCTACGGCCCGAAGATCTCGGTCCAGTGCCGTGACGCCATCGGCCGCACCTGGCAGATGTCGACCGTGCAGCTCGACTTCAACCTGCCGGAGCGCTTCAACCTGGAGTACACCGGCCCCGACGGCACCAAGCAGCAGCCGGTCATGATCCACCGCGCGCTGTTCGGCTCCATCGAGCGGTTCTTCGCCGTGCTGCTGGAGCACTACGCGGGCGTCATGCCGCCGTGGCTGGCCCCGGTGCAGGCGGTCGGCATCCCGATCGGCGACGCGCACGTCGAGTACCTCCAGGAGTTCGCCGCCGAGGCGAAGAAGAAGGGCCTGCGGGTCGAGGTGGACGCCTCGTCCGACCGGATGCAGAAGAAGATCCGCAACCAGCAGAAGCTCAAGGTCCCGTTCATGATCATCGTCGGTGACGAGGACATGGCCGCGGGCACCGTCTCCTTCCGCTACCGCGACGGCTCCCAGGAGAACGGCGTGCCCAAGGCCGATGCCCTGGCGAAGCTGGTCCAGGTCGTCGAGGACCGCGTCCAGGTCTGATCCACGGCCGATCCGTACGAGGAAGGCCCCCGGGAAGTGATCACTTCCCGGGGGCCTTCCTCGTCCGTCGGGACAAGGTCATATGCTGCATCCCATGACGAGTGAGCCGGAGCAGCAGATCGGTGTCGGCACGCAGGACGCGTTCCAGCGGCTGTGGACGCCCCACCGGATGGCGTACATCCAAGGGGAGAACAAGCCGACCGGCCCGGAGGCCGGGGACGGCTGTCCCTTCTGCGGGATTCCGGAGCTGTCCGACGCGGACGGGCTGGTCGTGGCCCGGGGCGAGCACGTCTACGCCGTGCTGAACCTCTACCCGTACAACGGCGGACACCTCATGGTCGTCCCGTACCGGCACGTCGCCGACTACACCGAGCTGGACGGCCCCGAGACGGCCGAACTCGCCGACCTGACCAAGCGGGCCATGATCGCGCTGCGCAAGGCCTCCGGGGCGCACGGCTTCAACATCGGGATGAACCAGGGCGCCGCCGCCGGAGCCGGCATCGCCGCGCACCTGCACCAGCACATCGTGCCGCGCTGGGGCGGGGACACGAACTTCATGCCGGTGGTCGGCCACACCAAGGTGCTGCCCCAACTCCTCGCCGACACGCGGCAGATGCTCGCCGACTCCTGGCCGGTCGACTAGATGGGCGTGCCGACCCGCGAGGTCGACCACGAGCTGGTCCGGGCCGCGGCCGAGGTCGCGGCCACGCGCTGCCGGGGCGACAACCACACCATGGCCGCCGCGGCCCGCGACCGGGACGGCCGGATCGTCACGGCGGTGAACGCCTACCACTTCACCGGCGGCCCCTGCGCGGAGCTCGTCGTCATCGGCGCCGCCGCGGCCCAGGGCGCCCACGACCTGGAAACCATCGTGGCCGTCGGCGACCGGGACCGCGGGATCGTGCCGCCCTGCGGCCGCTGCCGCCAGGTCCTGCTCGACTACTTCCCGACCATCGAGGTCATCGTCACGGTGCGGGGCGAACCGCGCGCCGTCCCCATCGTCGACCTGCTGCCCGCCGGGTACGTCTGGGCGGACCACCAGCTCGAAGCCTAGGGCCGGGTCAGGACGACGAGCTGCCGGGTCGCGCGGGTCGTCGCGACGTAGCGGTCGACGGCGCCCTCGATGCCCTCGCCGAAGGCGTCCGGATCGACGAGGACGACCAGGTCGAATTCGAGTCCCTTCGACAGCTCCGGCGTCAGTGACCGCACGCGATCCGTCGCCCGGAACGCGGGGGCGCCGATGACGCAGGCGGTCCCCTCGGCGTTCGCCGCGAGCCAGCCGTCGAGGACCGCGGCCAGTTCCGTGACGGACCCGTGGACGACGGGGATGCCGCTGCTGCGGACGGAGGTCGGCACGTTGGCGTCCGGGAGCACGGCCCGGATGGCCGGTTCCGCCTCCGCCATCACCTCTCGCGGTGTCCGGTAGTTGACGCTCAGGGACGCCACGGTGATCCGGTCGAGGCCGGCCCGCTCCAGTCGTTCCCGCCACGACCCGGTGAACCCGTGCCGGGCCTGGGCGCGGTCCCCGACGATCGTGAAGCTGCGGGACGGGCAGCGCGCCAGCAGCATCTGCCACTCGGCCCCGGTCAGCTCCTGGGCCTCGTCCACCACCACGTGCGCGAACGGTCCCAGCAGCGGATCGACCTCGCCGCCGGCCGACGCGCTCCCGTCGACCAGGGCCTCCCGCAGGTCCCGCCCGTGCAGCATGCCGAGCGCGCCCTCGTCCTCCTCGATCACGGTGTTCTGCAGCAGGCTGTCGATGGCCTCGGCCCGGCGGGCGCGTTCGGCCGCGGCGGCGGCTTCGCCCCGGCGCCTGCGCCCGGCGGCCTCCGGGTCGCCGAGGCGTGCCCGCGCCGCGTCCAGGAACGGCAGGTCGGAGAGGGTCCAGGCACGGGCGTCCGCGCGCTGGAGCGTGCGCACGTCCTCGGGGGCGAGCCACGGCGCGCACCTGCGCAGGTACGCGGGCACCGACCACAGGTCGCCGACCAGCTCGCCCGCGTCGAGCATCGGCCAGGCGCGCCGCAGCGTCCCGATCAGCTCCTCGTCCTGGAGCAGCGAGCGCCGCAGCAGGTGGGGCGCCGCCCCGCTGTCGTCCTTGTCCACGAGGATCGCGAGCAGCTCCTCCAGGATCTGCTCCCGCGCCTCGTTGTGCGGGGTGCCGGGCTCGACCGCGTCGAAGGCGGCCGCCCAGTCGGCGGGGCTCAGCCAGAGGTCGGACCAGTGGGTCGAGACCGTCGTGCCCTCGGTGGGCGGCTCCTCGTACAGGCGGACGGCCGGCTCGATCGCCCCGACCAGGTCCGCGGACGCCTTCAGGCGGGCCACCGCCGGGTCCCGCTCGGCCGCGGCGGCGGCGCCCTCGGGCACGAGGTCGCGCAGGGTGCAGGTCCGTACGCCCTCCTCGCCGAGGCTGGGCAGGACGTCGGCGACGTAGGCCAGGTAGGGCTGGTGCGGGCCGACGAAGAGGACGCCGCCGCGGCGGTGTCCGAGGCGGGGGTCGGAGTAGAGGAGGTAGGCGGCGCGGTGCAGGGCGACGACGGTCTTGCCCGTACCCGGGCCGCCGTCGACGACCAGGGCGCCGCGGGAGCCGGCCCGCACGATCGCGTCCTGGTCGGCCTGGATGGTGGCGAGCACGTCGCGCATCCGGTCCGAGCGGCTGCTGCCGAGGCTCGCGATGAAGGCGGACTGGTCGTCGAGCGCGGCGCGACCTTCGAGCCCGTCGGCGCTGAACACCTCGTCCCAGTAGTCGGTGATCCGGCCGCGGGTCCAGCGGTACCGGCGGCGGCTCGTCAGCCCCATCGGGTTGCCGTGGGTGGCCGCGAAGAACGGTTCGGCCGCGGGGGAGCGCCAGTCGAGGAGCAGGCGGCGGCCGTGGCTGTCGGTGAGGCCGAGTCGTCCGACGTGGACGGGCTCCGAGCCGTCCGCGGGGACGAAGTGCCCCAGGCACAGGTCGAGGCCGAAACGGCGCAGGGTGTGCAGGCGCGCGGTCAGGCGGTGGATCTCCGCGTCCCGGTCCATCGCCCCGCGGCCGATCCCGCCGGGTGCCCGGCGCGTGGCCGCGAGTTGGTCGGACAGCTCGGCGATCGTCCGGTCGAGGCTCGCGGAGATGGCGGCGAAGTGGCGTTCGTCGTCGCCGATGAGCGCCGGGTCGGCCTTGGGGCCGAGGTGGTCGGGCAGGTCGAACGCACGGGTGGTCGGGGACGGCAGCGGTCGCACGTGGCGGATCTCCAAAGCGGGGCGGCAGGGGGGTGGATGCGCGATTCTGCCCCGCCACCGGGGCCTTGCCGCAAGCCCCCCGGTGCGCTATAAGTTAGGAGTGGCAAGGAGTGGTTTCACTTCCTTGCCCTTTTTGTTTTCCGCCACGTCTCCCCTCGTTCTCCCCTCGCTCTTCCCCCGGAACGCCGACCGCCCCGCACCGGCGGAGGCCGGTGCGGGGCGGTGCGGGACGGGCGTGGGCCGGGGGCGAGGTCAGGCGTCGTAGGCGTCGGCCTTGCGCGGCGAGGCGTCCTGGACCATGCCGCTCACGATCATCGAGCGGTTCGCGAAGCGGTCGGTGTCGACGCCGTTCTCGTCCAGTACGCGCATGGCGGCCGCGTGCACCGCCCGCAGTACCGGCGTGGCCGTGCGCATCGCGTCGTCGGCCATGAACCGGTGCCGCCACATCGAACCGGCCCACACGTGCCGGACGCCGAACGGCTCGGGCAGGACCAGCTTGCCGCCCAGGAAGTCGAGCAGCGGCGGGTACCAGGTGAAGGGCGCTCGGACCGCGAGGCGCACCACCTCGGAGGCGTCGACGAGGGCGTGGGTGCGCTCCACGGTCTCCCAGAACCGGACGGTCTTGGCGACCTCGGTGGTCTTCGGCGCCGACTTGGTGGTGAACAGGCCGTGCACCGGGCCGAGGGAGTGGGCGGTGACGTCGACGCGCAGGGTCTTGTAGAGCACGGTCACGGTCACCATCATCGTGATCACCAACTGGCCGTCCCACAAGGGCCACTGGACCCCGAGGTAGTGCCGGTTGCCCGCACCGAACTGCTGCTCGTTGCAGATCCGGGTGATCTCGTGCTGCTTGATGAGGAAGGCGTCGACGTCCGCGCCGGTGGGGCGGGCGACCTCCTTGGCGCCCTCGCCGACCGGGGTGACGATCCAGTGCGTGATGGACGGCGGCGGGAAGCCGCCCGTGTGCAGCGGACCGCGCTCCAGCATGCGCAGCTGGTCGTGGATCGCGCGGACCACGTCCCAACTGCGGAAGGGGTGGATCTCGGCGCCCTCCGTCTTGGGCGCGAGGTCCTCCGCCAACTGCCAGCTGCCCCACCGGGTGCCCATGCCCAGGATGCCCTTGGGGCCGGCGTAGAAGACGGAGTTGCTGCGGCCCTCGGCGGTGAGCTTCGCGAGCTGGTGGCGCAGGTCCTCGCGGGCGGTCTCGTCGGGGTTGCCGGGGACCGCCTCGGGGATCTTGGCCCCGACGGAGGCCCCGCCGAGCAGGCCGTCCCACCGGGCGCGCATGTCCTTGGCGGCCGCCTCGGCGATCCGGGAGGCCAACAGCCACCCCACGGCCGGGGCGATGACCATCGCCCGCAGGTACAGGCCCCAGAAACCGGTGAACGGCAGCCGGAACATCAGCACCGCCACCACGAGCGCGACGCCGACGAGCAGCGCGGTACCCATCCAGGAGGCGCGCTTGCCCGCGTTCCCGGCGAGGGACTTGCGCAGCTGGAACAGGCCCAGCCACAAGAGCAGTCCGGGCAGGAAGAGCACGCCGCAGACCAGCATGATCAGGCGGAGCTTGCGGTCGCGCTCCTTGCGCAGGCGCGAGGCGGCGAGGCAGTGCTCGACGACGGTCTGCGGGTCCGCGCCGAAGGACTGGATCAGCGGTTTGCGGCCGGCGCCGAGCATGCGGGCTTCGACGGCCCGGCAGAAGGCCTCGCCGAAGTTGGGCTCGAAGAGGGAGAGCTTCCCCTTCTTCACGGTGGATTCGTAGTGCTCGTTGTTGGCTTTGAGTATTTCGTCCGGCTTGCCGTCGCGGTACGCGGCGGAGGCCAGCGCGTTGGTCGCCGCGGTCTGGCCGCCACCGCCCTGGAGGGGGATCTGCGCCCCCGGCCTGAAGTCGAAACCGTCGTCCGCCACCGCTGCCCCCATCGCTGTGCTTTTCGTGCGTGCCCGGTGTCCCGCTGTTCGGTGTCCCGTCACCCGATGTTCTGCCCCGCCCCGCCGAGCCTGAAAGAGCCTAGCGAGGGTCGCCCCCCGATGGTCATGGGACAGGGAAATACCGCCCTCCGCAAGCGGGTTGGGGGGGGCGGTACCCCGGGTGCTATGTCAACTAGCTCCCCTTCTAAGCCTGTTCGCGCATCTTGTCCGCCAGCTGGGGCGGCATGGGCTCGTGGCGGGCGTAGCCGCGGCTGAAGCCGCCGGTGCCGTGGGAGACCGAGCGCAGTTCCACGGCGTAGCGGCCGATCTCGATCTCGGGGATCTCGGCGCGCACCACGGAGCGTCCGGGGCCCGCCGGTTCGGTGCCCACGACCCGGCCGCGGCGCCCGGCGAGGTCGCTCATGACGGGGCCCAGGTAGGCGTCGGGGACCAGGACGGTGAGCTCGGCGACGGGTTCGAGGAGGTGGATCTCGGCTTCGGCGGCCGCCTCGCGCAGGGCGAGCGCGCCCGCGGTCTGGAAGGCCGCGTCCGAGGAGTCCACGGAGTGCGCCTTGCCGTCGCGGAGGGTGATCCGTACGTCGACGAGCGGGTACCCGGCGGCCACGCCGCGGGCGGCCTGGGCCCGTACTCCCTTCTCGACGGACGGGATGAACTGGCGCGGGACGGCGCCGCCGACCACCTTGTCCACGAACTCGATGCCGCTGCCCGCCGGCAGCGGCTCGACGTCGATCTCGCATATGGCGAACTGGCCGTGGCCGCCCGACTGTTTGACGTGCCGGCCGCGCCCGGTGGCCTTGGCGCCGAAGGTCTCGCGCAGGCTCACCCGGTGGGGGACGGCGTCGACCCGGACGCCGTAGCGGCTGCGCAACCGCTCCAGGGCGACCTCCTGGTGGGCCTCGCCCAGGCACCACAGGACGAGCTGGTGGGTGTGCGGGTTCTGCTCCAGGCGCATCGTGGGGTCCTCGGCGACGAGCCGGGCGAGCCCCTGGGAGAGCTTGTCCTCGTCGGCCTTGCTGTGGGCCTCGATGGCGAGCGGGAGCAGCGGGTCGGGCATCGCCCAGGGCTCCATGAGGAGCGGGCTGGCCTTCGCGGAGAGGGTGTCGCCGGTTTCGGCGTGCGTGAGTTTCGCCACGCAGGCGAGGTCGCCCGCGATGCCGTGGGTGAGGGTGCGCTGCTGCTTGCCGAAGGGGGAGGTGAGGGTGCCGACGCGCTCGTCGGCCTCGTGCAGGTCGCGGGGGGCGGCCGCGCCGTCGGCGCCGGGGAAGTGGCCGCAGACGTGCAGGGTCTCCTCGGGGCGCAGGGTGCCGGAGAAGACGCGGACCAGGGAGACCCGGCCGACGTAGGGGTCGGAGGAGGTCTTGACCACCTCGGCGAGCAGCGGGCCGTCGGGGTCGCAGGTGACGGCGGGACGGGGAGCGCCACCGGGGTCGGTGACGGCGAGGGCCGGGCGTTCGAGGGGGGTGGGGAAGCCGCCCGTGATCAGCTCCAGGAGCTCGACGGTGCCGAGGCCCTGGCGGGCGCCCTCGGCGGCGGGCGCGGCCATCAGCACGGGGTGGAAGGTGCCGCGGGCGACGGCGCGCTCCAGGTCGTCGACGAGGGTCGTGAGGTCGATCTCCTCGCCGTCGAGGTAGCGGTCCATGAGGGTCTCGTCCTCGCTCTCGGCGATGATCCCCTCGATCAGGCGGGCCCGGGCGTCGGTGATCAGGGCCAGCTCGGCGGGGTCGGGGTCGCGCTCGACCCGTTCGCCGGAGGTGTAGTCGTACACGCGCCGCGAGAGCAGGCCGAGCAGCCCGGCGACGGGTGCGTGGCCGTCGGGCCCGACGGGGCCGTGGAGCGGCAGGTAGAGGGGGATGACGGCGTCGGGGTCGTCGGGGCCGAAGGTCTCGCCGCAGACGGCGGCCATCCGGTCGTAGTCGGCGCGGGCGGCCTCCAGGTGGGTGACGACGATGGCGCGGGGCATCCCGACGGCCGCGCACTCGTCCCACACCATCCGGGTCGCGCCGGACAGGCCGGCGCCGTCGCCGCCGTCCGCGGCGCCCTCGGCGGCCGAGACGACGAAGAGGGCCGCGTCCGCGGCGCGCAGACCGGCCCTGAGTTCTCCGACGAAGTCGGCGTATCCGGGGGTGTCCAGGATGTTGATCTTGATGCCGCCCCAGGCGACGGGGACGAGCGAGAGCTGGACCGAGCGTTGGCGCCGGTGCTCGATCTCGTCGTAGTCGGAGACGGTCGCGCCGTCCTCGACCCGGCCCGCCCGGCCGACGGCTCCGGCGGTCAGGGCGAGGGCTTCGACCAGGGTGGTCTTTCCGGCTCCACTGTGGCCGACCAGCACCACATTGCGTATCGCGGAGGGGCGGTCGGCCGTCAGTGCCCTGCCGGCGGCCCCGGAGTGCTGCGTCTTGTCACCCATGATTCTCGTGCCTCCCGGTGCAACGGTGAGGTGGGATCCTTCGAGCTTTGCACTGGCGTCACACTGCGTCCATACGTCGTACCCGGCCACCCCCGGTCGGGCGCCTCCGTGGCGCGATCCGGGTATTGCCGGAGCCCCACGGTGGGTGCGCGGCGGTGCGGGCCCCGGGCGCTGGCTACGATGGGCCAGCCGGTGGCCGTGGTGGCCGTGCGGCCCAGCGACCCCCTGGGAAGGCCATGCTGAACAAGTACGCGCGTGCATTCTTTACGCGTGTCCTCACACCGTTCGCCGCGTTTCTGCTCCGTCGGGGGGTGAGCCCGGACGCGGTCACCCTGATCGGCACGGCCGGAGTGATGGCCGGAGCGCTGGTCTTCTTCCCACGGGGAGAGTTCTTCTGGGGCACGATCACGATCACCCTCTTCGTGTTCTCCGACCTGGTCGACGGGAACATGGCGCGCCAGGCCGGGGTCTCCAGCCGGTGGGGCGCGTTCCTGGACTCGACGCTGGACCGGGTGGCGGACTCCGCGATCTTCGGTGGCCTGGCGCTCTGGTACGCCGGATCGGGCCACGACAACATGCTGTGCGCCGTGGCCATCTTCTGCCTGGCGAGCGGCCAGGTGGTCTCGTACACGAAGGCCCGGGGCGAGGCGATCGGCCTGCCGGTGGCCGTCAACGGGCTGGTCGAGCGCGCCGAGCGGCTGGTGATCACGCTGGTCGCGGCCGGCCTCTCGGGCCTGGAGACCTTCGGCGTGCCCTCCTGGATCGGCGTGCTGCTGCCCGTCGCGCTGTGGGTGGTCGCGGTCGGCTCGCTGGTGACGCTGATCCAGCGGGTGGTGACCGTGCGCCGCGAGGCGGCGGAGGCCGACGCGGCCGCTGCCGCCGCCGAGGGCGGCGCCGCCTGATGGGCGCGCTCACGGACCGGCTGACGGACGGGGCCTTCGGGCTCGGTTGGGCCGCGGTCAAGAAGCTGCCGGAACCGACGGCGGCGGCGCTCGGCCGCACGATCGCGGACCGCACCTGGAAGCGCCACGGCAAGAGCGTGCGGCGGCTGGAGGCGAACCTGGCCCGGGTGGTGCCCGGGGCCGGGCCGGAGCGGCTGCGCGAGCTGTCCCGGGCGGGCATGCGCTCGTACATGCGCTACTGGATGGAATCCTTCCGGCTGCCCGCCATGAACAAGGAACGGTTCGGCAAGGAGGTCGTCATGACCGACGAGCAGGTCCTGCTCGACGGCATGGCAGCCGGCCGCGGCGTGATCATCGCGCTGCCGCACCTGGCCAACTGGGACCTCGCCGGGGCCTGGGTCACCAGTCACCACGGCATCCCGTTCACCACGGTCGCGGAACGCCTCAAGCCGGAGAGCCTCTACGACCGGTTCGTGGCCTACCGCGAGAGCCTCGGCATGGAGGTGCTGCCGCACAGCGGCGGCGCCGCCTTCGGGACCCTCGCCCGCCGGCTGCGCTCCGGCGGACTGATCTGCCTGGTCGCCGACCGGGACCTGTCCTCCTCCGGCGTCGAGGTGGACTTCTTCGGGTCCACGGCGCGGATGCCCGCCGGTCCCGCGCTGCTCGCCCAGCAGACCGGCGCCCTGCTGGTGCCCGTGACCCTCTGGTACGAGGACGCTCCGGTGATGCGGGGCCGCTTCCACCCGCCGGTGTCCGAACCGCGGACCGGCACCCGGGACGAGAAGACGGCGGCGATGACCCAGGCGGTGGCCGACGCCTTCGCCGCCGGGATCGCCGAGCACCCCGAGGACTGGCACATGCTGCAGCGGCTGTGGCTGGAGGACCTGGAACCCCGGGAGCCGCTGCCCTCCACGGACCGCCGGGAGGGCACCGGATGAAGATCGGCATCGTGTGCCCGTACTCCTGGGACGTCCCCGGCGGCGTCCAGTTCCACATCCGTGACCTGGCGGAACACCTGATCGAGCGCGGTCACCAGGTGTCGGTGCTCGCCCCTGCGGAGGAGGACACCCCGCTGCCGCCCTACGTGGTCTCGGCGGGCCGCGCGGTGCCGGTGCCCTACAACGGCTCCGTGGCCCGGCTGAACTTCGGCTTCATCTCGGCCGCGCGGGTGCGCCGCTGGCTGCACGAGGGCACCTTCGACGTCATCCACATCCACGAGCCGACCTCCCCCTCGCTCGGCCTGCTCGCCTGCTGGGCGGCCCAGGGCCCGATCGTGGCCACCTTCCACACCTCGAACCCGCGCTCGCGCGCCATGATCGCCGCGTACCCCATCCTCCAGCCCGCGCTGGAGAAGATCAGCGCGCGGATCGCGGTGAGCGAGTACGCCCGGCGCACGCTGGTGGAACACCTCGGCGGGGACGCCGTCGTCATCCCCAACGGCGTCGACGTCGACTTCTTCGCCGCCGCCGAAGCGAAGCCCGAATGGCAGGGCGGCACGCTCGGCTTCATCGGCCGCATCGACGAACCGCGCAAGGGGATGCCGGTGCTGATGGCCGCCTTCCCGAAGATCGTGGCGGCCTGCCCGGACGTGCGGCTGCTGGTCGCGGGCCGCGGTGACGAGGAGGAGGCGGTGGCCTCGCTGCCGCCCGCCCTGCGCGAGCGCGTGGAGTTCCTCGGCATGGTCTCCGACGAGGACAAGGCGCGGCTGCTGCGCAGCGTCGACGTGTACGTCGCCCCCAACACCGGTGGCGAGAGCTTCGGGATCATCCTGGTCGAGGCGCTCTCGGCCGGCGCCCCGGTGCTGGCCTCGGACCTGGACGCCTTCGCCCAGGTCCTGGACAAGGGGGCGGCGGGGGAGCTGTTCGCCAACGAGGACGCCGACGCGCTGGCCGCGGGCGCCATCGCGCTGCTGCGCGATCCCGAGCGGCGGGCCGGGCTGAGTGCCCGGGGCTCCGCGCACGTGCGGCGCTTCGACTGGTCGACGGTCGGGGCGGACGTCCTGGCGGTGTACGAGACGGTCGCGGACGGCGCGGCCTCGGTGGCCGCGGACGAACGGGTCGGACTGCGCGCCCGGCTCGGCCTGACCCGCGGCGCCACCCCGTCCTCCTTCTCCGAACCCTCCTGAACGCCGGCGTCCCGGGCCTGCCCGGAGCGCCCCGGCGTCCTCCCGTACGCCGTCGGGTCCGCTGAAACCGTCGCGGTCGCGGCGGCGGCGGGGGCGCGCGGGGAGCGGCCCGCGGGCAGGTAAAGTCGCCGCCCGTGATCGAAACCCTCGTATGGATCGCCCTGGCGCTCGGCGCCATCGGGGTCTACCTCAGCTGGACGGCAGGGCGGCTCGACCGCCTGCACTCGCGGATGGACGCCGCCCGGGCCGCGCTCGACGCACAGCTCGTGCGCCGGGCCTCGGTGGTCCTGGAGGTGGCCACCTCCGGCGTACTGGACCCGGCGTCCTCCCTCGTGCTCTACGAGGCCGCGCACGCCGCCCGCCAGGTGGAGGAGGAGCACCGCGAGGTGGCCGAAAGTGAACTGTCCCAGGCCCTGCGCGCAGTCTTCGCGGACGCCGACCAGGTCGAGGAACTCAAGCGGGCCCCCGGCGGCGAGGTCGCCGCGGAGGAGCTGGCGGCCGCCGTGCGCAGGGTTCCGATGGCCCGGCGCTTCCACAACGACGCCGTTCGCGCCGCCCGCGCGCTGCGCCGGCACCGCAAGGTCCGCTGGTTCCGCTTGGCCGGACACGCACCCTTCCCGCTCGCCTTCGAAATGGACGACGAGCCCCCGGCCCACCTCGCCGACCGCCCCTGAGCGGCCCTGGGCCGACCGGGCGGTGCAGGCCACCACCTGTGCATTGGCCCTTGCAGTGGACTGGTCCGGAGGGTTTGCTCAGTGCAGTACCCGTCTTCCTTGAGTGAGGTCCTCCCGTGAGCACGCTTTCCACCCCTTCGCAGAACCCCGAGATCGGCACCTCTCGCGTCAAGCGCGGCATGGCCGAGCAGCTCAAGGGCGGCGTGATCATGGACGTGGTCAACGCCGAGCAGGCGAAGATCGCCGAGGACGCGGGCGCCGTGGCCGTCATGGCCCTGGAGCGGGTCCCGGCCGACATCCGCAAGGACGGCGGGGTCGCCCGGATGTCCGACCCGAACATGATCGAAGAGATCATCGAGGCCGTCTCCATCCCGGTCATGGCGAAGTCCCGCATCGGCCACTTCGTCGAGGCCCAGGTGCTCCAGTCCCTCGGCGTCGACTACATCGACGAGTCCGAGGTCCTGACCCCGGCCGACGAGGTCAACCACAGCGACAAGTTCGCCTTCACCACCCCCTTCGTCTGTGGCGCCACCAACCTGGGCGAGGCCCTGCGCCGCATCGCCGAGGGCGCGGCCATGATCCGCTCGAAGGGCGAGGCCGGCACCGGCAACGTCGTCGAGGCCGTCCGTCACCTGCGCCAGATCAAGAACGAGATCGCCAAGCTGCGCGGCTTCGACAACAACGAGCTGTACGCCGCCGCCAAGGACCTGCGCGCCCCGTACGAGCTGGTCAAGGAGGTCGCCGAGCTCGGCAAGCTCCCCGTGGTGCTGTTCTCGGCCGGTGGCGTCGCCACCCCCGCCGACGCCGCGCTGATGCGCCAGCTCGGCGCCGAGGGCGTCTTCGTCGGCTCCGGCATCTTCAAGTCGGGCGACCCGGCCAAGCGCGCCGCCGCCATCGTGAAGGCCACCACCTTCTACGACGACCCGAAGATCATCGCGGACGCCTCCCGCAACCTGGGCGAGGCCATGGTCGGCATCAACTGCGACACCCTGCCCGAGGCCGAGCGCTACGCCAACCGCGGCTGGTAAGGCACTCCACCCATGAACAATCCCCCGATCATCGGCGTCCTGGCCCTCCAGGGCGACGTCCGGGAGCACCTGATCGCCCTGGCCTCGGCGGACGCCGTGGCCAGGCCGGTCCGGCGCCCCGAGGAGCTCGCCGAGGTCGACGCCCTGGTGATCCCCGGCGGCGAGTCGACGACCATGTCGAAGCTCGCCGTGCTCTTCGGCATGCTGGAGCCGCTGCGCGAGCGCGTGCGGGCCGGGATGCCGGTCTACGGCACCTGCGCGGGCATGATCATGCTCGCCGACAAGCTGCTCGGAGGCCGTGAGGACCAGGAGACGCTGGGCGGGATCGACATGATCGTCCGGCGCAACGCCTTCGGCCGCCAGAACGAGTCCTTCGAGGCCTCCATCGACTTCGCCGGCATAGCGGGCGGCCCGGTCGAGGGCGTCTTCATCCGGGCGCCCTGGGTCGAATCGGTCGGCGCGGCCGTCGAGGTGCTCGCGACGTACGACGGCCACACCGTCGCCGTGCGGCAGGGCAACGTACTGGCCACGTCCTTCCACCCGGAGCTCACCGGAGACCACCGGGTGCACGCCTACTTCGTGGACATGGTGCGCGCGGGGTCCTGATCCGCTCCCGGGAGGAGTCCCGGTAGGATCTGTGGCGAACACCGTTGGTTACGCGAAGGAGACAGGCAGATGTCCGGCCACTCTAAATGGGCTACGACGAAGCACAAGAAGGCCGTGATCGATGCCAAGCGCGGCAAGCTCTTCGCGAAGCTGATCAAGAACATCGAGGTCGCGGCGCGCACCGGTGGCGCTGACCTCGACGGCAACCCGACGCTCTTCGACGCCGTGCAGAAGGCGAAGAAGAGCTCCGTCCCGAACAAGAACATCGACTCCGCGCTCAAGCGCGGTGCCGGTCTCGAAGCGGGCGGCGCCGACTACGAAACGATCATGTACGAAGGCTACGGCCCGAACGGTGTCGCGGTGCTCATCGAGTGCCTCACCGACAACCGCAACCGTGCCGCTTCGGACGTGCGCGTCGCCATGACCCGCAACGGCGGCTCCATGGCCGACCCGGGTTCGGTCTCCTACCTGTTCAACCGCAAGGGCGTCGTCCTGCTGCCCAAGGGCGAGCTGAGCGAGGACGACGTCCTCGACGCGGTCCTCGACGCGGGCGCCGAAGAGGTCAACGACCTCGGCGAGCAGTTCGAGATCGTCAGCGAGGCCACCGACCTGGTCGCGGTCCGCACCGCGCTCCAGGGCGCCGGCATCGACTACGACTCGGCCGACTCCAACTTCCTGCCGACCATGCAGGTCGAGCTGGACGAGGACGGCGCGCGCAAGATCTTCAAGCTGATCGACGCGCTGGAGGACAGCGACGACGTGCAGAACGTCTTCGCCAACTTCGACGTCAGCGACGAGGTCATGGAGCAGATCGACGCCTGATCGGCGCCGATCACCAGTACGCACGACGGGCCGTCGGGGACTCCCCGACGGCCCGTCGGCGTTCGCGCGCCCGGCGCGCCCCCGATGTCGGTGGCGCCCGATAGCCTGCACGAACGGACGGACGAAGGAGGGGCCAGTGCGCGTGCTCGGGGTGGACCCCGGCCTGACCCGGTGCGGCGTGGGCGTGGTCGAGGGGGTCGCGGGCCGACCGCTGACCATGCGCGGCGTGGGCGTCGTACGGACCCCGCCGGACGCGGACATCGGCCACCGGCTGGTCGCGATCGAGGTCGGACTCGAAGCCTGGCTCGACGAGCACCGGCCCGACGTGGTCGCCGTCGAGCGCGTCTTCAGCCAGCACAACGTCAGCACCGTCATGGGGACCGCGCAGGCCAGCGCGGTGGCCATGCTGTGCGCCGCCCGCCGCGGACTGCCCGTGGTCCTGCACACGCCCAGCGAGGTCAAGGCTGCCGTCACCGGCAGCGGCCGCGCCGACAAGGCGCAGGTCGGGGCCATGGTGACCCGGCTGCTACGGCTGGACGCGCCCCCTAAGCCTGCGGACGCGGCCGATGCCCTCGCCCTCGCCATCTGCCACATCTGGCGCGCCCCCGCCCAGAACCGGCTCCAGCAGGCCGTGGCCCTGCACGCCGCGACGCGCGCCTCGAAC
Source organism: Streptomyces sp. NPDC098789 (assembly GCF_044759975.1). Lineage (NCBI taxonomy): Bacteria > Bacillati > Actinomycetota > Actinomycetes > Kitasatosporales > Streptomycetaceae > Streptomyces > Streptomyces sp. NPDC098789. The sequence continues at coordinate 72,437 of NZ_JBIWAJ010000008.1, forward strand.
GCCACCGCCGCGACCCGTGGCGCCGGCAACGCTCCAGCTCCGTCAGCTCCGTCAGCTCTTTCCGCCCCTTCCGCTCAGAAAGCCCTGAAAGGCCGTAACCGATGATCGCCTTCGTCAGCGGAGCCGTCGCCGCGCTCGCCCCCACCACGGCCGTCATCGAGGTCGGCGGCGTGGGCATGGCGGTGCACTGCACGCCGCAGACCATCGCCGGACTGCGGCTGGGCCAGGAGGCGAAGCTCGCGACCTCCCTGGTCGTCCGGGAGGACTCGCTCACCCTGTACGGCTTCGCGGACGACGACGAACGCCAGGTCTTCGAGCTGCTCCAGACCGCGAGCGGGGTCGGCCCGCGCCTCGCCCAGGCCATGCTCGGCGTGCACAGCCCGGACGCGCTGCGCCTCGCGGTCTCCACCGGGGACGAGAAGTCCCTGACGATGGTGCCCGGCATCGGCAAGAAGGGCGCCCAGAAGCTGCTCCTGGAGCTGAAGGACAAGCTCGGCCAGCCGCTCGGCACGGGCGCCCTGGTCGGGGCGCAAAGGGCCGCCGCGGCCGCCGGCCCGGCTCCCTGGACGGAGCAGCTCCAGGCCGCCCTGATCGGTCTCGGCTACGCCTCCCGCGAGGCGGACGAGGCGGTCTCCGCGGTGACCCCGCAGGCCGAGGCCGCCCTGGCCGCCGGTGGCCCGGCCCCCGTGCCGCAGCTGCTGCGCGCCGCCCTGCAGACCCTGAACCGCGCCCGCTGAGCGCCCGTACGCGCCGTGCGAACCGCACAGACCGAGAAGGCAGACTGACACCGTGAACCCGTACGACGAGAGCGATCCCTACCAGGACGGCGCGTACGCGGCGGACGCCGGAGCGGCGGGCGCCGCCCACGACGAGGCGGACCGGCTCGTCGCGTCCGCCGCCGACGGCGAGGACAGCGCGGTCGAGGCGGCCCTGCGCCCCAAGGACCTGGAGGAGTTCGTCGGCCAGGAGAAGGTGCGCCAGCAGCTCGACCTGGTCCTCAAGGCGGCCCGCCAGCGCGGCGCCACCGCCGACCACGTCCTGCTCTCCGGCGCCCCCGGCCTCGGCAAGACCACGCTCTCGATGATCATCGCGGCCGAGATGGGCGCCCCGATCAGGATCACCTCCGGCCCCGCCATCCAGCACGCGGGCGACCTCGCCGCGATCCTCTCCTCCCTCCAGGAGGGCGAGGTCCTCTTCCTCGACGAGATCCACCGGATGTCGCGGCCCGCCGAGGAGATGCTCTACATGGCCATGGAGGACTTCCGCGTCGACGTGATCGTCGGCAAGGGGCCGGGCGCGACCGCGATCCCGCTGGAGCTGCCCCCCTTCACCCTCGTCGGAGCGACCACCCGGGCCGGCCTGCTGCCGCCGCCGCTGCGCGACCGCTTCGGCTTCACCGGGCACATGGAGTTCTACGCCCCCGAGGAGCTGGAGCGGGTCATCCACCGCTCCGCCCGGCTGCTGGACGTGGAGATCGACACCGCGGGCGCCGCCGAGATCGCGGGCCGCTCCCGGGGCACCCCGCGCATCGCGAACCGGCTGCTGCGCCGGGTCCGCGACTACGCCCAGGTCCGGGCGGACGGGGTGATCAACCGCGAGGTGTCCGCCACCGCGCTGAAGGTGTACGAGGTGGACGAGCGCGGTTTGGACCGCCTCGACCGGGGCGTGCTGGAGGCCCTGCTCAAGCTGTTCGGCGGCGGTCCGGTGGGCCTGTCGACCCTCGCCGTCGCGGTGGGGGAGGAGCGGGAGACCGTCGAGGAGGTCGCCGAGCCGTTCCTGGTGCGGGAGGGACTGCTGGCGCGGACGCCCAGGGGACGGGTCGCGACGCCCGCCGCATGGGCTCACCTGGGGCTCGTCCCGCCGGTCCGGCCCGGGACCGGATCGCCCGGGCAAGGTGGCTTGTTCGGGTCCTGACGGCGCGGAGGTTCGCCGGGTCAGGAACTGCGGTGCCATGCTGGGCGTTGTTCCATCGGTGTGGACTCGCCTAGACTCCGCCGATGCTGGCCGTAACGGCCAGCATGCCCACCCCCCGTAGAAAAAGGCCGCTTCCCGTGCGGTCGTGCGAAGGATCTTCGTCCCGTGAACAGTAGCCTCTTGACCTTCCTCCCGTTCGTCGTGCTCATCGGGGCGATGTTCCTGATGACGCGTTCCGCCAAGAAGAAGCAGCAGGCGGCGGTCTCCATGCGCGACCAGATGGGTCCCGGCACCGGCGTGCGCACCATCGGCGGCATGTACGCCACGGTGAAGGAGATCGGCGACGACACCGTCACCCTCGAGGTGGCCCCCGGCGTCCACGCGATCTACGCGAAGAACTCCATCGGCGCCGTTCTGGAGGACGAGGAGTACAACCGCATCGTCCACGGCACCGGCGATGATCTGACCATCGACACGCCGGTCGTCCCGGACGACGCCTCTTCGCTGCTCAAGGACGAGCCCGCCGACGCCGACCAGGCGGAAGCCCCCAAGCTCGACCTGGGCAAGAAGGACGCGTCCGACGGCAAGACGGACGACACGACGGATGGCAAGACCGACGGCAAGACCGACGGCGAGGCCGGCGCCAAGTAGCGCTCGGCGGGGGACCGCACGGCGCCTGATCGGAGGCCGCGGCGGTCCCCTTCAGTGACCCGATTCTGCGGGGGGCAGGGGTCCCCACACACATTTCGTGGCCGTTTGCGCGCTGACCCGGCGCGGGGCGGTTGGACAGGGAGATACGACAAGGTGGCAGCACCGAAGAAGGGCCGGCGGCCCACGGGGGCTCAGGGGAGGCCGGGGCGCGCCCTGGCCCTCATCCTGATCGCGATGGTGGCGCTCACCGCGGGGATGTTCCTGACCCATCAGACGACTCCCCGGCTTGGCATCGACCTCGCGGGCGGCACGAGCATCACGCTCAAGGCCAAGAGCGAGCCCGGCAAGCCGGACGCGATCAACGAGACCAACATGAACACGGCGGTCGGCATCATCGAGCGCCGCGTCAACGGTCTCGGCGTCTCGGAGGCCGAGGTCCAGACCCAGGGCCGCGACCACATCATCGTGAACATCCCCAAGGGTGCGAACGAGAAGCAGGCGCGCGACCAGGTCGGTACGACGGCGCAGCTGTACTTCCGCCCCGTCCTCGCCTTCGCGGACGGCAAGCCGATCGCCCCCCAGCCCACTCCGTCCACGGGCGCCTCCGGCAGCCCGTCCCCCTCGGCGAGCACCTCCGGTGCCCCGAAGGCCGATGGCGACAAGAACCAGTCGCCCAGCCCGTCGTCCAGCGCCACTTCCCAGGGCCGCGCCGTACCCGAGGCCCTGATGGCCACCGGCAGCCCCTCTCCCTCGCCCTCCGCGAGCGAGTCGAAGAAGGCAGACGACGCCAAGGCCCCCACCCCGACGCCCTCGGGCGCCGACGCGGCCGTCGCCGACCTGCAGGCGAAGTTCATCGCCCTCGACTGCACCGACGAGAAGCAGCGCGCGGCCATCGGCCAGGGCGTCAAGCCCGGTGACGCGACGCTCGCCTGCGGCCAGCGCGGCGGCACCTGGGGCAAGTGGCTGCTCGGCCCGGCCGGTGTCGACGGCAAGGACGTCAAGGACGCGAAGGGTGTCATCGACACCCAGCGCGGTCAGTGGATCGTCACCATGCAGTTCACCGACAAGGGTTCCGACAAGTTCGCCAAGATCACCGGCGAGCTGGCGACCAAGCAGTCGCCGCAGAACCAGTTCGCGATCGTCCTCGACAACAACGTCGTCTCGGACCCGTACGTCAGCCAGGCCCTGACCGGCGGCAGCGCCGAGATCTCCGGTGGCTTCACCCAGCAGACCGCGCAGGACCTGGGCAACATGCTCTCGTACGGCGCCCTGCCGCTGTCCTTCCAAGAGGACAACGTCACCACCGTCACCGCCGCGCTCGGTGGCGAGCAGCTGAAGGCCGGTCTCATCGCCGGCGCCATCGGCCTCGCCCTCGTCGTGATCTACCTGTTGGCCTACTACCGCGGCCTCGCGTTCATCGCGATCATCAGCCTCGTGGTGTCCGGCATCCTCACCTACGAGATCATGTCGCTGCTCGGGAAGGCCATCGGGTTCGCACTGAACCTGCCCGCCGTCTGCGGCGCGATCGTCGCCATCGGCATCACCGCGGACTCGTTCATCGTCTACTTCGAACGCATCCGCGACGAGATCCGCGAGGGCCGCACGCTGCGTCCGGCCGTCGAGCGGGCCTGGCCGCGCGCCCGTCGCACCATCCTGGTCTCCGACTTCGTGTCCTTCCTGGCCGCCGCGGTGCTCTTCATCGTCACCGTCGGCAAGGTGCAGGGCTTCGCCTTCACCCTGGGTCTGACCACCCTGCTCGACGTGGTCGTGGTGTTCCTCTTCACCAAGCCGGTCATGACCCTGCTGGCCCGCACGAAGTTCTTCTCCAGCGGTCACCCGTGGTCCGGGCTGGACCCGAAGCGACTCGGTGCCAAGCCCCCGCTGCGCCGCTCCCGGCGCACCGGTGCCGGTACGGACGCCGCTGCCGCTGTCTCCGCCCCCGTCGACGCAAAGGAGGCGTGAGAGATGTCGAAGCTGGGAGATCTCGGCGCCAAGCTGTACCGCGGTGAGGTCGGATACGACTTCGTCGGCAAGCGCTTTCTCTGGTACGGCGTTTCCATCCTGATCACCATCACGGCGATCGTGGCCCTGGCCGTACAGGGCCTCAACATGGGCATCGAGTTCAAGGGCGGTGCCGTCTTCACCACCCCGAAGACGACCGCCTCGATCGCCAAGGCCACCGAATCCGCCGCGAAGGTCTCCGGTCACGAGGCGATCGTGCAGAAGCTGGGCACCGGCGGCCTGCGCATCCAGATCTCGGACCTGGACCCGTCCGCCGCCGCCGAGGTGAAGAAGCAGCTCGCCACCGACCTCAAGGTCAACGCCGCCGACATCAACTCGGACCAGGTCGGCGCGAGTTGGGGCGAGCAGATCGCCAACAAGGCCTGGACCGGCCTCGGCGTCTTCATGATCCTCGTGGTGATCTACCTCGCGATCGCCTTCGAGTGGCGGATGGCCGTCGCCGCGCTCATCGCCCTGATCCACGACCTCACCATCACCGTCGGCGTGTACGCGCTCGTCGGCTTCGAGGTCACCCCGGGCACCGTGATCGGTCTGCTGACCATCCTCGGTTACTCCCTCTACGACACCGTCGTCGTCTTCGACGGTCTCAAGGAGGGGTCGAAGGACATCACCAAGCAGACCCGCTGGACCTTCAGCGAGGTCGCCAACCGCAGCATCAACGGCACCCTGGTCCGTTCGATCAACACCACCGTCGTGGCGCTGCTCCCGGTCGGGGCGCTGCTGTTCATCGGCGGCGGCTTCCTCGGCGCGGGCATGCTCAACGACATCTCGCTGTCGCTGTTCGTCGGCCTCGCCGCCGGTGCGTACTCCTCGATCTTCATCGCGACCCCGCTGGTCGTCGACCTCAAGGAGCGCGAGCCGGCGATGAAGGCGCTCAAGAAGCGGGTGCTCGCCAAGCGGGCCGCCGCCGAGGCCAAGGGGGAGTCGCCGGACGACGCCTCCGAGGAGACGGGCGACGACAGCGGTGTCGTGGCCCAGGGCCGTGGCGGTCGGGCTTCGGGACGGCGCCGGTGAGCGCGGTCGGCGTGCCCGTGGAGCTGCCCGAAGGGGTGCGCGAGCTGCTGCTCAGCCGCATCAAGGACGTACCGGACTACCCGAAGCCGGGTGTGCTGTTCAAGGACATCACCCCGCTGCTGGCGGACCCGGCGGCGTTCTCCGCGCTGACGGACGTGCTGGCGGGGCTGTGCGAAGCCCGTGGCGCGACGAAGATCGTCGGGCTGGAGGCGCGCGGGTTCATCCTGGCGGCCCCGGCCGCGGTCCGGTCGGGGATCGGCTTCGTGCCGGTCCGCAAGGCGGGCAAGCTGCCGGGGGCGACCCTGGCCCAGTCGTACGAGCTGGAGTACGGCACCGCGGAGATCGAGGTCCACGCGGAGGACCTGGCTCCGGGTGACCGGGTCATGGTCATCGACGACGTGCTGGCCACCGGTGGTACGGCCGAGGCCTCGCTGGAGCTGATCCGGCGGGCCGGGGCCGAGGTGGCCGGGGTCGCGGTGCTGATGGAACTGTCGTTCCTGCCGGGCCGGGCCCGGTTGGAGCCGGTCCTCGGCGGGGCGCCGCTGGATGCGCTGATCGTCGTCTGACGTCGCGCTGCGCGTGCCGGAGCGGCGGGTCCCCTTGCGGGGGCCCGCCGCTCCGGCGTTGTCGGTCGCGCCCCCCTGCGGGGGCTTGGCGGGCGCCGTCGCTCGGCGGTGCGGTGCGTGTGCCCGCGCGTTGCTCGGCGGTGGGGTGCGGTGCGGTGCGTGGGCCCGCGCGTTGCTCGGCGGTGGGGTGCGGTGCGGTGCGTGTGCCCGCGGGTGCCTCCGGCGGCGCCTCAATCGCCGGCGGGGCTTGATGTGGCGGGCCTTGGGGTGGGTAGTTCAGCCTCGCCGGCGTTTGAGGCGCCGCCGGAGGCGATCCGGGGCCGCACCCGGCGCCTAGGGCGGTCCCCACCCGGGCCGCCGGGCCGCACCTCGGCCGCCGGAGGCGATCCGGGGCCGCACCCGGCACCCAGGGCGGTCCCACCCGGGCCGCCGGGCCGCCGGGCCTCACCTCGGCCGCCGGTGCGGCCCGGGCCGCACCCCGCCCACGGGCGGGGACTGCGGGGTCCGGAGGGTGGGCGGGGCGGACGAGGGGGCGCAAGCCTCGCTACCATGGGTTATCCGGACCTGACCGGGCCCCGGATCCGCATGAGGAGCGCTCTTGCCAGACGAGGTCCAGCCACTCTCCGCCGCGCAGCCCGACCCGCAGGGCGAGCCCGCGCAGCCCGCGGCAGCCGTCACGCCCCCGCCGGCACCGGCCCCCGCACCGGCCCCCGCACCCGCCCCGGCGCGCCCCGCGCCCGCGAAGTCCGCCGGGTCCTCCAACCGGGTGCGCGCCCGTCTCGCCCGGCTGGGCGTGCAGCGTTCCAACCCGTACAACCCGGTCCTGGAACCCCTGCTGCGCATAGTCCGCAGCAACGACCCGAAGATCGAGACGGCGACGCTGCGCCAGATCGAGCAGGCGTACCAGGTCGCCGAGCGCTGGCACCGCGGTCAGAAGCGCAAGAGCGGCGACCCGTACATCACCCACCCGCTCGCGGTGACGACGATCCTCGCCGAGCTGGGCATGGACCCCGCCACCCTGATGGCGGGTCTCCTCCACGACACCGTGGAGGACACCGAGTACGGCCTGGAACAGCTCAGACGCGACTTCGGCGACGCCGTCGCGCTCCTCGTGGACGGCGTCACCAAGCTCGACCGGGTCAAGTTCGGCGAAGCGGCCCAGGCCGAGACCGTCCGCAAGATGGTCGTGGCCATGGCCAAGGACCCCCGCGTCCTGGTCATCAAGCTCGCCGACCGCCTGCACAACATGCGCACCATGCGGTACCTCAAGCGGGAGAAGCAGGAGAAGAAGGCCCGCGAGACGCTGGAGATCTACGCTCCGCTGGCCCACCGCCTGGGCATGAACACCATCAAGTGGGAGCTGGAGGACCTCGCCTTCGCGATCCTCTACCCCAAGATGTACGACGAGATCGTCCGCCTCGTCGCCGAGCGCGCGCCCAAGCGGGACGAGTACCTCACCATCGTCACCGACGAGGTGCAGAGCGACCTGCGCGCCGCCCGCATCAAGGCCACCGTCACCGGCCGGCCCAAGCACTACTACAGCGTCTACCAGAAGATGATCGTCCGCGGGCGCGACTTCGCGGAGATCTACGACCTGGTCGGCATCCGGGTGCTGGTCGACACCGTCCGGGACTGCTACGCCGCCCTCGGCACCGTGCACGCGCGATGGAACCCGGTCCCCGGCCGGTTCAAGGACTACATCGCGATGCCCAAGTTCAACATGTACCAGTCGCTGCACACGACGGTCATCGGCCCCAGCGGCAAGCCCGTCGAGCTGCAGATCCGCACCTTCGACATGCACCGCCGCGCCGAGTACGGCATCGCCGCGCACTGGAAGTACAAGCAGCAGACGGTCGCCGGCGCCTCCAAGGTCCGCACCGACGTCCCGCAGGCCGCCAAGGGCACCGCGGGCCAGGACACCGTCAACGACATGGCCTGGCTGCGGCAGTTGCTCGACTGGCAGAAGGAGACCGAGGACCCGGGCGAGTTCCTCGACTCGCTGCGCTTCGACCTCTCGCGCAACGAGGTCTTCGTCTTCACGCCCAAGGGCGACGTCATCGCCCTGCCCGCGGGCGCCACCTCGGTGGACTTCGCCTACGCCGTCCACACCGAGGTCGGCCACCGGACCATAGGGGCACGGGTCAACGGGCGGCTGGTCCCGCTCGAATCCACCCTCGACAACGGCGACCTGATCGAGGTCTTCACCTCCAAGGCCGAGGGCGCGGGCCCGTCCCGCGACTGGCTGGGCTTCGTCAAGTCCCCGCGCGCCCGCAACAAGATCCGCGCCTGGTTCTCCAAGGAGCGCCGCGACGAGGCCATCGAGCAGGGCAAGGACGCCATCGCGCGGGCCATGCGCAAGCAGAACCTGCCGATCCAGCGGATCCTCACCGGCGACTCGCTCGTCACCCTCGCCCACGAGATGCGCTACCCCGACATCTCCTCGCTCTACGCGGCGATCGGCGAGGGCCACGTGGCCGCGCAGGGCGTCGTGCAGAAGCTGGTCCAGGCCCTCGGCGGCGAGGACGCGGCCAACGAGGACATCGAGGAGAGCGTCCCGCCCTCGCGCACCCGCGGCAAGCGCCGCAACAACGCCGACCCCGGCGTGGTGGTCAAGGGCGTCGACGACGTCTGGGTGAAGCTCGCCCGCTGCTGCACGCCGGTGCCCGGCGACCCGATCATCGGGTTCGTCACGCGCGGCAGCGGCGTATCGGTTCACCGGGCCGACTGCGTCAACGTCGACTCGCTCTCGCAGCAGCCCGAGCGGATCCTCGCGGTCGAATGGGCCCCGACCCAGTCGTCCGTCTTCCTGGTCGCCATCCAGGTCGAGGCGCTGGACCGGTCCCGACTGCTGTCGGACGTCACCCGGGTCCTCTCGGACCAGCACGTCAACATCCTGTCGGCGGCCGTCCAGACCTCCCGCGACCGCGTCGCCACCTCGCGCTTCACCTTCGAGATGGGGGACCCGAAGCACCTGGGCCACGTCCTGAAGGCCGTGCGCGGTGTGGAGGGGGTCTACGACGTCTACCGCGTGACCTCGGCGCGCAGGCCGTAGGACGGACGGCGGGCCGCACGCGGGCCCGTACGCCCTCGGATACGACACCGGGGCCCGGTGGTGGGAAGTGCTCCCACCGCCGGGCCCCGGTGTCGTATCCGAGGGCCGGGGATTTCAGCCGCCGAACTCCTCCAGGCCCTTGAGCGCCTGGTCCAGCAGTGCCTGACGGCCTTCCAGCTCACGCGCCAGCTTGTCGGCCTTCGCGTTGTTGCCCGCGGCGCGCGCCGCGTCGACCTGGCCGCGCAGCTTGTCCACGGCCGACTGGAGCTGACCGGTCAGACCCGCGGCGCGCGCACGCGCCTCCGGGTTCGTCCGGCGCCACTCGTTCTCCTCGGTCTCCTGCAGGGCGCGCTCGACCGTGTGCATCCGGCCCTCGACCTTGGGCCGCGCGTCACGCGGTACGTGGCCGATGGCCTCCCAGCGCTCGTTCAGGGTACGGAAGGAGGCCCGCGCCGCCTTCAGGTCCGTGATCGGCAGGAGCTTCTCGGCCTCGTCGGCCAGCTCCTCCTTGAGCTTCAGGTTCTCGTCCTGCTCGGCGTCGCGCTCGGCGAAGACCTCGCCGCGCGCCGCGAAGAAGACGTCCTGCGCCCCGCGGAAACGGTTCCACAGGTCGTCCTCGGACTCGCGCTGCGCCCGCCCGACGGCCTTCCAGTCCGCCATCAGCTCGCGGTAGCGGGCGGCCGTCGTACCCCAGTCCGTCGACTTCGACAGCGCCTCGGCCTCGGCGACCAGCTTCTCCTTGGCCTTGCGCGCGTCCTCGCGCTGCGCGTCCAGGGACGCGAAGTGCGCCTTGCGACGCTTGGAGAAGGCGGAGCGGGCGTGCGAGAAGCGGTGCCACAGCTCGTCGTCCGACTTGCGGTCGAGGCGCGGCAGCGCCTTCCAGGTGTCCACGAGCGCCCGCAGCCGCTCCCCGGCACTGCGCCACTGGTCGCTCTGCGCCAGTTCCTCGGCCTCGGCGACGAGCTTGTCCTTGGCGAGGCGGGCCTCGTCGGTCTGCTTCGCCTTCTGGACCTTGCGCTCCTCGCGACGCGAGTCCACGGTCGCGACCAGCTTGTCGAGGCGCACCCGCAGTGCGGCGAGGTCGCCGACCGCGTGGTGCTCGTCGATCTGGGTGCGCAGGTGGTCGATCGCCGTCGTCGCGTCCTTGGAGGACAGATCGGTGGTCCGCACCCGCCGCTCGAGCAGGCCGATCTCGACCACCAGGCCCTCGTACTTGCGCTCGAAGTAGGCCAGGGCCTCCTCAGGGGTGCCCGCCTGCCAGGAGCCGACGACCTGTTCGCCATCGGCAGTACGCACGTACACGGTGCCCGTCTCGTCGACGCGGCCCCACGGGTCGCTGCTCACAGCGCCTCCTCCACATGATGCCTGCGGGGGTGTTGGCCCCCTGGCATCGTCCACAGTTTCCTAGGGCGGGCAGCGCCCGCCCCGCACAACGCCAACATAGGCGACCGTCGCCCCGGCTGTCCGCATCCAGCACGACGCAATCTCGCCGGTCGCGACGGTCCGTTCAGGCTAGTCCCGCACTAGTTCTTGGTGACGGCGGCCTTCTCGATGGTCACCGGCTTCTTCGGCGCGGGAGCCTTGTCGCCGTCGGCGACGCCCTCCTTGGCCACGTCCTGGACGATCTTCAGACCGGCGGCGTCCATCGTCCCGAAGGGGGTGTAGCTGGGGGGCAGCGGGCTGTCCTTGTAGACCAGGAAGAACTGGCTGCCGCCGGAGCCGGGCTGGCCGGTGTTGGCCATCGCGACCGTGCCGGTCGGGTAGACGACCTTGCCGTCCGCGCCCGGCTTGCCGAGCGCGTCGAGGTTCTCGTCCGCGATCTTGTAGCCGGGGCCGCCCATGCCGGTGCCCTCGGGGTCGCCGCACTGGAGGACGAAGATCCCCTCGGTGGTCAGCCGGTGGCACTTGGTGTTGTCGAAGAAGCCCTTGTCCGCGAGCGACTTGAACGAGTTCACGGTCTGCGGGGTCTTCGCCGCGTCCATGTCGATCTTGATCTCGCCCTCGTTGGTCTTGAGGGAGAAGGCGTACTTCGCCTTGGCGTCGATCGCCATGGCCGGCGACGGGGACGTCTTCGGGCTGGGCGTCGCGGAGGGCGAGGCCGCCGGGTCCGCCGCGGAGTCCTTCGTGTCCTTCTTCCCGTCGAACACGCCTCCCACGGTCAGACCGACCAGCACCGCGATCACCACGGCCGCGGCCGCGCCGATCACCGCGGTGCGTCTGCGGGTCTTCTGCCGGGCCGCGGCCCTGCGCTCCTGCTGACGCTCGAACTTCTCCCTGGCGAGCTGGCGCCGCCGCTGATCGCTCGTGACCACCGGGTCTGTCTCCTCGTTGCAGTGGGCCTGTGGGCTGTAGGAACCGTTGAGGCCGTACCGTATATGGGTTCGCTGTGTGATGAGCGTCGCCGGTAGGCTCTGATCTGCACCTACCCCACCTGACGAATGAGGACGACCGTGCTGATTGCCGGGTTCCCGGCCGGGGCCTGGGGGACCAACTGCTATGTGGTCGCCCCCGCCGCGGGTGAGGAGTGCGTCATCATCGACCCGGGCCACCAGGCCGCCCAGGGTGTCGAGGAGACGCTGAAGAAGCATCGGCTCAAGCCCGTCGCGGTCGTCCTCACCCACGGTCACATCGACCACGTGGCCTCGGTGGTCCCGGTGTGCGGAGCGCACGACGTCCCCGCCTGGATCCACCCGAGCGACCGCTACATGATGAGCGACCCGGAGAAGGCCCTCGGCCGCTCCATCGGGATGCCGCTCATGGGCGAGCTGACCGTCGGCGAGCCGGACGAGGTCCGCGAGTTGACCGACGGAGCCCGGCTGGCCCTGGCCGGTCTGGAGTTCACCGTCGCGCACGCGCCGGGGCATACGAAGGGGTCGGTGACCTTCCAGGTCCCCGAAGCGGCCGACATCCCGTCGGTGTTCTTCTCGGGCGACCTGCTCTTCGCCGGCTCCATCGGGCGCACGGACCTGCCCGGCGGCTCCCACGCCGAGATGCTCGCATCGCTGGCCCGCGTGTGCCTCCCGCTCGACGACTCGACCGTGGTGCTGTCCGGCCACGGTCCCCAGACCAGCATCGGCCGTGAGCGCGCGACCAACCCCTACCTGAGGGAAGTCGCCGCCGGCCACGGAGCGGGCCCCGCTCCACGACGAGGAATGTGACGAGTTTCGTGAGTACTTTTCAGGCCCCCAAGGGCACGTACGACCTGCTGCCCCCCCGCTCCGCCAGCTTCCTGGCGGTGCGCGAGGCGATCGCCGCGCCGCTGAAGAACTCGGGCTACGGGTACGTCGAGACCCCCGGCTTCGAGAACGTCGAGCTCTTCTCGCGCGGCGTCGGCGAGTCCACCGACATCGTCAGCAAGGAGATGTACACCCTCACGACGAAGGGCGGCGACGAGCTCGCCCTGCGCCCCGAGGGCACCGCCTCCGTGCTGCGCGCGGCGCTCCAGGGCAACCTGCACAAGCTCGGCGGCCTGCCCGTCAAGCTCTGGTACTCCGGCTCGTACTACCGCTACGAGCGCGCGCAGAAGGGCCGCTACCGCCACTTCTCGCAGGTCGGCGCCGAGGCGATCGGTGCCGAGGACCCGGCGCTGGACGCCGAGCTGATCATCCTCGCCGACCAGGCGTACCGCTCGCTGGGGCTGCGCGACTTCCGGATCCTGCTGAACTCGCTGGGCGACAAGGAGTGCCGTCCCGTCTACCGGGAGGCGCTCCAGTCCTTCCTGCGCGGGCTGGACCTGGACGCCGAGACCGTCCGCCGGGCCGAGATCAACCCGCTGCGCGTCCTCGACGACAAGCGGGCCGACGTACAGGCCCAGCTCGTCGGGGCGCCGGTGCTGCGCGACTACCTGTGCGACGCGTGCAAGGCGTACCACGAGGAGGTGCGGGCGCTGGTGACGGCGGCCGGAGTGGTCTTCGAGGACGACGAGAAGCTGGTGCGCGGGCTCGACTACTACACGCGGACCACCTTCGAGTTCGTCCACGACGGTCTGGGCTCCCAGTCCGCGGTGGGCGGCGGCGGCCGCTACGACGGCCTCTCCGAGATGATCGGCGGCCCCGCGCTGCCGTCCGTGGGCTGGGCCCTCGGCGTGGACCGTACGGTGCTGGCGCTGGAGGCGGAGGGCATCGAGCTGGACATCCCCGCGACCACGTCGGTCTTCGCGGTCGCGCTCGGCGAGGAGGCGCGGCGCGCCCTCTTCGCCACCGTCACCCAGCTGCGCCGGGCCGGGATCGCCGCGGACTTCTCCTTCGGGGGCAAGGGCCTCAAGGGCGCGATGAAGGACGCCAACCGCTCCGGGGCCCGGTTCACCGTGGTCGCGGGCGACCGGGACCTCGCCGAGGGCGTCGTCCAGCTCAAGGACATGGAGTCCGGGGAGCAGACCCCGGTCGCCCTGGCCGAGGTCGTCGAAGCGGTGCGCGCGAAGCTGGCCTGAACCCGGCCCGTCGGTGGCGGTCGGTGGCGGCCGGTGGTGGCTCCTCCCGGCCGCCACCGGCCCTGCCGGCAGGCGTACTTATGCGCACCGAACGGTGGACCGCGTGCCCGGTACGGCACAATGGCCCCTGCTTGTCGACCTTGCTTGCACGGATGTGGGAGAGCGGCCGTATGACGACCACCACCGGTAGTGACGTTCCGCGGACCGTCGGCGGCAGTCGGGCGCTCGCCTGGCTGCTGGTGATCACGGGAGCCGCGGGCCTGCTCGCCGCCTGGGTGATCACCATCGACAAGTTCAAGCTGCTGGAGGACCCGAACTTCACCCCGGGCTGCAGCCTGAACCCGGTCGTCTCCTGCGGCAACATCATGAAGAGCGACCAGGCGTCCGCCTTCGGCTTCCCGAACCCGATGCTCGGCCTGGTCGCCTACGGGATCGTCGTCTGCGTCGGCATGAGCCTGCTGGCCGGGGCCCGCTTCCGCCCCTGGTACTGGCTGACCCTCAATGCCGGTGCCCTCTTCGGCGTCGGCTTCTGCGCCTGGCTGATGTACCAGTCGCTGTACAACATCAACTCGCTGTGCCTGTGGTGCTCCCTGGCCTGGGTCGCGACGATCTTCCTCTTCTGGTACGTCACCGCGCACAACGTCCGGGAGGGCCTGCTGCCGGCGCCGGGCTGGCTGCGGGGCTTCTTCGGCGAGTTCGCGTGGGTGCCGCCCGTACTGCACGTCGGGATCATCGGCATGCTGGTCCTGACGCGCTGGTGGGACTTCTGGACCTCGTGAGCGCGGGGGGCCGCACTGTCGGTGGGCTCGCATAGGCTTTCGGGGTGGAACCAGACCTCTTCACCGCAGCAGCCGAGGACCGCCAGGAGAAGGACCCGTCGAGTTCTCCGCTCGCCGTCCGGATGCGCCCGCGCACCCTGGACGAGGTGGTCGGCCAGCAGCACCTGCTCAAGCCCGGCTCACCGCTGCGCCGCCTGGTGGGCGACGGGGCCGGCGGTCCGGCCGGCGCCTCCTCGGTGATCCTGTGGGGTCCGCCCGGCATCGGGAAGACCACCTTGGCGTACGTCGTCAGCCAGGCCACCCAGAAGCGGTTCGTGGAGCTCTCCGCGATCACCGCCGGGGTCAAGGAGGTCCGCGCGGTCATCGAGGGCGCCCGGCGGGCCGCCGGGGGGTACGGCAAGGAGACCGTCCTCTTCCTCGACGAGATCCACCGCTTCAGCAAGGCCCAGCAGGACTCCCTCCTCCCGGCCGTCGAGAACCGCTGGGTCACCCTGATCGCCGCGACCACCGAGAACCCGTACTTCTCGATCATCTCGCCGCTGCTCTCGCGCTCCCTGCTGCTCACCCTCGAACCGCTCACCGACGAGGACCTCAGCG
Source organism: Streptomyces sp. NPDC098789 (assembly GCF_044759975.1). Classification (NCBI taxonomy): domain Bacteria; kingdom Bacillati; phylum Actinomycetota; class Actinomycetes; order Kitasatosporales; family Streptomycetaceae; genus Streptomyces; species Streptomyces sp. NPDC098789. The sequence continues at coordinate 87,461 of NZ_JBIWAJ010000008.1, forward strand.
CGCTGATGGCACGGGCGCTCACCGAGGAGCGCGGACTCGGCGGGGCGGTCACCCTGCCGGCCGACGCCGAGGCGCACCTGCTGCGGATCGCGGGCGGTGACGCGCGGCGCGCGCTGACCGCGCTGGAGGCGGGGGCCGGATCGGCCATCGCCAAGGGCGAGGCCGAGATCACCCTCCAGACCGTGGAGGAGGCCGTCGACCGGGCGGCCGTCAAGTACGACCGGGACGGCGACCAGCACTACGACGTGGCCAGCGCCCTGATCAAGTCGATCCGCGGCTCCGACGTGGACGCCGCCCTGCACTACCTGGCCCGGATGATCGAGGCGGGGGAGGACCCCCGCTTCATCGCCCGCCGCCTGATGATCTCGGCGAGCGAGGACATCGGCCTCGCGGACCCGACCGCCCTGCCGACCGCCGTCGCGGCGGCCCAGGCGGTGGCGATGATCGGCTTCCCGGAGGCCGCGCTGACCCTGAGCCACGCGACGATCGCGCTGGCGCTGGCGCCCAAGTCGAACACCGCCACCACCGCGATCGGGGCCGCCCTGGCCGACGTGCGGGCGGGGCTGACGGGGCCGGTCCCCGCGCACCTGCGGGACGGCCACTACAAGGGGGCGGCGAAGCTGGGGCACGCGGTGGGGTACGTGTACCCGCACGACGTGCCGGGCGCGATCGCGGCGCAGCAGTACGCGCCGGACGAGATCCACGGCAAGAGGTACTACGAGCCGACGCGCTACGGGGCCGAGGCGCGGTACGCGGACGTGGTGGAGAAGGTGCGGGAGCGGCTGCGGGGGAACTGACCCGCCGGGCGGGTTCCGCGCTGCGCGCGGCCGGGCCCGGTCCTAGGGTCGTCCCATGGGTCAGCGTTCTGCGGGAGCCGTCCTCGCCGTGGTGGCGGCGCTGCTGGTCGGCGGGTGCCACCACGAGGGGCGGGAAGCGGCGGCCCGGGCCAGTGCGGCGGCGCTGCTCGCGCGGGCGCCGCTGGCCAGCGCCGGGTTCCCGCCCGCCGCGGCCGCGGCCAGGTCCCAGCTGGCCGGCCTGACCGTCGAGTGGGGCAAGAACTGGGAGACGTACAAGCGGGAGAACTTCGGCAAGTACTGGTCCGACGAGACCGACGCCGTCGGCGGCCGCAACGGCTGCGACACCCGTGACGACGTCCTGCGCCGCGATCTGAGCGAGCTGCGCGAGGGCGACCGCAACCCGTGCGTGGTGCTGTCCGGGGTGCTGCACGACCCCTACACGGGCGCGTCCCTCCCCTATTACTACCGGCGCGCCTCGCAGATCCAGACCGACCACGTCGTGGCCCTCGGCGCCGCCTGGCGCGCGGGCGCGTACGCCTGGACCCCGCAGCGCCGGCTGGAGTACGCCAACGACCTCGACGTGCTGCTCGCCGTGGACAAGCAGACGAACTACGACAAGAGCAGCAAGACCGCGGACAAGTGGCGCCCGCCGCGGCGGGAGTACTGGTGCGAGTACGCGCGCCGCTACACCGGCATCAAGCACAAGTACCGGCTGTCCGTCACCGCCCCCGAGAAGCTCGCGCTCCAGGAGCTGTTGGACACGTGCCCGGCGGGCCGGTGACGGGCGTCAGTGACCGGCGGCGGCGAAGAGCGTGTGCATCGCCCGGCGCAGCCCGCCGATGTCGTGGACCGGTGTCGGGAAGTCGAAGCGCGCGTCGAAGGGGCCGCCCGCGGCGCCGGTGAAGCGGACCCGCAGGCCGAGCCGGTCCAGGGCGAGCGGGACCGCGTCCAGGCCGGCGCCGGCGCGCGGGCCCAGCAGGCCGCACAGCTCGCGGACCCGGTCGCCGTGGTCGGCGTACAAGTGCTGGAGCAGCTCGGTCTCGTGGGCCACCATCGGGTCCGGCTCGGCGGCGGCCAGCGCGTCCGGGTCCACGTGGCCCGAGCCCCACAGGTCCTCGACGGTGATCTCGCCGACCTCCAGCCGCAGCAGCATCCAGGCGGGGCGCCCGTAGCGGCCGGGGGCGGGATCGGGGTCGAGGGCCTCGCCCATGCCCAGCAGTTCGCCCACCGGATGGCGCTCGGCGAGCAGTGCGGCGCAGGTGGCGCGGTCGTCCCCGCGCACCGGAGTGAGCCAGCCCGCCAGCCACGCGCGGCCTCGGATACGATGGGGCACGGACACCGGCGCCACATCCGTGATCTCGATCACGGCCGTGAGGTCGTCGTCCTGGGCGTGAGCGGCTGCCCTGGCAGCCGCGGATTCCCCTGACACAAGGAGAATCACGTCCCCGTCCGGGGTGACGGTCCGAGCGACCGGCATTCCCGTCCCGAACCCGTCGGGCTCGTGCGTGTCGTGAGCACCCGGCAGAGTGAGGGATACTGAGGCGTTGGACTCTACGAGGGTTCGTACGCGCTCGGCTCCGGTGAGCTGTCGAGCGCCTTCCCTGGGACGCGGTTGACTCTGCCAATCGTCGTCGAAAGCAGATCCTGTTTCGTCTGGATCTGAACTTCGACGCGCACTGGGCAGAGGGATCCCATGTGGTCGAGACATTACGTCCTCCTCGCTAAGGTAAGCCTCACCTAACTTACATGGAGGTAGGTTCCACGTGAACCAGAAGCGACCCAAGGTCAAGAAGTCGCGTGCCCTCGGCATTGCGCTGACCCCGAAGGCCGTCAAGTACTTTGAGGCCCGCCCCTACCCGCCGGGCGAGCACGGCCGTGGCCGCAAGCAGAACTCGGACTACAAGGTGCGTCTGCTCGAGAAGCAGCGTCTGCGCGCCCAGTACGACATCTCCGAGCGCCAGATGGCCCGCGCGTACGACCGCGCGAAGAAGGCCGAAGGCAAGACGGGCGAGGCGCTTGTCGTCGAGCTCGAGCGTCGCCTCGACGCCCTGGTTCTGCGTTCGGGCATCGCCCGCACCATCTACCAGGCGCGCCAGATGGTCGTTCACGGCCACATCGAGGTCAACGGTGGCAAGGTCGACAAGCCGTCGTTCCGTGTCCGCCCGGACGACGTCATCACGGTCCGCGAGCGCAGCCGCGACAAGCACCCCTTCCAGGTTGCTCGTGAGGGTGGCTACGCCGGCGAGGGTGAGGCCCCCCGCTACCTGCAGATCAACCTGAAGGCCCTGGCCTTCCGCCTCGACCGTGACCCGAACCGCAAGGAAATCCCGGTCATCTGCGACGAGCAGCTCGTCGTCGAGTACTACGCCCGCTGATTTTTCTCAGCGAGCGCGGTCCTCACAGGCTGTTCGTCTCGACGGAAGCCCGTCCGCTCCCCTTCGGGGGAGGGGGCGGGCTTTCCGCCGTTCCGCGCGGTCGCGGTACGCCGCCCTCGTGTCCCGCGGGGCCCTGCCCCGCCAGCGGCTCCGGCCCCCGCAGGGCCCGCTCCACCACCGCGTCCAGGCTCAGGGCGCGCCCGTGCCGGGCCCCGGCCGCGTACCGCTCGGCGCCCAGCAGCTCGCCCGCCCGCTCCTGGCACATCAGGCGCGGCGCGTTGAAGTAGCCCGAGCCGAAGAGCCGCAGCCCCACCGAGCCCCACAGCGGCTCCGCCGCGCCCTGGAGCACCGCGGCCTCCGCCGGCTCGCCCTCGGTCACCGCCACCAGGGCCAGCAGTTCCAGCGCCAGCACCAGGCCCAGCAGGTCGTGGAAGGCGTGGTTGATCGTGACGCACTCGTTCAGCAGCCGCCGCGCCTCGGCCGCGCCGCCCGCGTCCAGGGCCGCGTAGGCGAGGACGTACAGCGCGTACGCCTTCGCCCAGCGCTCCCCGCGCTCCTCGCAGATCTCCCGGGCCTCCTCGCACAGGGCCAGCGCGCCCGGCAGGTCCCCCTGGAAGGCCGTGGCCATCGCCAGCTCCACCTGGCACATCAGGACGTTGCTGTTCAGCTCCCCGGCCTCCCGGTAGTGCCCGAGCGCCGCCCCCAGCAGCTCCCCGGCCCGCACCATGTCGTCCGAGAGCAGCGCCAGGCAGCCCAGTCGGTGCACCGCGTAGGCCGTGGCCACCGGGTTCCCGCCGGTCCGGGCCGCGTCGAGGCACTCGTGCAGGGCGCTCATCGAGGCCACGGCGTCCCCCTGGAGGGCCGCCACGTAACCGAGCACCCACAGGGCCTTCAGCCGGGCCGGTTCCTGCTCGGAGCCCGGGCGCTCGGTCCCCGGGCGTTCGGCCTGCTCCAGCGAGCGGTCCAGCCAGAGCCGCCCTTCGGTGAGCCGGCCGCAGCCCGCCCAGTAGAACCACAGGGTCCCCGCCAGGTACTGGCCCAGGTGCAGTTCGTCCGGCTCCTCCAGGCAGCACTCCAGCGCCAGCCGCAGGTTGGGCAGCTCGGTCTCCACCAGGGCCGCCACCTCGTGCTGGCGCGGACTGAACCAGTCCAGCTCGCACCAGGTCGCCAGGCCCATGTACCAGTCGCGGTGGCGCCGGCGCAGCCGCCCGGCGTCGCCGAGCGACTCCAGCCAGCCCGCCCCGTACATCCGTACGGTCTCCAGCATCCGGTAGCGGACGCCCGCCGGGGTCCGCTCGCGCACCAGCAGGGACTGCGCGAGCAACTCCCCGACCAGGTCCAGCACGCCCTCGACCGGCAGGTCCGGGCCCGCGCACACGTACTCGGCGGCGTCCAGGTCGAACTGGCCCGCGAAGACCGACAGCCGCGCCCACAGCAGCCGCTCCTCGGCCGTGCACAGCTCGTGGCTCCACCCGATCGCGGTCCGCAGCGCCCGGTGCCGCGGGAGCGCCCCGCGCCCCCCGCCCGTCAGCAGGGCGAACCGATCCTCCAGCCGGACCACCACCTGGGCCGGGGAGAGCGTGCGCAGCCGCCCCGCCGCCAGCTCCAGGGCGAGCGGGAGCCCGTCGAGCCGGGCGCAGAGCTCGCCGAGCGCGGCCCGGTTCTCGCCGGTGACCGCGAAGCCGGGATCGGCGGCGACCGCCCGGTCGGCCAGCAGCGCCAGTGCGTCGTCGGCGTCCAGCGGGGCCAGCGGGAAGCTCCGCTCGCCGTCCAGCGCGAGCGGCCGCCGCCCGGCCGCCAGCACGCGCAGGCCGGGGGAGCGGCGCAGCAGCTCGTGGACCAGCTCCGCGCACTCGTCGACCAGCTGCTCGAAGCCGTCCAGGACGAGCAGCAGCCGGCGCGGCGCCAGGTGCTCCGCCAGCACGGTGCGGGGCGGGCGGGTCGTGTGGTCGGTCAGCGCGAGGGCCTCGGCGAACGTCAGTTCCAGCAGCGCGGGATCGCGCAGGGCCGACAGCTCGACCAGCCAGACGCCGTCGCAGTAGCGTTCCTGCGCCCGGCGGGCGGCGGCGAGCACCAGCCGGGACTTGCCCACGCCCCCCGCGCCGGTGACCGTCACCAGGCGCGCGGACTCCAGCAGCCGCGCCAATTCGCCCAGTTCCGGGCCCCGGCCGACGAAGCCGTTCAGCTCCGAGGGAAGATTGCCGTGGGGCGCTGTGGCGCCGGGGGAGTCGTCGGGTGCTCGCATGGGACACGGAGGGTACTGGTCCGGATGCGCTCCGTACAAGGCGATCGGGTCCGACCTCCGAATTCCGGTAGGGCCGCGGATCTCCGGCGCGATAGGGTCGGGGGACGAGTCTTCAACACGCAGAGAGCGGTGCAAAGTGTCCGGTGGTGAGGTGGCCGGGATCCTCGTGGCCGTCTTCTGGGCGATCCTGGTCTCGTTCCTCGCGCTCGCGCTGGCGCGACTGGCCCAGACGCTCAGGGCGACCACCAAGCTGGTGGCCGAGGTGACCGAGCAGGCCGTCCCGCTGCTGGCGGACGCCTCCATGACCGTACGCTCCGCGCGCACCCAGCTCGACCGGGTCGACGCCATCGCCAGCGACGTCCAGGAAGTCACCTCCAACGCCTCCGCGCTCTCCAGCACCGTGGCCTCCGCCTTCGGCGGCCCGCTGGTCAAGGTCGCGGCCTTCGGCTACGGAGTGCGCAAGGCGCTCGGGCGCAAGGAGGCGGCGGCAGCGGCCCCGAACGGCGCGCCCGCGCGGACACCCAGGCGTACCGTGATCGTCGGGCGGACCGTACCGGCGGCCCGGCGCCGGAAGCAGAAGGACTGAGACCGCGATGTTCCGCCGTACCTTCTGGTTCACCGCAGGCGCAGCCGCCGGCGTGTGGGCCACCACCAAGGTCAACCGCAAGCTCAAGCAGCTGACGCCGGAGAGCCTCGCCGCGCAGGCCGCCGACAAGGCGCTCGAAGCGGGCCACCGGCTCAAGGGCTTCGCCCTCGACGTCAAAGCGGGAATGACGCAGCGCGAGGACGAGCTGAACGACGCACTGGGTCTGCACCAGGACCCGGACCGGCCCGACAACGTCACCGCCCTTCCCGGGCCGCGGCGACTGCGGGCCATCGGGGCCGAAAAGGGCCCCGGCAAGCACCCCCGGAACAACCCACCGAAGTTTTCGTACAACCGGAATGAGGACCACTGATGGAGTCGGCTGAAATCCGCCGCCGCTGGCTGAGCTTCTTCGAGGAGCGCGGTCACGCCGTTGTCCCTTCGGCGTCGCTCATCGCGGACGACCCGACTCTGCTGCTGGTCAACGCGGGAATGGTCCCGTTCAAGCCGTACTTCCTGGGTGAGGTCAAGCCGCCCGCGCAGACGCTGACCAGCGTCCAGAAGTGCGTGCGCACGCCGGACATCGAAGAGGTCGGCAAGACCACCCGCCACGGCACGTTCTTCCAGATGTGCGGCAACTTCTCCTTCGGCGACTACTTCAAGGAAGGCGCCATCCAGTACGCCTGGGAGCTGCTCACCAGCTCCGTGGCGGACGGTGGCTACGGCCTGGAGCCCGAGAAGCTCTGGATCACGGTCTACCTCGACGACGACGAGGCCGAGCAGATCTGGCGCGAGAAGATCGGCGTCCCCGCCGAGCGCATCCAGCGCCTGGGCAAGAAGGACAACTTCTGGTCCATGGGCGTCCCCGGTCCCTGCGGCCCGTGTTCCGAGATCAACTACGACCGCGGCCCCGAGTTCGGCGTCGAGGGCGGCCCGGCCGTCAACGACGAGCGGTACGTGGAGATCTGGAACCTGGTCTTCATGCAGTTCGAGCGCGGCGCCGGCGAGAACAAGGAAGACTTCCCGATCCTCGGGGACCTGCCGTCGAAGAACATCGACACCGGCCTCGGTCTCGAACGCCTCGCCATGATCCTGCAGGGCGTACAGAACATGTACGAGACCGACACCCTGCGCGTGGTCATGGACAAGGCCACCGAGCTGACCGGCGTCCGCTACGGCCAGGCCAAGGACAGCGACGTCTCGATGCGCGTGGTCGCCGACCACATCCGCACCTCCGCCATGCTCATCGGCGACGGGGTCACCCCCGGCAACGAGGGCCGCGGCTACGTGCTGCGCCGCATCATGCGCCGCGCCATCCGCAACATGCGCCTGATGGGCGCCACCGGCCCGGTCGTCCTGGACCTCATCGGCGTCGTCATCGACACCATGGGCCTCCAGTACCCGGAGCTGGCCACCGAGCGCAAGCGGATCGAGGCCGTCGCCCTCGCCGAAGAGGCCGCCTTCCTGAAGGCCCTCAAGGGCGGCACGAACATCCTCGACACCGCCATCACCGAGACCAAGGCCGCCGGCGGCTCGGTCCTGGCCGGCGACAAGGCGTTCCTGCTCCACGACACCTGGGGCTTCCCGATCGACCTCACCCTGGAGATGGCCTCCGAGCAGGGCCTCGCCGTGGACGAGCCGGGCTTCCGCCGCCTGATGCAGGAGCAGCGGGACAAGGCCAAGGCCGACGCCCGCGCCAAGAAGACCGGTCACGCCGACCTGTCCGCCTACCGCGAGGTCGCCGACAACTCCGGCGAGACCGAGTTCACCGGCTACGGCTCCACCGAGGGCGAGTCCACCATCGTCGGCCTGCTCGTCGACGGCGTCTCCTCGCCGGCCGCCTCCGAGGGCGACGAGGTCGAGATCGTCCTGGACCGCAGCCCGTTCTACGCCGAGGGCGGTGGCCAGCTCGCCGACCAGGGCCGGATCAAGCTGCACTCCGGCGCCGTCGTCGAGATCCGCGACGTGCAGAAGCCCGTACCGGGCGTGCACGTGCACAAGGGTGTCGTCCAGGTCGGCGAGGTGACGGTCGGCGCCTCCGCCTACGCCGTCATCGACATCAAGCGCCGTCGGGCCATCGCCCGCGCCCACTCGGCCACCCACCTGACCCACCAGGCGCTGCGCGACGCCCTCGGCCCGACGGCCGCCCAGGCCGGCTCCGAGAACTCGCCCGGTCGTTTCCGCTTCGACTTCGGTTCGCCCAACGCCGTCCCCGGCAGCGTGCTCACCGACGTCGAGCAGAAGATCAACGACGTGCTGTCGCGCGAGCTCGACGTCACGGCCGAGGTCATGAGCATCGACGAGGCCAAGAAGCAGGGCGCCATCGCCGAGTTCGGCGAGAAGTACGGCGAGCGCGTGCGCGTCGTCACCATCGGCGACTTCTCCAAGGAGCTGTGCGGCGGCACCCACGTCGCCAACACCGCTCAGCTCGGCCTGGTCAAGCTGCTCGGCGAGTCCTCCATCGGCTCCGGCGTGCGCCGCGTCGAGGCCCTGGTCGGCGCCGACGCCTACAACTTCCTGGCCAAGGAGCACACGGTCGTCGCCCAGCTCCAGGAGCTGGTCAAGGGCCGCCCCGAGGAGCTGCCGGAGAAGATCGCCTCCATGCTCGGCAAGCTGAAGGACGCCGAGAAGGAGATCGAGAAGTTCCGCGCCGAGAAGGTGCTCCAGGCCGCCGCCGGTCTGGCCGCCGGCGCCCAGGACGTCCGCGGCGTCGCCGTGGTCACCGGCCAGGTGCCGGACGGCACCGGCGCCGACGACCTGCGCAAGCTGGTCCTCGACGTGCGCGGCCGGATCCAAGGCGACCGCCCGGTCGTCGTGGCCCTCTTCACCGTCGCGGGCGGCCGCCCGCTCACCGTCATCGCCACCAACGAGGCCGCCCGCGAGCGCGGTCTCAAGGCCGGTGACCTGGTGCGCACGGCCGCCAAGACCCTCGGTGGCGGTGGCGGCGGCAAGCCGGACGTCGCCCAGGGCGGCGGCCAGAACCCGGACGCCATCGGCGAGGCCATCGGCGCCATCGAGCGCCTCGTCGGAGAGACGGCCTGACGATGACGCTGCGCCGCGGCCGACGCCTCGCGATCGATGTCGGTGACGCCCGGATCGGGGTCGCCTCCTGCGACCCCGACGGGGTGCTGGCCACACCGGTCGAAACCGTGCCGGGACGTGACATCCCGGCCGCCCACAAGCGGCTGCGGCAGCTGGTCGCGGAGTACGAACCCCTTGAAGTCGTGGTCGGCCTCCCCCGCTCGCTGAGCGGGCGGGAGGGGCCGGCCGCGGCCAAGTGCCGTGCCTTCGCCACCGAGCTGGCCAAGGGCATCAAGCCCGTGACCGTGCGGCTGGTGGACGAGCGGATGACCACGGTCACCGCGGCGCAGGGCCTGCGGGCCTCGGGGCGCAACGCCAAGAAGGGGCGCTCGGTGATCGACCAGGCAGCCGCTGTGGTCATCCTCCAGAACGCCCTGGAGACCGAACGGGTATCAGGTAATCCGCCCGGTGAGTGCGTCGAAGTGGTTGTCTGATCGCGATACGGTAACGTTCCGCGCGATGTGACGGCATTCGAACAGCCGTCGCCCACCACTTCTGAGGCGGAACCGGGTGCCGCGGCCCACAAGCAGCCGCTGCCTCCGTCTCGCGGCTCTAGGGGACCGATGACCGAGTATGGACGGGGCTCTGGCCCCGAACCGTGGCACCCAGAGGACCCCCTCTACGGGGACCCGGCGTGGGCCGGACACCAGGCCCAACAGGGTCAGGTGCCCTACGCCGTCGGCCAGCAGCAGTATCCGCAGGAGCCGCAGTACCAGGGGCAGCCGCAGCAGTACCAGCAGCAGCCCCAGCCGCAGTACGCCCAGCACCCGCAGCAGTACCCCGCGGAGTACCAGGGGCAGCCGCAGCAGTACCAGCCCGAACACCCGCAGCACCTCCAGCAGCCGCAGCAGCCCCAGCAGCTGCACCCGCAACACCAGCAGCAGCAGTACCCCATGCAGCAGCAGCCCCAGCAGTCGCAGCAGCAACTGCACCCGCAGCAGCAGCCCGGGTACGACGGCCAGCCGGACCAGGTCTGGGACACCGGCCAGGGCCAGCAGGCCGTCCCCTACGGCGTGGACCCCTACGCCCAACAGGCCGTGGCCTACCCGGGGGAGACCCCGGACGGCTACGCCACGGACACGGCCTACCCGCCGCCGCAGCCCCCCGGCCGCCGCCACCTCGTCCCGGAGCCCTCCACCGAGTGGCAGGACGAGGTCGCCGAACCGGAAGAGGAGTCCCTCCTTCCGGCCGGTGGCGGCGGCGACGCGGACGAACCCCCGTCCGGCGGACGCCGCGGCGGCCGCGGCAAGGGCAAGGGCGGCAAGAGCAAGGGCACCAAGCGCACCGGCTCGGCCTGCCTGATCGCCGCCCTGGTCATCGTGGGCGCGGTCGGCGGCGTCGGCTACTACGGGTTCTCGTACGTCAAGGCGAAACTCGGCATGGCCGACGACTACACCGGCGAGGGCACCACCTCGGTCGACGTCGAGATCCCCAAGGGCGCGACCCTGGGCCAGATGGGCGCCATCCTGGAGAAGGCGGGCGTCGTCGCCAGCGCCGAAGCCTTCGTGAACGCGGCCCAGGAGCACCCCAAGGGCAGCGGGATCCAGCCGGGTCTCTACCCGCTGCGCAAGCAGATGTCGGCGAAGTCCGTCGTCGAGGTCATGTCCGACCCCTCGAAGCTGAACGTGATCATCGTCGCCGAGGGCCTGCGCAACGTGCAGGTCTACGGTGCGATCGACAAGAAGCTCAAGCTCCAGGAGGGCACCACCGCGGAGCTCGCCAAGCGCGAGGTCAAGACGCTCGGCCTGCCCGCCTGGGCCGAGGACGGCCAGAACATCAAGGATCCGCTGGAAGGGTTCCTCTACCCGGCGCGCTACGACCTCACGACGGGCATCACCCCGCAGGACCTGCTCAAGAAGATGGTCAAGAACGCCACGGAGAAGTACGGGGCGCTCGGCATCGAGGGCAAGGCGAAGGACCTGGGCCTCAAGTCCCCGCTGGAAGTGGTCACGGTCGCGAGCCTGGTGCAGGCCGAGGGCAACAAGCACGAGGACTACCGCAAGATGGCGGCCGTCATCTACAACCGCCTCAAGCCGACGAACAACGTCACCATGCAGCGCCTCGAGTTCGACTCGACGATCAACTACATCAAGGGCACGAGCAACATCAACGTCTCCCGCGAGGAGACGCGCTCCATCGAGGACCCGTACAACACCTACAAGGTCAAGGGCCTGCCGCCCGGAGCCATCAGCAACCCGGGCATCGACGCGCTCAACGCGGTCCTGAGCCCGGACAAGGACGGGTGGATGTTCTTCGTCTCGGTCGACGGGAACAAGACCACCTTCAGCAAGACCCTCGCCGAGCACAACAAGCTCGTCGAGGAGTTCAACGCACGACAGGCACAGAAGAAGCAACAGCAGAGCGGTGGGTAGCGGGAACATGTCACGGATAAGGGCCGCGGTGCTGGGTTCGCCCATCGAGCACTCCCTCTCACCGGTGCTGCACCGCGCCGCTTACCAGGAGCTGGGCCTCGTCGACTGGTCGTACGACCGCTTCGAGACCGACGAGGCCGCGCTCCCCGGATTCCTGGCGGGGCTCGGCCCCGAGTGGGCCGGGCTGTCGCTGACCATGCCGCTCAAGCGGGCGGTCATGCCGCTGCTCGACGAGGTCAGCGAGACCGCCGCCGCCGTGGAGGCGGTGAACACGGTCGTCTTCACCGAGGACGGCCGCAAGGTCGGCGACAACACCGACATCCCCGGGATCCTCGCCGCGCTGCGCGAGCGGGGCGTGGAGCGGGTCCCGACCGCCGCCGTCCTCGGGGCGGGGGCCACGGCCTCCTCCGCGCTGGCCGCCCTCTCCCGGATCTGCTCCGGCGAGGTCACGGCGTACGTCCGCTCCGCCGAGCGGGCCGCGGAGATGCGCCGGTGGGGCGAGCGGCTCGGCGTGCCCGTGCGCACCGCCGACTGGTCGGCCGCGGCCGACGCCCTGGGCGCGCCGCTGGTGATCGCGACCACCCCGGCCGGGGCGACCGACGCCCTGGCCGCGGCGGTCCCCGAGCGACCGGGCACCCTCTTCGACGTGCTCTACGACCCCTGGCCGACCGCGCTCGCGGCGGCCTGGTCGCGGCGCGGCGGGCAGCTGGTCGGCGGTCTCGACCTCCTGGTCCACCAGGCCGTCCTCCAGGTCGAGCGGATGACCGGCCGCTCTCCCGGGCCGCTCGCCGCGATGCGGGCCGCCGGGGAACGGGCCCTGGCCGCCCGGTAGATCCGTCCGGTAGATCCACCCGGAGCGGTGGGCCCGTAACCGCCTGTACCCGTCCGTACCCGCCCCGACCTGCCACAGTGGCGTCCGATAGCTGGACCGGGGGCCGGTACATCGGCCCGGACGTGGGAGGATCGGGGGTGGCGGGCCCGGACGGCGCACCCGGTCGCGCCCTAGCTGTGCCAGGCGCGAGCATGAGGAGCATCGTTGAGCAGGTTGCGTTGGCTGACCGCCGGGGAGTCGCACGGACCGGCGCTGGTAGCGACGCTGGAGGGGCTTCCCGCCGGCGTTCCGGTCACCACCGAACTGGTGGCCGACCACCTGGCGCGCCGCCGGCTCGGATACGGCCGCGGTGCCCGGATGAAGTTCGAGCAGGACGTGGTGACCTTCCTCGGCGGCGTCCGCCACGGTCTCTCCCTCGGTTCCCCGGTCGCCGTCATGGTCGGCAACTCCGAGTGGCCCAAGTGGGAGAAGGTCATGTCGGCCGACCCGGTCGACCCGGCCGAGCTGGAGGGCTCCGGGCGCAACGCCCCGCTGACCCGTCCCCGCCCGGGCCACGCCGACCTCGCCGGCATGCAGAAGTACGGCTTCGACGAGGCCCGCCCGATCCTGGAGCGCGCCAGCGCCCGCGAGACGGCCGCCCGCGTCGCCCTCGGCGCCATCGCCCGGTCCTTCATCAAGGAGACCGCGGGCATCGAGATCGTCTCCCACGTGGTCGAACTGGCCGCCGCCAAGGCCCCGTACGGCGTCTACCCGACCCCCGCGGACGTCGAGAAGCTCGACGCCGACCCGGTGCGCTGCCTCGACGCCGACGCGTCGAAGGCGATGGTCGCGGAGATCGACCAGGCCCACAAGGACGGCGACACCCTCGGCGGCGTCGTCGAGGTGCTCGCCTACGGCGTCCCGGTCGGCCTCGGTTCGCACGTGCACTGGGACCGCCGCCTCGACGCGCGGCTCGCCGCCGCGCTCATGGGCATCCAGGCGATCAAGGGCGTCGAGGTCGGCGACGGCTTCGACCTGGCCCGAGTCCCGGGCTCCCAGGCCCACGACGAGATCGTCTCCACCTCCGAGGGCCTGCGGCGCACCTCCGGCCGCTCCGGCGGCACCGAGGGCGGACTGACCACCGGCGAGCTGCTGCGCGTACGGGCCGCCATGAAGCCGATCGCGACCGTGCCCCGCGCGCTCGCGACCGTCGACGTGGCCACCGGCGAGGCGACGGTCGCCCACCACCAGCGCTCCGACGTGTGTGCCGTCCCCGCGGCGGGCATCGTCGCCGAGGCGATGGTCGCCCTCGTGCTGGCCGACGCCGTCGTGGAGAAGTTCGGCGGCGACTCGGTGGCCGAGACCCGCCGCAACGTCCGCTCGTACCTCGACAACCTGCAGATCCGGTGACCGGCGGCCCCCTGGTCGTCCTGGTCGGACCGATGGGGTCCGGCAAGTCCACGGTGGGGGCGCTGCTCGCCGAACGGCTCGGCGCGCCCTACCGGGACACCGACGCCGACATCGTCGCGGCGCAGGGCCGGGAGATCGCGGAGCTGTTCGTCGACGAGGGCGAGCCGTACTTCCGCGGCCTGGAGCGCGCGGCCGTGGCCGACGCCCTCGCGGGACACACCGGGATCCTCGCCCTCGGCGGCGGCGCGATCCTCGACGACGGCACCCGGGCCCTGCTCGCCGGGCTGCCCGTCGTCTACCTGTCGATGGACATCGACGAGGCGGTCCGCCGGGTCGGCCTCGGCGCGGCCCGCCCGCTGCTCGCGGTCAACCCGCGCCGCCAGTGGCGCGAGCTGATGGACGCGCGCCGCCACCTGTACACCGAAGTCGCGCGCGTCGTGGTGGCCACCGACGACCGCACCCCCGCAGAGGTCGCCCAGGCGGTCCTCGACGCTCTGGAGTTGAAGGACGTATGACAGACCAGGTGACGCGCATCCAGGTCGGCGCGAGCTCCGGGCACGACGCCTACGACGTGCTGGTCGGCCGGCAGCTGCTCGGCGAGCTCGGCACCCTGATCGGCACGAAGGCGCAGCGCGTCGCGGTGATCCACCCCGAGGCGCTGGCCTCCACGGGTGAGGCGCTGCGCGACGACCTCGCGGCCCAGGGCTACGAGGCGGTCGCCATCCAGGTGCCGAACGCCGAGGAGGCCAAGACCGTCGAGGTCGCGGCGTACTGCTGGAAGGCCCTGGGGCAGTCCGGCTTCACCCGCACCGACGTGATCGTCGGCGTCGGCGGCGGCGCCACCACCGACCTCGCGGGCTTCGTCGCGGCCTCCTGGCTGCGCGGCGTGCGCTGGATCGCGGTGCCGACGACCGTCCTCGCGATGGTCGACGCGGCCGTGGGCGGCAAGACGGGCATCAACACCGCCGAGGGCAAGAACCTCGTCGGCGCCTTCCACCCGCCCGCCGGCGTGCTCTGCGACCTGGCGGCCCTCGACTCGCTGCCGGTCAACGACTACGTCAGCGGCCTCGCCGAGATCATCAAGGCCGGATTCATCTCCGACCCGGTGATCCTCGACCTGATCGAGGGGGACCCGCAGGCCGCCCGGACCCCCGAGGGCCCGCACACCGCCGAGCTGATCGTGCGCTCCATCCAGGTCAAGGCCGACGTGGTCTCCAGCGACCTCAAGGAGTCGGGCCTGCGGGAGATCCTCAACTACGGCCACACCCTCGCCCACGCGATCGAGAAGAACGAGCGCTACAAGTGGCGCCACGGCGCCGCCGTGTCGATCGGCATGGTCTTCGCCGCCGAACTGGGCCGGCTCGCCGGCCGGCTCGACGACGCGACCGCCGAGCGGCACAAGAGCGTGCTCGCCTCGGTGGGCCTGCCGCTGACCTACCGCGGCGACCAGTGGCCCAAGCTGCTGGAGACCATGAAGGTCGACAAGAAGTCCCGCGGCGACCTGCTGCGCTTCATCGTCCTGGACGGGCTGGCCAAGCCGACCGTCCTGGAGGGCCCCGACCCGGCCGTGCTGATCGCGGCCTACGGCGAGGTGTCCGCGTGAGCCGCAAGGTGCTCGTGCTGAACGGCCCGAACCTGGGCCGGCTCGGCTCCCGCGAGCCCGACGTGTACGGGGCCACCTCGTACGCGGGGCTGGTCGAGAGCTGCCAGAGCCTCGGCCGGGAGCTCGGCTTCGACGTCGAGGTCCGCGAGACCAACGACGAGGGCCAGCTGGTGCGCTGGCTGCACGAGGCCGCCGACGGGAAGATCCCGGTGGTCATCAACCCCGGCGCCTTCACGCACTATTCCTACGCGATGCGGGACGCGGCGGCGCAGCGCACGGCGCCGCTGATCGAGGTGCACATCTCGAACCCGTACGCCCGCGAGGAATTCCGGCACACTTCGGTCATCGCCTCGGTGGCGACCGGGACCGTGGCGGGCTTCGGACTGGGCTCCTACCGGCTCGCGCTGCACGCGCTGGCG
This sequence comes from Streptomyces sp. NPDC098789, assembly GCF_044759975.1. Taxonomy (NCBI): domain Bacteria; kingdom Bacillati; phylum Actinomycetota; class Actinomycetes; order Kitasatosporales; family Streptomycetaceae; genus Streptomyces; species Streptomyces sp. NPDC098789. The sequence continues at coordinate 103,157 of NZ_JBIWAJ010000008.1, forward strand.
GAGGAACTGCCCGCGGCCTGAGATAACGTTCTCGCATCAGTCCTCGCCTGAACGAGACGGAGTGGCAGCGGATGCAGCACGGAGTGGGGGGATGGGGCGAGCCGGGACAGCATCCGGCCGCCCCCGCGCAGCCGCCGATAGCCCCCGTGACCGGCTGGGCCCCGCCGCCCGCCGGCCCGCCGCACCCGTCGCACCCCGGGGGGCCGCCGCGCCACCACGCGGGCCCGCCGCACCCGGCCGGCCCGCCGCATCCGCCGGCTCCGCCCGCTCCACCGCACCACACGGGTCCGGCGCACCCCGCGGGCCCGCCCGCTCCGCCGCATCCCGCTCCCGTGCCCGCGCCGCACGGGGCGCCGCGCCAGCCCGGCTACGTACCGGGCACGATGGTGGCGCCCGTGCCCGAGGCCACCGGGCACATCCCGCTGCCTGCGGCCGCGCCGCCCGCGCCCGGCACGGGCGTGGCCACCCTCGCCGTCCTGCTCATCGGCCCCGCCGGCGCCGGCAAGACCACCGTGGCCCGGCACTGGGCGGGCTCCCGGCAGGTGCCGACCGCGCACATCAGCCTGGACGACGTCCGAGAGTGGGTCTGCTCGGGCTTCGCCGACCCGCAGGCCGGTTGGAACGACCACTCCGAGGCCCAGTACCGGCTCGCCCGCCGCACCTGCGGCTTCGCCGCCCGCAACTTCCTGGCCAACGGGATCTCTTGCATCCTCGACGACGCGGTCTTCCCCGACCGGCCCGTGGTGGGCCTGGGAGGCTGGAAGCGGCACGTGGGGCCCGGGCTGCTCCCGGTGGTCCTGCTGCCCGGCCTGGAGATCGTCCTGGAGCGCAACGCGGCCCGCTCCGGCAACCGCCGCCTCTCCGACGAGGAAGTCGCCCGGATCCACGGCCGGATGGCCGGCTGGTACGGCTCCGGCCTGCCCATCATCGACAACTCCCACCTGGACGTGGAGGGCACCGCCCGCGCCCTCGACGAGGTCCTGGCCCGCGCCATCTCGACCCCCGGCGGCTGGTGACCGGTCGGCCGCGCACCCCGTCCGGCCGCGCTCGTCGAGCCGGATGCGCGGGGCGCTCGTACGCTCGAAGACATGTCAGACGTGTACGCGGCCCGTCGGGCCCTGCTTCGCGACCGCTGTGCCGCAGCGGGCAACTCCGCCGCACTGATCACGCGTCCGGCGAACGTCCGCTATCTCGCCGGGGCCTTCCCCGAAGGGGCGGTCCTGCTGATCGGGCCCGCCGAGGACGCCCTCTTCTGCGGGGCCTCGCCCACCGGCGAGGCGGACGAGGGGCGGCTCGACGAACACCTGCGGCTGTCCGTCCTGTCCGGTCCCGGCGGTGATCCCGCCGTCGCCGCGGCCGACCTCGCCTGCGGCAAGGACGTCCGGGCGGACTCCCTCGCCGTCGAGGAGCACCACCTCACCGTCGCCCGGCACCGGGCGCTGCGCTCGGTCGCGCCCCGGCTGCGGCTCGCCGACCTCGGGCCCGCCGTCGAACAGCAGCGGCTGATCAAGGACGAGGAGGAGATCGCCTGTCTGCGGATCGCCGCCGAGATCGCCGACCAGGCCCTCGGCGAACTTCTGGAGTCCATCCTCGTCGGCCGTACCGAACGCCACCTCGCCCTGGAGCTGGAGCGGCGGCTGGTGGACCACGGCGCGGACGGCCCGGCCTTCCCCACCTCCGTCGGCACCGGTCCGCACTCCGGGCGCTCCCGGCACCGGCCCTCGGACCGGCGGGTGGAGGAAGGGGACTTCCTCTCCGTCTGCCTGGGCGCGAACTACCGCGGCTACCGGTGTGAGATCGGCCGTACCTTCGTGATCGGCACCACCCCCGCGGACTGGCAGATCGAGCTCTACGACCTCGTCTTCGCCGCTCAGCGGGCCGGCCGGGAGGCGTTGGCGCCGGGGGCCGCGTACCGCGACGTGGACCACGCGGCGCGCTCCGTACTGGACTCCGCGGGGCACGGGGAAGCCCTCGCTCCGTCGACCGGACACGGTGTCGGCCTCGAAATCGACGAGGACCCGCAGCTTGCACCTACAGCAATGGGTAAACTGGACGCTTGCGTGCCGGTCACCGTCGAACCGGGGGTTCACCTCCCGGGCCGGGGCGGCGTCCGGATCGATGACACGCTCGTCGTGCGCCCTGAGGCGGACGGCGGACCCGAGCTACTCACCATCACGACCAAGGAGCTGCTCGCGCTCTAGCTCTGCTGTGCGCGCCACCCGTGGTCCACCAGTCCAGGAGATTTCGCAACCGTGGCTTCCACGAACGACCTCAAGAACGGCATGGTGCTGAAGCTCGACGGGGGCCAGCTCTGGTCCGTCGTCGAGTTCCAGCACGTCAAGCCCGGCAAGGGCCCGGCCTTCGTGCGCACCAAGCTCAAGAGCGTGATGTCCGGCAAGGTCGTCGACAAGACGTTCAACGCCGGCACCAAGGTCGAGACGGCCACCATCGACCGCCGTGACATGCAGTTCTCGTACATGGACGGCGACTACTTCGTCTTCATGGACATGAGCACCTTCGACCAGCTCATGGTCGACCGCAAGGCCGTCGGCTCCGCCGCCAACTTCCTGATCGAGGGCTTCACCGCCTCCGTCGCGCAGCACGAGGGCGAGGTGCTCTACGTCGAGCTGCCGGCCGCCGTCGAGCTCGTGATCGAGCACACGGACCCGGGCGTCCAGGGCGACCGTTCCACCGGTGGCACCAAGCCCGCGACCCTGCAGACCGGTCACGAGATCCAGGTCCCGCTCTTCGTCAGCACCGGCGAGAAGGTCAAGGTCGACACCCGTACCAGCGACTACCTCGGCCGGGTGAACAGCTAACCGTGGGAGCCCGGAGCAACGCCCGCAAGCGTGCTTTCCAGATCCTGTTCGAGGCCGACCAGCGCGACGTGCCCGTGCGCGAGGTCCTCGCGGACTGGGTCCGTCACTCACGGAACGACACCGACGGCCGTCAGCCGGCGGTCAGCGAGTTCACGATGAGCCTCGTCGAGGGGTACGCCGACAAGGTGGACCGCATCGACGACCTGATCGTCACCTACGCCGTGGACTGGGACCTCGACCGCATGCCGGTCGCGGACCGGAACATCGTGCGCCTGGGTGCCTACGAGCTGATCTGGGTCGACGAGACCCCGGACGCCGTGGCGATCGACGAGGCGGTCCAGCTCGCCAAGGAGTTCTCGACCGACGAGTCGCCGTCCTTCGTGAACGGGCTGCTGGCCCGGTTCAAGGACCTCAAGCCGAAGCTGCGACGGGACGAGAGCGCCTAGCGTCCCAGCGGTTCGGTACGCGTAGGGCCCGCAGCGCATCGCGCGCCGCGGGCCCTACGCGTGTCCGCCCCTCGGGGCGGGAAGCGAAAAAACCGGCGGGGGCCGGGAAGCACATGGCTTCCCGGCCCCCGCCGGTAACGTTTCTGCTGGGCCTGGGCCCGGAGGTCAGAACGCTCAGATCTCCTCGTGGGTCACCGCGCGGCGGGCGTCCGCGTCCAGCACGCCCCAGCTGATGAGCTGCTCGGTCAGGACCGAGGGGGACTGGTCGTAGATGACCGCGAGGGTGCGCAGGTCGTCCTGGCGGATCGACAGCACCTTGCCGTTGTAGTCGCCGCGCTGGCTCTGGATCGTGGCCGCGTAGCGCTGGAGCGGGCCGGCCTTCTCGGCGGGCACGTGGGCGAGGCGCTCCAGGTCCAGACGGAGCTTCGGCGGCGGCTCGGCCGCTCCGCCCGGAGTGGTGCCCGGCAGGAGCTCCTGCACCGGCACCCCGTAGAAGTCCGCCAGCTCGGCGAGGCGCTGGACGGTCACGGCGCGGTCCCCGCGCTCGTACGACCCGACCACCACGGCCTTCCATCGGCCCTGGGACTTCTCCTCGACACCGTGGAGGGAAAGGCCCTGCTGGGTGCGGATGGCACGGAGCTTGGCCCCGAGCTGCTTGGCGTATTCGCTGGACATAACGCTCCCGGACGCTGTGACGCTGTGATGATATGGACAACGTGCGGCTGCGCCGCGCGGCTGGTAACTCACTGTGAGGTTACGCAGCGTTACTTGGATGCGTCAAGCCGAATGGTCTCCCCCGCCCCCTTTAAGGGGACCCGCCCGACCCGGGTCGGGCGGGTCCGGACGGCCCTGGTACCGTGGATGCCGTACGACCCGGTTGCCTGCGGCAGCCGGCCAGACGTCCTTTAAGGTCCGTCCCGTGAGGCGGAGAAGGAGGTCCTTTCCATGGACGCTCAGCATGACCGGCACACCGCCGACGGTGCCCGCCCCGTTCTCGAGGCGCAGGACATCGCGCGGGTGCTGACCCGTATCGCCCACGAGATCGTCGAACGCGCCAAGGGCGCCGACGACGTGGTGCTCCTCGGCATTCCGACCCGCGGCGTCTTCCTGGCCCGCAGGCTCGCCGCCAAGCTCGAAGAGATCACCGGCACCAAGGTCCCGGTCGGCTCCCTCGACATCACCATGTACCGCGACGACCTGCGGATGAAGCCCGCCCGGGCGATCGGCCGCACCGAGATCCCCGGTGACGGCATCGACGGCAGGCTCGTGGTCCTCGTCGACGACGTGCTCTTCTCCGGACGCACCATCCGAGCGGCCCTCGACGCCCTCGGCGACATCGGCCGCCCGCGCGCGGTCCAGCTCGCCGTCCTCGTCGACCGGGGCCACCGCGAGCTGCCGATCCGTGCCGACTACGTCGGCAAGAACCTCCCCACTTCGCTGCGGGAGACCGTCATGGTCCAGCTCCAGGAGGAGGACGGCCGCGACGCCGTGCTGCTCGGCCAGCGGACCGCCCCGGCAGGCGGGCAGTAGCCCGAACACGTGAGGGCCCCCGTTCACGGGTGCCCGCGCCGACGCCTGCCCGCGCGGACGCCCGCCCGACCGGCGCCCGCCCGCACGACAGCCTGCCTTCCCGCCCTCCCCAGCCCAGACCCACGGACTCACGGAGCACCCAGATGAAGCGTCACCTCATCTCGGCCGCCGATCTCTCGCGCGACGACGCCGTCCTCATCCTCGACACCGCCGAGGAGATGGCCCGGGTCGCCGACCGGCCGATAAAGAAGCTGCCCACCCTGCGCGGCCTGACCATCTGCAACCTCTTCTTCGAGGACTCGACCCGCACCCGCATCTCCTTCGAGGCCGCCGAGAAGCGCCTCTCCGCCGATGTGATCAACTTCGTGGCCAAGGGGTCCAGCGTCTCCAAGGGCGAGTCCCTCAAGGACACCGCCCAGACCCTGGCCGCCATGGGCATCGACGCCGTGGTCATCCGGCACAGCGCCTCCGGGGCCCCGTACCGGCTCGCCACCTCGGGCTGGATCGACGTCCCCGTCATCAACGCCGGCGACGGCACCCACCAGCACCCGACCCAGGCCCTGCTGGACGCCTTCACCATGCGCCGCCGCCTGGTCGGCCCCGACGCGCTCGGCCAGGACCTCTCCGGCAAGCGGATCACCCTCGTCGGCGACGTCCTGCACAGCCGGGTCGCCCGCTCCAACGTCGACCTGCTGCACACGCTCGGCGCCCACGTCACCCTGGTGGCCCCGCCCACCCTGGTCCCGATCGGCGTCGAGACCTGGCCCTGCGAGGTCTCGTACGACCTCGACGAGGTGCTGCCGAAGTCCGACGCGGTCATGATGCTGCGTGTGCAGCGAGAGCGGATGAACGCCGCCTTCTTCCCCACCGAGCGCGAGTACTCCCGGCGCTACGGCCTCGACGGCGAGCGCATGGCGAAGATGCCCGCGCACGGCATCGTCATGCACCCCGGCCCGATGGTCCGCGGCATGGAGATCACCGCCGAGGTCGCCGACTCCGACCGCTGCACCGTCGTCGAGCAGGTCGCCAACGGCGTGTCCATCCGCATGGCCGTCCTGTACCTGCTGCTGGGCGGCAACGAGTCCGCCGTCAGCCACGCCCGCCCCGTCGAATCGGAGAGCAAGTAAAGATGAGCAAGATCCTTATTCGTGGCGCGAAGGTGCTCGGCGGCGACGTGCAGGACGTCCTGATCGACGGCGAGACCATCGCCGCCGTCGGCCAGCACCTGGGCGCCGAGGGCGCGACCGTCATCGAGGCCGCCGGCCAGGTCCTGCTCCCCGGCCTGGTCGACCTGCACACCCACCTGCGCGAGCCGGGCCGCGAGGACTCCGAGACCGTCCTCACCGGCACCCGCGCCGCCGCCAGCGGCGGCTACACCGCCGTCTTCGCCATGGCGAACACCTTCCCGGTCGCCGACACCGCCGGCGTCGTCGAGCAGGTCTGGCGCCTGGGCAAGGAATCCGGCTACTGCGACGTGCAGCCCATCGGCGCCGTCACCGTGGGCCTGGAGGGCAAGCAGCTCTCCGAGCTGGGCGCCATGCACGAGTCCGCCGCCCGCGTCACCGTCTTCTCCGACGACGGCAAGTGCGTCGACGACGCGGTGATCATGCGGCGCGCGCTGGAGTACGTGAAGGCCTTCGGCGGCGTCGTCGCCCAGCACGCCCAGGAGCCCCGCCTCACCGAGGGCGCCCAGATGAACGAGGGCATCGTCTCCGCCGAGCTGGGCCTCGGCGGCTGGCCCGCCGTCGCCGAGGAGTCGATCATCGCCCGTGACGTGCTCCTCGCCGAGCACGTCGGTTCCCGGGTGCACATCTGCCACCTCTCGACCGCCGGCTCCGTCGAGATCGTCCGCTGGGCCAAGTCCCGCGGCATCGACGTGACCGCCGAGGTCACCCCGCACCACCTGCTCCTCACCGACGAGCTGGTCCGCTCGTACAACCCCGTCTACAAGGTCAACCCGCCGCTGCGCACCGAGCGCGACGTGCTGGCCCTGCGCGAGGCGCTCGCCGACGGCACGATCGACATCGTCGCCACCGACCACGCCCCGCACCCGCACGAGGACAAGGACTGCGAGTGGGCCGCCGCCGCCATGGGCATGGTGGGCCTGGAGACCGCGCTCTCCGTCGTCCAGCAGACGATGGTCGAGACCGGACTGCTCGACTGGGCGGGCGTCGCCGAGCGGATGTCCTTCGCCCCGGCGCGGATCGGCAGCCTCCAGAACCACGGCCGTCCCGTCTCGGCAGGTGAACCCGCGAACCTGACCTTGGTCGATACCTCGTACCGTGGTGTCGTGGACCCCGCACACTTCGCTTCCCGCAGCCGCAACACGCCTTACCAGGGCCGTGAGCTTCCGGGACGCGTCACTCACACCTTCCTGCGGGGCCGGGCAACGGTCGTGGACGGGAAACTGGCGTGACACCTGCAGTAATCCAACTGGCCGCCGAGGCCGCCGAACGACAGTCGGCGGAGGTGACGGACTGGGACGCGCGCCTCGCGTGGGTCCTCGGTCTGCTCGTCTTCATCGCGTTCGTGTACTGGCTGATGCGGCAGGGCTGGAAGTGGCGCGGCGCACTGCAGAACGATCTGCCGGCGCTGCCCACGACACCGAGCGGCCTCCCCGCGCACCGGCTGGCCCTGACCGGCCGGTACCACGGCTCCACGACCGCCGGGCAGTGGCTCGACCGGATCGTCGCCCACGGGCTGGGCGTCCGCAGCCGGGTCGAGCTGACGCTCACCGACACGGGCCTCGACGTGGTCCGTCCGGGTGCCACCGACTTCTTCGTACCGGCCGCGCGACTGCGCGGCGCCCGCCTCGACAAGGGAATCGCGGGCAAGGTACTGACCGAGGGCGGTCTGCTCGTCGTCACCTGGGCGCACGGCGACAAGCTGATCGACTCCGGATTCCGCTCCGACCGGGCGGCCGAGCACGTCGCCTGGGTCGAAGCGATCACCACACTTGTGAACCAGAACTCATCCATCCCGACGGAAGGCGCCGAACGATGACGACCTCCACCAGGGGAGCAGCCAAAGCTCCCGCCGTACTCGTCCTGGAGGACGGCCGCATCTTCCGCGGGCGCGCCTACGGGGCCGTGGGGGAGACCTTCGGCGAAGCCGTGTTCTCCACCGGCATGACCGGCTACCAGGAGACGCTGACCGACCCGTCGTACCACCGCCAGGTCGTCGTGATGACCGCCCCGCACGTGGGCAACACCGGAGTCAACGACGAGGACCCCGAGTCCTCCCGCATCTGGGTCGCCGGATACGTCGTGCGCGACCCCGCCCGCGTCCCCTCCAACTGGCGCTCGCAGCGCTCGCTGGACGAGGAGCTGGTCAAGCAGGGCGTCGTCGGGATCTCCGGCATCGACACCCGCGCGCTCACCCGCCACCTGCGCGAGCGCGGCGCCATGCGCGTCGGCATCTTCTCCGGCGAGGACTGGGCGGGCGTCCGCGACGAGGCCCTGCTGGCGCGCGTCCAGGACGCCCCGCAGATGAAGGGCGCGAACCTCTCCGCCGAGGTCGCCACCAAGGAGACGTACGTCGTCCCCGCGATCGGCGAGAAGAAGTTCACCGTCGCCGCCGTCGACCTCGGCATCAAGGGCATGACCCCGCGCCGGATGGCCGAGCGCGGCATCGAGGTGCACGTGCTGCCCGCCACCGCCACGGTCGAGGACGTCTACGCCGTCAACCCCGACGGCGTCTTCTTCTCCAACGGCCCGGGCGACCCGGCCACCGCCGACGGTCCCGTCGCCGTCATGCAGGGCGTCCTGGAGCGCAGGACCCCGCTCTTCGGCATCTGCTTCGGCAACCAGATCCTGGGCCGCGCGCTCGGCTTCGGCACCTACAAGCTGAAGTACGGCCACCGCGGCATCAACCAGCCGGTGCAGGACCGCACCACCGGCAAGGTCGAGGTCACCGCGCACAACCACGGCTTCGCCGTCGACGCGCCCCTCGACAAGGTCTCGGACACGCCCTACGGCCGCGCCGAGGTCTCCCACGTCTGCCTGAACGACCAGGTCGTCGAGGGCCTCCAGCTGCTCGACCAGCCGGCCTTCAGCGTCCAGTACCACCCCGAGGCGGCAGCCGGCCCGCACGACGCCGCCTACCTCTTCGACCGCTTCGTATCCCTGATGGAGGCCGATCGTGCCTAAGCGCACCGATATCCAGTCCGTCCTGGTCATCGGCTCCGGCCCGATCGTCATCGGCCAGGCAGCCGAGTTCGACTACTCCGGTACCCAGGCCTGCCGCATCCTCAAGGCCGAAGGCCTGCGCGTCATCCTGGTGAACTCCAACCCGGCGACGATCATGACCGACCCGGAGATCGCCGACGCCACCTACGTCGAGCCGATCACCCCCGAGTTCGTCGAGAAGATCATCGCCAAGGAGCGCCCCGACGCGCTCCTGCCGACCCTCGGCGGCCAGACCGCGCTCAACACCGCCATCTCCATGCACGAGCAGGGCGTGCTGGAGAAGTACGGCGTCGAGCTGATCGGCGCCAACGTCGAGGCCATCAACAAGGGCGAGGACCGCGACCTCTTCAAGGGCGTCGTCGAAGCCGTCAAGGCGAAGATCGGCTACGGCGAGTCCGCCCGCTCGGTCATCTGCCACACGATGGACGACGTCATCGGCGGCGTCGACATCCTCGGCGGCTACCCCGTCGTCGTCCGCCCCTCCTTCACCATGGGCGGCGCCGGCTCCGGCTTCGCCCACAACGAGGACGAGCTGCGCCGCATCGCCGGCCAGGGCCTGATGCTCTCCCCGACCACCGAGGTGCTCCTGGAGGAGTCCATCCTCGGCTGGAAGGAGTACGAGCTGGAGCTGATGCGCGACACCAAGGACAACGTCGTCGTCGTCTGCTCCATCGAGAACTTCGACCCGATGGGCGTCCACACCGGCGACTCGATCACCGTCGCCCCGGCGATGACGCTGACCGACCGCGAGTACCAGCGGCTGCGCGACATCGGCATCGCGATCATCCGCGAGGTCGGCGTCGACACCGGCGGCTGCAACATCCAGTTCGCGATCGACCCCACCGACGGCCGGGTCATCGTCATCGAGATGAACCCGCGCGTCTCGCGCTCCTCGGCGCTCGCGTCGAAGGCCACCGGCTTCCCGATCGCCAAGATCGCGGCCAAGCTGGCCATCGGCTACACGCTCGACGAGGTCCCCAACGACATCACCGAGAAGACCCCGGCCTCCTTCGAGCCGTCCCTCGACTACGTCGTCGTCAAGGCCCCGCGCTTCGCCTTCGAGAAGTTCCCGCTCGCCGACTCCACCCTCACCACCACCATGAAGTCGGTGGGCGAGGCCATGGCGATCGGCCGCAACTTCACCGAGGCCCTCCAGAAGGCCCTGCGTTCCCTGGAGAAGAAGGGCTCGCAGTTCACCTTCGTGGGCGAGCCGGGCGACAAGGACGAGCTGCTGCGCACCGCGGTCCGCCCGACCGACGGCCGCATCAACACCGTCATGCAGGCCATCCGCGCCGGCGCCACCCAGGAGGAGGTCTTCGAGTTCACGAAGATCGACCCCTGGTTCGTCGACCAGATGTTCCTCATCAAGGAGATCGCCGACGACCTGGCCGCCGCCGAGAAGCTCCACCCCGAGCTGCTCGCCGAGGCCAAGCGGCACGGCTTCTCCGACGCCCAGATCGCCGAGATCCGCGGCCTGCGCGAGGACGTCGTCCGCGAGGTCCGGCACGCGCTCGGCGTCCGCCCGGTCTACAAGACGGTCGACACCTGCGCCGCCGAGTTCGCCGCGAAGACCCCGTACTTCTACTCGTCCTACGACGAGGAGTCCGAGGTCGCCCCCCGCGAGAAGCCCGCGGTGATCATCCTGGGCTCCGGCCCGAACCGCATCGGCCAGGGCATCGAGTTCGACTACTCCTGCGTCCACGCCTCCTTCGCGCTCAGCGACGCCGGCTACGAGACCGTGATGGTCAACTGCAACCCCGAGACCGTCTCGACGGACTACGACACCTCCGACCGCCTGTACTTCGAGCCGCTGACGCTCGAAGACGTGCTGGAGATCGTGCACGCCGAGTCCCTCGCGGGCCCGATCGCCGGCGTCATCGTCCAGCTCGGCGGCCAGACCCCCCTCGGTCTCGCCCAGGCGCTCAAGGACAACGGCGTCCCCGTCGTCGGCACCTCGCCCGAGGCGATCCACGCCGCCGAGGACCGCGGCGCCTTCGGACAGGTCCTGGCCGAGGCCGGGCTGCCCGCCCCCAAGCACGGCACCGCGACCACCTTCAAGGGCGCCAAGGCCATCGCCGACGAGATCGGCTACCCCGTCCTCGTACGCCCCTCGTACGTGCTCGGCGGCCGCGGCATGGAGATCGTCTACGACGAGACCCGCCTGGAGTCGTACATCGCCGAGTCCACCGAGATCAGCCCCACCCGGCCGGTCCTGGTCGACCGCTTCCTCGACGACGCCATCGAGATCGACGTCGACGCCCTCTACGACGGCACCGAGCTCTACCTCGGCGGCGTCATGGAGCACATCGAGGAAGCCGGGATCCACTCCGGCGACTCCGCCTGCGCCCTGCCCCCGATCACCCTCGGCGGCCACGACATCAAGCGGCTGCGCACCTCCACCGAGGCCATCGCCAAGGGCGTCGGCGTGCGCGGCCTGATCAACATCCAGTTCGCGATGGCGGGTGACATCCTCTACGTCCTGGAGGCCAACCCGCGCGCCTCGCGCACCGTCCCCTTCACCTCGAAGGCGACCGCGGTGCCGCTGGCCAAGGCCGCCGCGCGCATCTCGCTCGGCACCACCATCGCCGAGCTGCGCGCCGAGGGCCTGCTGCCGAAGACCGGCGACGGCGGCACCCTGCCGCTCGACGCGCCGATCTCGGTGAAGGAAGCCGTCATGCCGTGGTCGCGCTTCCGCGACATCCACGGCCGCGGCGTCGACACGGTCCTCGGCCCGGAGATGCGCTCGACCGGTGAGGTCATGGGCATCGACTCCGTCTTCGGCACGGCGTACGCCAAGTCGCAGGCCGGTGCCTACGGCCCGCTGCCCACCAAGGGCCGCGCCTTCATCTCCGTCGCCAACCGCGACAAGCGCTCGATGATCTTCCCGGCCCGCGAGCTGGTCGCCCACGGCTTCGAGCTGCTGGCCACCTCCGGCACCGCCGAGGTGCTGCGCCGCAACGGCATCAACGCCACCGTGGTGCGCAAGCTCAGCGAGGGCGAAGGCCCGAACGGCGAGAAGACGATCGTCCAGCTCATCCACGACGGCGACGTCGACCTGATCGTCAACACCCCGTACGGCACCGGCGGCCGCCTCGACGGCTACGAGATCCGTACGGCCGCCGTGGCGCGCAGCGTCCCGTGCCTGACCACGGTCCAGGCGCTCGCCGCCGCCGTCCAGGGCATCGAGGCGCTGGGCCACGGCGAGGTGGGCGTCCGCTCGCTCCAGGAGCACGCGGAGCAGCTGACCGCGGCCCGCGACTAGCAGCACCTACACGCCCGGACAGGGGAGGGGGACACCGGACGCGCCGCACGCGCGCCGGGTGTCCCCCTCTTCATGAGCGCAGAAGGATCCTCACCCCGTGTACAAACTCTTCTTCAACCTGGTCTTCAAGCGGATGGACCCCGAGCAGGCCCACTACATGGCCTTCCGGTGGATCCGCCTCGCCGCCCGCACCCCGGTGCTGCGCACCTTCGCCGCGGCCGCCCTCGCCCCCCGCTTCACGGAGCTGCGCACCGAGGCCCTCGGCCTGCGGATGCACGGCCCCTTCGGCCTCGCCGCCGGTTTCGACAAGAACGCCGTTGCCATCGACGGCATGTCGATGCTCGGCTTCGACCACATCGAGATCGGCACGGTCACCGCCGAACCGCAGCCCGGCAACCCCAAGAAGCGACTGTTCCGGCTGGTCGCCGACCGCGCGCTGATCAACCGCATGGGCTTCAACAACGAGGGCTCCGCCGCCGTCGCCGAGCGCCTGGCGACCCGACGCCCGGTCTTCAACACCGTGGTCGGCGTCAACATCGGCAAGACGAAGGTCGTGCCCGAGGAGGAGGCCGTGGCGGACTACGTCGCCTCCACCGAGCGGCTCGCCCGCCACGCCGACTACCTCGTCGTCAACGTCTCCTCGCCGAACACCCCGGGCCTGCGCAACCTCCAGGCGACGGAGTCGCTGCGGCCGCTGCTGAGCGCCGTGCGCGAGGCCGCCGACCGCACGGTGACCGACCGCCGGGTCCCGCTGCTCGTCAAGATCGCCCCCGACCTCGCCGACGAGGACGTCGACGCGGTCGCCGACCTGGCCCTGGAGCTGGGGCTGGACGGCATCATCGCGACGAACACCACGATCGCCCGCGAGGGCCTCGGCCTGAAGTCGGCGCCCGAGCTGGTCAAGGAGACCGGCGGGCTGTCCGGCGCCCCGGTGAAGGCGCGCTCCCTGGAGGTCCTGCGCCGCCTGTACGCCCGCGTGGGCGACCGGATCGTCCTGGTGGGCGTCGGGGGCATCGAGAACGCCGAGGACGCCTGGCAGCGGATCCTGGCGGGCGCCACGCTCGTCCAGGGCTACAGCGCCTTCATCTACGAGGGCCCGTTCTACGCCCGCGCCGTCCACAAGGGCCTGGCCGCGCGCCTGGCCAACAGCCCGTACGCGACCCTCGCCGAGGCCGTCGGCGCCGAAACCCGAGCCGAAACCCGAAAGGCCGCCAAGTGACCGTGACCGTGACCCCCTTCGGCACCCGCCTGCGCGAGGCGATGGACTCCCGCGGCCCGCTGTGCGTCGGCATCGACCCGCACGCGGAGCTGCTGGCCTCCTGGGGCCTGAACGACGACATCGCGGGCCTGGAGCGGTTCTCGCGGACCGTCGTCGAGGCGCTGGCCGACCACGTGGCCGTCTTCAAGCCGCAGGCCGCCTTCTTCGAGCGGTTCGGCTCCAAGGGCATCGCGGTGCTGGAGCGGACCGTCGCGGACGCGCGGGCCGCCGGCACGCTGGTGGTCATGGACGCCAAGCGCGGGGACATCGGCTCGACGATGGCCGCGTACGCGCAGACCTTCCTCGACCCGGCCTCGCCGCTCTTCTCCGACGCGCTGACCGTCTCCCCGTACCTCGGCTACGGCTCGCTGCGGCCGGCCGTGGAGCTGGCGCGGGCGTCGGGTGCGGGGCTCTTCGTACTGGCCCTGACCTCCAACCCGGAGGGGGCGGAGGTCCAGCGGGCCGTGCGCGAGGACGGACGGACCATCGGGGCGACGATGCTGGCGCACCTGGCCGCGGAGAACGCGGGCGCGGAGCCGATGGGCTCCTTCGGAGCGGTGGTGGGCGCCACGCTCGGGGACCTGTCCTCCTTCGACCTGGACATCAACGGGCCGCTGCTGGCGCCGGGGATCGGTGCGCAGGGGGCCACCGCGGCGGACCTGCCGGGGGTCTTCGGGGCGGCGGTGCGCAACGTCGTGCCGAACGTTTCGCGCGGGGTGCTGCGGCACGGTCCGGACGCGGCGGCCCTGCGGGCCTCCGCCCTCGCCTTCGCCGAAGAGATCCGCAAGGCCGTCACGGCCTCCTGACCGGCCGTGGCCGGTGCGCCTCCGGCGGGGCTTGATTCGGCTGGGCTGGGTCGGCCTATTCCAGCCTCGCCGGCGTTTGAGGCGCCCCCGGAGGGCCGGAGAGTTGTGGCCGGTGGCGGGGCTGTGTGGGTCCGGCGTGGCCGGTGTGCCTCCGGCGGCGCCTCAATCGCCGGCGGGGCTTGATTCGGCTGGGCTGGGTCGGCCTATTCCAGCCCCGCCGGCGTTTGAGGCGGGCCGGCCGGGTCGGCCGGTTGCGGCTCCGCCGGCGGTTGAGGCGTCCGCCGGGGAGGGTCCAATGGCCGGTGGGGTCGGGGCCTTGGGCCGGTTCGGGCGGGGGGTGGGGCGGCGATCATGGGGGAGGGGGGAGACCGCCGTCCCCACACGATCGGAGCGCCGCCGCGTGCCCCCAGTCCAGACCGTCGCCACCATCCGGCGGATCGAGCCCGTCGGCGCCTACCACCGGCTGATCCTCCACGCCCCCGCCGCCGCCGCGGCCGACGTACGGCCCGGCCACTTCGGGGCCCTCGCCATCGGCGGCCGCGACGGCGCCATGCTGCTGCGACGGGCCTTCTCCGTCCACCGCGCCGACCCGGCCACCGGCACCGTCGAGTTCGTCTTCGCCGAGCGCGGCAAGGGCACCCGCGCCCTCGCCCGGCACCGGCCCGGGGACACGGTGGACCTCATCGCACCCCTCGGCACGCCCTTCCCGCTCCCCGAGGGCCCGGTCAGCGCCGTGCTGGTCGCCGGAGGCTACGGCAGCGCCCCGCTGTTCTCCCTGGCCGAGACGATCCTCGGCCGCGGCGGCCGGGTCTCCTTCGTGCTCGGCGCGGCCACCGCGGACCGACTGTTCGGCGTGGAGCGGGCCCGTACCCTCGGCGAGCACGTCCTCGTCGTCACCGACGACGGCTCGGCCGGCCGCCGCGGCCGGGTCACGGACCCGCTGGCCGAGGCGATCGCCGGGATCGGCGCCACCGAGGTGCACTCCTGCGGCCCCATGGGCATGCTGCGCGCCGTCACCGAGGTCGCCGTCGCCGCGGGGGCCCGCAGCCACACCGCCGTCGAGGAGGCCATGGCCTGCGGGATCGGCATATGCATGTCCTGCGTCCTGCCGGTCACCGGCGCCGACGGGGTCACCCGCTTCCTGCGCTCCTGCACCGACGGCCCGGTCTTCGACGGGACCACGGTCCGCTGGGACCGGGCGGGCACGCTCCCGCCCGACCTCGAAGGCGCCGCCGCCATGGCTCCGCGGCAGCCGGGCGGGGTGATCGCCCGATGAGGCCCGAAGAAGTCGACATGTCGGCACCGCTGGGTACCCACCGCACCCTGCCCAACCCGGTCTCCACCGCCTCCGGATGCGCCGGGTACGGCCGTGAACTGCACCGCTTCGTCCCCCTCGGCGAGCTGGGCACGATCACCACCAAGACCGTGATGCCGCACGTCCGCTCCGGCCGCCCCACGCCCCGCATGGCGGAGACCCCCAGCGGGATGCTGAATTCCATCGGCCTCCAGGGCTGCGGCATCGACCGCTTCGTCGCGCACGAACTGCCCTGGCTCGCCGAACGCGGCGCGCGGGTGGTCGTATCGATCGCGGGGGAGCACGCGCAGGAGTTCGCCGAGGTCGCCGCGCGGCTGACCGGGCGGCCCGGGGTGGTCGGGATCGAGGTGAACATCTCCTGCCCCAACGTCGCGAGCCGCGGCCTGGTCTTCGGCTGCGACCCGCGGGCCTCCCACGAGGTGGTCGCGGCGGTCCGGGCCGCGGCCGACCCGGCGCTGCCGGTGTACGCCAAGCTCACCCCCGACGTGACGCGGATCACGGACGTCGCCGCCGCGTGCGTCGACGCCGGCGCGGACGGCCTCTCGATGATCAACACCGTGCTCGGCCTGGCCGTCGACGTCGACGCGATGCGCCCCGCCCTCGCCGCGGCCACCGGCGGCCTGTCCGGCCCGGCGATCCGCCCCGTGGCGGTCCGCTGCGTCTTCCAGGTGTACGCGGCCATGCTGGCCGGACAGGTGCGCGAGGTGCCGATCCTCGGCATGGGCGGGATCACCGACGGCCGCGACGCCCTGGAGTTCGTCCTGGCGGGTGCTTCGGGGGTCGCGGTCGGCACCGCCCTGTTCAACGACCCGTCCGCACCGCTGCGGATCATCGAGGAGCTGCGCGCGGCCCTCGCGGCCCGCGGGATCGGGTCGTTCACGTCCGCCGTGGGGCTGGCTCATCGGACCACATGACTAATTCGTACGGCCTCCACCGGACAAAACCGGGGTGCTTTGTCCGTGATGTACGGTTCAGTGGAGGCTGACCAGGACTTTTCGTCCGTTCTCGCTGACTAGAGCGGCCTTGGCCGCTAGTCTCCGACCAGAGTGAACGAACGGCGGACCTGCTGGACCGTTGTTCGTGGGGCTCGCCTGGTGAGGTGCCTTGTGTTCCCCACCGGTCCGTATCCGACAGTTCGACATCCGAGGTGACGTAGGCGTGGCTCTTCCGCCCCTTACCCCTGAACAGCGCGCAGCCGCGCTCGAAAAGGCCGCCGTGGCTCGCCGGGAGCGGGCCGAGGTGAAGAATCGACTCAAGCACTCCGGTGCATCCCTGCACGAAGTAATCAAGCAGGGACAGGAGAACGATGTCATCGGCAAGATGAAGGTGTCCGCTCTCCTGGAGTCTCTGCCGGGCGTGGGCAAGGTCCGCGCCAAGCAGCTCATGGAGCGCCTCGGCATTTCCGAGTCCCGGCGTGTCCGAGGTCTCGGTTCCAACCAGATCGCTTCCCTGGAGCGCGAGTTCGGCGGTAGCGGCGCCTGACGCGTCGCCCGAAGTTCTCCCGGTGTTCTCAGGCAGTCCTGGGAGCCTGGATAATCGCTCTATGGCAGCAGAGGTACGTCCGCGGCTGACCGTGCTCTCCGGCCCCTCCGGGGTCGGCAAGAGCACGGTCGTCGCGCATATGCGCAAGGTCCACCCCGAGGTATGGCTCTCGGTCTCGGCCACCACCCGCAAGCCGCGGCCCGGTGAGCGTCACGGAGTCCATTACTTCTTCGTCACCGACGACGAGTTCGACAAGCTGATCGCCAACGGCGAGCTGCTGGAGTGGGCCGAGTTCGCGGGCAACCGCTACGGCACACCGCGCGGCGCGGTGCTGGAACGCCTGGACAACGGCGAGCCGGTCCTGCTGGAGATCGACCTGCAGGGCGCCCGACTCGTCCGCGAGTCGATGGCCGAGGCCCAGCTGGTCTTCCTCGCTCCCCCCAGCTGGGAGGAGCTGGTCCGCCGCCTCACCGGCCGCGGCACCGAATCGGCCGAGGTCATCGAGCGTCGACTGGCCGCGGCGAAGATCGAACTCGCGGCAGAGTCCGAGTTCGACAGCACGCTTGTCAATACCTCCGTCGAAGACGTGGCGCGCGAGCTGCTAGCCTTGGTGGCAGTTGTTTGATCGTAGTTCGATCATTACCCATCTTCGGAAGGTAGAGCGTGTCCTCTTCCATGTCTGCGCCCGAGGGCATCATCAACCCGCCGATCGACGAGCTGCTCGAGGCCACCGACTCGAAGTACAGCCTCGTGATCTACGCGGCCAAGCGTGCCCGTCAGATCAACGCGTACTACTCGCAGCTCGGTGAGGGCCTGCTGGAGTACGTCGGCCCCCTGGTGGACACCCACGTCCACGAGAAGCCCCTTTCGATCGCGCTGCGCGAGATCAACGCGGGTCTGCTGACCTCCGAGGCCATCGAGGCCCCGGCCACGTAAGCGGCACGCGACATCATTTTTGCCACCACAGGCCCGGTAGACCGACTGCCGGGCCTGTGGTGTGTCATGTGTGGGATGTGACGTGCGTCAGGTAAGGGAGAGCGCAGTGGACAAGCCGAAGGTGGTTCTCGGGGTCAGCGGCGGGATCGCCGCCTACAAGGCGTGCGAGTTGCTACGCCGGCTGACCGAGTCGGGTCACGACGTCCGCGTGGTGCCGACCGAGGCCTCGCTGAACTTCGTGGGCGAAGCCACCTGGGCCGCCCTCTCCGGTAACCCCGCCTCCACCCGGGTCTGGGAGAGCGTGCACGAGGTGCCCCACGTGCGGATCGGCCAGGGCGCCGACCTCGTCGTGGTCGCCCCCGCCACCGCGGACATGTTGGCGAAGGCCGCCCACGGCCTCGCCGACGACCTGCTCACCAACACCTTGCTCACCGCCCGCTGTCCGGTGGTCTTCGCGCCCGCCATGCACACCGAGATGTGGGAGCACCCCGCCACCCAGGAGAACGTGGCCACGCTGCGCCGCCGGGGCGCCGTGGTGATCGAGCCCGCCGTCGGTCGGCTCACCGGCAAGGACACCGGCAAGGGGCGGCTGCCCGACCCCGAGGAGATCTTCGAGGTGTGCCGGCACGTGCTGCGCGGCCGGGGTCGCGCCGGCGGCGCCGATCTGGCCGGCCGGCACGTGGTGATCAGCGCGGGCGGCACGCGCGAGCCGCTGGACCCGGTCCGTTTCCTCGGCAACCGCTCCTCCGGGAAGCAGGGCTACGCCCTCGCCCGGACGGCCGTCGCGCGCGGGGCCCGGGTGACCCTCGTCGCCGCCAACGCCGCGCTGGCCGATCCGGCCGGGGTGGACGTCGTACGGGTGGGGACCGCGCTGCAGCTGCGGGAGGCCGTCCTCAAGGCGGCCGCCGACGCCGACGCGGTGGTGATGGCCGCCGCGGTGGCCGATTTCCGGCCCGCCTCCTACGCCGAGGGGAAGATCAAGAAGCAGGACGGTCAGGAGCCCGCGCCGGTCGCCCTCGTGCGCAATCCTGACGTACTCGCAGAACTGTCTTCCGCGCGTTCCGTGCCCGGTCAGGTCGTCGTCGGATTCGCCGCCGAGACCGACGACGTCCTCGCCAACGGTCGCGCGAAGCTGCTCCGCAAGGGCTGCGACCTCCTCGTCGTCAACGAGGTCGGCGAGGCCAAGACCTTCGGTTCCGAGGAGAACGAGGCCGTGATCCTGGCCTCTGATGGCTCTGAGGTTCCCGTGGCCCATGGTCCGAAGGAATTCCTGGCCGACGTCATCTGGGACCAGGTGGTGCCCCGGCTCGCGCCCCCGGTCGTGCTCCGACGCGCCTGAAAAACGGACCTTTTCTCCGGCTGTCCGATGGGAGAGGATGGAGTGCCGCAGGTCACGCCCCTCCCACAGGGCGAGACGGGTGGTCCGGTAAACGGTGGCGACCGATAAACTGCACCAGGAACACGGCCAGGCGCAGCTCCCGGTAGTGTTCCGCCAATTGATTCAGCCAGCAGCCGCTGCAACCCCAGGGAGCGATGTGTCCCGCCGCCTCTTCACCTCGGAGTCCGTTACCGAGGGCCACCCCGACAAGATCGCTGACCAGATCAGCGACACCATCCTCGACGCCCTGCTCAGGGAAGACCCCACCTCGCGCGTCGCGGTGGAGACCCTGATCACCACCGGTCTCGTGCACATTGCGGGCGAGGTGACGACGAAGGCCTACGCGCCGATCGCCCAGCTCGTCCGCGAGAAGATCCTCGAGATCGGCTACGACTCCTCGAAGAAGGGCTTCGACGGCGCCTCCTGCGGCGTCTCGGTGTCCATCGGCGCGCAGTCCCCGGACATCGCGCAGGGCGTCGACACCGCGTACGAGAGCCGGGTCGAGGGCGACGAGGACGAGCTGGACAAGCAGGGCGCGGGCGACCAGGGCCTGATGTTCGGCTACGCCTGCGACGAGACCCCCGAGCTGATGCCGCTGCCGATCCACATCGCGCACAAGCTCTCGCGCCGCCTGTCCGAGGTCCGCAAGAACGGGACCATCCCGTACCTGCGTCCCGACGGCAAGACCCAGGTCACCATCGAGTACGACGGTGACAAGGCCGTCCGCCTCGACACCGTCGTCGTGTCCTCGCAGCACGCCTCGGACATCGACCTCGACTCGCTGCTCGCTCCCGACATCCGCGAGTTCGTCGTCGAGTACGTGCTCAAGCAGCTCGTCGAGGACGGCATCAAGCTGGACACCGAGGGCTACCGGCTGCTGGTCAACCCGACCGGGCGCTTCGAGATCGGCGGCCCGATGGGCGACGCCGGCCTCACCGGCCGCAAGATCATCATCGACACCTACGGCGGCATGGCGCGTCACGGTGGCGGCGCCTTCTCCGGCAAGGACCCGTCCAAGGTCGACCGCAGCGCCGCCTACGCGATGCGCTGGGTCGCGAAGAACGTCGTCGCCGCCGGTCTGGCCTCGCGCTGCGAGGTCCAGGTCGCCTACGCGATCGGCAAGGCCGAGCCCGTCGGCCTCTTCGTCGAGACCTTCGGCACCGCCAAGGTCGAGGTGCAGAAGATCGAGGACGCGATCGCCCAGGTCTTCGACCTGCGCCCGGCCGCGATCATCCGCGACCTGGACCTGCTGCGCCCGATCTACGCGCAGACCGCCGCCTACGGCCACTTCGGCCGTGAGCTGCCGGACTTCACCTGGGAGCGCACCGACCGCGTCGACGCCCTGCGCGCCGCCGCCGGTCTGTAAGTCCCCACCTGCTCCACCTGCTCCATCTGCCCCACCTGCTCCATCGCGTACGGCCCCGGACCCCACGGTCCGGGGCCGTACGTCGCTGCGGCCGGCGCGCGTTCCCGGTCCGCCCCGCCGTCGTGGCCGTGACTGTCGGTGGCATGGGTGAGAATTCCGGTGTGAGCAGCCAGAACGAACCGGACACCGGTGGAGCGCCGGAGCAGCTCGCGCTGATGCGGGAGATGGTCGCCGAGGCGAAGGCCAAGGCGCCCAAGGCCAAGCCGCGCACCTGGCGCGGTGCCTCGATGGCCCATGACCTGCCCGTCGCGCGGATCCTCGTGAACAAGGGCGTGCTCCACCTCGACCAGCTCTGGGACTACGCCGTCCCCGAGGAGCTGTCGGAGGCCGCGCAGCCCGGGGTCCGGGTCCGGGTCCGCTTCGGCGCCGGCTCCCACCAGGTGCACGGCGGCCGCCGCGAGGGCGGCGGCCTGATCGACGGGTTCGTCGTCGAGCGGCGCGCCGACACCGACTACAACGGCCCGCTCGCGGCCCTCGCCCAGGTCGTCTCGTCCGAGACGGTCCTCGGCCCGCGCATGCTCGCCCTCGCGCGGGCCGTCGCCGACCGGTACGCGGGCAGCCTGGCCGACGTCCTCCAGCTCGCCCTGCCGCCGCGCAACGCGCGCGCCGAGGCCAAGCCCTCGCCCGAGCCGCTGCCCGCGCCCGCCGCGCCCGAGCCCGGCGGCTGGGAGCGCTACCCGGCGGGCCCCGGCTTCCTACGGGCCCTGGCGGGCGGCGCCGACCCGCGCGCGGTGTGGACCGCGCTGCCCGGACCCGGCTGGGCCGACGAACTGGCCCGGGCCATGGCCGCCACCCTCGCCTCCGGCCGCGGCGCGCTGGCGGTCCTGCCCGACGGGCGCACCGCGGCGCGGTTGGACGCGGCCCTGACCGCGCTGCTGGGGGAGGGGCGCCACGCCCTGCTGACCGCCGAGTCCGGCCCCGAGAAGCGCTACCGGCAGTGGCTAGCCGTCCACCGCGGCTCGGTGAAGGCCGTGATCGGCACCCGGGCCGCGATGTTCGCGCCCGTCCGGGACCTCGGCCTGGTGGCGGTCTGGGACGACGGCGACTCCAGCCACAGCGACGACCACGCCCCCTTCCCGCACGTGCGGGAGGTGCTCGAACTCCGCGCGGTCACCGACGGCTGCGGCTTCCTCGTCGGCAGCACCAGCTGCACCGTGGAGGCCGCCCAGCTGGTCGAGTCCGGCTGGGCCCGGCCGCTGGCCGCCGACCGGGCGCGGGTACGGGAGTGCGCGCCCCGGATCCGGACCGTGGGCGACGAACTGCTGGCCCGGGACGGGGCCGCGCGGGCCGCCCGACTGCCGAGCCTGGCCTGGGAGACCGTACGGGAGGGCCTGAAGAGCGGACCCGTGCTCGTCCAGGTCCCGCGCCGCGGGTACGTGCCCCGGCTCGCGTGCGAGCGGTGCCGGACCCCGGCCCGCTGCCGGGCGTGCGCGGGGCCGCTGGAGGCGCCCGACGAGCGGGAGCTGCACTGCGGGTGGTGCGGGCGCGGGGAGTCCTCCTGGCACTGCGAGGAGTGCGGGGCCGTCCGGCTGCGGGCCCAGGTGGTCGGTGCCCGGCGGACCGCGGAGGAGCTGGGGCGGGCGTTCCCCGCGGTCCCGGTGCGGACCTCCGGGCGGGACCACGTGCTGGACTCGGTGCCCGACCGGCCCGCGCTGATCGTGTGCACGCCGGGTGCGGAGCCGGTGGCCGAGGGGGCCGGCTACGCGGCGGGGCTGCTGCTGGACGGCTGGGCCATGGTGGCGCGGCCCGACCTGCGGGCCGGGGAGGAGGCGCTGCGGCGCTGGATCGCGGCCGCCTCGCTGGTCCGGGGGGACGGGCAGGTGGTCGTGGTCGCCGAGCCGACGCTGCGGCCGGTGCAGGCGCTGGTGCGGTGGGACCCGGTGGGGCACGCGGTGCGGGAGCTGGCCGAGCGGGCGCAGCTGGGCTTTCCGCCGGTCTCCCGGATGGCCGCGGTGGCGGGGCGGCGGGAGGTGCTGGACGCGTTCTTGGCGGACGCCGGGTTGCCGGCCGATGCGGAGGTGCTGGGGCCGGTGCCGGTGTACGGGCGGCGGGGGGAGCCGTCGCCCGGTGAGCGGGCGCTGGTGCGGGTGCCGCCGGGCAGTGGGGCCGCCTTGGCCGCGGCGCTCAAGGGGGCGCAGGCGGCCCGCATGGCGCGGGGGGTCTCGGTGGCGGATGCGATTCGGGTGCGGATCGATCCGCCGGACATCGGGTGACGGGGGCCTGGCGGCCGGCCGGGGGGTGAGGGGGTGCCGGGGCGTGCCCTTGGCCTGGCCCGGCCTGGTGGGTCGCCGCCGGGGGCGTGTGCCCGTGCCGGTGGCCGCCGCCCGGTCGGGAGCGCCTGCGGCTCGGTGGGCCCTCCGGGGGCGCCTCAAACGCCGGCGGGGCTGGATTGCGGGGGCCGAAGCGCCGGCGGGGCTGGGTTGGCCGGGGTGGGTCGTCCGGCTCGGGTGGGCCCTCCGGGGGCGCCTCAAACGCCGGCGGGGCTGGATTTGGCCGGGGTGGGTCGTCTGGCTCGGGTGGGCCCTCCGGGGGTGCCTCAAGCGCCGGCGGGGCTGGGTTTGGCTGGGGGCCGTGTGTGGCCGAAGCGCCGGCGGTTGAGGGCTTGGGGGTGGGTCAGCCGTTGCGGGGGCCGGGGAAGGCCGGGGGGCGCAGGGACGCGGTCGCTGCCGCGGATTCCTCGCGCTGGGGCTGGGGCGGTACCGACCGGGCGGCCGGGATCGTGGGCAGCGGGGACATCGGGGGGATGCCCAGGGTCCGCGTGGTCGATCCCTCGGCCAGCGGCTCCGCCGCCTCGGAGGCCTGCGCGCGCCGGGCCCCGTACCGCCGGTGCACGGCCTGCTTGGTGACCCCGAGGGCGGAGCCGACCGCGTCCCACGAGAAGCCGAGTGAGCGGTCGAAGTCCACCGCGGCGGTGACCAGCGTCTCGACGCTGTCCCGCAGTTCCTGCGCCAGGCGGACGGTGGGGGCGGGCGCGCGCCCGTAGACGACGAAGCCCGTGGAGGGGCCGGAGCGGCGCGGGCGGTACACGTTGCCCAGCTGGGCGGTGAGCGTACGCAGCGCGTCCACCTGCCGGCGGACCCGCTCGATGTCCCGCACCAGGAGGTGCAGGCTGGCCCGCGCTTGGGCGTCGTGGCTGGCGTGGTCGGCCATGAAGAAGCCTCTCGTACCGGTGCTGAGGAGCGGATCGGGCCGCACACACCGTTCACACGCGGCCCGCTTCGGGTCAATCTCTCTTGACCAACGCGTCATGTGGCGCGTTGGTCACGCTGTGGGGGCGTGTCGGCATATGCGAGAGGCGCGCGCGTGTGCGTACGCCCCCCGTGTGGGTGGCGCGGCGGACGGGTGGCCACCGGTGGGGGGTTGGTCGGGCGACCCATAGACTGGTGCGCTGCTGACAGCCGAGATAGCGAGGTAGACACCGGTGAAGCTCGTCTTCGCAGGCACCCCCGAGGTCGCCGTTCCCGCCCTGGACGCCCTGCTCGCCTCCGGGCGCCATGAGGTCGCCGCCGTCGTCACCCGACCCGACGCGCCCGCGGGCCGCGGCCGGCGCATGGTCGCGAGCCCGGTGGCCGAGCGCGCCGCGGAGGCCGGGATCGAGGTGCTCAAGCCGGCCAGGCCGCGCGACGAGGCGTTCCAGGCCCGGCTCCGGGAGATCGACCCGGACTGTTGTCCGGTCGTCGCCTACGGCGCCCTGATCCCCAAGAGCGCCATCGAGATCCCCCGGCACGGGTGGGTCAACCTGCATTTCTCGCTGCTGCCCGCCTGGCGCGGCGCGGCGCCCGTCCAGCACTCGATCATGGCCGGGGACGAGGTCACCGGTGCGTCCACCTTCCAGATCGAGGAAGGACTGGACTCCGGCCCGGTCTACGGCATCCTCACCGAGGAGATCCGCCCCACCGACACCAGCGGCGACCTGCTGACCCGGTTGGCCTTCGCCGGGGCCGGTCTGCTGGCCGCCACCATGGACGGCATCGAGGACGGCACCCTGCGCGCCGTCGACCAGCACCTCGACGGCATCTCGCTCGCGCCCAAGATCTCGGTCGAGGACGCCCGGGTGGACTGGACGGCCCCGGCACTGCGCGCCGACCGGGTCGTGCGCGGCTGCACGCCCGCGCCGGGCGCGTGGACCGTCTTCCGCGGGGAGCGGCTCAAGCTGATCTCGATGGCCTTGGTGACCGACCGCACGGACCTGACGCCCGGCGAGCTCTCGCCTGCCAAGAACAACCTCTACGTCGGCACCGGTTCGCACGCCGTGGAACTGCTCTGGGTACAGCCGCAGGGCAAGAAGCCGATGAAGGCGGCCGACTGGGCCCGCGGGGTCCGGATCGCTCCCGGCGAGCGGTTGGGCGGGGTCGACGTAGGCTGATCGGGAGGCCGTCCGGCCCCGGTCCCTCCCGTCCCTCTTCACTTCACTTCACCTCTCCTCACCTCCCGTTTCTTTTCGTACTTCCGGAGCACCTTTCACGTGAGCGATCAGCCCCGCCGCCCCGCCGCCGCCGGCGGCAAGCAGGCCAACCCGTACCGCAGGCCCAAGAAGGACCCCGTCCGGTTCCTCGCCTTCGAGGCGCTGCGGGCGGTGGACGAGCGGGCCGCGTACGCGAACCTCGTCCTGCCCCCGCTGCTGCGCAAGGCCCGCAAGGACGAGAGCTTCGACGCGCGGGACGCCGCCCTCGCGACCGAGCTGGTCTACGGGACGCTGCGCCGCCAGGGCACGTACGACGCGATCATCGGCGCCTGCATCGACCGGCCGCTGCGCGAGGTCGACCCGCCGGTGCTGGACGTGCTCGCGCTCGGCGCGCACCAGCTGCTCGGCACCCGGATCCCCTCGCACGCCGCCGTCTCGGCGAGCGTGGAGCTGGCCCGCGTGGTGCTGGGCGACGGCCGGGCCAAGTTCGTGAACGCCGTCCTGCGCAAGATCGCCGCGAAGGACCTGGACGCCTGGCTGGAGCAGGTCGCCCCGCCCTACGACGTGGACGCCGAGGACCACCTCGCGGTCGTCCACTCGCACCCGCGCTGGGTCGTCTCCGCACTGTGGGACTCCCTGGGCGGCGGGCGGGCCGGCATCGAGGACCTCCTCGAAGCCGACAACGAGCGCCCCGAGGTCACCCTCGTCGCCCGGCCCGGCCGGTCCACTCCGCAGGAGCTGCTGGAGGCGGTGGGCGAGGACTCCGCGCTGCCGGGCCGCTGGTCGCCGTACGCCGTCCGGATGGCCGAGGGCGGCGAGCCGGGTGCGCTGGAAGCGGTCCGCGAGGGGCGCGCGGGCGTCCAGGACGAGGGCAGCCAGCTGGTGGCGATGGCGCTGGCGAACGTGCCCGTCGAGGGTCGTGACACCCGCTGGCTGGACGGCTGCGCCGGACCGGGCGGCAAGGCGGCGCTGCTGGCCGCGCTCGCCGCGCCGCGCGGCGCCCTCCTGCTGGCCTCCGAGAAGCAGCCGCACCGGGCCCGGCTGGTGGAGAAGTCGCTGGTGGGCAACCCCGGCCCGTACCAGGTGATCACGGCCGACGGCACCCGCCCGCCGTGGCTGCCCGGCACCTTCGACCGGGTCCTGATGGACGTGCCGTGCACGGGCCTCGGCGCCCTGCGCCGCCGCCCGGAGGCCCGCTGGCGCCGCCGCCCGGAGGACCTGGAGGGCTTCGCCCCGCTCCAGCGCGCGCTGCTGCGCGAGGCGCTGTCCGCGGTGCGGGTGGGCGGCGTGGTCGGTTACGCGACCTGCTCGCCGCACCTGGCGGAGACGCGGGTCGTGGTGGAGGACGTGCTCAAGGGCCGCGGCGCGGGCCACGAGCCGGTCTCGGCCGAACTGATCGACGCGCGGCCCTACATGGAGGGCGTCCCGGCCCTCGGCGAGGGACCGGACGTCCAGCTGTGGCCGCACCTGCACGGCACGGACGCGATGTACCTGGCACTGCTGCGGCGCACCGGCTGAGGGTCGGGGCCCGCGCCGTGCGGCGCGGGCCCCGCTCTTCATCCCAGGAGTGCCAGCAGCCGTCCCACCGCGTCCGCCACGGGCTGGCCCACCGCGCCGACGGCGGCCGCGATCTGGGCGACGTGCGCCAGGAGGAGGCCGCGCTCGCGCAGGGCGCCGCGGTCCGGGGTGAGCTCGGGCAGCGCCTGTTCGACGGTGCGGTCCTGCTCCGGGGTGAGGTGGCGGCGCAGTTCGCCGAGGAGGCGGGTGAGCTCCTCGACGGCGGCGCGCAGCTCGGCGTCCTGGGCGCCGGCGCCGACGGTGCCGTAGTTGATGCCGATGTTGTCGTGGCCGTCGTTCATGTTGACCACGGGCCCGTAGTAGTTCGACGACTCGCTCATGCGCGGATCCCCGTGTTCCCGCTGCCGCCGTGCATGTTGACGACGGGAGCCAAGTAGTTGACGACGGTGGTGAACTCGGCTCCGGGGTGGTCGATCGCGTACACGATCTGTGCGGCGATGTGGCGCAGTTCGTCCACGGTGGGCAGGGTCACCAGGATCTTGGTGCCGCCGGCGGTCTCGACGGCCAGTACCGGCTTGGACATCTTGAGCAGGGCCGCCACGGCGAGGACGGCCAGCACGACCACGGACAACGGGAGCAGGGCGCCGCTGTTGTCGTCGTCGACCACCTCGCCCCCGCTCGCGTAGGCGAGCACGACGATGACGACGGCGATGCCGACGAACCACTTGAGCGAGTCGATGAAGGAAGCCCACCGTGAGGGCCGGTACGTGAAGGCGTCGACGAGGGCGATGTTGTGCAACGGGACGGCGGTCGAGCCCACCCACAACATGCGGCCGCTGACTCGCAGGACCAGCCTGCCGCGGTGGGTGGTGGGCGGCGTGTCCCGGACCGGTGACGAGGCGGTCGGGGCGGGCGGCGTCGGTGGTGGGGTGGGTGGGGGCGGCGGCGCCCCGACGTTTCCTGTGGAGTCCATCGTTTCCCCCGTGGTGGTCGCTCCGGCTCTCACGGCGCGGAGTGGAGCACCATTAAGCGCCCGTGGCCAGCCGGAGGGCAGGCGGGAAACGGCCAAACCGCCGCGGTGGCCGAAAGCGGGGGGCACCGGCGGCGGCCGGCTCGCTGCCCGCCCGCGCGGCGAGCGGCTCCGGACGCGCGCGCTCTTCGCCCTTCACCGGTTCGAACGCGTGCTCAATTCACCTGCCCCCGGAACCGGGGCCCGCGGAGCCGCCCGCCCCGGTTCCGGGGGCAGGTCGGGAAGCGGCGGCGGGCATGGCAGGCTTGGGGCATGGCCGTTCAGATCAATCCCAGCATCCTGTCCGCGGACTTCTCCCGCCTCGCCGAAGAGGCGAAGGCCGTCGAGGGCGCCGACTGGCTGCACGTCGACGTCATGGACAACCATTTCGTCCCGAACCTCACCCTCGGCGTGCCGATCGTGGAGTCCCTCAGCCGCGCCACGGACATCCCGCTGGACCTCCACCTCATGATCGAGGACCCGGACCGCTGGGCCCCGCAGTACGTCGAGGCGGGTGCCGGATCGGTCACCTTCCACGCCGAGGCGGCCGCGGCGCCCGTCCGGCTGGCCAGGGAGATCCGGGCCAAGGGCGCGCGCGCCTCCATGGCGCTCAAGCCCGCGACGCCGATCGAGCCGTACGAGGACCTGCTCCCCGAGCTCGACATGCTGCTGATCATGACGGTCGAACCGGGCTTCGGCGGACAGCCGTTCCTCGACATCATGCTGCCCAAGATCCGCCGCACCCGGGAGCTGATCGCCAAGCACGGCCTGGAGCTGTGGCTCCAGGTGGACGGGGGTGTCTCGGCCTCGACCATCGAGCGCTGCGCCGAGGCCGGCGCCGACGTCTTCGTGGCGGGCAGCGCGGTCTACGGCGCCGTAGACCCGGCCGCCGCGGTCCGCACCCTGCGCGAGCAGGCGGACCTGGCGATCTCCGCGGCGCCCTGGGCTTGCGGCCACTGAGCCAAGGCTTGATGAACAGCTCGGTGAACGCTGGCTGTCCAGGCTGATCAACGGCCGCCGGATCTGACAGGATGAACGGCGAGTCGAGAATGTGAACAGCAGTGAGGAGAACGCGGTGTCTGCAATGTCGGCGGGACGGTCAGCCCTGCGGATGGGACCCGCGGAGCTGGTTCAGGCGGCGGCGATGGCCCGTCGCTTCTATCTGGAGGGCAAGTCCAAGATCCAGATCGCCGAGGAGTTCGGCGTGAGCCGCTTCAAGGTGGCCCGGGTACTGGAGACCGCCCTCGAACGCGACCTCGTGCGCATCGAGATCCGGGTGCCGGCGGAACTGGACGCGGAGCGCTCCGACGCGCTGCGCGCCCGGTACGGCCTGCGGCACGCGGTCGTCGTGGAATCCCCGGCCGATGCGACCGAGGACGCCCCCGACCCGGAGAACCTGGGCGCGGTGGCGGCGGACCTGCTCGGCGAGCTGGTCAACGAGGGCGACGTGCTGGGCCTGGCGTGGGGCCGGTCCACCATCCACATGGCCGCCTCCCTGCACCGACTGCCGCCGTGCACCGTGGTGCAGCTCACCGGTGTGTACGACGCCGGGACGGCCGAGCGCGGGTCCGTGGAGGCCGTCCGCCGCGCCGCCCAGGTCTCGGGCGGGGACGCGCACCCCATCTACGCGCCGATGCTGCTGCCCGATCCGGCGACGGCCGCCGCGCTACGGGGGCAGACCGGGATCGCGCGGGCCTTCGAGTACTTCGACAAGGTGACCGTCGCGGCGGTGTCCATCGGTTCCTGGGAGCCGGGGATCTCGACGGTGCACGACATGCTGACCGACGAGGAGCGGGCGCACTACGCCTCGCTCGGCGTCGCCGCCGAGATGTCCGCGCACCTCTTCGACTCCGAGGGCCGCCGGGTCGGCCGCGACCTCGGCGAGCGCTGCATCACGGTCGAGGCGGACCGGCTGCGCCGGATCCCGGAGGTCGTGGCGATCGCGGGCGGCCTGCGCAAGGCCTCGGCGATCGGGGCGGTGCTGCGCTCGGGCCTGGTCACCAGCCTGGTGACGGACACGGCGGTGGCGGACTTCCTGCTGACCGAGTCCCAGCCGGGGCTGCGCCCCGCGCTGGAGCGCGCCGACCCGGACGACCTGTAGGGCTCGCTCCGGGCGCCCGCGCGGTACGCCCTCGTCGGCCACCTGCCGCTCGCGATTCGCGGGCGAAACGGATATTTGACACCATCAACGCATGATCTTCCGGACCGTGCCCCGCCAGCTGCTGCGTCTGCTCGGGGCTGTGTTCCTCTGCGTGGCCCTGGTGGGTACGGCGGGCTGCGCGGGGAAGAAGGACCCCGCGCCCCCGGGCGCCGCCGCCTCCGGCAGCTCACCGGGCGGCTCCGCCTCCAGCGGCTCCCCGAGCCCACGGGCGAGCGCCGCCCCGGGGTGGGCGAAGGGGATGAAGACCGTCCGGGCGGCCGAGCTGCCCCCGCAGGCGCGGGACACGCTCGCCCTCATCGACAAGGGCGGACCGTACCCGTACCGGCAGGACGACACCGTCTTCGGGAACTTCGAGAAGCGGCTGCCGCAGCAGAAGCGCGGCTACTACCACGAGTTCACGGTGAAGACGCCGGGCTCGCGGGACCGCGGTGCGCGCCGGATCATCACCGGTCAGGGCAGCGAGTTCTTCTACACGGACGACCACTACGACACCTTCAAGGCGGTTCTCCGATGACCCTGGACCCGCAGGCGCTCGCCCCGGCCCTGGCAGCAGCCGAGCAGGCCGGTTGGATGGTCGTTCGGCTCGACCTGGACGGCGTGCGCAGCAAGGCCGATCTGATGGGGCGGTGCGAGCGGGCGCTGCGGCTGCCGGAGCACTTCGGCGGGAACTGGGACGCGCTGGCCGACTGTCTGAACGACCTGTCCTGGCTGCCGGCCGCGTCGGGGCGGCTGCTGGCCGTCACCTCCTGGCGCGGCTACGCGGCGGCCCGGCCGGGGGACTGGGAGACCTTCCAGGACGTCCTGGAGCAGGCCGTGGACTTCTGGCGGGGCTCCACCGAGGGCGTGCTGACCGTGCTGCTGGCGGAGCCGGGCGAGAAGCCCCGGCCGAAGCCGGGGCCGCCGCCGCGCCGCGGCTGACGCCCGGCGGCCGATGCGCACGGCCGCCGTCCGGGCGGGGCGAGTCCCGCCCGGCCGCCGGCCGTGGCTCAGTCGTCCTGCGCCGCCTTCGGCACCCAGGGCGGGGTCTGGCCCCAGGACCAGATCGGGATCTTGGCCGCGTCCACCGGGGGCGGGTGGGGGCCCGAGTAGATCAGCGCCATCCGGGTGCCCCACTCGATGTAGTAGACGAACACCGCCCGGAACTCGGGGTCCGTCGGCAGGCCGACCTCGTCGGCCGTGTCGAGGAGCAGGTCCACCCAGCGGCGGCGCTGCTTCTCGGTGATCGCGCGGCCGAGGTGCTTGGTGGCCATGTGCTGGTGGCCGCCGTGGTGGGCCGAGTACGCGGCCGGCCCGCCGAAGACCTCGGACAGCCAGGCCGCGACGTGCTGGGGGTGCTCGGCGTCCATGCCGGCGAAGACCGGCGCGAGGATCTCGTCCCGCAGGGCGTACGAGTAGAAGACGTCGGTGAGGCGGTTCATCGCCGCGGCCCCGCCCATCCACTCGTAGATCGTCGGCGTGCTCATGACCTTCAGGAAGCCTTTCCGGTGCCCACGACATCGGTGACGAGGTAGTGCTGCATCTCCTCGATGGCGGTCACGTACGGGCGGATCGCGGTGAAGAACGCCGGGAAGTGCTCGCCCTTGCGGAAGCCGTTCAGGTGGGCGTCGATCGAGGTCCAGCGGATCCGCAGGACGTAGCGCTCGGGCTCCTCCTCGCAGTGCGCCAGTTCGTAGTCGATGCACTCGGGCGAGGCGGCCAGGGCCTCGGCCGCCCGCCGGTACGCGTCCTCGAAGGCAGGCTGGTCGGCCGATGCGATCCGGTAGCGGATGTATTCGACGGTCGTGGTCATGGTGTGCGTGCCTCTCCCTGGGTTCGGGTGTTCGCGGCTACCCTTCCGCGATCATTGGTGCCCGGCCGCGCATTCGGTCATTCGTCCCCGGACTTCCTGGAGTCGGCGGATTCGGGCTTCGCCGCCTCCGCCTGGTCGGGGCCCTGCGCGCGGACCTGCTGGACCTTCTCCAGCGAGCCCCGGAGATCGGCGAGCCAGGCGTCGGTGTTCTTCCCGACGAGCCGGACGCACCAGGCGAGCGCGTCGGCCCGGCTGCGGGCCACCCCGCCCGCGACCAGGGTGTCGAGCACGGCGCGCTCGGACTGGCGCAGTCGGGTCATCACGGGCACGGCGAGGTGGGTGAAGAGGGTCCGCTCGCCCTCCGCCTCGACCCCCCAGGCCACCTTGCGCTGGTAGAGCTCCTCGGCCTCGCGGGCCACCTCGATGCGCTGCTCGCGGGTGCGCTCGCGGAACTCCCGCACCGATTCGGTGGCCGGGATGCGGCCGACGACGGTGATCTCCTCGCGGTCGACCACCACCTCGACCAGCTCTTCGTAGACGTCGATGGGCAGGCGCTCGGCGAACCAACCCCGGAGCTGCTCGCGCTGTTCGGCTGTAATCATGTAATCAACGTTGCATCCGGTGGGCGCATGATCGCAAGGGCCCGGACCCCGCGCCCGCCGGATTTCGCTCTCAGCCCATCGAGCGGTAGCGGTGGATCAGGGACACCGCCATCGCGCCCTCGCCCACCCCCGAGGCGACCCGCTTGACCGAACGGGCCCGGACGTCGCCCGCCGCGAAGACCCCGGGGACGCTGGTCTCCAGCGGGTACGGCGCCCGTTGCAGGCTCCACTCGGCGGGCAGCTCGCCCCCGTTGGAGATCAGGTCCGAGCCGGTCAGGACGAAGCCGTACTCGTCCCGCTCGACCACCCCGGCCAGCCAGTCGGTGTGCGGGCGGGCGCCGATGAAGGTGAACATGAAGCGGGCCGGGACCTCGGTGTCCGCCCCGGTGTCCGCGTCGTGCAGGACGATCCGCTCCAGGTGCTCGTCCCCGCCGAGCGAGACCACCGTGGTGCGGACCCGGACCTCGATGTTGGGGGTCCGCTCGATCTCCTCGATCAGGTACCGGGACATGCTGTCGTCGAGCGAGGCGGCCCGGACCAGGACCGTGACCCGGGCCGCGTACTTGGCGAAGTGGACCGCCGCCTGACCGGCCGAGTTCGCCCCGCCCACGATGAACACGTGCTGCGAGATGCAGGCCGAGCTCTCCGTCGTGGCCGCGCCGTAGTAGAGGCCCGCGCCCTCGAAGCGGTCCGCGCCCGGCGCCTGGAGCCGGTTGTAGGCCACCCCGGTCGCCAGCAGGACCGTCTCCGCGCTGATCTCCGTACCGTCCGCCAGGGTCAGGATCTTCGCCGGATCGTCGCGGGTCAGCGAGACCACCTCGACCGGGTGCAGGATCTCGGCGCCGAACCGGGCGGCCTGGATGGTGGCCCGGCGGGTCAGGTCCCCGCCGGAGAGGCCCGAGGGGAAGCCGAGGTAGTTCTCGATCAGGCTGGAGGTGCCGGCCTGGCCGCCCGGCGCCCTGGAGTCCAGCATCAGCGTGGTCAGGCCCTCGGAGGCGGAGTACACCCCGGCGGCCAGGCCCGCCGGGCCCGCGCCCACGATCACGCACTCGTAGTGCGGACGGGAGGCGGTGGTCGCCAGGCCCAGGCGGACGGCCAGCTCGGTGTCCGTCGGCGCGGACAGCACCGCGCCGTCCGGGAAGCGGACGAGCGGCAGGGCGGCCCCCGGCTGGGCGGCGAGCAGGGTCAGCGCCTCGGGGTCGCGCTCGACGTTGAGGAAGCGGAACGGCTGGCCGTTGCGGGTGAAGAAGTCCCGCACCGCGTGGGTGCCCGGGGCCACCAGGTGACCGGCGACGATGATCCCGTCGTAGGCGGGGCGGTAGGTGGCCAACCAGTCGGACAGCAGGTCGTCCAGGACCGGGAAGAGCCGCTCGTGCGGCGGGTCCCACGGCTTGAGGAGGTAGTAGTCCAGGCGGACCCGGTTGATCGCGGTGATCGCCGCGTCCGTCTCGGCGTAGGCGGTCAGCAGCACCCGGCGCGCGTCGGGGAAGCGGGAGACCGCTTCGAGGAGGAACTCGACGCCCGTGACGTCCGGCATCCGCTGGTCCACCAGGAAGAGCGCCGGGTCGTGGCCGCGTTCGTCCAGGGAGTCGAGGATCTTCAGGGCGTCGGCGGCGGAGGAGGCGCCCAGCACCCGGTAGCGGTCCCCGTAGGCGCTGCGCAGGTCCCGGCGGACCGCCCGCAGCACCTGCGGGTCGTCGTCCACGGCGAGTATGACGGGCTTGCGGCTCTCCGCCCGGGCGGCGTTCGCCGCGGCCGCGACGGCGGTGGAGGTGGGGCCGTTGGACGCGGGGCCTTTGGACGCGGGGCCGGAGGCGGGCGCGGGGGCGGAGGACGCGGGGCCGGAGGCGGGCGCGGGGGTCCCGGGGGCCGCGCTCACGCCGGGTCCAGCATGAGCCGGTCGGCGTAGCACCAGGCCCAGTGCTCGCCGGGCTCGTGCGAGGCGGCGATGGGGTGGCCGGAGGCCCGGAAATGGCGGGTGGCGTGCCGGTGCTTGGAGGAGTCGCAGCACCCCACGTGGCCGCAGCCGAGACACATCCGCAGGTGCACCCAGCCCTCGCCCAGGGCGAGGCACTCCTCGCAGCCCTCCGCGGAGGGCTTCACCGGACGTATCTGATCGATGTGTGCGCAACTACCGTCCATCGGCCCCGTCCTCCTTCTCGACCTTGATCCGGCCTCGAACGACGATAGGGCGGGCCTCGGGGAGTGGTTCATGGATTCGGCCGAAGTCATGAAGTCCGGCGGGTACTTCATGAACTCACCGGACGACTTCGTGAGGTGCCCGCATGACCTGGGCCGCTACCTCACGTAGTCGCACACGGGCGCTTTGACGCGGGCTCGCGGCGGAAGCAGTGTGGGGAACGCCAACGACAACAGGCGGCGCCTGGAGGAATCCGTGAGCAGAAAGATTCTGGTCATTGTCTCCGAACACGGTTACTGGGCCGAAGAACTGATAGGGCCCGTTTCGAAGTTCGACGAGCGGGGCTACGACGTCGTATTCGCCACCCCGACCGGAAAGCGCGCGCACGCACTTCCGCCGAGTCTCGACGCGCACTACATCGACCCCCCGCTGGGGCGCTCGGTCACCACCGAGGAGAACGCCCGACTGGGGCGCGAGTTCGAGCAGTCGAGCCGGCTGGACTCCCCGATCGACATCGAGGCGTGGGCCCCGGAACGCCCGTACACGAGCGACGAGGGCTACCTGCGCAAGCTGGAGCAGTACCACCGCGACCTGGACAAACTCCAGGCCGACATCGACGGCTACGACGCCGTGCTCATCGTGGGCGGCAGCGGACCCATCGCCGACCTCGCCAACAACGAGCGCGTCCACGCCCTGATCCTGGCCTTCCACAAGGCCGGCAAGGTCGTGGCCGCCGAGTGCTACGGCGTGGCCTGCCTGGCCTTCGCCCGGGACTGGGGCGACCGCCGCAGCATCATCCGGGGCAAGCACGTCACCGGCCACTGCAAGGAATACGACTACAAGGACGGCACCGGCTTCCTCGGTACCGATTTCAACATGGGCCCGCCGCCTTACCCGCTGGAATACATCCTGCGCGATGCCACGGGCCCGCGCGGGGCGTACCACGGGAACTTCGGCAAACCGGTCTCGGTGATCGTCGACTACCCCTTCGTGACCGGCCGTTCCACCCCCGATTCCTATCTCACGGGGCAGAAGATCGTGGAAGTCCTGGAGGACGGTCTCACCCGGTACGGATGGTAGTCGGGCGGATCGCTCGGCAACCCGTGTGAAATCGAGGGGGAATTCATGGAAGCCACTCCCGGACGGGAAAGGCTGATCGAGCAGTTCAAGGCCGACGGCCTGACGGTGATGTTCGGAAATCCCGGGACGGTGGAACAGGGATTCCTCGACGCGGCCGACGCCGCGGCGGACTTCCGCTACGTCCTCGCCCTCCAGGAAACGGTGGCCGCGGGCATCGCCGACGGCTACGCCCGCGCCACCGGCGGTCCGGCGCTGCTCCAGCTGCACTCCGGCGTGGGTCTGGGCAACGGGATCGGCATGCTCTACCAGTCCCTGCGCGGTCACACCCCGCTCGTCGTGGTCGCCGGTGACGCCGGGGTCCGCTACGACGCGATGGACGCGCAGATGGCCGCCGACCTGGTCGCCATGGCCCGGCCGGTCACCAAGTACGCCACCCGCGTGACCGATCCGCGCTCGGTGCTGCGCACGGTCCGGCGGGCCGTGAAGATCGCCCTGACCCCGCCGCGCGGCCCGGTCTTCGTGGCGCTGCCGATGGACGTGCTGGACGAGCTGAACGCCGAGCCCGTCCTGCCCGCTACGGTTCCGCTCACCGATGTGGCGCCCTCGCCCGCGTCGGTGGGCCGGGCGGCCGAGCTCCTCGCGGCGGCCGAACGGCCCGTCGTACTGATCGGTGACGGGGTCGCCCTCTCCGGGGCCCAGGCCGAACTCGTGACCGTCGCCGAGCTGTTGGGCGCCGACGTGTACGAGGTCGACTCCTCGGAGGTCAACATCGCGGCCTCGCACCCGCTGCGGCGCGGGCAGAGCGGCCACATGTTCGGCCCGCACAGCAGGGAGCTGATCGCCGGCGCGGACGGGGTGCTGATCGTCGGCACCTACGTCTTCCCGGAGGTCTTCCCGGAGCTGGAGAGCCCCTTCCGGGCGGGCGCCAAGGTCGTCCACATCGACCTCGACGCCTACGAGATCGCCAAGAACCACCCCGTGGACCTCGGCCTCGCCGCCGACCCGAAACGGGCGCTGCGCGCGCTGGCCGGCGCACTGGACCACCTGCTCACCCCGCAGCGGCGGGCGGCCGCGGCCGCCCGGCTGGACACCCGCACCCGGGAGCGGGCCCTGGCGGCCCGCGACGCCGGGCCCGGGGACGGTACGCCGATGGCCGTCTTCCTGCGGACCCTGGCCGAACGGACCGGGGGCGACCTGATCGTCTTCGACGAGGCGCTGACCACCTCCCCGCTGGTCACCCACTACCTGCCCGCCGAGCGGCCGGGGGACTACCACCTCACCCGGGGCGGCTCCCTCGGGGTCGGCTTCCCGGGCGCGGTCGGCGCCAAGCTCGCCCGTCCCGACCGGACCGTGGTCGGCTTCGCGGGCGACGGCGGGTCGATGTACACCTACCAGGCCCTGTGGACCGCGGCCCGGCACGGCATCGAGGCGAAGTTCGTCGTGTGCAACAACCGCAAGTACCGGCTGCTGGACGACAACATCGCCCAGTACTGGCGCGAGCGGGCCATTCCCGAGCACGGTTTCCCCGACTCCTTCGACCTCTCCCACCCCGAGATCGACTTCGCCGCCCTGGCCCGGGCGCTGGGCGCGGGCGGGACGCGGGTGGAGAAGCCGGACGAGGCGGCCGCGGCCGTCGACCGGATGCTGGCGCACCCGGGCCCGTTCCTCGTCGACGTCCAGATCTGAGCACGTCGTCCGTGCACGTCATCCGAGCACGTTCGTTCCCGCCCCGCCCCGCCCCACCGACAAGGAGGAGACAGGCATGTCCGTCGAGCGGCTGACCGAGGACGCGATCCGCGCGTTCACCGACCGGTGGTACGTGGCCCTGGACCAGCACCTTCCGCTGGACCGGGTGCTCGCCCTCATCACCGCGGACCTGGAGTTCAAGGTCCCGGAGGACACCTTCCTCGGCCACGAGGGCTTCGGCCGCTGGTACGCGGCCGTCACCAACCGCTTCTTCGACGAGGTGCACACCGTCACCAAGGTGGAGCCCGTCATCGAGGGCGACCGCGCGGTGGTGCGCGTCCTCGTCAACTGGCAGGCCAAGATCTGGGACCCGCCGGGCGCCCGCAGCCAGTGGCTCGGCTTCGACGCCGACCAGACCTGGACGCTCGTCGCCGCTCCCGGCGGCCCGCGCATCAAGACCTACACCGTCGACGAGCTGGCCCCGATGCCCGGTTCGGGCGCGCTCTGAGGCCCGGTACCGGGCCCGAGGAAGGACACGAGCGATGACCGAAGTGACACGGGATCGGGTCGAGTCGGCCTACCGGGCGCTCGGCTCGGGAGACCGCGCCCGGATCCTGGAGTACTACGCCGAGGACCTGCGCTGGCTGGTCCCGGGCAACCACCCGCTGGCCGGCTGGTACGAGAGCCTGGACGACTTCCTGGAGCTGATGGGCCGGACCCACAAGCTCACCGGCGGCACCTTCCGCATGGACATCGAGGCCGTGCTCGTCGGCGAGGACTGCAGCGCCGACCTGTGCCGCAACGTCGCCCGGCGGGAGGGCGCGGACCCCGAGGGCGCGTCCCCGTACGAGCGGATGGACTACCCGGTCTTCCACTTCATGCGCTGGCGGGACGGCCGGATCGTCGAGGGCCGCGACGGTCTCTTCGGCGACTCGGCGACCGCATTCAGCCAGTTCTGGGCGCCCTTCGCGCCGGACGGAACCCGTAGGGACCGATAGGGGGATGAGCGCGATGGACGCACGTCAGATCCTGACGAAGTACTACGAGTACGCCAACGCCGGTGACTGGGACCGCTGGTGCGACCTCTTCGCCGACGACCAGATCATGGACGAACAGCTCGCCGGACACATCGAGGGCCTGGACACCCTGCGCTCGATGATGAAGGGCATGGGCGCGATGTACCGCACCTTCCGCAACGAGCCCGTGCACTTCGTCCTCGACGGGGGTGGGGAGAAGGCCGCGGTCGTCTCCCACCTGAGCGCCGTCAGCGCGGCGGGCGAGGCCGTCGAGGCCGAGGTCATGAACTTCTTCCGGATCGTGGACGGAAAGATCGCCTACATGGCGAACTACCACGACACCGTCCCCTTCCAGGTGCTCGGTCAGGACTGAGGGGGCCACCGGTGGACAGCAGAGCGCGCGCCGGGTCCCGCGGCGGGACCGGCAACGAGGAAGCGTACGACTACGTCGTCGTGGGAGCGGGCACCGCGGGCAGCGTCCTGGCCAACCGGCTCTCCGAGGACCCGGACGTCACCGTCCTCGTCCTGGAGGCGGGCGGACCGCGGATCCCGCCCGAGGTGGACGACCCGTCGTCCTGGTACAAGCTGCTGGGCGGGCCCGTCGACTGGGGCTACACCAGCGTCCCGCAGCCGGGGCTGGACGGCCGCCGCACCTACGAACCGCGGGGCAAGGCACCCGGCGGCAGCAGCAACCTCTACATCATGATGCACGTCCGGGGCCACGCCTCGGACTTCGACAACTGGGCCTACCAGGGCGCCGCGGGCTGGGCCCACGAGGACGTCCTGCCCTACTTCGCGCTGCTGGAGGCGCAGGAGGACCGCACCGCCACCACCACCGGCACCCGCGGCCCCCAGCGCGTCACCCACGCCGGGCGGCACGACCCCAACCCCGTCTCCCGCGCCTTCATCGACGCGGCCGTGGAGCTCGGCCACCCGGAGATCGAGGACTTCAACACCGACGGGCCCCGGCGCGGCCTCTTCGGCACCGGCTGGCACCACATCGACGTCGCCGACGGCCGTCGCCAGGGAGCGCTCGCCGCCTACCTGGAGCCCGCCCTCGACCGCTCCAACCTCACCCTGCGCACCGGCGCCCAGACCACCCGGCTGCTCTTCGACGGGGACACCTGCACCGGCGCCGAGTACGTCCAGAGCGCCCCGGCGGCGGACTTCCCGGGCCGCGACGTGCGCGACGTACACCTGAGCGCCGGCGCGCCCGGCACCCACACCGTCCGGGCCCGGCGCGAGGTGATCGTGGCGGCCGGGGCGATCGAGTCCCCGAAGCTGCTGCTGCTCTCCGGGATCGGGCATCCGGACCGGCTGCGCCCGCACGGCATCGCGGTCACCGCGGCGCTGCCGGGGGTCGGCGAGAACTTCCACAACCACGTCCTGACGGGCCTGATGGCCGAGGTCACCCAGGAACTGCCCGCGCCCGCGCAGAACCTGTCCGAGAGCGCGCTCTTCCTGTCCTCCCGGCCGGGCCTGCCCGCGCCGGACCTCCAGATCGCCTTCGTCCACGTCCCGTTCGACGTCATCGTCGGCCAGGACCATCCGCACACCGTCTCGATCCTGCCCGGGGTGGTCCGGCCCGTCTCGCGCGGCTGGATCCGGCTCGCGAGCGCCGATCCGCTGGCCCACCCGCTGATCAACCCGAACTACCTGGGCGACCGTTGGGACCTGGAGCGGATGGTGCAGGGCGTCCGGGTGGCCCGCGAGATCTTCGCGACCTCCGCCTTCTCGCCCTGGTACAAGCAGGAACTCCAGCCGGGTCCGGGCGCCGTCACCGACGAGGACCTGCGCCGCTTCGTGCGGCAGAAGGCGGAGAGCTACCACCACCAGGCCGGCTCCTGCCGGATGGGCGTCGACGACCTCTCCGTGGTCGACCCCGAGCTGCGGGTGCACGGCGTACGGGGCCTGCGCGTCGTCGACGCGAGCGTCATGCCCGCCGTGCCCTCGGGCAACTGCCACACCGCCATCGCGATGATCGCCGAACGCGCGGCGGACTTCCTGAAGGGGGCCTCCCGTGTCTGACGCCGTACTGCGCGAAGGAGCGCTGTCCGGGACCCGGATCGCGGTCCTGATCGAGAGCGACTTCTACGAGCCGGAGATCTTCTACTACGGCCGCCGCTTCGCCGAGGAGGGCGCCGAGGTCGACTTCCTGACCCGGCTGTGGGGCAACGACTCCCTCACCTTCACCGGCCACGAGTACCGCGCGCCCTTCACCGCCGACCAGAGCCTCGAAGGGCTCGACGACGAGCGACTGCGCGGCTACGCGGCCCTGATCGTGCCCTCGGGCATGGTCGCCGACCGGCTGCGCTACACCGAGGACGTGGACCGGCTGCCCCCCGCCACCGAGCTGCTGCGCCGGGCCTTCGAGGAGCCCACGGTCCTCAAGGGGATCATCTGCCACGGCATGTGGCTGGCCTCCTCGATCCCCGAGAAGGTCCGCGGCCGCAAGGTGGTGTGCCACAACAACCTGATCGGCGACATCCGCAACATGGGCGCGCAGTACGTCGACGAGGACGTGGTCGTCGACGGCGACCTGGTCACCGGCCGCACCGGTGCCCACCACCACCTCTTCGCCCGCCGGATCATCGAGCAGATCGCCGCGGCGCGGGGTCGGGGGACCGTCTCCCCGCCACCGCCGGGAGGTGCCCCCTGATGGACGCGAGCCTGCGCTTCTCGCACGTGGGTCTGAACTGCGCCGACCAGAAGACCACCGAGGATTTCTACACCCGGTACTTCGGCTTCGCCCGGGCCCGCGTGGTGGACCTGGGGGACGCCCGGATCGTGTTCCTGCGCAAGGGGGACGCGTACCTGGAGCTCTTCGGCTCCGCCGACGGGCCGGCCCGCCCGGCGCACGAGGACGGCCCCCGGGCCCCGGGGCGGATGCGCCACCTTGCCTTCCAGACCGACAGCGTCGACGCCTTCCTGGCGGAGCTGGGGGACGCGGCCGAAGTGACCCTGGGCCCGCTCGACTTCGACGACTTCATCTGCGGCTGGCGGACGGTGTGGTTGCGCGACCCCGACGGCGTGATCGTCGAGGTCAGCCAGGGATACGAGGACGAAGACCGTTCAGTGACCGACCGTTCAGTGACCGACCGCGCAGTGACCGACCACGCTCCCGACAAGGACGGTGCATGACATGGCGGACGCCGTGAGCTTCTCCTTCTCCGACACCATCGCGGGCTACGTCGGCCGCTTCGACTCCACCACCCGCACCCTGCGCCTGAACACGGCCGACGGCCGCACCTTCGAGGTCTCGCTCGCCGGGGACCCCAGCGCCGAGCTGGTCCGCAATCTGGACGAGCCGTACGTGGACGCCTCCGGGCACATCGACGAGATGCTCTCGCCGGGCCGCTTCCTCTACGTCTACGGCGTGCACTACCCCGAGTCCGGGGGCAGGTTCGAGGCGAAGCGGCTGGTGTTCCTCGGCCGCGGCGCCGAGGACTTCCGCTTCGAGGAGCCGAGCTGGTGGGTCAAGCAGATCGAATCGCTGGCCTCCTTCTACCGGCGCGCCCAGTTCGGCGACGGCCCGGTCGACTTCGCGCAGTACCGCACGGAGATCCGGCTCGGCGGCGACAAGACGGCCAGCCACGTCCAGGAGACGGACACCATCTCCCGGCTGGTCTACGGCATGGCCTCGGCCTACCTCCTGACCGGCAAGGACGAGTACCTGGAGGTCGCCGAGCGCGGCACCGAGTACCTGCGCAAGCACATGCGGGTCGTGGACAGCGAGGAGGACGTGGTCTTCTGGTACCACGGCATCAGCGTCGACGGGGACAGCGAGCGCAAGCTCTTCACCTCGGAGTTCTCCGACGACTACGACGCGATCCCGATGTACGAGCAGATCTACGCGCTCGCCGGGCCGATCCAGACCTACCGGATCACCGGCGACGTCCGGATCAAGAACGACGCGGACGCCACCATCCGGCTGTTCGACAAGTTCTTCCACGACGGCGAGCTCGGCGGCTACTACTCGCACATCGACCCGATCCTCTTCAGCGCCGACCACGAGTCGCTGGGCGAGAACCGCGAGCGCAAGAACTGGAACTCCGTCGGGGACCACGCGCCCGCCTACCTGATCAACCTGTACCTGGCGACCGGCGAGCAGAAGTACGCCGACTTCCTGGAGTACACCTTCGACACGATCGCGGACCGCTTCCCGGACTACAAGAACAGCCCCTTCGTCCAGGAGCGCTTCCACCGCGACTGGTCCCACGACACCACGCACAGCTGGCAGCAGAACCGCGCGGTCGTCGGCCACAACCTCAAGATCGCCTGGAACCTGATGCGGATGAACTCCCTGAAGGCGAAGCCCGCCTACGAGGAGCTGGCCCGCCGCATCGGCGAGATCATGCCGGAGGTCGGGAGCGACCTCCAGCGCGGGGGCTGGTACGACGTCGTGGAGCGCCAGAAGACCGGCGACGCCCAGACGTATCGTTTCGCCTGGCACGACCGGAAGGCGTGGTGGCAGCAGGAACAGGCCGTCCTGGCCTACCTCATCCTGCACGGCACCCTCGGCGACGAGGACTTCCTGCGCGAAGGCCGCCAGGCCGAGGCCTTCTACAACACCTTCTTCCTCGACCACGACGAGGGAGCGGTCTACTTCAACGTGCTGGCCAGCGGCACGCCGTACCTGCTCGGCACCGAGCGGCTCAAGGGCAGCCACTCGATGTCCATGTACCACTCGGCGGAGCTCTGCTACCTCTCCGCCGTCTACAACAACCTGCTGATCAACGGCC
Organism: Streptomyces sp. NPDC098789; assembly: GCF_044759975.1. Classification (NCBI taxonomy): domain Bacteria; kingdom Bacillati; phylum Actinomycetota; class Actinomycetes; order Kitasatosporales; family Streptomycetaceae; genus Streptomyces; species Streptomyces sp. NPDC098789. The sequence continues at coordinate 146,150 of NZ_JBIWAJ010000008.1, forward strand.
GGGAGATGGACTTCCACTTCCAGCCCGACCCGGCGGGCCTGCCCGACCGCGTGCTGCGCGTCTCGCCCGACCTGCTCCCCGCCGGCTCGGTCCAGGTCGCGTCCGTCGAGATCGACGAGAAGCCGTGGACGGACTTCGACGCGGACGGCCTCACCGTGCGGCTGCCCGACGTCCAGGGGCGGGTGAAGGTCAAGGTCCGGCTGCGGCCGGTGAACCGATAGCGCTCAACGGGGGGCGCCCCAACACGAGGGGAAGAAGACCATGACACTCAGCGTCAAGGAACGCCGGAACAAGACGGGCACCGTGCTCGTCGCCACCGGCGAGATCAACAGCGAGACCTCCGGGTCCCTGCTCCAGTCGCTGCTGCCGCTGGTCCGCGAGGGCCGTCCGCTGCGCATCGACCTCACCACCGTCACCTACGTCTCCAGCGCGGGCCTGCGGACCCTGCTCGTCGTCTACCGCGAGGCCCAGCACGCCGGGGTCGCCGTCACCCTGTACGGGGTGAGCGAGGAAGTCCGGTTCGTCATGTCGGCCACCGGCTTCCTCGACTTCTTCGAGACCGGCGAAGCCGCCGCGACCGCCGCGAAACCGGCCGTGCGATGAGCGGGAGCAGCTCCGAACAGGTCCTGCGCGTCGACGCCTACCCGACCCACGAGGTGGGCGGGTACGGCGTCCGCGCGGGCAAGCCCTTCCCCTTCGGGGCCAACGTGGTCCCCGGCGGGGTCAACTTCTCCGTCTTCTCCGACCAGGCCACCTCGATGGCCCTGGTCCTCTTCAAGCGCGGAGAGCCCGAGCCGATGGCCGAGCTGGACTTCCCCCAGGAGTTCCGCACCGGCAGCGTCTTCTCCATGACCGTCTTCGGCCTCGACCACGAGAACATCGAGTACGGCTACCGGGCCGACGGCCCCTTCGACCCCGTCACCGGGCACCGCTTCGACGCCCGGCAGATCCTCTCCGACCCCTACGCCCGGCTGATCAGCGGCCGCGACGTGTGGGGCGTGGAACCGGACCGGGACCGGGCCTACCAGTACCGCTCGCGCGTCTGCCTCCAGGACTTCGACTGGGGCGACGACACCCCGCTCCAGATCCCCGCCACCGACCTCGTCGTCTACGAGACCCACGTGCGCGGATTCACCCGGCACCCCTCCTCGGGCGTGACGGCCCCCGGCACCTTCGCGGGCCTGCGCGAGAAGATCCCGTACCTCAAGGAACTCGGGGTGAACTGCATAGAGCTGCTCCCCGTGTTCGAGTTCGACGAGAGCGACAACCCGCGTTCCAACCCGGAGACCGGCGAGCACCTCTTCGACTACTGGGGCTACAACACCGTCTCCTTCTTCGCCCCGAAGGCCGGGTACGCGGCGACCGGACGCTACGGCATGCAGGGCGACGAGTTCCGCACCCTGATCAAGGACCTGCACGCGGCGGGCATCGAGGTCATCCTCGACGTCGTCTTCAACCACACCGCCGAGGGCAACGAGTTCGGCCCGACCATCTCCTTCAAGGGCCTCGACAACGCCACCTACTACATGCTCACGCCCGAGGGGTACTACTTCAACTTCAGCGGCACGGGCAACACGGTCAACTGCAACCACCCGGTCGTGCGCAACTACGTGCTCGACTGCCTGCGCCACTGGGTCGCCGACTACCACATCGACGGCTTCCGCTTCGACCTCGCCGCCATCCTCGGCCGGGACCTGGACGGCACCCCGCTGCCCAACCCGCCCCTGCTGGAGATGCTCGCGTACGACCCCGTGCTGCGGCACACCAAGCTGATCGCCGAGGCCTGGGACGCGGGTGGCCTCTACGAGGTCGGCAACTTCCCGGCCTACGGCCGCTGGGCGGAGTGGAACGGCAAGTACCGCGACACCGTCCGCAGCTTCCTCAAGGGCGATCCCGGCCTCACCGGGGAACTCGCCACCCGGATCGCCGGTTCGCCCGACCTGTACACCGGCCGCGGCACCGCCGCCTCCGTCAACTTCCTCACCGCGCACGACGGCTTCACACTGGCCGACCTGGTCTCGTACAACGAGAAGCACAACGACGCCAACGGCGAGTACAACAACGACGGCGCCAACGACAACCAGAGCTGGAACTGCGGTGCCGAGGGACCCACCGACGACGTCGAGGTCAACCGGCTGCGGCTGCGCCAGATGAAGAACGCCCTCGCCATCCTCTTCACCAGCCAGGGCATCCCCATGCTGCTGGCGGGCGACGAGGTCGGCCGCACCCAGCAGGGCAACAACAACACCTACTGCCAGGACAACGAACTCTCCTGGTTCGACTGGGACCAGGTCGAGGACAACGCCGAACTGCTGCGCTTCGCACGCCAGATGATCGCCCTGCGCATGCACCACCGCGAGCTGCGCGCCACCGAACACCCCACCGGCCTCGTCCGCGACCACGTCGGCCTCCCGGACATCAGCTGGCACGGGGAGCGGGCCTGGCAGCCCGACTGGTCGCCCGACAGCCGCCTGCTGGCGGTCGCCCGGTGCGGGCCCGCGGACGACGACGTCGTGTACGTCGCCATGAACGCGCACTGGGAAGCGCACGACCTGGAGCTGCCCGCCCTGCCCGGGCACCGCAGCTGGCACCTCTTCGCCGACACCGGCGCCACCGCCCCGCACGACATCCGCTCCCCGGGCGGCGAGGCCGTCCTGGAGAACGCCGGCAAGTACCTGATCGGTCCGCGCTCGGTCGTCGTCCTCGTCGGCCGCGCACCGGATCCCGAGACGTCCTGACCGCACGGCCGAAGGAGACCTGACATGCCGCTTTCCGTGTCCTTGAGCATCGAGGGCGACACCACCGTGATCGAGCTGGCGGGCGAACTGGACGCCAACACCGCACCCGACTTCCACCAGACCATCGAGAAGGCCGCCGGGCACGGCACGAGCACCGTCGAGATCCGGATGGCCGGCGTCGGCTACATGGCCAGCGCCGGGCTGCGCTCCCTGGTCTTCGCCCAGCAGAAGGTCGCCGGCCACGTCACCATCCGGGTCGTCGGCGCGATCGAGCCGGTCTCCCGGACCATCCGGACGGCCGGCCTGGACCGCAGCATCATCCTCTCCGATGAGTGAGGGCGGTACCCATGGGCGCTAGCCCGCACCGCGGGACCCGCCTGACCGAACCGGCCACCGCCGAGCTGCACGTCCCGGCCGCCCTCGGTTCGCTGACCGCCATCGCCCAGTTCGTCCGGGCGGTGGCGGTGGCGGCCGGACTCGACCGGGGGGCCGCCTACCGGCTGCGGCTCGCGGTGGACGAACTGGCGACGAACATCGTCACGCACGGGTACCGGGGCGGCGAGGGGCGGATCACCGTCCTGGGCCGCGCCGGGGCCGGGCGGGCGAGCATCGTGCTGGAGGACGGCGCGCCGGCCTTCGACCCGGTGGCCGGCCGGCTGCCGCCCGCCACCGAGCTGCCGCCCGAGCGCAGGCGGATCGGGGGCCTGGGCATCCACCTCGCCCTCACCAGCGTGGACGACTTCGGCTACGTACGCAGGGAGGGCCGCAACATCAGCACGCTGACCGTCCTCGCGGGCCCGCGGCCGCAGCGATGACCCCCACGCAGGCAGAGGGGACCGGCCCATGCCCTCCACGACCGTGATCGTCCTAGAGGCGCACCCGCCGCCGCCCCCGGAACTGCTCGCCGCCCTGGCGGCGATGGACGCCGCCGTGGTCGCCCGCACCCTGTCGGAGCTGCTCACCGGCCCGCTGGGGACGCTGCCCGTCGCCGACGTGCTGCTCGCCCCCGCCGAGGTGGCGGGCGAGTCCGTGCGCACGGTCGTGCGCAGGCTGCGCCGCTGGGCCGGGGCCCCGATCGTGGTCGTCTGGACCGTGGGCGGGTTCGCCTCCCTGGAGGAACACGTGCGCATCGGCCACGACTACCTCGTCCCGCCCTTCCTGCCCGCCCTGGTGGCGGCCCGGCTGCACACCTGCTCCGAGCGCGCCGAGCTCGGCCGTACCCTGCGCGAGGCCGATGCCCGCGCCGAACTCATGAGCTACGAGAAGGAGTTGGAGATCGGGCGGGAGATCCAGGCCGGCTTCCTGCCCGAGTCCCTTCCCGTGCCCGACGGTTGGGAGATCGACGTCCGCTTCCGGCCGGCCCGACAGGTCGCCGGGGACTTCTACGACGTCTTCGAGATCTCCCACCGCCGACGCCTCGCCGTGGTCGTCGCCGACGTCTGCGACAAGGGCGTCGGCTCGGCCCTCTTCATGGCCCTCATCCGCTCGCTGCTGCGGCACACCGCCGAGAACAGCGGCCTGCAGAACCTGGTCGCCGCCGGGCGCGCCGGCAGCAGCAGGCGCATTCCGGTCGTCGGCGCCACCCCGCTGCTCAACGCGGTCACCGCGACGAACGGCTACCTCACCCGCAACCACCTCCGGCAGGGGTACTTCGCCACCCTCTTCTTCGGCGTCCTAGACCCGCACACCGGCAGCCTCGTCTACATCAACGGCGGCCACAACCCGCCCCTGTTGCTCAGCGCGAACGGCTCCACGCCCAGGCCCCTGGAGGTCACCGGACCCGCCGTCGGGGTGCTGCCCGACTGCGTCTACACCCTCGGGTACGCCCAACTCGACCCCGGGGACACCCTCTTCATCTTCACCGACGGGGTGCCCGAGGCCCGGTGCCCGGACGGCACCTTCCTCGGCGACGCGCGCATGCTCGACCTGCTCTCCCACACGCCGCTGCGCGGCCGGGACCTGCTCGACCGGATGGACACCGCGGTACGGGAACACACCGGGAGCGCGGAGCAGCACGACGACGTCACCATGCTGGCCCTGCACCGGCCACCTGCGGCGCGGGGGCCGCACGGGACCGGTGGCGGGGGCGCCGGACCGGCCGAGCGGGCGGTGGCCTGATGACCCTGACCGTCGTGGTCCACTCGCACCGCGGCGGCACCGGCAAGTCCACCGTGCTGGCCAACCTGGCACTGCTGCTCGCGGGCGCCGGCCGCCGGGTCGGGGTGGTCGACACCGACATCCAGTCGCCCGCCCTCGACCTGCTCTTCCGGCTCGGACCCGGCCCGTCGCTGACCGACTACCTGCTCGGCCGGTGCGAGATCGAGGCCGCCGCTCAGCGGGCCGGCGTCCCCGGGCTGTACGTCGTACCCGCCAGGACCGGCAGTGCGGCCCTGCGGGAGATCATGACCACGGGCTACGACGTCGGGCTGCTCCCGGAGGGCTTCGACCGACTGGCCTCCTCCTTGGCCCTGGACGTGCTGCTGCTCGACACCCACGCCGGACTCAGCAACGAGTCGGTCACCGCCATGGCGAGCGCCGACGTGCTGCTGATCCTCGCGCGCGCCGACCGGATCGACCTCTCGGGGGTCGAGGAGACCATCGCCCTGGCCGGGCGGCTCTCCTGCCGGCGGGCCCTGGTGATGAGCATGGCCCCACAGGGCGTGGACCCGGTCCGCTTCCGGCGCTGCGCGGAGGAGGTCTACGGCGCGCCGCTGGCCGCGGTCCTGCCGTACGCACCGGAATTGGCCGCGCTGTACGGCGAACGCATATTCGCCGAAGCCCATCCCGACCACCCCATGGTCGATGAATTCCACACCATCATCGCGGTGCTCGACGCACGTGACGAAGTATCACGTGCCTGAGGGCACCCCCCTTACGCCCCTTGCGGGGGGCGTGTTGAATCGGCAGCGAATCGGAAACAAGGAGAACAGTCATGAAGATTCTCGTCGTCATGACGGCCAAGGCCACGCTCCACCTGCTGGACGGTGAACAGCACCCCTCGGGATTCTGGGCCGAGGAATTCGTGGTGCCCTATCAGCTCTTCAAGGCCGCGGGCCACAGCGTGGACGTGGCGACGATCGGCGGCCTGGCCCCCACGGTCGACCAGACCAGCGTCGACGCCGCCTTCCTGCGGTGGGTCCGGCCGCAGGGCTCCGAGGACAACGACGCGGCCGACGCCGCCGCGTACCTGCGGGCCATCGAGCAGACCCCGCAGCTGAGGCAGCCGATCGCCCTGGAGAGCCTGGGCGAGAAGGACGTCGCCGACTACGACGGGATCTACATCAGCGGCGGTCACGGCGCCATCGGGGACCTCCCCAAGTCCGACGAGCTCGCGCAGGTCCTGCGGTGGGCGATCGCCCAGGACAAGCCGCTCGCGACGGTCTGCCACGGCCACACCGCGCTGCTCGCGCTGCGCGACGGCGAGGGCCGGTGGCCCTTCGAGGGCTACCGGATGACGGCCTTCTCGCACGGCGAGGAGATGGTCACCAACATGGCGGGCCGGCTGCCGCTGATCCTCGAAGTCGAACTGACCCGGCTCGGCGCCCGCTACGAGAAGGCCGAGGCGATCTGGGACTCGCACGTGGTCGTGGACCGCAGGCTCACGACGGGACAGAACCCCTACTCCTCCAAGGCCCTCGCCGAGACGTTCCTGCTCCAGCTCGACCAGGGGTAGCACACCCGCCCGCACCCGATACCGGAAGGCAGTCATGACGAAGCGTCAGCTCAAGGGCCAACCCCTCGCCAACCCCGGGAAGCTGTTCATCGGCGGCACCTGGGTCGAGGCCCGGGACGGCCGGACCGAACCGGACATCAGCCCCGTGGACGGTCAGGAGATCGTGCCGGTGGCCCAAGCCGCCGCCGCCGACGCGGACGCGGCCGTCGCCGCCGCCCGCACGGCGTACGAGGAAGGCCCCTGGAGCAGACTCTCCTCACAGGAGCGCGCGCTCAGGCTGAACCGGGTCGGCGAGCTGATCGAGCGGGACCTGGAGGAGATCGCGCTGCTGGAGACCGTGGACATGGGCAAGCCGTTCGCCTTCTCCAGCACCGTGGACGCACCCATGGCCGCCCAGCTCATGCACTACTACGCCGGGGCCGTGACCCGGGTGGAGGGCTCCTCGCGGGCCCCGGCGGGCGGCCAGCTCGCCTACACGCTGCGGGAACCGGTCGGGGTGGTCTGCGCCATCACCCCCTTCAACTTCCCGTTGCTGCTGTCGATGACGAAGATCGCACCGGCCCTCGCGGCGGGCAACGTGGTCGTGCACAAGCCCTCTCCCGCCACCCCGCTCACCGCCCTGAAGATCGCCGAGCTCTTCCAGGAGGCGGAGATCCCGGACGGGGTGCTCAACGTGATCACCGGGCCCGGGGTGGAGCTGGGCGAGACGCTGACCGGGCACCCGGGCATCGACAAGATCGCCTTCACCGGCTCCACCGTCGTCGGCCAGTCCATCATCCGCCGGGCCGCCGACACCCTGAAGAAGGTCACGATGGAACTCGGCGGCAAGTCCGCCAACATCGTCTTCGCCGACGCCGACCTCGACGCCGCCGAGGAGCTCGCCTTCTTCGGCATCTACTACAACAAGGGCGAGATCTGCACCGCCGGTTCGCGGCTGCTGCTCCAGCGCCCCGTCCACGACGAGATGGTCGAGCGCCTGGTGCGCCGGGCCGCGGCGCTGAAGCCCGGGGACCCGCGCGACCCGGCCACCCTGTTCGGGCCGCTGGCCCACCAGGGGCAGTTCGACAAGGTCGGCTCCTACGTCGAGATCGGCCAGAAGGAGGGCGCCGTCCTGCGGGTCGGCGGCACCGGCTGGACCCCGGAAGGGGCCTCGGCCGAGGGCCTGTACTTCCTGCCGACCATCTTCACCGGGGTGGACAACGGCATGCGGATCGCCCAGGAGGAGATCTTCGGGCCGGTCCTGTCGATCATCCCCTTCGACACGGAGGAGGACGCCGTGCGCATCGCCAACGACAGCGCGTACGGCCTCGCCGCCGGGGTGCACACGAAGGACCTGCGCCGGGCCCACCGGGTCGCCTCGCAGATCAAGGCCGGGACGGTCTGGGTCAATTGCTACAACCAGTACGACCCCTCGGTGCCGTACGGCGGCTACAAGGCCTCCGGCTTCGGTCGCGAGTGCGGTCCCGAATCCCTGGAGAGCTACACCCAGACCAAATCGGTCTGGATCGGCATGGACTGACCTGCTGACCTGCTGACCTGCTGACCAGCTGACTGGCTGAACGCTGACCGGCCGACCGACCGACGAGCGACAGGGGCACCCATGAACACCGGCATCATCGGCACCGGACGGATCGGTTCCACCCTCGCGCGGATCCTGGTCGCGGCCGGCCACCAGGTCGTCCTCGCCAACGCGCGCGGCCCGCGCTCGCTGGACCCGCTCGTGGCCGAACTGGGCCCGGACGCGCAGGCCGCGACCGCCGTCCAGGCGGCGGAGCGGGCCGAACTCCTGGTGCTGATGGTGCCCTTCGACCGGGCCGCCGCCCTGCTGCCCGCGGGCGCCGTCGACGGGACGGTGCTCGTGGACGCGATGAACGCCTTCGACGACCGCGGCATGCCACGGGGCTTCGGGCCGAAGTCCTCCAGCGAGCGGGTCGCCGAATGGTATCCGCGGGCGCGCATCGTCAAATCCCTGAACACCATGCACTTCGCGACCCTCGCCGTCGCCGGAAGCGTGCCGCGCGCGACGGCCGCGGAACGTCTGGCGCATTACACGGCGGGCGACGACGCGAAGGCCAAGGAAATCGTCGCGGGAATCATCGCCGATCTCGGATTCGCCCCCGTCGACACCGGTCCGCTGCATTCCGGAGGAATTCTCCAGCAGCCCGACGGACCCCTCTTCAACCATCCGTTCACGGAAGCGCAGGCCCTCGCATGGATATCACACTGAAAGTGAACGGGGTCGAAGAGCGGTTCGCCGCCGAGCCGAACGAACTGCTCGTCGAACGGCTCCGCGACGGACTGGGCCTCACCGGCACCAAGGTCGGCTGCGACACCGGCCAATGCGGCTCCTGCGTGGTCCGGCTCGACGGGAAGTCCGCCAAGAGCTGCCTCGTCCTCACCGTCGCCGCGGCCGGCTCCGAGGTCTCCACCATCGAGGGAGTCGCCGGGCCCGAGGGCGAGTTGAGCGGACTCCAGGAGGCCCTGCGCCAGGAGCACGGCACCCAGTGCGGCTTCTGCACGCCCGGCATGGTCATGGCACTCGGCGAACTCGTCGACACCACCGCCGGCGGCCCCGCCCCCACCGAGCCCGAGATCCGCGAATGGCTCACCGGCAACCTCTGCCGCTGCACCGGCTACCACAGCGTCGTCCGGGGCGTGCAGCGCGCCTGCGCGACGTCGAGACAGGAGGGGTGAACGCCATGACCACCGTGACGGGGGAGAGCGAACTCCACGCACCGGGTCTGCTCGGGCAGCCGATCGACAGCCGCGAGGACCCGCGACTGCTGCGCGGCGAGGCCGTGTACGTCGCCGACATCGACCTGCCCGGCACCGCCCACATGGCGATCCTCGGCAGCGAGGTGGCGCACGCGAAGATCCTCGGGATCGACACCAAGGCCGCGCGGCAGATGCCCGGCGTCCTGAAGGTGGCCACGGCGGCCGACTTCACGGACTTGATGCCGCTGCCCTGCATCTGGATACCCGGCGGGGTCGAGAGCCACTTCCCGCCCCACCCCTACGGACTTCCGGGCTCCCGCCCGGTGCTCACCGGCGACGCCGTGCGCCACGTCGGCGACCCGATCGCCGTGGTCGTCGCCGAGACCGAGCGCCAGGCCGTGGCCGCGCTCGCCGCCATCAGCGTGGAGTACGAGCCGCTGCCCGTGGTCACCCGGGCCGACGACGCCCTCGCCGAGGACGCCCCGCAGCTCCACGAAGCCGTCCCCGGCAACCTCAACGCGTACTGGACCTGCGGGGACCAGGAGCGTACGGACGCGGCCATCGCCGACGCCGAGGTCACCGTGGAGCTGGACCTGGTCAACCAGCGCACCATCAACAGCCCCATCGAGCCGCGCGGCGCGATCGGCGCCTACGACCGGGCCACCGGCGAGTACACCCTCTACTCCTCCACCCAGGGCCCGCACAACCACCGCTTCCTGCTCTCCGCACTGGTCCTCGGCATCCCCTTCAACAAGCTCCGGGTGATCGCCCCGACCGTCGGCGGCAGCTTCGGCACCAAGGGGTACCTCTACCCCGACATGGCCCTGGTGCTGGTCCTCGCCAAGGCGCTCGGCCGCCCCGTGAAGTGGGTCGACACCCGCACCGGCCTGATGAACTCCACCGTCCAGGGCCGCGACCACCGCCAGCACGTCACGCTGGCCGGCACCCGCGACGGTCGGATCACGGCGGTGCGCTGCACCAGTTACGCCAACCTCGGCGCGTACCCCTCCACCATCGGACCCGGGGTGGCCACCGCGCTGATGGGGCGCTCGATCACCGGCATGTACGCCATCGACGCCGCGTTCTGCGAGGTGTACGCCGCCTTCACCAACACCGTCCCGCTCGGCGCCCAGCGCGGGAGCGGCCGCGCCGAGGCCGCCTTCCTGATGGAACGCCTGGTGGACCGGTACGCGGGGGAGATCGGCATGGACCCGGCCGCCGTCCGGCGCCGCAACCTGGTCCCGGCCGACCGCTTCCCGTACGACAACGGCCTCGGCTGGACCTACGACTCGGGGAACTACCGGGAGAACTTCGACCGGGCCCTGGAGCTCTCCGGATACGCCGACGTGCCCGCCCGCAAGGCCGAGGCCCGCGCCCGCGGCAAGCGCCTGGGCGTCGGCCTCGCCACCTACGTCGCGATCTGCGGGGTCGGCCCCTCCACCCGGATGTCCCAGGAGGGCATGCTCGGCGGGACCTGGGAGAGCGCCAACATCCGGGTCCACCCGACCGGCGAGGTCAGCGTCACCGTCGGCTCCGCCTCCACCGGCCAGAGCCACGCCACGGTCTTCGCCCAGGTCGCCGCGGACGAGCTGGGCATCGACGTGGACACCGTCGACGTCCACGAGGGCGACACCCTCAAGGCCCCCTACGGGCAGGGCACGTACGGCAGCCGCTCCTACAGCATGGCCGCCCCCGCCATCGCCCTCACCGCCCGCAAGATCAAGCGGAAGCTGGTCAGGGCCGGAGCCGTCTTCCTGGGCATCCCCGAGGACCGGGCCGTCTACGCGAACGGCAAGGTCTTCGAAGCGGGCAACGAGGAGAACGCGAAGACCTTCGCCGAGCTCGCCATGGGCCTGTGGTACGGCTGGGGACTGCCCGCCGACATCGAACCCGCCCTCGACGAGACCACCCACTTCGACCCGCCGGACTTCAACTACCCCTTCGGCAGCCACGTCGCCGTCGTCGAGGTGGACGAACTCACCGGCGAGACCGAGGTGGTGGCCTACACCGCCGTCGACGACGCCGGCAACATCGGCAACCCTAAGGTGGTCCTCGGCCAGATCGAGGGCAGCATCGTGCACGGCCTCGGCCAGGCCCTGATGGAAGCCGCCGAATACGACGACCAGGGCGTCCTGATCACCGCCGACCTGCGCGACTACGCCCTGCCCCGCGCGGCCGACGTCCCCTTCTTCGCCCTCGACAAGACCTGCACCCCCAGTCCCCACAACCCGCTGGGAGCCAAGGGGGCCGGCGAGATCGCCACCGTGCCGCCCGCGGCCGCCGTGGTCAACGCGGTCGTCGACGCGCTCGCGGACCTCGGCGTCCGGCACATCGACATGCCCCTCACGCCGGAGAAGGTCTGGCGCCGCCTGCGCGGAGAAGGAGCGGAGCAGTGATCCCCACCGCATTCGACTACGTCCGGCCCGGCGACGTCGAGGAGGCCCTGGCCCTCCTCGCGGACACCCCGGGAGCGCGCGTCCTGGCCGGCGGCCAGAGCCTGCTGCCGGGACTGCGCACAGGGGAGGCCGTCCCCGGCGGCGGGCCGGTCCGCCTGCTGGTCGACGTACGCGCTCTCCCCGGGCTGCGCGGCGCCGTCCGCACCTCCGCGGGGGTGCGGATCGGCGCCCTCACCACCCTCGCCGAACTGGCCGCCGACCCGCTCGTGCTCAGCGAGGCCCCCGAGCTGGCCGCCGCCGCCCGCGCCAACGGGGACCCGCAGGTCCGCAACCTCGGCACCGTCGGCGGCAACCTCGCGGCGCCCGGCCGGGCCACCGACCTCCCGGTGGCCGCCCTCGCCGCCGACGCGCTGGTCGAGCTCGCCGCACCCGGCGGCCGGTCCACCCGCACCGCCGAGGAGTTCACGGCCACCGGCGCGCCACCCGGCGCGCTGATCACCGCGCTGCTGGTGCCCGCCGCGGGAGCGGCCGGCGCCTTCGAGAAGACCGCCGACCGGGCCACCCGCTACCCGGTCTGCGCGGTCGCCGTACGGATCACCCGCCACGGCCCGCGGATCGCGGTCACCGGGGCCACCGCCCGGGCGGTGCGGCTGCACGGGGTCGAGGAGCTCCTGCGCGACCGCCACGCCTACCCGACCCAGGAGGTGCTGGCGGCCTTCCGGGCCCAACCGCGGGACCTGTTCGTCCCCGGGCGCGGCACCTCGGCCGAGTACCTCGGCCACCTCGCGGGAGTACTGACGGCCCGGGCCCTGACCAGGGCACTGTCCGCATGGACCGCACTCGGCTGAGCGCGGCCGCGCAGCGACGCACCACGGGGGAGTGAGAGCAGTGGCCCACCTGCCCAAGACGACGACGGGAGTGACGGTGCACCCTGCCGGCGGGGCGGCCGCGCCCTCCAGAGGCTCCGGCTTCTGGGTGATCGGCGCGGTCCTCGTGCTCCTGATGCTCTCCTCCTCCGTGCCCTCCGCCCTCTACGTGCTCTACCAGCGGAAGTGGGACCTCTCCGCCGGCATGATCACGGTGGTCTTCGCCCTGTACGCCGTCACCGTGCTCGGCGGCCTGCTGCTCTTCGGCTCCCTCTCCGACACGCTCGGGCGCCGTCCCGTGCTCGGCGCGGGACTCGTCCTCGCGATCGTCTCCATGGCCCTCTTCGCCGGGGCGCAGGGACTGGGCTGGCTGCTCGCCGCCCGCGCCGTGCAGGGGCTCGCCGTCGGACTGGCCACCGGGGCCATGGGCGCCGGGCTCCTCGAACTGGCCCCCCGCTCCCGGCCCGCGCTCGGCGCCCAGGTCAACAGCGCCGGACCGACGGTCGGGATCGGGCTCGGCGGGCTCGGGGCCGGACTCCTCGTGCAGTACGGGCCCGCGCCCACCGCGCTCAGCTACCTGCTGCTCATCGGCGCCTTCGCGCTCGCCCTGATCGGGGTGGTGCGGATGGGGGAGAGCGCCCCCGGCGCCGCCCGGCCGGGTCGCGGCTTCTCCCTGAGCCCGCACCGGATCGGCGTACCGGCCCCGGTCCGGCGCCGCTTCGCCGTCCTCGTCCTGACCATCGTCGCCGTCTGGTCGGTCGGCGGCTTCTACCTCTCGCTCGGACCGCACCTGGCGCTCTCGCTCCTCCAGAGCACCAACTACCTCGTCGGCGGCGCCACCGTGGCCCTCCTCGCGGGCGCCGCCACCACCGCCCAGCTCTTCCTCGGTCGGACCGAGGCCCTGCGGACCGCCGTGCTCGGCCTGTGCGGACTGCTCGCCGGACTGGCGTTGGTCCTGCTCGCGCTGGGAGTGCGCTCGGCCGCCGTGTTCCTGATCGGCACCGCGGTCCTCGGGGCCGGCTGGGGCGCCGCCTTCCTCGGCTCCTTCCGCGCCCTGAGCGCCCTCGCGGAGCCGGCCCACCGGGGCGAACTGACCGCCGCGGTCTACGTGTTCGCGTACCTCGCCATGAGCGTCCCGGCCGTGCTCGCCGGGCTGCTCACCAACATCCACGGGCTGCACCGCACCTCGGTCGGCTTCATGACCGCCGTCGCCGCCGTCTGCGCGGTGGCCCTGTGGGTGACCCTGCGACTGGCCGCCCGCACCCGGGCAGAGGGGAGCACGCCGTGAACCCGTCCGAGCTGCGCACGGCGCTGGGCGCACTGGAGATCTTCGCCGCGCTCACCGAGGACCAACTCGACTGGCTGGTCTCGGTCTCCGAGCCGCGGGCGCTCGCCGACGGCGAGGTGATCTTCCGCGACGGCGAGGAGGCCACCGGCTTCCACGTGCTGCTCTCGGGCGGCCTGGTCGTGACGAAGGTCGTCGACGGCCGCGAGGAGGTGCTCACCCGGCACTCCACCGAAGAGGAGGGCGCCGCGGCCGAGGACCACGACGGCAAGCCCGCCGCCGCCCACCGGTTCACCGGCGAACTGCCCCTGCTCACCGAGGGGACGTACGTGGCCACCGCGGCGGCCAGCGGCCCCGCCACCACCGTCGTCGCCTACCCCAGGACGGTCTTCTTCGACATGCTGACCCGCTGCCACGGGGTGGCCGCGGTCCTGCTGCCCGTGCTGGCCTGGCGGATCAAGTCCTCCGAGATCCAGGCCCGCAAGCGGGCCACCGTGGAGGCGCTGGGCACCCTCGCGGCGGGCCTGGCGCACGAGCTGAACAACCCGGCGGCGGCCGTGGCCCGCGCCGCCCAGGAGCTGGCCCCCGCCCTGGACCGGCTCACCCGCACCGCGCAGTCCTGGGGAGCGGCCGCCACCGGCGCCGAGCGGGCCGTCCTGGACCGGATCGAGGACGAGCTGGACAAGCTCCCGCCACCGGCCACCACCGACCCACTGGCCCAGGCGGACGCGGAGGAGGCGATCGGCGACTGGGCCGAGGAGGCGGGGGTGGAGCGGCCGGGGCTGCTCGGCGCCGGGCTCTCGGACCTCGGGCTGGAGCTGGGCTGGCTGTTGGAACGGTTGGAGGGGATCGGCGAACCGGCGCTGCCCGCGGCCCTCGACCACCTGGCGGCCCTGCTGGAGGTCCGCGCGCTGGCGGCCGAGCTGCGCGCCGCCGGACCGCGGATCTCCCACCTGGTATCGGCCACCCGTGATTACGCCAATCTCGACCGCGCCCCCGAGCAGCGCTTCGCGGTGACGGACGGGCTGGAGAACACGCTGGTCGTGCTCAGGTCCAAGCTCCCCGGGATCAGCATCGTGCGTGCGTACGACCCCGATCTGCCCGAACTGACGGGCTATCCGAGCGAGTTGAACCAGGTGTGGACGAATCTCGTCGACAACGCGGCCGAGGCCATGGAGGGCTCCGGAGTGCTCACGCTGCGTGCCCGCGCCGAGGGCGGGTGCATGGTCGTGGAGGTCTGCGACACGGGCCGCGGCATCCCCGAGAGCTCCCTGCCCCGGATCTTCGAGCCGTTCTACACCACCAAGGACGTCGGGAAGGGCACCGGGCTCGGGCTGCACCTGAGCTACCGCATCGTCACCCAGCGCCACCGCGGCTCCATCGCGGCGCGGTCCCGGCCGGGTGAGACGCGGATGGTGGTCCGCCTCCCGCTGGCCCCGGCCCCGCACCCGCCCGCCGCCCCCGACGCGTCCTGACCGACCAGCCCCGACCTTCGAGCCCTGACCACGCGCCGCACCACCCAACCCAGTTGAAAGGGAGTCGACATGGCCACCTACGACATCGCGAAGCTGCACCCGGTCTTCGTCCGCCAGATGGACGCGTTGGCCGCGCTGGACATCGAGGCGGTGATGAGGAACTACACCGACGACGCCGTGCTCCTTCGATTCGAAGGCGCATCGGTGGGGATCGACGCGGTACGGGAGACCTTCACCGGCTACCTCTCGGTGAAGCCCACGCTGGTCGAGCTCCAGGAGTACGTCGAGACGGAGGACACGATCTTCTACCGGGCGATCATGAACCTCAACGGCGAACCGGAGCACGCGTTCGGGACGCTCGTCGTCCGCGATGGCCGGATCTGGCGCCAGACCGCCGGGTTCGGCGGCTGACTCCCGATATCTGGGTAGCGTGTGCGGGGAGGGCGGGGGCAGCGCTCTCCCCGGCACGCGGAACAGTGGGGTAAAGGGGAGGTCATGGAATCGGAAACCGGACGCGTCGAGGCGTTCAGTGACGGCGTGTTCGCCATTGTCATCACGATTCTCGTACTGGAGATCAAGGTCCCGGAGGAAACCGGATCCGCACTCTGGCACGGTTTGTGGGAACAGTGGCCGCATTACGCGGCATACGTGGTGAGTTTCCTCATCATCGGCGTCATGTGGGTCAACCACCACACCATCTTCATTCACCTCAAGAAGGTGGACAGGCCGCTCCTGTTCCTCAATCTCCTGGTGTTGATGGTGGTTTCGGTGATCCCGTGGACCACTTCTGTGCTCGCAGAGCACCTGGACGACGGGGATTCGGCCAACGCGGCCGCCATCCTCTACAGCGCGTGGACCGTCGTCTACGCCCTCGCCTATCTCAGTTTCTGGTGGTACGTCACGCGAGTGGGCCACCTCTTCCACGAACACGTCGACCGGGAGGGCGCCCGCGCCACCCGGATGCGCTTCGGGCTGGGAGCCATCGCCTACCCCTGCACCGTGGTCCTGTCCTTCTTCTCCGCACCCCTCACTCTCGTCGCACACTTCCTGATCGCGCTCTACTATGCGGCGAACCAGATCCCCATCCCCCTCGTGATAGAAGAAGAGCGGCTCGAAAACGCCAGCGACCTCATGAAGTAGCCGCAGGGCCCTACGGGCGGTTCCGCCGGTCAAGTAGGGTATTGGATCTAGCTGGTCGCGGGGGAGGCCCGGATGGCTCGCGTAGTCCTGCCGGAGGAATCCGCCAAGGATATCTCCGAATTGATCGACGTTCTGATCTCTCTGTTCTTCGAGTCCTTACCCCGGCGGGACCAGCGAAACTGGGCCCGCGTATATCTGAACGGCCTCGTGCGGACCAGCGGAAAGAAGACCATACGGAATATCGCCGGAACCGGCGCGAGTTCCGTCGAGCAGAGCCTCCAGCAGTTCATCAGCAAGTCTCCCTGGGACTGGACGCCCGTACGCCGCTCCCTCGCCCAGCACCTCGAACGCACCGCCCAGCGCCCGCTGGCCTGGGTGGTGCAGCCCATGGTCATCGAGAAGGCCGGCGACCGCTCGGTCGGAGTGGGCCGCCAGTTCGTCCCCCAGCTCGGCCGCACCGCCAACTGCCAGCAGGCCGGCGGCATTTGGCTCGCGTCCAGCGAGGCCAGCTTCCCCGTCGAATGGACCCTCACCCTCCCCGGGCCCTGGACCAGCGAACTCCTCCACCGCCGCCGCGCCGGCATCCCGGACACGGCCCGCTCGCTCACCCCCGCGCAGGACGCCGTGCAGGCCGTCCAACGGATGGCCGCCACCTGGCAGTTGCAGCGCAGGCCGGTGGTGATGGAGGTCGCCAACACCGACATCGCGCACACCATCGAATCCTTCTCCCTCCAGGACATCCCCTTCGTTCTGAAGGTCGACGGATCGCTGCCGGTGTCCTTCGGGGGCGCCGGGCGCCACAAGCCCGGACCGCACATCGCACCCGCCCGCGAGCTCATCGACTCCCTGCGCTCGCAACGCCGGGTCGTCGAATGGACCCGGCACGGCCGCGGCGAGGGCGCGGTCACCCTGCTGACCGCGGCGGCCGTCCTCGGCACGCCCCTGGAGGAGCGGGTCGCACCGGCGCCGACCCCGCTGCTGCTGGTCGGGGCCTGGACCGAGGCCGCCCTGCTGCCCTCGGAATTCTGGATCACCAACATCGGCGACCGGCCGCTCGCCCAGCTCTTCCTGCTGGCCAAGCTCACCGACCGGGTCTCCCTCGACTTCGCCGGGATCTGCGAGCCCGTCGGCATCCGGGACTTCGAGGGTCGTTCCTTCCGGGGCTGGCACCACCACGCCACCCTCGCCAGCGTCGCCCACGCCGCGACCCTGCTGGGCGCGCGCGGCCGGGCCGCCGCCGATCCGTACCCCGGACCGGTCAGGCCCCCCGGTCAGCCCCGCACCACTCCCGCGGTGCTGCCGCCCCGGCCCCTGATACCCGGCCAGGCGACCCGCCGGGAGTTCATCCGCTGACCGGCGGCCACCGCGGGGCCGCGCTCTACGCGCGTGGGTCCTTCGCCTGGGTCCTTCGCGTGGCTCCTTCGCGTGGGTCCTTTTCGTACTTCCCCGCCGGGACTAAGGTCCCGTAGGAAAGGACCAACCGTCCCACCACGTCCTGGACGATCGCCCCGGGCTGCACCAACGCCAGGACATGGGAGAATGAAGTACGTGCGTTTCCTCGGCTGCCCCGTCAGGGCAGGCGGCCCCTCCGATCGACTGGGATGTTCAGCACGTGCGTTTCCTCAATGACCTGAAGCCGCCGTACGACCTGACGTACGACGATGTGTTCATGGTGCCCAGCCGTTCCTCGGTGGGCTCCCGGCAGGCCGTCGACCTCTCGTCGCCCGACGGGACCGGCACCACCATTCCCCTCGTGGTCGCCAACATGACCGCGATCGCGGGCCGCCGGATGGCCGAGACCGTCGCCCGCCGCGGCGGCATCGTCGTCATCCCGCAGGACATCCCGATCGAGGTCGTCACCGACGTCATCTCGTGGGTGAAGACCCGCCACCACGTGCTCGACACCCCGATCACGCTGGCCCCCACGCAGACCGTCGCCGACGCGCTGTCCCTGCTGCCCAAGCGGGCGCACGGCGCCGGCGTCGTCGTCGACGCCGACAACCGCCCGATCGGCGTCGTCACCGAGCACGACCTGTCCGGTGTGGACCGCTTCACCCAGATCTCCGAGGTCATGTCGAAGGAGCTGCTGCTCATCGACGCCGACATCGACCCGCGCGAGGCCTTCAACCAGCTCGACGCCGGCCACCGCAAGCTGGCCCCCGCCGTGGACAAGGACGGCCGCCTCGTCGGCATCCTGACCCGCAAGGGCGCGCTGCGCGCGACCCTCTACACCCCCGCCACCGACGCCAACGGGAAGCTGCGCATCGCGGCCGCCGTCGGCATCAACGGCGACTTCGCCGTCAAGGCCAAGCAGCTGCTGGACGCGGGCGTGGACACCATCGTCATCGACACGGCCCACGGCCACCAGGAGTCGATGATCAACGCGATCAGGACCGTGCGCGCGCTCGACCCGCAGGTCCCGATCGTCGCGGGCAACATCGTCGCCGCCGAGGGCGTCAAGGACCTGATCGAGGCCGGCGCGGACATCATCAAGGTCGGTGTGGGCCCCGGCGCCATGTGCACCACCCGCATGATGACCGGCGTGGGCCGCCCGCAGTTCTCCGCGGTCATGGAGTGCGCGGCCGAGGCCAAGAAGCACGGCAAGCACGTCTGGGCCGACGGCGGCGTCCGTCACCCGCGCGACGTGGCCATGGCGCTGGCCGCCGGCGCGTCCAACGTGATGATCGGCTCCTGGTTCGCCGGTACGTACGAGTCCCCGGGCGACCTCCAGCAGGCGGCCGACGGCCGGCTGTACAAGGAGTCCTTCGGCATGGCCTCCGCGCGCGCCGTGCGCAACCGCACCTCCGAGGAGTCCGCCTACGACCGCGCCCGCAAGGCGCTCTTCGAAGAGGGCATCTCCACCTCCCGCATGTTCCTCGACCCGGCCCGCCCGGGCGTCGAGGACCTGATCGACTCGATCATCGCGGGCGTCCGCTCCTCCTGTACCTACGCCGGTGCCGGCTCGCTCGCCGAGTTCGAGGAGAAGGCCGTCGTCGGCATCCAGTCCGCCGCCGGCTACGCCGAGGGCAAGCCGCTGCACGCCAGCTGGAGCTAGTCCCGCATCAGGCAACGCCCGCACCACCCCGTGGCCCCCGGCCCGTCCGTTCCAGGACGGGCCGGGGGCCACGGTCGTTGCTGCCCGGGCCTCAGCGCTGCGAGCTGTGCACCCCGGCGCGGTACTTGGGGATCCGCACGGTGATCTTCATGCCCTCGCCGACCGCCGTCTCGAAGACCAGCCCGTAGTCGTCCCCGAACACCTGGCGCATCCGCTGGTCGACGTTCGGCAGGCCGATGCCCGTGCCGCAGCCGGTCGCTTCCCCGGCCAGGATCCGACGCAGCAGCGCGGGGTCCATCCCCACCCCGTTGTCCTCGATGGTCAGCACCGCCTCCGGGCCCGCGTCCCGGGCCGTGATGGTGATCCGGCACTCCCCGGAGGAGTCCTCCAGCCCGTGCTTGACCGCGTTCTCGACCAGCGGTTGCAGACACAGGAACGGCAGCGCCACCGGCAGGACTTCGGGGGCGACGCGCAGGGTCACCTTCAGCCGGTCCCCGAACCGGGCCCCGGCCAGCGCCAGGTACTGCTCGATGGACCGCAACTCGTCCGCCAGCGTGGTGAAGTCGCCGTGCCGCCGGAAGGAGTAACGGGTGAAGTCCGCGAACTCCAGGAGCAGTTCGCGCGCCCGCTCCGGATCGGTGCGGACGAAGGAGGCGATCGCCGCCAGCGAGTTGAAGATGAAGTGCGGCGAGATCTGCGCGCGCAGCGCCCGGATCTCGGCCTCCATCAACCGGGTGCGCGAACGGTCCAGTTCGGAGAGCTCCAGCTGTACGGAGACCCACCGGGCCACCTCGGTGGCGGCCCGCACCAGCACCGCCGACTCCTCGGCCCCGTACGCCACCAGCGCCCCCAGCACCCCGTCCTCCCCGGTGAGCGGGGCGACGACCTCCCACTTCAGGACGCAGCCCGGCTCGCGGCAGTCCGTGTACCCGCTGCTGCCGCGCCCCGACTCCAGCAGCCGCGCCGCCCGCTCCATCGCCCGCCGCTCGTGGTGTCCGGCCCCCGGACCGTCCCAGGCCAGCACCTTCTCCCGGTCGGTCAGGCACAGTGCCTCGGTGCCGAGCAGCGAGCGCAGCCGCCGGGCGGCCTTGCGGGCGGTGTCCTCGGTGAGCCCGGCGCGCAGCGGGGGAGCGGCCAGCGAAGCGGTGTGCAGGGTGTGGAAGGTGGCCCGCTCCACCGGTGTGCCGAGACCCGAGGCGCCGCGACCGGCCCGGCGCGCGTGCAGCCGGCCCAGCGCGTACCCCACGGCCAGGACCGCGCAGGCCACGGCCGTCGGCGCCAGGAGCGCCGCGCCCGTCACCGGGCGTCCCCGGGGCCGGCTGCGCCGTCGGGGCCGTGGGGGCGGTGGCCCTCCGGCCGGCGCACCAGCTGTTCGGGCAGGTGCAGCCGGGCCAGGGTGGCCGCCGTCCCCTTCGGTATCCGCCCCGGGGTGGCCAGCGACACCAGCACCATCGTCAGGAAGCCGAGCGGCACCGACCAGGCGGCCGGCCAGGCCAGCAGGGTGGTCGGCCAGCCCGCCGGGGCCAGCCCCGCCCGCGTCGCCAGCACCGCGCCGAGCGCCGCCCCGCCCCCGACCACCAACCCGGTCACCGCACCGGGCGGGGTCAGCCGGGGCCACCAGATCCCCAGCACCAGCAGCGGACAGAAGGAGGAGGCCGACACCGCGAAGGCGAGCCCCACGGCGTCGGCCACCGGTACGTGCGAGGCCAGCACCCCGCCGACCAGCGGCACCGCCATCGCCACCAGCACCGACAGCCGGAAGGCCGCCGCCCCGCGGAAGCCGCCCGGTGCGGTGGGCCCCCCGCGCCCCCGCCCCCGCCCCCGAGCCGGCAGCACGTCCTGGTGCAGCACCCCCGCCACCGCCATCGTCAGCCCGGAGGCGGTGGACAGGAACGCGGCGAAGGCGCCCGCGGCGAGCAGCGCGCCCAGCAGTTCGCCGAGCAAGCCGCCGACCATCCGCGCGGGCAGCACCAGCACCGCCGCGTCGGTGTCGCCGGTGAAGGCGAGCTCGGGAGCGTAGATCCGGCCCAGCGCCCCGTAGACCGGCGGCAGCAGGTAGAAGGTGCCGACCAGCCCGAGCACGACCAGGGTGGTGCGCCGCGCGGCCCGCCCGTCGGGGCTGGTGTAGAAGCGCACCGCGACGTGCGGCAGGCCCATGGTGCCGAGGAAGGTGGCGAGGATGAGCCCGTACGTCGCGTAGAGCCGGTACTCCTCGCGCTTGCCCGAGAGCGGCTGGGACCAGGACGCGGCGGCCGGCCGATCGGCCGCGCGGGCCGCGGGCAGCGCGCTGCCGGGCGCGAACTCCAGCCGGGTGCGGGCCGCCACGGTGTGCTCGCCGGCGCTCAGCGCGGTGGTGTCCCCGGTGTAGGTCCGGCCGTCGATCCGGCCGGTGACGCTCAAGGCGAGCGGCGCGTCCAGGGTCATGCGCACCTCCTGGCCCAGGGTGACCGAGGCGTGCTCCCGGAGCACCGCGGGTGCGTCGAAGGTCGCGCGCGGGGCGCCGTCCCCGGCCCAGGCGGCGATCAGGAAGAAGGCCGGGACCAGCAGCGCGGTGAGCTTGAGCCAGTACTGGAAGGCCTGCACGAAGGTGATGCTGCGCATCCCGCCCGCGCCCACGGCCACCGTGACCACGACGGCCACCACGAGCCCGCCCGCCCAGCGCGGGGCGCCGGTCAGGATCTGCAGGGTCAGGCCCGCGCCCTGGAGTTGGGGCAGCAGGTACAGCCAGCCGACGCCGAGGACGAAGACCACCGCGATCCGGCGCACCGCCCGCGACTCCAGCCGCGCCTCGGCGAAGTCGGGCAGCGTGTACGCCCCCGAGCGGCGCAGCGGCGCGGCCACGAGCACCAGCAGCACCAGGTAGCCGGCCGTGTACCCGACCGGGTACCAGAGCATCTCCGGCCCCTGGAGCAGCACCAGTCCGGCGATCCCGAGGAAGGAGGCGGCGGAGAGGTACTCCCCGCTGATGGCCGCCGCGTTGAGCCGGGGACCGACGGTGCGCGAGGCGACGTAGAAGTCGGAGGTGGTGCGCGATATCCGCAGCCCGAGCCCGCCGAGCAGCACCGTGGCCAGGACGACGACGGCGACCGCGCTCAGCGCGTACGTCTGGTTCACCGTGCGGCCTCGGAGGGGAAGGGGGGCGGGTTGCGGTCACCGGATTCTAGGCGCGTGCGTGCGGTGGGCGACAGGCCGGATCCGGCGCCGCCGCGGGGCCGGACGCGGACCGGATCAGCGCATCCGGTCGTGCGCGTGCGGGTGTTCGCAGTCGCGGTGCTCGGCGCAGTCGCGGCGGGCGATCTCCAGCTCCACGTAGGACTCCTCGGCCCGCCGGAAGGCCAGGGTCAGGGCCGCTTCCGCGCGCGGCGGCAGGTGCTGGCGGCAGCTCTCGTCGGCCTCGTAGAGGACGTCGGCCCAGCGTGCGGCCGCGCTGCGCAGCCGGGCCAGCAGGGCCTCGGCCTCGGCCGGACCGGTCGGCCGGGTGCGGGGCAGCCCCTGCAGGGCGTCGAGCAGCGCCTGGATCTCGGACATCTCGCTCCTCCCGCCCGGAAGATCCACGATAGGGGCGGGCGGACCGGGCGCGGGCCGAAAGGGCGCGCCCTGCGGCCGACGGCCCCGCCGGGTCGCCGTACGCGCCGTGCCGCGCGACGAACGGCGTCCGCACAGCGCCGGGCGGTCGGGGACATTCGCCGGTCACAGCCGTCAGACGCGGCGGGGTCCGATGACTGCTTCGGGTGCGGCGGATCGCACGACGCTGGCGGCAGGGACGATGGTGCTGCCCATGCAGACGCCGGCCGCGATGATCGAGTGCCGGCCCACGGCGATGCCGGGGCCGAGGGTGATCATGCTGCCGGTCTGGACGTGGTCGCGGATACGGATGGACTCGGGCACCTGGCTTGCTCCTGGTCGTCGTCGGGGCGGGAGGTTCAGGCGGCTTCGGTGGCCTCACGGCGCAGGAAGTCGGGAAGGGCGGTGGGGGTGTTGTCGAGCCAGGCGATGTAGCGGGTCACGCCCTCGGCCACCGTGATCCGGGGTTCCCACTCCAGGGCCGCGGTCATGCGGGCCGTGCCGGCCGTCCCGCCCAGCGGGTCGCCCTCGGGCAGCGGCCGGTCCTGGAACTCGGCGTCGGGGTAGTGGTTGCGGATGAGGTGGGCCACGTCGGCGATGGAGGTGGCCTGGCCGGTGCCGATGTTGAGGGTCTGCCGGTCGGCGGCGGGGGCGAGCATGGCCCTGATGGTGGCTTCGGCGATGTCTTCGACGTGGACGAAGTCGCGGACCTGTCGGCCGCCGCCGTTCAGGTGCAGGGGAAGGCCGAGCTTCGCGCGCATCGCCATCCAGGCGACCACCCACGAGTGCGAGCCTTCCTTGACGGTCTGGGGCTCGCCGTAGACGGAGAAGTACCGGACCGAGGTGTGGGAGACGTTGGCCTTGCCCAGCACCAGCGCCGTCTGTGCCTCCCCCCACGCCTTCGTGTTGGCGTACACCGAAAGCGGGGCCAGGCGCCGGTCCTCGTGCCAGGTCTGGACATCGTGGCGTTTGGGGTCGCCGTTGCCGTAGACGGCCGCGGAGGAGACGAACACGAACCGGCGGACGCGGGCGTTGCAGCGGTGGACAGCGTCCAGGAGCACCTGTGTGCCGGTGACGTTGGTCTGCACAGCGGCCATGGGATTGCGGGTGCAGGCGGCCACGTCGGCGACGGCCGCGGCATGGATCACGTAGTCGGCTTCCCGGACGACGTGGTCCATCAGGGTCGCGTCGGCGATATCGCCCACGATGGTGTCCCGGTCGGTGGTGTGCACGCCGAACAGGTCGGCGTAGACGGTGGCGGGGTAGGCATCGAGCTTGCCCACGGCGATCACACGGGCTCCGGCCGCGCGAAGGCGGGCGGTGATGCGGGAGCCGACCAGGCCCCCGCCCCCGGTGACCACCACGGTCGATCCTGCGAGGGCGGCAGACAGGTCGGCGTCGGTCAGCGGCACGGCGGTTCTCCTCGGACTCGGCGGAAGGGGGAAGGGGGCGGGGAGGTCACGACCGGGCAGGCTTGGGACCGCCTCCCCGCCACCCGGCAGGCACCGCCCGGGGCAGGGGTGGGCTCCCTCGGAAGGAGCGGTGGAACGGCCCCGAGCGGCCTGATGAACAGTGAACTCGCCTGGGCCAAAGCTGAGTACGGTGGGGACGGTAGGAACCCGTTCAACCCGTTCAAGATCGCTTGCAAGGGGGCCGACGTTGGCAGCGGACCGGACGCCGAACAGCGCATTGGCAGACGTGATCGCCGAGTCCGGGGCCACGTACTACGCGCTGGCCAGGGAGATCCGCTCGGTGGCGGCCGAGGCCGGCCAGCGATTGAGTACCGGGCCGTCGGCCGTCGCCTACTGGGTCGCCGGGGGTACACCGTCCGGCCAGACGCCGTTCTACATCGCCGAGGCCCTCACGAGACGGACCAAGCGGCGGGTGACGGTCACCGAGATCGGTCTAGGCTGCGAAAGCGGCGGGGCCGTGGAAACCGATCCACTGGCCGTCATCGCCGAGCTCGGGAGATCCGTCATGCAACGTCGCCGCGACTTTCTCGGCGCCGCGTTCACCGCTGCTGCCGTCGGCCTACCGCTGGCCTACGACCACGAAGCGGTCGCCGCGACGCTCCGAGCGGCCGAGAGCGGCGGCAGCGTCGGCCCGACCGAGGTGGCGATCGTCAGGCAGTCGACCGAGATGTTCCGCAGCGCGGACGAGCGGTTGGGCGGCGGCCATGGCCTGACCACCGTCACCGCCTACCTCACCGATACCGTCGCACCGATGCTGACCGCCCGGTTCCCGTCCGCCACGGTCCGCGCCGAAGCGTTCGGGGCGGCGGCCCAGCTGGCTTGCCTGGTCGGCTGGAAACACCACGACCTCGGCCGGGAGGGCGCCGCCCAGCGGTACTACCTGCTGGGCTACCAGCTCGCCTGTGAGGCCGACCCGAGTGGCCATGCCGCGTGGATGATGCGGGCCCTCACCCATCAAGCCCTTGATCTCGGCCATCCCGGTTCATGTCCCGAGCTTGCCGAAGCGGCCCTGGGCAGGGCGGCCGGGAAGGTCGACCGGCAGACCGAGGCGCTGCTGTTGGTGACGTGCGCCAGGGCATACGGGGCCGGCGGGCAGAGGGCCAAGGCGGCACGGGCACTTCTGGCCGCCGAGGACGCCGTGACGGATACGCGGGATCCGGTACCCGCCTATGCCGCGGCCTCGGGGCCGGTGGCGGCCACGGTCGCCTCGCACATGGGCAAGACCCTGACCGCGATGAAGGACCACACGGCGTCCGAACGGCACTACCGGCGGGCCCTGGCGGGCCGCACACCGGGCACGTACCAGCTCAAGCACGGGCTGACCATGGCCGACCTGGGGCGGTCGGTGGCCGGACAGCGCCGGCACGAGGAAGCCGTGGGCCTGTGGGCCCGGTCCCTGGACTTCATGGGCGGTGTGGTCTCCGACCGCAACCGGCAGGCGGTACGAGAGATCCAGGCCGCGGCGGCCCGGTACCGCCGCCGCGGCCTGGCCGGTGCGGCAGACCTGAACCAGCGCGCCACCGACCTGCTCAACAACCAGGCATGAAAGGAACAGGCAACGGAATGCCGAAGATCGGGGTTGTGGTCCTGACGATGGGCGACCGGCCCGCGGAACTGGGGGCCCTGCTGGCCTCGGTGGCCGCTCAGGAAGGCGATCCGGTGAGCGTCGTGGTCCTCGGTCAGGGAGTGAAGCTCCCGGGCCTCCCGGACGCCGTGGAAGGGGTGGAACTGCCGGAGAACCTGGGGATCCCCGGTGGCCGGAACGCAGGCGTGGCCCGGCTCCGCGAGCAGGGCGGCGTCGATGTCGTCGTGGTCCTGGACGACGACGGCCTGCTGCCCCGCACCGACACGTTCCAGCTGATCCGGGAAGCGTTCGCCAGCAGGCCTCACTTGGGCATTGCCGGCTTCCGCATCGCGGACGAGACCGGGGCAAGTCAGCGCAGGCACGTCCCCCGTCCGGGTGGCAGGAACCCGCTGGTGTCCGGGCCGGTGACGACGTTCCTCGGCGGCGGCCACGCCATCCGCATGGCCGTGATCGACCAAGTGGGCGACTTCCCCGCTGAGTTCTTCTACGCCCACGAGGAAACAGACTTCGCCTGGCGGGCGCTGGACGCCGGCTGGGAGATCGACTACCGGGCGGACATGGTCCTGCAACATCCCCGCACCGCGGCGTCCCGGCACGCGGTCTACTACCGCAACACCGGCCGGAACCGGGTCTGGCTGGCCAAGCGCCACCTGCCCGCAGTCCTGGTCCCGGTCTACCTCGGGACCTGGGCGGCGTACACGCTCGCCCAGCGGCCCCCACTGTCCGGCCTGGCCGCCTGGTGGGCCGGCTTCTTCGAAGGCGTACGGGTGCCCTGCCCGCCAAGGCGGCCCATGCGGTGGCGGACCGTATGGCAGATGACCAGGCTGGGCCGCCCCCCGGTCATCTGAAGCCCATCTCGGTTCCCCCTGTGACCGCACGACACAGCAGCGGATGGCGGGGGCCGTCGTCCCGGCGACCTGTGGGTCCACCCGCTCGGGGAGATGATCGGGGCCCCTGTTATCGTGCGCCGATGTCCATGATCAAGCAGTTCCAAGTGACCTTCGACTGCGCGGAACCTACGCGCCTCGCCGAATTCTGGTGCGAGGTGCTGGGGTACGTCGTACCGGCAGTCCCGGAGGGCTTTGCCACGTGGGAGGAGTACTACCACTCGCTGCCGCCCGAGGACGCGGTCTACTTCGCGTGCACCGATCCCTCGGGTGTGGGCCCGCGCCTGCTCTTCCAGCGAGTTCCCGAAGGCAAGGTCGTCAAGAACCGGCTGCACCTCGATGTACGGGTCGGCACGGGGCTCGTGGGTGACGAGCGCCTGGCCACGCTGGAGGCCGAATGCGCACGACTGACGGCGCTCGGCGCGAAGCACGTGCTGACGCAACGCGCCGATGGCTTCAATGAGTCGTGCATCACGATGCAGGACATCGAGGGCAACGAGTTCTGCCTCGCCTGATAGGCCCCCTCAGCCCGTGGCCTTGCGCATCAGGAGGTCGCGCAGTTCGCGGGCGTGACGACGGCTCACCTGGAGTTCCGCGGCGCCGACCCGGACGCTGGTGGTGCCCGCGTCCAGGCGCAGTTCGTCGATCCGGTCGAGCGCCACCAGGTGGCGCCGGTGTATCCGTACGAAGCCCCGCGCGGCCCAGCGCTCCTCCAGCGTGGACAGCGGGATCCGCACCAGATGGCTGCCCTCGCCGGTGTGCAGCCGGGCGTAGTCCCCCTGGGCCTCGACGTAGGCGATGTCCGCTATGGCCACGAACCGGGTCACCCCGCCCAACTCGACCGCGATCTGCTCGGCGGCCCGCTCCGCACCGGTGGCCGGCGCCACGCCCGCAGTCGCAGTCGCGGCGACCGGAGCGCCGGACGGCGCGGTGGGCGCCGCGGCCGGTTCCCGGTCGTGGCCCAGCAGTGCGCAGACCCGGCGCACGGCTTCGGCCAGCCGCTCCGGCCGGACCGGCTTGAGGACGTAGTCCACCGCCTTGAGGTCGAAGGCCTGGACGGCGAAGCCCTCGTGCGCGGTGACGAAGACGATCAGCGGCGGCGAGCTGAACCCGGCGAGCAGCCGGGCGATGTCCAGCCCGGTCAGCCCCGCCATGTGGATGTCCAGGAAGACCACGTCGAGCCCGTCGGCCCCCTCCGGGCCCGACTCCACGGCCAGGGTGATGCGGCGCAGGGCCTCGGTGGCGTCGGACGCCCCGACCGCCGCGCCCACGCGCGGGTCGGAGCGCAAGAGGTAGAGCAGCTCCTCCAGGAGCGGTTTCTCGTCGTCGACGGCCAGTACGCGCAGCATGGGGGCAGTCTAGAGAGGGCCCCCGAGGGGCGGAACGGGGTGTGCGTCACCGTCGCGGCCCCGCGGGATCCCGGGGCCCGGTCGGCCGGCGGCGCCGGCGAACCCGGCCCGGCGCAGGGCCGCGGCCACGGCCAGCCCCAACACCCGGTGCCCCTCGTCGTTGGGGTGCAGCCCGTCGGCCAGGTGGCCCGGGTCCAGCAGATCGCGCCCCGGGAGCAGCACGAGCCGCCCGTCCCCGGCCGCGACCCGCTCCCGCACGGCGCGCTCCATCGCGTCGCGCAGCGCGCCCAGGGTGGCGCCGAGCCGGTTCGGGGTGCGCTCGGCGTCGGGGCGCAGCACGGGGGACAGGAGCAGCAGCGGGGTCCGCGGGTGCCCTTGGCGCACGAGCTCGACGAAGGCGCGCGTGGTCTCGTACATGAGGGGGGCGGAGAAGGGCACCCGCGACCAGCAGTTGGTGCCGAAGGCCAGGGTCAGGGCGTCGGCGGGCAGGGCGGCGAGCTGCTCGGCGGTGGCGAGCTCGCCGCGGGCGGCCCCCGCGTAGCCGAGGTTGACGGCGTCCCAGCCCAGCGCCCGGCCGGCCACGGCGGTCCAGCCGTGGGCGGGGCGGGTGGACCACCAGCCCTCGGTGATGGAGTCCCCGTGCACCACCCAGCGCGGTGCCCGCGGCGCCGGGGCGAGCGGCCCGCCGACCCCGCGCAGGCCCAGCACCAGCGGGGCCTGGGCCTCGGGCGGGTGGAGGGTGAAGGGGCCGCCGCCGGGCGGCAGCCCTATGCGCACGACGGCCTCCGCGGCCGGTTCGGTGAAGACCTCGCCCAGCCGCCCGGTCCGGTCCCACAGGGCGAAGCCGTGCGCGAGGTCGCGCAGCGCGTCGGTGGGTCCGGGCACGGTGGCCCGGTAGCGGATCTCCACCGCGTGCGCCGCGGGCCCGGCGGTGAACTCCAGGCGCACCCCGATCGGCAGGGTGGCCCGTTCGCCGGTGTCCCAGGGCAGCCGCGCCGTGTCGGCGGGATCCGCGCGCACGGGCCGCCCCTTCTCCAGCCAGGCCACTCCGCGCAGGAAGGGGCCGGGGTCCAGCCAGCGCTGGTCGTGCAGGTCCTGATCCATGCGGGCACGCTGCGCGAAATCTGACGAGGTGTCAATGAAAGGGGTCGAAAGGGGCCCGCGCACTGATCGATCATCTGCGCGCAACAAAGGACCATTGTGGCCAGATCCGCGCAATGATAATGCGGCAATGTGCAAGGATGGTGCATTACGGGCGGTATCACTCAGCTCGTAGGCTCACTCGCTGTACGTGGAGTGGCGTGGACCGCCTGCTCGGCGGTCCCCCCATGCCCAGGCACGCTTCGCCCTGCCTGTTCCTGCTCCGGACCGCTGCGGTCGAACGCCTGACAACCCCACCCGCAGTGACAAAGGAGTTCCCTCGTGCTCGATCACGGCCAGGCGCCACCGCTCACGTCCCCGCCCCGCAGGCCCGTCCACCCGCTGCTGCGCCGCAAGCCGGTCGACCAGCTGGTCGCCGAGGGCGGTCAGGGCGAGGGCGGCACCCTGCGCCGCTCGCTCACGATGTGGCAGCTGACCATGATCAGCATCGGTGCGACGCTGGGCACCGGCATCTTCGTCGTCCTCGGCCAGGCCGCCCCCAAGGCCGGACCCGCCGTCACGATCTCCTTCGTCATCGCGGGCCTGACCGCGCTCTTCTCCGCCCTGTCCTACGCGGAGCTGGCCGGATCGGTCCCGGTCTCCGGGTCCTCGTACTCGTACTCCTACGCGACCATGGGCGAGTTCATCGCCTGGATCTGCGGCTGGTGCCTGGTCCTGGAGTACGCGGTGTCGGTCTCGGCCGTGGCCGTCGGCTGGGGCGAGTACCTCAACGAGCTGCTCGACGGGACGATAGGCATCACCATCCCCGAGAAGTTCTCCACCGCCCCGATGGGCGACGGGGGCTGGATCAACCTGCCGTCGCTGGTCGTGGTCCTGCTGGCCATGGTCTTCCTGCTGCGCGGTGCCAAGGAGAGCGCCCGGATCAACACGATCATGGTCATCGTGAAGATCGTCACGCTGTTCCTCTTCATCGGCATCGGCGTCATCGGCATCAAGTCCGGCAACTACACCCCGCTCGCCCCGCTGGGCGTCACCGGGATCAGCGCCGCCGCCTCCACGCTCTTCTTCTCGTACATCGGCTTCGACGCCGCCTCCACCGCCGGTGAGGAGGCGAAGAACCCCAAGCGCGACCTGCCGCGCGCGATCATGCTCTCGCTGGGCATCGTGACCGTCCTCTACATCCTGGTCGCCTTCGTCGCCGTCGGCGCCATGCCGTGGAAGGACTTCGGCGCCACCGAGGCCGTGCTCGCGAAGATCATGACCGACGTCACCGGCCACAGCTTCTGGGGCGTCGTCCTCGCCGCCGGCGCCGTCGTCGCCATCGCCTCCGTGGTCTTCGCCGTGCTCTACGGCCAGACCCGCATCCTCTTCGCGATGTCCCGCGACGGCCTCGTCCCCAAGGTCTTCGCCAAGGTCGACGCCAAGACCGGCGCCCCCCGCGCCAACGTGCTGATCGTCTCCCTCTTCTGCGGCGCCCTCGCCGCGTTCATCCCCCTGGGTGAGCTGGCGAACGCCACCAGCATCGGCACGCTCTTCGCCTTCGCGCTGGTCAACATCGCCGTCGTGATCCTGCGCCGGACCAAGCCCGACATGCCCCGCACCTTCAAGGTCGCTCTCTTCCCGGTCACGCCGATCCTCGGCTTCCTCGCCTGCGCGTACTTGATGTACACCCTGCCGTCCGCCACGTGGGTCGCCTTCGGTGGCTGGATGGCCGTCGGCCTCGTGGTGTACTTCCTGTACGGCATCCGCCGCTCCCGACTGGCCACGGCAGAGAAGTGATCCACCCGCAGTGCGACTGAACGATCTCGACGAACGCATCGTGCACGCCCTCGCCGAGGACGCCCGCCGCTCCTACGCGGACATCGGCTCCGAGGTCGGCCTCTCCGCCCCGGCGGTCAAGCGGCGCGTGGACCGGCTGCGCGCCGAAGGGGCCATCACCGGCTTCACCGTCCGTGTCGACCCGGCCGCGATGGGCTGGGAGACCGAGGGCTTCATCGAGATCTACTGCCGCCACAACACCTCGCCGG
Source organism: Streptomyces sp. NPDC098789 (assembly GCF_044759975.1). Classification (NCBI taxonomy): domain Bacteria; kingdom Bacillati; phylum Actinomycetota; class Actinomycetes; order Kitasatosporales; family Streptomycetaceae; genus Streptomyces; species Streptomyces sp. NPDC098789. The sequence goes on from NZ_JBIWAJ010000008.1 coordinate 177,478, forward strand.
ACGACATCCGGCGGGGCCTGGAGCGGTATCCCGAGGTGGTGTCCGCGTCGACCGTGACGGGCGACGCGGACGCGCTGGTCCAGATCTTCGCCTCGGACATGCGCCACTTCGAGCGGGTGCTGGAGCGGATCGCGGGCGAGCCGTTCGTGGAGCGGACGAAGTCCGTCCTGGTCCTCTCCCCGCTGCTGCGCCGCTTCACCTCGGGCGCCCCGGCGTAACACTTCCCGCGTACGGCCCGGGGTGGGCCCGGGCGGGCCCGGCGTAGGCACCGGGGAAAGCTGCGTAGACCCGAAGGGTGACGCAACGAATCGCCGTTACGGGCCTGAAAGACGCAACGAATCGCTCGGCTGGACGCAACGGACACGCCTTGTCGACCGTCGGCGGCATCCGTACCGTCTATAGGAACCCGCCCCTCCTGCCCCAGAGGTCGTCCATGCCTGCCCTGCGCACCGCTCTCCTCCAGAGTTCCGGACGGCCCGGCGATGTCGCCGCGAACCTGACGGCCCTCGACGAGGCCGTCGGACGCGCGGCGGGCAGCGGGGCCGGGCTCCTGGTCACCTCGGAGATGTTCCTGACCGGGTACGCCCTGGAGGTCCAGGAGATCGCCGGGCTCGCCGAGACCAGCGACGGCCCGTCCGCCGTCGCCGTCGGCGAGATCGCCCGCCGCCACGGGGTGGCCGTGCTGTACGCCTACCCCGAGCGGGACGGCGCGGCCGTCTTCAACTCCGCCCAGCTGGTCGGCCCCGACGGCACGCGCCTGGCGAACTACCGCAAGACCCACCTCTTCGGCTGCTTCGAACAGGACGCCTTCACCCCCGGCGACGCCCCCGTCGTCCAGGCGGACCTGAACGGCCTCCGCGTCGGCATCATGATCTGCTACGACGTCGAGTTCCCGGAGAACGTCCGCTCCCACGCGCTGGCCGGCACCGACCTGCTCCTCGTGCCGACGGCGCAGATGCACCCGTTCCAGTTCGTCGCCGAGCAGCTGGTACCGGTCCGGGCCTTCGAGAACCAGATGTACATCGCGTACGTCAACCGCACGGGCCCCGAGGGCGAGTTCGAGTTCGTCGGACTCAGCTCCCTGGCCGGCCCCGACGGCACCACCCGCACCCGCGCCGGTCGCGGCGAGGAGCTGGTGTTCGGCGAGGTCGACCCCGAGCTGCTCCAGGCGTCGCGCGCCGACAACCCGTACCTGCGCGACCGCCGCCCCGGGCTCTACGCCTCCCTGATCTGACCCCTTCCCCAGCCCTGCCGCAAGGAGACGTGCCCCCATGACGTCCACGGTCCCCACCACCGCCGTTCCGCACAGCGACGGACAGCCGCCGATCACCATGTTCGGTCCGGACTTCCCGTACGCCTACGACGACTTCCTCGCCCACCCGGCGGGCCTGGGTCAGATACCGGCGACCGAGCACGGCACCGAGGTCGCCGTGATCGGCGGCGGGCTGTCCGGGATCATCTCCGCGTACGAGCTGATGAAGATGGGCCTCAAGCCCGTCGTCTACGAGGCCGACCAGATCGGCGGCCGGCTGCGCACCGTGGGCTTCGAGGGCGCCGGCACGGAGGGGCTGACCGCGGAGATGGGCGCCATGCGCTTCCCGCCGTCCTCCACCGCGCTCCAGCACTACATCGACCTCGTCGGCCTGGTGACCGAGTCCTTCCCGAACCCGCTCGCCGAGGCCACCCCCTCCACGGTCGTCGACCTCAAGGGCGAGACGCACTACGCCGAGACCATCGCCGACCTCCCGCAGGTCTACCGCGACGTGGCCGCCGCGTGGAACGCGTGCCTCGACGAGGGCGCGGACTTCTCCGACATGAACACCGCGATGCGCGAGCGGGACGTCCCGCGCATCCGCGAGATCTGGGCGAAGCTCGTCGCGAAGCTCGACGACGAGACCTTCTACGGGTTCCTCTGCAAGTCCGAGGCCTTCCAGTCCTTCCGCAAGCGCGAGATCTTCGGCCAGGTCGGCTTCGGCACCGGCGGCTGGGACACCGACTTCCCGAACTCCATCCTGGAGATCCTCCGCGTCGTCTACACCGAGGCGGACGACCACCACCGCGGCATCGTCGGCGGCTCGCAGCAGCTGCCGCTGCGCATGTGGGACCGCGCGCCCGAGAAGATCCTCCACTGGGCCCAGGGCACCTCGCTGTCCACCCTGCACGACGGCGCCCCGCGGCCGGCGGTCACCCGTCTGCACCGCACGGCCGGCAACCACATCACGGTCACGGACGCCTCCGGCGACATCCGCACCTTCCGCGCCGCGATCTTCACGGCGCAGTCCTGGATGCTGCTGTCCAAGATCGAGTGCGACGACACGCTCTTCCCGATCGACCACTGGACGGCGATCGAGCGCACCCACTACATGGAGTCGTCCAAGCTCTTCGTCCCCGTCGACCGGCCGTTCTGGCTCGACAAGGCCGTCGACGACGAGGGGAACCCGACGGGCCGCGACGTCATGTCGATGACGCTCACCGACCGGATGACGCGCGGGACCTACCTGCTGGACAACGGCCCGGACAAGCCGGCCGTCATCTGCCTCTCCTACACCTGGTGCGACGACAGCCTGAAGTGGCTGCCGCTGTCCGCGAACGAGCGGATGGAGGTCATGCTGAAGTCCCTCGGCGAGATCTACCCCAAGGTCGACATCCGCCGTCACGTCATCGGCAACCCGGTCACCGTCTCCTGGGAGAACGAGCCCTACTTCATGGGCGCCTTCAAGGCGAACCTGCCGGGCCACTACCGCTACCAGCGGCGCCTGTTCACCCACTTCATGCAGGACCGCCTCCCCGAGGACAAGCGCGGCATCTTCCTCGCGGGCGACGACATCTCCTGGACGGCGGGCTGGGCCGAGGGCGCCGTGCAGACCGCGCTGAACGCGGTGTGGGGCGTCATGCACCACCTCGGTGGCGCGACCGACTCGACCAACCCGGGCCCCGGCGACCTCTACGACGCCATCGCCCCGGTGGAGCTGCCCGAGGACTGACCGTCCCTCCGCTGAACCACGGGCCGCCCCCGCGCCACGAGCGCGGCGGCGGCCCGTTCCCATGTCGGGGTCCGGGGGCGGGGCTACCCCACCGCCCAGGCGGAGCCGGTCTTCTGCCGGACCGGTGTCAGCAGGCAGCGGCCGACCAGGCCGACGCCCGCGTCCAGGGATTCCTCGAACTCCTCGGCCAGGTCGGGGGAGCGGCGCAGGGTCCACAGCAGCCGGGCCGAGGCCCAGGCGCCGTCCCGGGCGCGCTGCAGGCTCCACGAGCCGACCAGGTGCGTGAGCGGATCGGCGATCTGGAGCAGGTCGGGCCCCGGCATCAGCTCCTCCCGGATGCGTTCCTCCAGGGCGACCAGCGTGTCGCCGACCCGGTCGAAGTCGGCTTCCAGCGCCGCCGGTTCGCAGTCCAGGGTGCGGCAGGTGGTGACCACCGCGAGGGCCAGGTCGTGCCCGATGTGCGCGTTGATCCCGGCGAGGGCGTGCTGGAGGGGCCGCACGCCCGGGTGGCGCCGGTACTGGAAGAGCGGCCGCCAGCAGGCGGGCGTCCGGTCCCCCTCGGCGGCCGCGTCGACGGCCATCAGGTACCGCTCGGCGAACCGCACGCCCAGCACCGCCGCCCGGCGCGGCCCGGGGAAGCCCCCGTGCTCGATGCGGCGGTGCAGGGTCTCGGTCACCGTCAGGTACACCCGGTTGAAGACGGCGACGCCGTCGTGTTCGGGCAGTCGCTCGTCCAGGGCGCGCATCCGCGCGAGCACCGCTTCCATGCAGGCAGGTTCGCAGCTGGCGCGGGATCCCGGGAGACTTGGCCCGGTACTTCGCCGGTTCGGGCGAACCTGCCCGTGGCGGGAGGGTCAGGACCGCCCGGTGGGGGTGCCCGGGGCGCCGGGGACGTCCGGGGTGCCCGCCGCTGCCGCGGGGTCCTCGCCGCTCGGGGCGTCGTAGGTCGAGGTGCCCGAATCGAGCAGCGGCTCGTGCTCCTTCATGTGCGCCGGGGCGAAGTAGCGCAGCACGTGGTAGCCGGTGATGACCACGAGGGTGCCGAGCGCGATGCCGCCGAGCTCGAAGTTGTCGCTGATCTTCAGGCTGACCCCGCCGACGCCGATGATGATGCCCGCCGCGGCCGGCACCAGGTTCAGCGGATTGCGCAGGTCCACCCGGCCGTTGATCCAGATCTGGGCGCCGAGCAGGCCGATCATGCCGTACAGGATGACCGTGATCCCGCCGAGCACCCCGCCGGGGATGGCCGCGACGACCGCGCCGAACTTGGGGCACAGGCCGAAGAGCAGCGCGAAGCCGGCGGCCGCCCAGTAGGCGGCGGTGGAGTAGACCCGGGTGGCGGCCATGACGCCGATGTTCTCGGAGTACGTGGTGTTCGGCGGACCGCCGAGCGCGGTGGAGAGCATCGACGCGGCGCCGTCGGCGGCGATCGCGGTGCCGAGCTGGTCGTCGAGCTTGTCGCCGGTCATCTCGCCGACGGCCTTGATGTGCCCGGCGTTCTCCGCGATCAGCGCGATGACCACGGGCAGCGCGATCAGGATCGCCGACCACTCGAACTGCGGGGCGTGGAAGGACGGCAGCCCGATCCAGTCGGCCTCGGCCACGCCCGACAGGTCCAGGCGCCAGTGGTCCACGGCCGCGCCGCCGCCCACCGTCGAGTGGATCTTGCCGAAGAGCAGGTCGAAGAGGGCCGAGATGCCGTACCCGAAGAGCAGCCCGAGGAAGATCGCGATCCGGGACCAGAACCCGCGCAGGCACACCACGGCGAGCCCGGTGAAGGCCATCACCAGCAGGGCCGTCCACTGGTCCTGGGGCCAGTAGGTCGAGGCGGTGACCGGCGCGAGGTTGAAGCCGATCAGCATCACGACCGCGCCCGTGACCACCGGCGGCATCGCCGCGTGGATGATCCGCGCGCCGAAGTGCCGCACCGCCAGGCCGGCGAGGAAGAGGGCCGCGCCGACGACGAGCACGGCGCCGGTGACGGTCGCGCTGCTCCCGCCGCCCGCCCGGATCGCGGCGGCGACGCCGACGAAGGAGAGGGAGCAGCCCAGGTAGGACGGGATCCGGCCGCGGGTCGCGAGCAGGAAGATCACCGTCGCGATGCCGGACATCATGATGGCCAGGTTCGGATCCAGGCCCATCAGCACCGGCGCGACGAATGTGGCTCCGACAGTACATCACTAGCGATCATGGGGCCAAGAGACACCCACTCACCTGCGGAAACGTCTCCCAGACGCTCCTGAGTAGGGTCGGAGAGGGCATCCAGAAGCTCTACAGAGCGGCGTGAACCATCCGCAGCGAGTAGCCGGGCTATGTGCTCGAACTCCTGGGGAGTTAGGCGGACCGCTACCTCATCTTGGGCATCCTCGACGGGCCTGGACGCCCCTTCGGTGGCTCTCCAGGTGGCGATGTTGGCCAGAGTGTTGCTTAGGAAGGTCTCAGCCGAAGAAGGCTCCGGACACTCCGCTGGCCTCTGTCTGCCACCAACTGTCATCGACTCACCAAGATCCATGGGGGGATTCTAATGATCATGGATCGAGTCGTGAAGACCTCGTTGGAACCCCGAGCAGCTAGACAGTTAGTTCATTCATTCACCCGCCGCGACGCGCCCGGTTTGATCCCAGGTAGATGACCGACCTTTAATCACCATGGTCCTGCGACGCGCAGGGCATCGCGGAACTGGAGAGTGAACATGGCGGGCTTCGGCTGGAAACTGCATGGCGACGGCAAAAATCTGGCGCCCGGAGAGGTAGTTAAGCCCGACGAACGCCTTAGCTGGGGACGGACAGCCGGCCTCGGTGCTCAGCACGTCGTCTCCATGATCGGCGCGTGCTTCATCGCCCCCGTACTAATGGGGCTCGATCCAAACCTCGCCCTCATGGCATCCGGCGTTGCCACCATGCTGTTCCTTGTCATGACGCGCGGCCGAATCCCGAGCTATCTCGGTTCTTCGCTCTCCTTCGTAGGAGTGGCAGCGGTCATTACAAGCCAGGGTGGAGACGCTGGAACGCTGACAGGAGCTTTGCTCGTAGTTGGGGCAGCCCTGGCGCTCTGTGGCGTCGTCATTCAGATCCTCGGTGGAAAGGTCATCCACGCCGTATTGCCACCCGCGGTGACTGGTGCGGTCGTCATGCTCATCGGGTTCAACCTTGCCCCGGTAACCGCTGGAACGTACTGGCCTCAAGACCAGTGGGTTGCCCTCGCGACGATGGCCTTCACGGGACTTGCCCTAGTGGTGCTCCGAGGCTTCTGGGCTCGCGTATCCATCTTCCTGGGTCTGGTCTTTGGATACGTGCTGTCCTGGGTGCTCGACCTAACCCTTGGAAAGATTCACTCCGAGGACGGTTCAGGGAAGGTAACGGACCACTGGCGCATCGACTTCGGTGGCGTCGCCAACGCCGACTGGATCGGACTGCCCAACTTCCACGCGCCGACCTTCTCTACCTCAGCCATTCTCGTGGCCCTGCCCGTTCTCGTTGCCCTGATTGCGGAAAACGCCGGACACGTGAAGGCCGTGGGCGAAATGACCGGCGATGACCTCGATGACCGAATGGGCACAGCTATCGTTGCGGACGGTACTGCCACCATGCTCTCCACGGCGGTTGGAGGTCCGGCAACGACCACCTACGCCGAGAACATCGGAGTAATGGCGGCGACCCGGATCTACTCGACGGCGGCCTACTGGGCCGCAGCCTGCTTCGCCCTCCTCTTCGGCCTCTGCCCGAAGATTGGTGCTCTTGTCGCAGCCATCCCGGGCGGTGTCCTCGGGGGGATCACCGTCATCCTCTACGGCATGATCGGCCTGCTCGGTGCCCAGATCTGGATTCGAAACAAGGTCGACTTCACTCAGCCGCTCAACCTCGTGCCGGCTGCTGCGGGCATCATCATCGGCATCGGAGGTGTCACGTTGAAGTTCACCAGCAACTTCGAGTTGAGCGGGATCGCACTTGGCACCCTGATCGTCCTCACGGGCTACCACGCTCTCCGTTGGCTGTCGTCGGCAGCCGACGCACGCACGTCATCGCTCCTTGACGGCGGAACCACGGGGTACGACGAGACGCCAAGGAAGTCGACGTGACTGTTTGTAGCAGCTAATGTACTGCGGTTAGTTCATTCATTCATCAGTGATGCTTCAACCCGCCTCCCGCCCTCTTGGGGGGCGGGAGGGGTGCGCTTCAAGCAACCCTGGGGCCGGCCTCGCTGCTCAGGTCTTCCGTTCGGGGGCATATAACCCCCTCACAAGAAATGTCGGTGTCTTCTGCGTGCCGGCCGGACACGAAACGACGTACTGAGACCCACATCACGCCGGTAGGCTGCTGATATGGACGAGCGAATCAAGATCGATGACGACGGAAAAGCCTGGGTGAACCTCGGAAGTGTCCATCAGGACACCTTCGGCAGGTGGCAAGCGACCATGAACATCGGGGGAGTTGAGAAATCACGCCCCTGCGCGTCGAAGGAGGAGGGGGAGACCTTGATTCACGATCTACTCGCCACGGCCATCCTGGGGTTCGGGCTGCGGAAGCAGTAAAAGGGGTCGGAAAGAGTGAGATGGGCGCCGGCGGGCGCCTTTCTTGCTTCCGCGGTTAGTTAGTTCATACCCGTACACGATGGAAGGAAGGCACCCCTGGTGGGTCCTTTGAATGAATGCATAGGCATTACCCCCGTATGTATGTGTGTGGGTTAGTTCATTCATCAGACAGTGAGCGAATATGCAATATCTCTGGCGACGTTCAAGCTAGCGCCAATATCTCCTAGAATGAATGAATTAACTGTAATCGGAGGGTATTCGAGCCACGTCGGAGCGTCACATATCTGAGTGCTCCGCATGGGGGATGCGCCGTATCGATACAAGGTGTCACACCTCACGCCAGAATGGTGCGCTAGCACACACTCGAATGCGCTAGAGGTTTCTTGTGGTGTGTATTGCGTCACTTCGGGATGCATAGCCTACGAAGCGCCAATATGTAGATAATCGATAACAGGTGCGTCCATTTCTTGTGAGATACCCACATGGACAGGCCGTATCTCCTGTGCGTGCATCGCCTTATCCATGTGACGCTGATCATTCATTTCGCTATTGACATTCGACGACCCATGTGGTTTCGCGTGCGTCTCCTTTGATATCAAGGGCTCGCAGCCTATTGATACAAACAGTGATACATAATGCTGACGCGTACATGGGTGGACAGTCAGGTTGGAGTGTGACAGTCTTCTACTTGTCAGCGAGACACCGACCGGAAAGGCCAACCGAAACCCACCCGCTAAGCGGGGATGTGGATACGGGGCCTGAATCTGAATCCGGGCGTCAGGGCCGCGATAGGAGCGCTAGGAACGGCTCCCAAAGGCAGTACGGACCACAACCTAGGTACTAGGACTAGGTCCCTGTGTAAGAGCCCCTAGGGCTTACAGGGAAACCGACTAGGAACATCACATAGGCCACACCCGGCGAAGCGAATAACCGGGGATGAACCTAGAGCGCCCGATCCTATATCTGCATGTGATGCAGCATGGTTCGGAGTACGTCATAGGAGAGTGAGCGGATAGCGGGATGTGATCGCCCCGGCATGGATAGATCAATGCACTACTGGGATTGACTCTCACACACCCAATCGATACGACGTATCCAGCGCACAGGACCAAAGCCATGAGCAACGGTCCGCAGTGCGTCTCTAAGCGTCTGAGAGTGGCTGTGTGGGGGTGAGTGACAGTAAGGCACTCGAAGCCAGCGAGAGAGGCATACAAGTTGCGTGACAGGGCTGTACTCATGCTGTGCGTGTTCGTGTTCTCCTCCCTCACCTTCGTGGGGGGATATCTGTATGGGGAGGCTACGGCGGGGGTTGATGTGGTAGCGACCTATAACGAGGGATTCACGGATGCGCTGTGTCAATCGGAAGGTGATCACTTTGAAGATGGGCAAGGTAGCGTCTGCCTAACCGATAGCAAGTGATCTAGATAGCTTTAGGCGGGTTCACGAGTTGGAATGTGAGCTTGTCCATGGCTCGCTAGCTCGTAGCGGGAAACATTGGGAGAGATTATGAGTAGGGAAATGATCGCGAACGATTCGGCCCGTAAGGGTTTCCGTATCAGTCGCTTCGCTCGTGAGTACGCGGAGAAATCTTTGCACTCTTACGGAGGTGGTGAGCATGGCATGTATGGCATGTGGGACATGCGAGAAAGCGCGAAAGGTCTCACCGTAGCCAAAGGGTTTGGACTCATCGAAGACTCGGATGGCTCACCCTTGTCTGATTGGGATTCGCGGGATTACTACAACTGCGACTGTCAGGAGATCCCTATCAGGGTCAACGCAGAGGCCGCGCATGCGGCCTTTGAAGCGGCGGGTGTAGAACACTGGGAGTGGCGGGGCCTCGTTGCCTTCGATGCTGGTGACATTCGAGGGCTCAAGATTGCCCGCCAGATATCCAATCGATTGGCCGGGTACCCCATTCTCGATGATGACCGCCTGTCTGACCTCGAATGGGATAACGCATGCGAGATGATTGCAAATTTGTACACCCTGCCCGAAGGTGTAGAGCCGGGGGACGTTATCAATGAAATGCCTGAGATCCCGCACTGCTCAAACTGTTCTTCCTGTGATGTGGAAGATGCAGTGGAATCGCTGGGGTATCGCAAGTGTGGGGACTGTGACGAGTGGCTGAGCACGGAGAAGTCTGGCGTTCTTTGCTGGGATTGCACAGAGGACTACGCGGAAGGTGGCTGCGAATGCCTGAGTGTCTACGTCGATACGCTCAAGCATTGCGGATCGTACGGAAGCGTTGCGGAAGTCAAGTTCATGGTGCGCGCCTGTAATACGTGCTCTAGGGCTCGCTACCCCTACCGAATGGCTGCATAGCTGATGGCCCTTAGTCGGGTCCGCAAGTTGGAATGTGACATGCGGGCTTGGCTATGGACTCTCAGACATCGAGAGTGTGAACGAAAGGTATGCAATGCCGGACAACGAAGAACGCGCTTCCTGGGCTGCGGTTGCCTGTCGAGCGATGGGGGCCCAGACAGGACAGGGTGGTTACTTCGACGGGGTTACCGCCATTCAGCCTGAACTTCTCAGGGAGGTTGGTGGAGACCTCATTGGGAACCTTCTCCATCTCGCCATCCTGAACGGTTGTGATCCTCGCGAAATGCTGATGAGCGGCGTAGAGCACTTCATGTACGAACTCCGAGAGGAGAACGAAGAAGCAGAAGAGGAAGGGCGGCTGATCGGCGAGTTCCAAGAGAACTTCCGGGAGCTGGAAACCTTCCTTGAGTTGGAAGCCGGGGTTGGCAAGTGACGCTGCGAGAACACATCGCAATCATGCATGGCCATGCACCGCTCGTACGAGATGGAGAGTAAGACAGTGACACTGATGAACCAGGAGCCCCAGGCCGGCCGTGGGACAGCTCTCGAAGCACTTGCGCCTTCAGTCCTGAAGGTGGGCAAGCATGCGGGAACGTTTCGGGCTGGAGTCCACAGGGAGGTCTACGTCTGGACTCGGGAAGATATCGCAACGGCGGTCAACGCTGGTGCTGATCTCGTTACGGCAGAGCTCGGCTCGGAACGTGATCAAGACCTGATGAACATGGTCGTCAATGCGGTACTACACATCCTTGAGAACCCGAATGCATCGCTGGATGAAGTGATCCGCGAGAACTATGAGGAGGAGCCCGAAGAGGTTCGCTCGTGGTGGTCCGGATGGTAACCCCGGCAGCAGTGCAGATGAACATGTGGGTCATCTTCACTACCGCTCACGGATACAGGCTCACTGGCCAAGTGGTTGGCTGCGTGTACGGCAACGACGGAAAGATGAAGCGCGCCAACATCACGCATCTCGTTATCCAGAGTCGTTACGACATAGAACGCGAACTTCCCATCGATGACACGCTATCGCAACCCGACGTGGTTCCTCTGAACCGCATACGCAAGTACAAGAGGTAGACCATGCACCAGATTTACGCCGCCTGCTTGGCGTCCTACAACAACGGCATTCTTCACGGCGAGTGGATCGATGCCACCCAAGATCCTGACTCGATCGGTCATGAGATTCAGCTCATGCTGGACGCCTCGCCGATACCGGGGGCGGAAGAGTTCGCGATACATGGCTATGACGATTTCGGGGGCCTGGAACTCGGCGAGTACGAGTCTCTGGAAGACTTGCACTTGATCGCGCTCGCTCTGGATGATTTCCCGGCCGTTATCGTCCGTCACTTCCATGGGGACGTCGATGTCGCCGACCTCTACGAGGCGTGCCAAGGCCGGTTCATCGGAACAGTCAAGGAAGAGATCGGGCCGGAGGAGAACGCATACGCCGCGTACATCCTGGGAGAGGAAGGCCACTTCTGGGATGAACTTCCGAAGCAGTACCACAGCCACATGCGGGCTATCGCAGTAAGTGAGGCTGCGGAGCGGCTGATCTGCGGTGAGACGGCGATCTATGAGGGTGGAGGAACCTGGCACTTCGTACGCGACAACTGACGCTTAGCGGCTGGAAGTCAGGGGCTCAAGTTGGAATGTGAGTCCCTGGTTTCGAGTCTCTAATGACTCACTTAAAAATGAGGAAGGACCTACGCAGTGGGACGTATGAAGGCGTACGAGAGTGATCGTGCCGCAGTGCGCGAGGAAGCAGAGGAGGCCGCACACCAGCCGACGCACGAGGAGCGCATGAGTCACATGGAACGAGTCTGGGAGATGTGCGGCACGGCCGCGAACGGCTATCACTGCCCGCCTGCGGTGGCGGAAATGCTGGTGGAGGAAGCAGTGTCCGCCTTCCTCGACTCCCGAACCGAACTGGTTCTGGATGCGGTCGCCGCATGACCAGTGAGCGACTTCCCCGCCTGTGTCTGAGCGCTGAAGAGATTGTGGAGATCGAAATAGAACTGAACGCAGGGCACGAGCTTACCTATGTGCTCGACAACGGACAGCAGATCATCCTTACCCCGGTAGAGGGTGACGCGTGATGTTGTTTGAACCGATGATGTGTGACACCTGCTGCACTCCGTTGAACCCCCGGGTCGATGTATTCGGTAGTCGATACACGCACCCGGCCTGGATCGGGAAGGAGTGGGACCACGAGTCCAAGCCCGTGCCCCTGAACACCGAACGGGTGCGGGGTATCTGTGACTTCTGCTCGTCCGACCACCCGGTAACTGCCTTCCACACCCGTAAGGCAATCGTAAAGATTGAGGGAGGTGTCACAACGGTGTATTCGGATGGGTGGGCCGCCTGTGAAAGGTGTGCGGTGCATATTCGCAACCGATCTCCCCACTTGCTCCTAGATCGGGCGGTGGCCGTTCTGCCAGGGACGCTGAACCGGCCTGAGAGGCGAGCGCGCAGGGCGGCGCTCAAGCCGGTACATATGAAGTTCTTCGCGGCTGAGCCGACCGAAGTGGGGCTCTGACGTGCATCCGACTGAACAGACCGTGATCCGCAACGCCGCAGACTCCTGGCGAGCTTCCGCACCCGGATCTAAGAAGTGGGTCTACGACCCCAACGGCCGTGCCTACCTGGTCGAGGCTGACTTGTCGGAACGACTCGACTCGCTCTGCTGGGCCATGCGGTTCGTGGACGACTGGCGGGTGTACTACCCACAGAGTCACGCGGCTTGGGCGAAAGCCAGCACCAAGGCCGGCGGTTCCCTCGACCCCGAGCACTGGCACCACGAGTGGACGAAGGCAGGTAAGCCCGAATGATTACGCCCATGGTTCTCGTGCAGTGGTACGGGATTCTCGTCCACGGCCCCGACGTCTACACAGGCGAGACGGTGTGTGGACACGTCATAGGCGGAACGGTCCGCCACATGAAAGACGAACATCAAGCTCGGATCATGACGCTTGCCATACGGACGCCGCGCACCTATCACGATGACGGAACCATTTTGACCGGCGGTCATGAGCACTCCATCTCCATGCGGGAAGTGCGCAAGGGGAGGCCGCAGTGATGGAGACCGCAGCCGAAAACGTGGTCTTGGTCGAGTCGCTGCGGGCGGCGGTCCCGCTGCACATGATGCAGCTCGGGTCCCACTCGCCGGAGGAGTTGGTCCGAATCGCGGGGGAGTCCGCCACGGTCGTCGGCTCGCAGGGCGACGTGTTGCAGTTCCGCTCGACCAAGCGCGGCCAGACGGCGAAGGCGTTCAACGCGCTCGCCCGAGGACTGGCCGCTGGCGCCCTGCTTGCCCGGGGCGGCGCCACCTTCGCGGGCCTGCACTGGTGCACCGTCCCCCACTGCCCCGGCCCCGATGCCGAACATCCCGAACCCACACACGGAGAAACGCATGCGTGAGATCGAACTGACCCGCTACCCCTGCCCCATCGCTGGGTGTGACTCCTTCCTGGCAATGACAGTCCCCCTGTACCTGGACGTCTGGACCGACGAGACCGGAGCCGCGCACTTCACCCTTGCCGGGAACGATGCGCCCACCCGCTTCTACTGCGGGGCAGAGGAGCCCCACGGGTCGGCAGGCTTCCCCACCATCCTCGTTGACCAGGTCAACGCCCGCCTGAACGAGGCGGAGACCGCGATGTACGAAGAGAACTACGGCTAACCGGTTCGGTGGCTTTGATGAGGGCCCGGCTTCGGCCGGGCCCTTCGTCATGGCTGATCGAAACGCGATCGGACGAACAGAGGGACACACCATGGCTACGAAGCAGATCACGACCTACATAGACGACCTCGACGGGACCAACTCCACCGACCCGTACGAGATTCGTACGGTCGAGTTCGGGATCGACGGAACGCTGTACGAGATCGACCTGACCGACGCGAACGCGGGCACGCTCCGGGAACTGCTGGCCCCGTACAAGGGGGCTGCACGGCGCGTGGGGCACCACCAGGTCCAGGCCGGCGACAGTCCCGCGGGACGGCCTACCGCTCGTGCAGGTGACGCCCTGGACGCGAAGGCCGTGAGGGCCTGGGCCCTGACACAGGGGTACACGCTGTCCAATCGGGGTCGCATCCCTCTGGACGTACAGCAGGCGTACCGAACGACCCTGGCCGGTGGTCAGTCGTCGCGGCCGAACGTCATTGAGCGTGAAGTAGCGGCATCCAGTGATGCCGAGCTGATCGTGAGCGAGGAGGAGGCTGCCAACCACTACAAGGAGCTTCCCGTTCCCGAGGGGCGCGAGAAGAACTGGGCGAAGCGCGAGGGCTCCGGCTGCGAGCGGACCCACAAGATCGCGGACATGACGTTCATGGAGCGAATCGACGCTCTGACGTCCTTCAACCTCAACGTGCTTGGCCAGCTCACCGGAGACATCCCGGTCAAGAACGGAAAGATCAAGGGGCTCGGTACCTCCGGCGCCAGGCTTCTGAACTTCGAGTTCATCGACGGTGATGAGTTCATAACGCCCTTCGGCCGGTACGCGTATGGCGTTCGTGCACAGAGGGACAACGTATAGCCAACCGATGGATTTTGGTCAAAGGCCGTCCGAAAAGGGGGGCTTTTGGCCATGGTCTATCGGTCATAGGAGGACGCATGGCACGGAAAGTGGTTGAAGCAGTCGTTTGTGATGCCTGCTCAGTTAAAGGGAGAGAGCAAATGGGTGTGATCGAGCTTGTTATAGGCTCCGTGAGCTACGACCTGTGCCAGGGGCACGGCGATAAGTTCGCGGCCTACTTCGAAGATTTGTTCGGTTCCGTCGCGGCCGTCGCGGCTTAAGGGGAGAAACGCAAAAGTGACCACGTTCAAGGCGATGCAGTACGGCCCCCTGGGCAAGGCAGTTGCAGCAGCCATGCCGCACTCGGAGGCGGACCCGATCGGTGTGTACGCCGCCACGCTGTCCCTCTGGTCCTCTGCGGTGGCTGGCAAGGTGTTCCAGCCCTCCGGCAGGCCAACGGTGTTCTGGTCGGCGCTCGTAGGGCGCACGAGGGTGGGAAGGAAGGGTTTCGCGCTGGCCACGGCGCGAGCGGTCCTGGACCCTTCGATCGGTAGCTTCCTCGCGACCCGGATGCGCAAGGGCATCAGTAGCGGTCCGTCCCTCGTGACAGCCCTGTTCGAGGTCGAGCAGGAGTCCCTTACCTCGGAAGAGGGCCGGGACGGGCGGGTGATGATCGCGGAAGGCGAATGGGCCTCCGTGCTCAAGAGGGCCAACCGTGACGCGACCTACCACGACCAGTTGATCAACGCCTGGGATGGTGAAGCGGTCGTCAACACGACCAAGGGCAAGGGCGGCAAGCGCGAGGAGCAGCGGATCGACGTTCCTCTCCTCGGCTACCACGTACACATCCAGCCGGGCCGCTGGGCGCCCCTGGTCAAGCCCGAATTTGCTCTCGGCGGAGCTTTCAACCGCATCCCACACTTCGTGGTGTCCCAGTCGAAGTCCCTGCCTTCAAGCGTCAAGAGGCCGCTCGACGCGGTGAAGGAAACGCCGGCCCTCACCCGGGCCTACCGGTGGGCGCGCGAGAAGGCGCGCGAGATGGAGCTGTCCCCGGAAGCGGCGGATCGGCATGACGCATATCGGAAGGCGTTCGATGCGCGTATGGCCTCTCTACCCGAGGCGGTCTCGTGCTTCTTCGAGCGCGGCGACGAGAACCTTCTGCGGATCGCCTGCCTCCTGGTGGCCGCCGAGCGCAAGACGGTGATCTCGGTCAAGGCGTGGGAGGCGGCGGAGGCCATGGTCGAGTATTCGATGGCGTGCACGGAGCAGCTTGTCAACGAATCCCAGCAGGGCACGGGACGGCAGATGAAGTCCGTGGAGCAGATCATCCGAGAGTCCCTGACCCGCTACGGGGGTGAGGCGACGCGGACCCTGATCCTGCGGTCCCTCGGTACGCGAGGCAATGCCGATTCGATGGAGGCCGCCATCGAGGCGATGCCCGATGTCGTCATGGAGAAGCGAGCGGGTTCCGCGAAGGGCGGGCCGAAGCCCGTGGTGGTGAGGTTCGTGGACGCGAAGCGCGAGCACGAGCGGCCGGGCGTCCAGGAGGCCCAGGAGCACGAGGAGCCGGAGGAGCGACCCAAACTGACGGTCGTGCCCCCCCAGCGGAAGACCGCTGCTACACGGCCGCCCGCCAAGAAGGCGGGCGAGCCGGCCCGGAAGGCGGCCCCGCGGAAGGCACCCGCGAAGAAGGCGGTCGAGCCTCCGAAGGAGGAGAGCGCCAACCCGCTTGCCGGGCTCCTGTGAGTCCGGACCAGATGCCACAGAGGCGGCCCGCACGCATCG
Organism: Streptomyces sp. NPDC098789; assembly: GCF_044759975.1. Classification (NCBI taxonomy): domain Bacteria; kingdom Bacillati; phylum Actinomycetota; class Actinomycetes; order Kitasatosporales; family Streptomycetaceae; genus Streptomyces; species Streptomyces sp. NPDC098789. The sequence continues at coordinate 193,611 of NZ_JBIWAJ010000008.1, forward strand.
TGCAGGGCCGCTTTTCCGTGTTGGCCAAGAAGTGGTCCGATGGAAAGTGGAAGGACTGACCATCCGACCGACTGAAAATGGCCGGGACCCCTCACGGGGTCCCGGCCTTTTTTGCTATCCAGTTTGTACCAACCTATGTGTCACAGTTAGTTAGTTCATTCTCGACCGAGGAGGGGTGCCTTCGACGTGTTGGGCGAGGCCGCAAGACCCGCCTCGTAGAGAGCGAGCCGAAGGTGTGCGGCGGAGGCGGAATCCTCGGGGGAGGGTTCGAAGAGTGCGGTCTCCGTCTTTCGGTCCTCGACGCGCTGTACGACCTCGGCGCCACCGAGCAGTGCGAGCGAGAACGGGATCAGGGCCTCCCAGGGGATGTCCGGGAACTGGATGACCAGCCAGGGCGTGAGGGCGGCCAGGGCGCCGAGCAGGCGCACGACGTGCTTACGGAACATGGGTGACCTCCGGGGCCGGGATGACGAGCTGGGGAACAAGGGGGACGTCTGTGGGCTTGGAGACCTCCGGGTGCACCGGGGTCGGTACGTCCGGCTTCGGCTTCTCGGGCTTGGCCTCGATGTCCGGCTTCGGCTTCTCGGTGGGCTGCGGATCGGGCTTGGGCGTCAGCTTGTCGAGCTTTCCGGAGACCTCGCCAAGCTTGTCCTTGACCTCTCGCAGCTCCTTCTCGATTCGTGCCAGGCGGTCATCCTGTGAGGGCTTCTGAACCGCAGTCGGAGAAGGCTTAGAGGGACGGGACTGCTCACGGGACTTCGACTCCTTCGCCACGGTCGATGCGACGGCGTGTCGGCCGGCCTGGACCTTGACCTTCTGTCCGGGGTAGATCAGATGCGGGTTGGTGGCCAGGCCCTCGTTCCAGCTCGTGAGCTGGGCCAGGCTTACGCCGAACCGTGCAGCGATCGAGGAAAGCGAGTCGCCCTTGGCGACCGTGTACGTGCCCCCACTGGCCGGAGGCGTGGAAGGCTCCGGCTTCTGCGGGGGCGCGGTCGGCTTCTCGGTCGGGGTGGAAGGACCGGGCTTCGCCGGAACGTTGATCTCCTGGTCCGGGTACACCACGTCAGGGTTCTTGATGTCCGGGTTGGCTGTGAGGAGGGCCGCCAGGGAGACACCGAGCAGGGCTGCCACGGTCCCGAGGGTCTGTCCCTTGCTCACCTTGTACTTGCCGCTCGGGGTGCCCGTGGAGCCGCCCGAGCCGGAGGCGGGCGTCGAGGCGGTAGCCGCGTACGTGAAGCCGGGCTTCCCCTTCTTCGAGGGGTCCGCGGTGACGATTCCCCCGCTGTACTCGGGCAGGCCGTAGCCGTGGACGTAGGCGTCTCGGCGAAGCCGCTTGCGGGCCATCACCTTGTTGCCGTTGGCGCTGTTCTCAAGGCTGGTGTTGCCCTCGTAGGTGTAGATGTAGGTGCCGTCGTAGCCGTAGCAGAGGCCGGTATGGGTGCTGCCCGAGCTGCCGTAGATGACCTGGGCTCCGATGGCGGGGTACTCACTCCAGCGCGAACGCTGCTTGAACCACTCCATCGCGGTCCAGACGCTTGCGGTGCGCGGGAAGAGGGTGGCGACCCCGGCCTTCATGGCCACCCAACTCGTCCAGGTCGCGCACCAGGGCTGATAGTTGGACCATTCCAGGCCCGGAACCTCCGGGCTGTACTTCTGGTGGCCGCTCGGACGCTCTCCCGGAGCGCGCTGGGCCTGATAGCCGACCTCGCCCTTAGCGATGGTAAGGACCGTAGAAACCTGACTCATGTTTCCGCCTTTCGGGCATGAAAAAAGGGCTCGCCCTGGTGGGCAGCCCTGTGCGTGAACTAACCTGTATCGGTCGGTTAGTTCATTCGTTTCGGCGCAGAACGAGCAGTCGTTCGGGATCGATCGCGGTGAGGATCTGGATGAGCCGGGCGTTCTCCTGCTCGATCCGCTTGAGGCGTTCCTTGATCTCGGTCAGGTCCAGCTCCAACCGGTCTCCGCGGGCCTTCTGTGCTTCTGCCTCGGCCTTCCAGACTTCGGCGGTCTTGGCTTCCTTCGTGGCTCGCACGACAACGAAGCCGCCGACGATCGTGGCGATGATGCCGCACAGGCCGAAGGTGTTGAGGATGAGTGCGGTGGTGTTCAACCTGCCAACCCCTTTGCGTCGGGCGCGATTTGGATTGCGGCGAAAGAGTTCATGGACGAGCTCTTGTTCTCGGACGTCGCCTTGGTCCACTCGCCACCCCAGCCGGCCACGCGGACTGAGATGAAGGAGCCTTCGATGAGGTGGACCAATCCGGAGCAGTTGATACTCAGGTAAGAGCCGATGATTTTGGTGCTGTTCAGGGTTTTGAGTACGTCATTGGTGCTGTCGTCCTGCGGGGCTTGGACGCTTACCACCCCGTCGAGCATCGCGGACTTCTTGCCGTCCATATCGCTCGGAGGGCGGAAAGTGAGGTTGGCCGCGATGAAATAGGTGCCAGTCGACGGGCAACGGAACTTGGACATGTTCGGGGACGTCCAACCCTGCCTCTGGAAATCCCACGTGTCCCACTTGGCTTCGGTTCTGGCGGAGAAGCTGACCAGGGATTCCAGGCCCTTCACGCGGAAGGCGCTGGGGCTGATCAGTTGCTGATTGTTGTCGTACAGGTACGGATTGAGGTCCGCTGCCGACAAGAGTTGCCGGGAGGACCAGGACGGGTAAGTGAGCATTCAGGCCCCCATATAGACGGCTCCCAAGGTGTTGATTCGGCCGTCGCCGTCCCCATTTACCCAGCGAGTATTGGCACCCCAGCCGTAGAAGCGGACGCTTAGGGTCTCTCCGGCCGCGAGGTAGGCAAGGTCGTCAACGGCGATGGAACAGTCCTGGTTGAGTCGGGTCGTACTATTCTGGGAGACGATTCGTGCGTCCCCGCTATTGCCGTGAATTTTGAACTGAAATCCGTAGGAAGCGGCATCTGTGCCATCGCCGTGCCTCACCGCACAGAAGAAATTGATCAGATACATTCCCGTGTACGGGATTGTGATCGCGGTCTGGTCTGCATATCCATCGGCCAGCCGCCGAAGCGTGAAGCCGGAATCGTTGGCATACATTCCAGACCAGGCGAGGGCAACCTTTTCCTGGCTGGAGGCAACGTTGAACGACGTACCCCGAGCCGTGAAGCGGGGACGATTCTCAAGATGTCCGAAGACATCGAGGCTCGACCCGTTCATGTCGGAGACGCTGACAACCCTGTCGTCCTTCCACCCGGCCAGCGAGGGCGGCTTGAGGGCCGGCTGAGCCCAGCCGTTTTCACTCGGGCTGACCATGAAGGCGTTGAAGTCTGCGTCGTAGTCGTTGGCGGCGATTCCCCACCTGCCGGTGGCTCCGGAGTCGAGATAGACCTGCGCTCGAACCGAGCTGCCCTTGGTGAAGTACTCAGTCACACTGACACGGATGGTGGTGTAGCCGTTGGCCTGCTGGTGCTGATACGTCGTGTGCGCGATGGAGCCGGAAGCACCCTGCCCGCTCGAACCTTCCGCGGTGATATATGCATTCAGATTCTCGCCTGCGGCGCGGACAGTATTTCCCCACACCGAGGCGTTGAAGGTGACGTGGTAGACGCCGTCCTCGGGTATCCGGTATCGGATGTTGTCACCACTGGTGAAGCCGTTCAGGTTATGCCGGCCTCCGTCCCAGGTGACATCCCTTCGCTGGCCCGCAGGGAGAGGCTGATTCGGAGGGACACCCCCGGGAAACGCGGTGCCCACGCTGACGCCTCGGGCCGAGAAGTACGGCATCTTCGCGTAGTACTTCTGCGGCGACGTCACCCGCTCGTTCAAGAGGGAGGGATTTGGGATCTCTCGGGACTGCCACCTCGTCAGAGTCGGTTTGGGCATTCTTCACCTCACTGGAGATAGGTAGTCTTGCCAAGGACAGAAGCCGCGGAATCACCCAGAATCCAGGTCGGCAATCCGTCATCGGCTCCGGGAATCTTGATGGTGACCACCGCTGCGGCCGGCACGGTCGTATCGAGCTTTGCCGTACCGACGCTGGCACCGGACCCAGGCGTGTCGGCCATGTGTACGCGTATCTGGTTCTCGCCGAACTTCCCGCCGGTCGAATGGCGTGAGATCAGGCCCTCGGGAAACTGGACCGTGGATAGGTTCTTTGACTCGGAAACGATCGCGAACAGAGACGTGTTGCCACGTGGGGAGTTCATCGGAACTTCGAAAACGTTCTTGTATTCTTTGATCTCTTGCAGCGGAGTGACAGGGAGATTCATTGTGTCGGCGAACCGGTACACATAGTTTGCGACAGTCGAATCTCCGCCCGCGGGGACGTACCACCTGACGGAGTCACCGTCGCGGAGGCCCCATGACCCGTCATATTGGAAGACAACGCAGGCGATCCACGAACCAGTTGTCAGCCGTTTCGTTTGCGGCATGGACAAGGTGGGGTTCAGCAACTGCGGCATGTCATTCCTGGCAACGCATACGGACACCACGAAGTCACCCAGGCGGACACCCGAGGGAAGTTTGTAGGTCCGGTACTCACTGTTTTCCTTAGGGGCCCCGTTCGCTGCCTGGAAGGACGGATACTGGACTGGATCGGGGTAGTGGAACATCCACCCTTGCCCATCCCAGACCCTCACAGTGGGCTTTGTGTTCCATCGGGCCCCATCCCAGATCTTCTTGGTGCCCTCGACCCACTTGGAGCCATTCCACATCTTCACCCGGTTGTATGAAGAAGTGGGCTTCGGTAGAGCAGAGATCACAGCTCCCACGTATCGGTGGAACACCTCTGTGCGCGCGGAAGGATCATCGCGGTTCGCAGCTCCCGAGTTGCCGTTGGGAAAGAATGCCTTGCGCTGACCGGCCGAAAGCTCAAGTTGTACCCCTGCTCCCGACTTGTTTCGATTCGCAATATTGGACTCCTTGGCCCCGGCTATATCCTCACCGGGGTTGTAGTCCACCGTGAATCCAGCCGCCTCCAACTTTCTCCCTACCATCTGGGCGAGCGAATCATCGAGGCCACCAATGTGGGTTACCTGCTCATCTCCGGAATAGCCGTGATAGGAGATCGTCTTGGTTGCCGTGCGCTGGATTTGCACGCAAGTCGGCTCATCAAAGTTGGTGCTCGTGATGTGCAGAGTTCCGTTGTCTTTGGATTTGATTCCCTCCATGCAGTACAAGGAGTGTCCGGTCTGGGTGGCAACGGCTTTTGCCACTTCCCCGGAACCGGCCTCGATTCCACCGGCGTGAATGGCGATGTGTGAAGTATCGGAGTCGGTAATGCTGTACGTGATCCTGAATGCATCAGGTTCCGCCGCTGCAAGTTCCTGCCAGTTTTTATACTCATCCGCCATAGGTCACCCAAACGTCGCCGGGTCGCAGGGTGATGCCCTGCATAGCGGGGTCGGTTGGCCCGGAGAATACGCGGGCGTCACCCACGTTCGGAGCCTGAACCGGTGAATTGGTAATCAGGGCACCGTTGGTTCGGATGTCGCCGTTCTTCATTACCCGGAACGTCGAAGGCGTGCTTCCGTTCACGGTAATCAGCGGCTTGGTATCAGTCACGTTGGCACTATTGATGACCAGGGCAGTGTTATCGGTGAACGGATCAAGGTAGAGCGCACCGCTCGACTTGAGATTGGTGCCCGTCTTCGCGTCACGATTCATGCGGATAACGTCGTTGGTGCCGACCGGTGCGTCAACATTGAACAGTGCGTCGGACGGGATTGTTCGGCAGTCATTTCGTCCGGTCTTTAGTACGGCCTGTTCCAGTAGCTCACGTGAATAGGCGCGGTCGCCATGAGGGTCGGCGTTCGACAAAAGGTGTGAACGGAAGCGCACCCCCACGTTGTTGGCCGTCAGCATGGTGCGGCCCTTGCCGAAGTCGACCCAGAGCTGTTCGTTCCCGTCCGGGCCCTGGAACTGGGGGATCATGCCTCGCTCGTCGGCGAGCAGGCCGTCCAGGGGCTCGTCGTTGGGTCCCAGGACATCCTTGACGGGGTCCGGGTCGGTGGCGGTCAGGTAGACGCGGCCGGGGAGGTTGGGGAGACGAGAGCCGGCCTCGTCCTCTGCGACGTCAGCCGAGGTACCGCCGAAGTAGTTTCGTGCCATCGGATCTCCTTAGGCGAGCCCCTGCGTTTCATAGACGCCGGAGAAGAGAATGTAAGAATTTCGGGGGAAGACCCGCAGGTAATCAAGTCCCTCGTGGAGGTACTTCGGGTTCTGGTAGAGCATTCGTGCGACGTTGGTTCGGTTGCCACCCCAGGTGTAGCCGCGGAGGTCAACGAAGTTGGGCATCCCCGCGTCATATCCGCCGTTCGTCATCTGTCCCGACAGGACCTGGCCGATGTCTCCGTGAAACGGCATGGGCAGCGTGAACGATATGCAGTCGTCCTGGGCGTTGTTCCAGAAATCGATGGCCGTGCTGTTGGCGATGTCGACGGAGTACCAGATCATGTTGGGGGCGATCCACCGCCACCGCCCTCGTGCCTGGAGCTTGCCGTCCGTGCTGACGCGGGTGTTGAGGATCTTGGGAGTGTAGGTCTTCGTCGCTCCCAGGTCTCGGGTCATCGTGTAGCCGTCTGAGCCGTTGAATGCCTCGTACTGGTTCTTCGGGTCGAGGCATCGGATGAAGGTGCCCTGCGGCTGGTGGTAGGCGACGGACTGAGCGGGAGCGACCGAGGCGGCGTCGTCGCCGGTCATGTAGGGGTGGACGGGCTCCGCGACAGGGTTGCCACCTCCGCCCTTCGGGACGCGGATGACGTACAGGGGGAGTTCCCATTCGCCGCCCGGCTGTCGGGCCGGCTTCGGGATCTTCGGGGAGGTGGACTCGGCACCGCGCCGGACAGCGAGGTTCACCGATCCCTTCGCGAGGTCGGCGCGGATGACGAGGAGGTCGACGCGGGCCTTGTCCTTGGACAGGTTGCTGTCGATACGGATGGCGGCCGGAGCGTCGAGCTTGTAGTAGAAACCGCCCACGAATGCCTCGCCGGGCTGCACGGTGATCGTGTTCACGTCGGTTACGCGGGCGTAGAAAGGCATGGCTTCCGGCACGAGGTTGGTCGAGGTCAGCAGCATGTTGATTCGGTCGGCAGACCACATCGAGGCCATGCTCTGCCAGTCGTTCTGTGTGACGGCGGTACGGCCGCCGGCCGCGGCATCCTTTTCGAAGGGGTAACTGGTTTCCGTCATTTACAGTCTCGCTTCCAGCTTGCGCAGCTTTTCTCGTAGCTCGCTCACATGCTTGTAGAGGTTGAGCGGTTCACCCGTTCCCTGTTCGCCGATCTTCGGTGTCACGGTCGAGACTCGACCGCCGTCCTCGACGGTGATGGTCACCTCTCGAACCACATCGACATAGGTTTCTCCGTCGATATCGACGCTCACCTTGTCTCCCAGGTAGTAGTCCCGCCCGAACCTGCATTGCGGGGTTTCGATCGGGTATACCTGGAAGTTGCCATTTTTCTGGTTTTCCTTGAACACGCCGTCCGCTGCGGACTTGATGGAGTCCAGGTAATGCTTGATTGCTGTGGGCTTGTCCTTCCACGGCTTCCCGTCCGGGTCGGTGCCGAGGTCTTCCTTGCCGTCCGTGACTTTCGTGACAAGCTCGGGGGCGCCGTCCTTGCCGGTCTTCAATGGCACGTCGCGGCGGTCTGTGAACTGCTCGATGACGAAGCCCCACTCGCGTTCATCCGCGGTGAGGTCGTTCACCCACAGGGGCTGGCCGTCGTCGTCCAGCGCGGCCTTCTCCGGGAACTGCTTGATGAAGCGCTCCTGGCCCTCGCCCTGGCAGGCGACGACCACCCGCGTGACGCGGGGCGCCGTCAGCGTCGCGATGTACTCGCGCAGGTTCCCCAGCTCGGGCGAGAAGCGGACGTCCATCGACTTGTCGGCAGGCGCGAAGACGGTTAGTTCGATCTTTCGCGTGTCGGGGTTCCAGAGGAACTGGTAGGCGATGTCGCCTTCCTTGGTCCAGTTCTCCGCGAGGGTGCCGATCGAGTCGTAGCGGAGCGTCCCACCGATCGGCTTGCCGACCTTTGGGGGAGTGCCGGGCGTGGTGGGTTTCGGCCCCATGTCCACTCCGGGGACCCTGCGGCCGGGCAGGCCGCGGTTGCCGAAGGCGAAGTCGTACTCGACCCACAGTGCTTGGCCGGCCTCGAACCCGTAGGTCCGGCGGTCCTCGCCCTTCCACTGCTCATCGACGGGAAGGACCCGGCGGGCTTCGCCCTCGCCGGTCGTGCCGGGGAGGGCAAGGTACCCGTAGGGAATCTTGTTGTCGCACTTCCCTCCGACGTAGACGGACCCAACTCCGGTGTGCTGTTCGGTCGTCCAGTACTTCTGGAAGGTGTCGATCTGACCGGAGAAGATCGGCTTGTCGGGGCGTTCGTCCATCCAGACGGCGATGCCCCCGCCCTTCTCCAGGAGCTTCGTCTGCGGGGTCTCATCACGTACGAGGAGCTGCCAGGAGCCTGCCCGGTTGAGGCGGATGACCAGGTCCATTTTCATCCACGTGTCCAGCTCGCCTATTCGGTTCAGATTCCTGTCGCGGACCTCAATGCGGTATCCCATGGTCAGTAGCTTTCGTATCGAGGGAGCATCCGGAGGCGGAGTGCCGCACTGGATGCCCCCGGGTTCATCTTCACGCTGACCTTGGATTCACCGGACGGAATCGAGAACAGAGACGGGCTTTTGTCGAGATCGGGCCAGAAGTTCTTACCTGTGCTACTGCGGACCGTCTTGTATCCGGGACGAGTGTCGACGGTCAGGGTCTCGCCTCCGGCGATGATGTCCTTGGTACCGTCACCCTTGTTGATGCCGAACTTCTGCCCGGCCTCGTTGGAGATGGTGAAGGACCGGATGGGGCCTACGAGTTCCCACACAGGCCAGCATTCGACATCGCCCGGATTGCTGACCGGTACGCCGGAGGAGGTGATCGTGCCCCGGCTTATCTCCATGGGTAGGAAGGGCTTGCCCGGTCCCTTGAGGAAGACCTTCCCCGCTCCGGTCTTCCACTCGGCCATGACCTCGTTGGTTCCGTAGAACCACGGGTCGAAGGCCGTCAGTTGGACGCCGTACCGGCACCAGGTGAACCCGGCGTCATCGGGCCCTTCCTTGCCCTCCATGCCGCCCTTGTAGTAGGCGGTGATGTAGCGGGACGTGCCGTCGCCCTCGGTAAAGCGGAGTACGCAGTGCCCGTTCTTTGGGTTCAAGGTCCGGGTGAGGTTCCGCTTCAACCGGAGGAGGGTCCTGCGGTCCACGCCGTACAGGTAGAGCGGAAGCATGATCTCTCTGGCTGCGGCCTTCGTGGACCGGAAGGACCCGCCGTCGAGGTTGGGGCTCGTGTCGGAGAAGACTTCCATGGGCGGCATGTCGAGCCCCTGCGCGCCGTCTTGGAGGAAGATGGCCGGCCAGGCCCGGCCGGAGAAGCCGGTCAGGGAGATGGTCTCTCCCGTACCGCTGTGCCCGGTGATCGTGACGTTGGTGTGCCCCCAGACATCCGGGGACGGGGGCTTCCCGACAACGGGTATGTTCTCTTCCCATTTGGGTTGCCTGTATCCCGGAATTGGCATAGCGCACCTCATTTGTTTCAGGGCAAGCGAAAACCCCGGCCACACCGGCCGGGGCTTTCGTTCCCGCTATATTCCGTACATGGTCTCCACGTATTGAAGTCCGCGAATCACTGCCTGAGTGGTGTCCTCGGCCTTGGCTTCGTGGATGTGGATTTCGTATCGGTTACCGAGAAGGTCTCGGGTATCGCCGTTGTTGTAGACCCTCTCTCCGCCACGGAAATTGACCAGCTCGGGACCTCGTTCACCCACCAGGGCGAGGCCCGGAGACGCGTACGGTGTACCGGTCCAGTAGCCCTTGGGAGGCTTGCTGGGGTCGGCCTGCTGGACCCGTGAGATATCGCCGTACCGGGACTTGATGTAGTTGATCGCGGCGGAGATGTTCGCGACCGGATCGAAGATGTCCCACGAGGTGCCGGCCTGGTGATAGGCGCGGAACGTCGGATCGATCACCTGAGCAAGGCCCTTGGAAGGGGTACCGGCCTTGGCGTTGGAGTCCGAGTTGTTCACGGCCCGGACGTTGCCGCCGGACTCTCGGCGGATGATCGTCGCAAGGCCGTCCGACCACTTCGGCCCGCTAACGCTGGTCAGCCCCATCGCCTGTGCGATGTACTGGCCGATCGCGGAGTCCACGCCGCCCCCAAGGGTGCCGGTGAACTTCGGGATCGAGCCCGGCCAAGCGTTCAGCACGGGGCCGTCAGCCGAGGCGACTCCACCCGTGGGGCGCAGGGCCGCTGTCGCATTGCGCCAGTAGCCCCGACTGCGCTTCAACGAGTTCGATTCGTTGCCGCCGACCGTCTCGTCCAGCCCCGTCTTGATGTTGATGTGTCCGTCGCCCTGGTAGGTCATCAGGTCGCCGGGCTGGGAATGGGAAACGGGTACTCGGCGCATGGCGCCGTTCCAGGTGGCCACAGCCGGCCACCGATTCCGTGGTGCCCCGTGGGGGCTGTTTCCGTATGCGGCGTTGGCCCCGGCCTTGTCGACCACGTAGGAGATGAAGTCGGCGCACCATGCCTCGGTGGCTCCGGCGGTGTACTTGGAGCCGCCCACCATCGGGGCCTCGGTGCGGTACTCGTCCAGGGCGACCTTGACGGCCGCACCGCCACCCCCGGAGGTGTGGTCATCGACCCACTTGGTCCAGGTCTGTGCCCACGGCTGTGCCTTCTCGAAGCCCTTGGAGTTGAGGTCCCCAGGGACACCGAAGGTGCGGGTCACGGTGTCGAGCATCGGCTTGACGACCGACGACCATCCGGCCTTGAGGGCGGAGGTGTAACCGTCGAAGTCGTCGTCCTTGTGCTTGCCCACCCAGTCCGCACCGGTCGGGCCGGTGAACGCGGTCTGGCCGACAATCCCGCCCTTCGCGTAGACGTGGCCGCCCTTTCGGGCCTGCTCGTTCCAGCGGAGGATGGTGTCCGGTCCGAGGGAGCGAACGACCTCGGGGCGGAGGATTCCCTCGCCCTTCGACAGGATGGCCGGAACGGTGTCGACGCCAGGCTGGTAGCCCGGCACGATGCCGCCGGTCGAGAACTGCACCGGGGACAGGGGAGCCCCTGTACCGGCGAGCTTGGCCATGGCCGACATCATCGGCACGGTGCCCCGGTTGTAGGGACCGCTGACTGTGCTCCTGGTGGACGAGTCCACGTACGACATGGCCTGACCCCACGCGGTCCGAATCTGAGACCCGGAGGTCTCGAAGAACCGCTTGGTCGCGTCTACGTTGCCGCGGAGCCGTGTCAGGGAGCCGGACACGTCGGAGACCGACGAGGAGACCTGGGCGGCGACGCTGCCCCAGACACCCTGGTTCGTGGACTGGAAGACCCGCTCCGTCTGGGCCAGGGGCCCGGACATGTGCTGGGCCCATCGGGCCTGAGCCGGAGTGATGGTGCCATCGACGGCCGTGCGGACCTTGTCCGCCACCTGGTCCCACTCGGAGACCGACGCTGAACGATGAGCCGTCACGGCCTTCGTGAGGTCTTCCAGGGACGCGACGATCGCGGCTACAGCCTCCTCGTACGCCTTCGCGTCGGGAAGGAGCGTGACGGCCTGGCCCCCGCCCTGCTGGACCTGACCGCCGAGCGAGCCGGACTTGGCACCCGCATTGAGTCGCTGAATGGCTGCGTGGCCGAGGAATCGGGCCGCCTCCGGCCGCAGTACGGCTTCGCCGGGCGAGAGCATCGCGTGAACGCGGTCGTTGCCCGGCGAGTAGCCAGGGACGATCCCGCCGTCCGCGAACTGGAAGAGGCCCTTCGTGTTGGGCATCAGTTCCTGGACCCGTACGACGAAGTTGTCGAAGACCTCTTCCGCGTACTCGGACGGATTTGACCAGATCTCTTGGAGCAGGCGAACCATTTCCTTGACCTGATCAACCATGCCTTGGAACATCGACTTCACGGACGACAGGGCATCTTCGAAGAAACCAACCGGATCGCTGATGGCATCCTTCAAGGCTCCCAGGATTTCGGCGCCGGAATCCCAAACGTTCGATACAAGATCCTTGAGGATTTGCGGGATGGCCTTCACCATGTCGGTCATGAAGTTACCGCCGCGCTGGAGGACGTTTCCGTCGCCTTTCCAAACGTCGTCCCAGAAAAGCTGACCGGCAGTCGGCGCGATACCGCCTGCGGCGATACCGATAAGGTTTCCGATACCGGTAGGCGCCTTCGTCAGGAACGAGGGAACCCGTTCAAGGACGAAGTCCTTCATCTTGTCGAAGCGGTCGTTCACCAACCGGCCGGCGCCGTCGCCGCCTGCCTGGGCACCCCAGCGGCGGACGTTCGAACCTGTCTCGCCACCGATCGACTGTCCGGCGCCGGCCATGCCGATACCGCCAGCGAAAGCCCCGATTCCGGGGCCAACGTTCACGATGTCGTACAGCTCTTCCAGGATGCTGAGCGGCCATGTCCCGGACTTCGAGGAGTCCTTACCGGCCTTGCCCTTCGCGTGCCGCGTGATGCGGCCTCGGGCGGCGGCCGAGTTCCATCCGTTGATGGTGTCGGAGCCGAGGGCGTTGGCGACCTCGGGGCGAAGCACTGCCTCACCCGGGGAGAGGATCGCGTGGTAGTTGTCCACCCCCGGCGCGTAGCCGGGGATGATGCCACCGAGAGCGTGCCCCTTGCCCTTGTTCTTGCCGTTGCCGCCTCCGCCGAAGCCAGTGAGCTCGTTGACGGAGCCGAGCTTGCCGCCGAGGCCACCGGCCTTGTTCTCGGCCTGGTCGAGCGCGTCACGAAGGGTGCGGACCTTGCCGGTGATCTGCCCCAGCGCGCGGCCGTTGATGTCCTTGATCCTGTCGTTGAGGCCCTTGGCCTCCGACTGGGACTCCCTGATCGCGGGGGTGAGGTTCGAGGAGAACTTCGCGCGGAGACTGTCCAGGGAACGGCCGTTGAGGTCTTGTACGGCGGAAGCCACCTGCGCGATGTACCGCTTCGCGGTCTCGGCCTTCTCCTTCAAGAATTCGACCTGCTGACGGACCATGCCGAGCTTGCCGTCATTGAGGTCGCTCACGGCCTGGCGGACCTGCTTGATGCCGGACTGTGCCGTCTCGGCCTTCTCCTTGACGGAGAGGAGTCGCTGACCCAGTTCGGCCAGCGGGGCCTGGTTCAGTTCCCGTACCGACAGGCGGGCCTGATCGATCTCACGGTCAGCGCCCTGAGCGCCACCGCGGACACTCGTGCCGGCCTCGCCGCCCAGCTCGTTGGCGAGCGAGTTCAGCCGTTCCCGGTTGAGGTTGTAGATCCGGCTCTGGATCTGCTGGATTCGCTGATCCACCTGCCGAAGCGCGTTCTCGGCGTCGCTCGTCTCCACCGTCAGGCGGGTGGAACGACTGTCCTGCCCCCGCATGCGGTCCACACCGCGCCGAGCAAGGGAGCGGTCGTCTCCGTCGTGGTTCTCGGCACGTCGAGCCTGGTACGCCTCGCGGAAGTTGCCCCTCCCGGCTGCGACGCCGGAGAGGAACTGGTTCGCGGTGCGGTAGCCGCCGCGTACCCCCTTCGCCAGACCACCGGTCAGCTTCATCAGCGGGAGGAACGATTTTCCCACCTTGCCGAGAACCTTGGTGGCCAGGCCGATGGCGATGGCCAGCGGCCCCAGCACCGCGACGACCTTGACGCCCTTGGCCACGAGATCCTTGAGCCAGGGATGGTCGTTCAGGAACTCCTGTGTCTTCTCGACACCGCCCAAGAGGAGGTTCAGGGCCTTGATCAGGTTGCCGGACAGGCCACCTGCGAGCTTCTGGAAGTCCGGGTCCTCAACGAGGTCCTGGAGCCTGTCTGCGAGCTTGTGCGTGTTCTTTCCAAGCTCGGTCCACTCGAACTTTCCGGTCTCCTCAGAGAAGCCACCGAAGAGCTTGCCGAGGGTCAGTTGCATCTGCTCCTTGACGGACGTGAAGTGTCCGCCGATGGAGCCGGTACCGAGAGCTTCCGCGGAACCCTTGACGCCGGGAGCCGTCTGATATGCCTTGATGAACTTGTCGAAGAACTCCTTGGAGTTCACACCGCCCTTGGGGTCCTGGACCTCCTTGAGGAAGTCGGGACCACCCTTGTACCCGGCGATCTTGCCGAGTTCGTTCATCGGGATACCGGTGCCTCGGACGAACTGACGAAGGTACCGGGTGGACAGCTTGCCCTGGTCCATCATCATGTCGGCGGCCATCATGCCGCCCTTGACCTTCTCCGGACTGGTGACACCGAAGGAGGCCGCGTAGTCCGCGATGCCCTTGATCAGCAGTCCGGACTTCTTGAGGGAATCCGAAGTCGAGTTGCCGTAGGACTCGAAGTTGCGGGCAACCTGGGAGAACTTGTCGGTCATGTCCTCCAGGGAGAACGGGGTGTGAACCGCGAAGTCCTGGATGGCCTGGAGGCCCTTGGCTACTTCCTTCTGATCGAAGCCGGCCCGGTTCAGGCCCTCCGAGGAGTAGAACTGCATGTCGGCGCTCGTGGCACCGATCTTGGTGACGTACCCGGCAGCGATGGCCAGAGGCGCCACGAGGTTCTGCGTGATGCTCCGGCCGACCTGCTCAAGGTTCTGACCGTAGGTCTCCGTGGACTGCGAGAGGGACTTCCACTGCTCTCCTGCGGACCGCGTGGACGCGCGGTGCTCCCGGTCCCAGGTGGCAATTTGTCGGCGGTTGCTGGTGATCGTGTCGGCGTACGCCGAGCGGGTCTGCTGGAGGCCCCGCAGCTCGTCACGCAGGAATCCCATCCGGGCCTGGTTGGCTGCGCGCTCTTCGGCGAGCCTGCGGCGCACGGCGGCGGCCAGCTCCTGTTGGGCGGCCCTCTGCTCAGCAGCGGCCTGCCGAGCCGCAGCGGCCAGCTCGCGCTTGACCTGGATAATGTCGCGGGCCAAGGCCCGTTCCTCGGTCCGCTCCGCCTGGATGCGTCGGCGGGTCTCCGCCAAAGCTTCGCGCTGGAGACGTGCCTTCTGTTCCTGCTCTTCACGGGCCTGGCGGATCGTGTCCTGCGTGACCTGACGGTTCGCACGGACGGTATCGGAAATCGCCTGCCGGGTTACCCGCGACGTTCCCTCTTCGAGCTGCTCGCGCTGCCTTGCCAGATTCCGGTAGGTACGGAACTGGCTTCCGGCCTCCTCGCCGTGGAAACGGGTCAGGGACCGCTCGATCTGCCGAAGCTTGTTCGAGGTGTCGAGGGCTTCCTTCTCGGTCGCCTTCCCGGCCTGCTTCGCCGCCTTTGAGGTGGCCGTTGCGATCCCTTGGAAGCCGCCCGTCAGGCCCTTGGAGAACGCGGCGGCGCCGGCCTTCCCCATCGCGGTCAACTGGGTGGTGACGTCCGTGCGCAGCCGGGACATCGCAGTCTTCGACAGCTCCGGGTATATCTCGATGTAACCGGCGCCGACCTTGACCGGCGCCCTTCCTCGCGTAGCCATGCAGCCTCCTAGGGGTTGCCGAAGGTGTCGAAGAACGAAGCCACGTCATCGCCGGAGGCGAACTCGCGAGGCTTCGGCTTCTCTGCAACCCGCCCTGGGCGGGGAAGTGGCTCCGGGGGCGCGAGGTCGTCGTCCTCGCCTGAGTTGGCCTTGATGAAGAGATAGTTCGAAAGTTCGAGACCATCGGAGATCCGGGCAAGAATGTGATTGGTCTCGGTCCAGGACGTTGCGTCATCGATCTCGATGAGAAGCAGTGACTCTCCGGGTCTCTTGAAGAGAGCCTGGATCAGGACATGGACACGGCGTAGAGACAGCCGCCCGGACCACAGGTCGAGCAGGTCAACCCCGAAGTGCGACAGAAGGTCGGCTTCAAGGGGATCGCTGTACTCATGCAGGATGCGGGCGGTCTGTATCAGTTTCCCGGCTCACCGAAGCCCGCGGCCTCGGTGACCTTCTCCAGGAACTCGTTGAACTCGCCGATGGTGCAGCGCAGGGCCCGGTACGTGGCCCACTGCTCCGGGCCGACGATGGCTCGCGTGATGGCACGCTCACCGGCGCCCTCCTCGATCACGTCCAGGACCTCGTCCGGAAGATTCATGGGGGACTTGATGAGGAACTGCTCGCCCTTGAACTCGAAGGCGGTGTCCTCGTCCTTCGCCTCGGCGGACTTGGCGGCGGTCGTGGTCTTCTTGGCAGTGGCCATGGGAACTCCTGGGATTACGTGTGGGGATGATGAGAAGGGGGCGGGGATTTATCCCTCCCCGCCACGGGGAAACGTTTCCGCTACTTGCCGGGCTCCGCCTGCTTGGCATTCACGGTCAGCCTGCCGATGGCCTCCACGTTGACGACCGATCCGGCGCTGGCCTTGACGGTGTACTGACCGATCGGGGTATCCGTCGCGACGGTGACCGGTACGACGAAGGCGCCGTTCTCCTCGATTACCTTGGCCGTCCGGGTGAACTTGCCGGTCTCGGAGGAGAACGTCAGGGTGACGGCCTCGCCCTTGGGGAAGCCCTGGCCGACCACATCGAAGTGGCCGCTCTGCTCAACGATCCCCGGCTGGAGGGTGACCTTGGTCGCCACCTCGACGGGGCCGTCGATGACCTGGTCGTCGGTGAGGACGTAGCCGAGGTTTCCGGAACGGTCCAGGGCGTCAATGGTCAACTCGAACTTGCCGTTCTCGGCGCGCTGGAGCTGAATCGCACCACGGTCCGAAATCATGGCGCGGCCGATGACGCAGCGGTATCGGACCGGCAGACCGCCCACGGTCTGCGACCAGTCCACGACGAGTGCGAGTTCGGAAAGCTCGGGAGTGGACTTGAGGTCGAGGCGGTAGGTGCCCGCGATGACCTTGCCCTCCTTGTCGGTGGCCGGTACCCACTTGGCTCCGAAGAACAGCTCGGTGGTGAGCTGGTTCGTTTCCATCAGGGTTGCCTTGACCTGGAAGGACGCGCTCTTCACGTTGTAGAGGACGGGTACCGCGGACTGCCAGACGTTGACCGGGTCGGTCTCGATGGACGGGGTGATGGTCACGCCGCCCTCGTCCACGTAGCCCAGGGCACGGAAGTCGCCGTCCGCAGTGAAGGGGACGGTGTCCCGGGGCAGGATGCTCGCGACCCGTTCGGCCGGCGCGACGTAGATCTCACCCGAGGGCGCGAAGCGGATCTTCTTGGAATTGCCGGAGTTCTCAGCCATGGGGCCTCCTGTGAGTGGGCATGAAAAAAGCCCCCGGGCAGGGGGCTGGGAAGCTGGCGTAAATGTCACGTTCCAACTTCGAGGACAAAAAAAGAGAGGCCGTACGCAGACTTACGCGTCGGTAAGGAAGAGGATCACTTCGCCCTGATAGGTGTGTTCCCGGGACGTCGCGTCGGGGAAGTAGCGCGGGCTGATCGCCTCGTCCACGTCGAGCACCAGGGCGTCACCCACCACGCGGGCCGGCAGATCCTCAAGTAGCTGCTCGCGGACCCGGTAGGCGACGGCCGCGGCCTCGGCCCGGTCCTTCGCGTACACCTGGTACGTAATGTCGGCCCGGTCCATGCGGGCCCGGACCACCCGGTGCCCTCCGGCGTGCTCCAGGTAGATCGTCGTGTCTCCCGGCTCGCGGCCCACCAGGTCGCCGGTCACGAAGTTGGTTAGTTCATTCAGGCCCTTGAGGTAGTCGAAGACCACCGACACGGGGTCGAGGCACATCAGCTCTCACGCTCCTTCATAAGGGCGTCCTTCAAGGTGTGGCTACCGGGATGGCGTCGACCGCTCTTGTCCCGCCAGCCGTACTCGATGAGGAGGGCGTGTCTGTCTGCCTGAACCGCTGAATGAATTATCCCCTCGACCTCGTACGCGGTGACGGAGAGGGAGAGGGCGTACATGTTCCACGAGCCCCTGCGGTTCTTCGGAGCAGATCCGCGCGCACTCGCCGCGATGGCCGAAGCCTTCTGGGCGAGCATCCGGGCCGTCTCGGTCGAGGACATGAGTCGATGCACGGCGGTCTCATCGAGGACCAGGCGGACACGGGCGGCCATCAGTGCTCCACCCGCCAGGCCCGAGCGCGTACGTGACGCAGGGAGCCGTGCCCCCACGGCGAGGGAACGCCGTCCACCTCGTACAGCTGCGATCCGAAGCGGAGCCGGTCCGCGGAACCCACGTCGGCCCCGAAGGGCAGGTACACCAAGACCCGTTCCTGAGCGGTCTCCCGTTCCGGGGAACGGACCTCGAAGGAGCGGTCGGGCTGGACGTTACCGAGCCCCTTGAACACCACGCTCGCGTGGTCCCAGTCCCGCTTCCTCCCGTAGGCCGTGTCGGTCAGGCCGGCGCGGAAAATCAGGACCTCATCACTGAACAGGTTCCTCACTCCGCCTCCCGGATCAGGGAGATCGAGGCGAGCTTTCTGCGGTACCTCTTGAGGGAAGTTCTGGCCGCAGGGGAGAGGGACTGAGTGGTCGCGGACGATCCGAACTCGACCGCGATGTCCCCGACGCGTTCCGAGACGATGCCCGGAGCGACGGCAAGCCATCGGATGACCTCGGCGCAGATCACTGCCTTGATGCCCGGGGTCTCCGCGTAACCGCTACCGCAGTGATCCCGCACGAGGGCGGAGGCATCCTCAATGAACGCCTCCACCCTCGGCTTCTCATCGTCCCCGACCGTGCGCCCCAGGCGGACAGAGATGTCGCCTACGGTGATACCCATCTGTCACATCCCAACTTTGGGCACAAAAAAGGGGGGTTACTTGGCCGCCTGCACGGCCACGGTCCGGTTCTTCTCCACGGCCACCTTGTTGTGGTCGACAATCGCCTTCTCGACCCCCGTGGCAACGAGAAGCTGCTCCGGCCGGATCACCTTGGCGTCGTAGATCACACGGCTCTTGATGGCGTCCGTGAAGGACTTCTCCGGCTTGTACGCCTCCATCTGCGCGAACGGGATGACGAGGCTGGTGGCCGAGGTGGAGCCCATGAACATGTCGATGGCGTTGAGGGCGTCGTGGCGACGGCCCTTGACGAACTTGGCCTCGCCGGGCCGCTCCTTGCCCAGGGTGTTCGAGACCTGGACGGGGATGCCGAGAATCGTGCCGATGGCACCGGACGGCATGACCGCGCCGCCACCGAAGTGGGCGGCGTCGATGAACTTCGGATCGCGCAGGAGCAGCGACCGTAGACGCGGCGAGATGAACAGGTACCGGGAGTCGGGAGCATTCTTGAGGTCCAGGTTCTCCAGCATCGCCACCACGTAGTCGTAGACACCGATGACCTCGGAGTCCAGAGCGTTCGGGGCAACCGTGTCGATCTTGCCGTGGAGGGCGGGCAGAGTGGACGCGTCGGTCGGCATCGTTTCCGCGCCGTTCAGGTCCTTGCCCACGACGGCCGCGGTGAGAGTCTGGGCCAGCATCCGGTCGATGGAGACGGCCGCCTGGCGGCCACGCTGACGGACCAGCTCCGACATGAGGTCGATGCCGCTCTTCGTCTGGAGCTGGTGAAGGGCGTCGATCTCGATGTGGAACGAGGAACCCTTGCCCACGGTCATCGGAATGTACTCAAGGGCCGCGTGGTCCTTGTCGCCGATCTCGCCGTAAGCCTTCACCAGACCCTTGTCCTCAACGGTGTCGATGAAGTGAGGGATGCGAACGCGATCACCCTCGCGTCGGAACTCACCTTCGTAGTTCCGGTTGGTGATCTCAGCGGAGCCCAGAATCAGGTTGTCCTCAAGGTCCTGGAGGAGCTGGGCAGTCCAGAGCTCCGGGACGAAGACTCCATGACCCTTAAGGGTCGGGTCCTGGCCGGCAGGGCCGCCGGTCAGAAGACCAGAAGCAGCCTGCGTGGTGAAGTCGTTACCAGCCATATAGTTTCCTTAGTGAAAAGCACGGCCCAATTGTCACACTCCAACCTTGAGCGCAAAAATAGGAACGTGCTTAGATTTCGCCTCGCATGAGGGCGTCGCACTTACCCGCCTTGCGGGCCTCGTTGATCTCCCTCGGAGACATGCGGGAAAGGTCCTCACGAGTGAGCTGGCCGGCGGCCGGGCTCCCCTGACGACCAAGGCCGAGATCCTGCGCGTAAGGCTGCGCGGTACTCGGCTTGGGAAGAGACGACACGAATGCCTCGATACGCGCCGGGTCCGGGTTTCCATCCTCGCCGAGGAATGAATCCAGGTTCAGATAGTCGGCGCCGGGAAGAGTGACGCCGGCCGCCGAGGAGGCCGCGCGAAGCTCTGCGCTGATGAGCTTGGTACTCACCTCGGAAAGAGCAGCGTTTCGGGCTTCCGCCCGAGCGGCCTGGATGGCCTTCTCCGTGTCGGACGTCTGGGACTGGCGGTATCCCTCAAGCTCTGTGGACGCCTGCTTAAAGCGCTCCTCATTCTTGCGGGACAGGGCCTTCCACTTGTCGATCTCAGCCTGAAACGCGCCGCCGCTTGTACCGGCGGGATCGGCGAGGCCCGGAGTCGTCTGGTCGTCGCTCATGTGATCATCCATTTCGGATAGGGGACAGTCGCCATTTCGGCAACGGTCGGTGGAACGTTTCTTCTACTTCTTCTCGAAGCGCTGACGATTCGCGTTACCGGAGTTGCCCTGCGCTGGCTTCATGGCACTCGCCTTGGCCTTCGCCCCCGAGACGGTCGACTTGTCGTCGGCGCCCTGCTGGGCGATGGCAAGCTCCTGCTTCTGAGCATCAGTCTGATACTTGTCGGCCCGTTCCATTTCGATCTTGGCTTCCTCTTCAAGGAGCTGATCAAAGCGCGAGATCTGAGAGGGGGTGTAACCGGCATCCTGCCAGAGCTGCTGCTTCGGAACGTTGAGCTGCTGGAGCTTGAGAAGAGCGTCAATGTGCTGAGCCTCGGTCCGGTTCTCCGGATCGCGCCAGATAACCTCCGCGGCCTCGTACTCCTCGCGTAGCTTTCCGCCGTTCTCGACGGCGATGGCGAGCCGCATGGTTCGCTCCCATGATTCACCGAAGTGAAGCATCCGCTCTCGGGTCTTCGACACCAGACCGGCTTCGGCCGAAGTGATCGCGTCGCCGCTGGGGGGCTGCCCGCCCTTGAGCATGTAATGGAATGGCACCCTCGCGATACTCGCCATGTGCATGGTCAGCATGTCCACGAGGTCGACATAGTTCGAGAGATTCGCGGCTTCGAATTGGCCGAAGCTGGCGGCTGGGTCCTCGGCCTGGAGGAGCTTGTCCACGGCGACCTTGAAAGGCTCGATCGGGTGGCCGTTCTCGTCTTCCTGAATCT
This sequence comes from Streptomyces sp. NPDC098789, assembly GCF_044759975.1. Lineage (NCBI taxonomy): Bacteria > Bacillati > Actinomycetota > Actinomycetes > Kitasatosporales > Streptomycetaceae > Streptomyces > Streptomyces sp. NPDC098789. The sequence continues at coordinate 214,730 of NZ_JBIWAJ010000008.1, forward strand.
CCAGACCGGTCACGTATCGCTGGGGCCAGGCAGCGTATTCAGATGCGACGAGAGAGTCTGAGACGGTCTTATTGATTGCATCCTGAATCGGTATGACCGTGGCCAGATCCGACATAGGTTCGCCAACGAGTCGAGCCCGGTTCTGGATGGGAACGACGGGTACGACGCCAAGCGGGTTCGGCTTGGCCGGCCCGTCGATGGTGTAGCCACCGATCTTCCAGTTGCCGACATGAACCGACTTCGCGAGCCACAGAGTGCAGAACTGGCGGCCCCAGTCATCGACGTAGAACTTCGCCGCGGCCTCGATCTCGTTGCGCGAGCCCGGCTTGTACTGCACTACGACGTGCTCAGCGGACTCGACGGAGATCACGGCCTTGCCGGCCTCGTCGCCCCAGATGACCGCGTAGGCGGCTCCCTGGATCATGGCGTCCAGGTGGGCGGAGTTGGATGCCGCGTCCATCCCGTTTCGCTGCCAGATCTCGCGGGCCAGGTCATCTTCGCCCGGTTCCTTCGAGAGCCGGAAGCCGTCGATGAACATGCGCTCGTTAACCGAGTCGATTACCAACCCGCAGAAGTTGTCGTTCCAGCGGTCGAAGACGTGGGCAAACTCAGTCCGATACTTCGACTGAGAGAAGAGCATTTTCTGATGCTTGCCGTCGTAATATTCCCCGAATCGTTTGAAGCGACCAGACCGGGAGGAAAGCTTCGATGACAGGTAGTCCATCCACATCTGCGGTGTGGACGGAGGCGACATGACGCCTTCCTGGCCTATCGACTTATCAAGAGCAGCTACCATCCGGGCCCCTTTCGAGCGGGGCTCAGAAACCGACTACTCGCCTCCGTTTGATCTGGAGACGTCCATCCGCAATCGCGTCCGCGCGTGCTTCAAGTGCAAGTACGGCGGCCACCGCGATATCGATTTTGCGTTTGGATCGAGGTGAGTCCTTGACGATCAGGTCACCTTGAGGAACTTCACGGACAACGGCGTTGAGGACATGGCGAGTCATTTCGGGATCGCCAACATGCGAGAGGTCGCTGACCATGACAGCGGTACGGAATCGCTCGACGGCCTGAACCATGCGGGTGGGCTTATTGGTCCAGAATTCGAAAACGAAATCGTCGCCCCACTCGACAGCCCAGCGGCCAATATTTTCCTGCCACCACGGAGGGTCGGCGTACATCCATTCCACGCGATACGTTTTGAAGGCCCGCTTGACGGCGGCCTCGACCGAGAGGACATCGACTTCCCAGTCGTCCTTCGCGTGCTCAGGGCGCAACCACTTGCCGAGGACGAACAGCTTGGCATCGCGCAATCTGACGCCGACCAAAGCAGTTCCGTCGCCTCGGACGCTCCCATCGAAACCGATTGCTATCTGTTCGCCAGCCTCGATGTCGTTCTCGGCTTCGCAGGCGTCCCACTCGGCCTTCGACATCCAACCGTCACTTGATTCGGCAATCTGGTTGAAGAAGAAGCGGAAGTATGTCGAATCGGGAGTCGTGCGGTCGTAGAGGATCGTCTTCGTCAGACCTTCGATATCAGCCCAGTGGGCATCTCCGTACGCTTCCCGCAGAGCTGCGGATATTTTCTCCCCGTCACGGATCTCTTCTACTTCGAGAGAGCCTTCGAGGCAGTCGTAGAGCCAGTAGCCCTTGGCCACCATGTCGGACTCGAAGATGATCTGCGCAACACTGTCTTCGTTCGGGTTGAACGCATTGGTCGTTGTCACCCAGCGGGAGCCGGCCTTCGTCGTCTTCTCGACGTTGCGCTTGAGGACCTGGTAGAAGTCAGGGCCGCCGTTCGAGGACACCCAGTGGTGTACCTCGTCCATAACGATGAATCACCCATCGTCCGGGCCCCAGCAGAATCAATCCACCGGGGCCCGGACAAAGGTTGGGCGATTTCCCTCGTTCGTGCGGCCACTGGTCGCCTTCGGGGTGATCGACCCCGGCTTGCCGGACTTGAACTGGACCATCGACTTCGAGATTTCCAGGCCGTATTCCTTCTCGGCCGGGGACTCGGACAGCATTCCTCGAATCATGTCGAGGGTCTGCTGTGTCTGGTCCAGCGCGGTCGCGCCGAGCTGCACGACGGGCAGGGGGACACGCTTACCGACAGGAAGACCGTGCTCGTCAAAGTGGCTGAACCGGCAGGGGCCGATGAACTCTACGATCGCCAACGCGGCGAGCAGGGGCGTCTTCCCCCACCCTTTTGCGCGTCGCAAGGTGCCCGCCGAGTACTTCCAGGTCCCGTCCGGGTTGATCGCGTAGAGCCAGAGGACGAAGCGGAGCTGTTCGTTCGTGAACTTCCAGCTCTCGCCCGCGCTCTCTCCATCGGGCTGCACGATGTAGGTCTGGGCCCACCGGATGATGCCGTAGCCGAGAGTTTCGTGAGGGGCCGGCACACCCTTGGGGAGGTTTCCGGTCTGCATCTGAACTCCTCTCGGGATCAGGGGAGAACTGTGCTCAACCCTCACTCAGGAGCTTGAACAGCTCCGCATCCATGTCTGCGTGCGAATCGGTCTCGGACGGCCCCGCGGCCTCGGCCTGGTCCTGCTTGTCGAAGGACATCCGGAGTCGGGCCCGGTCCTCGGTGGTGGCGCCCCACTTGCCCACGCGCTGACGGATCTCCCCGGCGAGCTTCATGTCTCCGAGGTAGAAGGCGTCCACGATTTTCGTGACGATCTCCAGCTCGGCCCAGTCGGTGTCCATCCAGTCCTCGGTCTGTGGAGCCGAGGCCCACGTCTTCCAGAAGCGCTTGGCACCGGAGGTGGTGATACCGAGGGCCTTGGGGAGTTCACGGCCTGTACCGGTCTGACCGGACAGCTTGCGCTCGCCCAGGGCGTGATCCGTGTTCCTTCGGGCGGAGCTGGGATTCGGGGCAGGCCCGCGCCGGGCCGGCATCAGATCGCCCCGTTCGCCACGTCGGGTGAGACCCCGTACAGCTCGCCGAGCTCGTTCAGTTCGGTCCTCGCGTCCTGGTGCCACCGCCGCTTCGCCGCGGCCTTCGAGGGCTGGTGTCCTCGGTACGGGGCGTACTCCTGGTCGCGGTCATCGGCCCAGGCGTCCCACGGTTGGGGGTCGGTCATCACATCACGGCTCCATGCATGAACTAACCGGGCTCAGCCTCGGTCTGCGTAGTAGGTCTTGAGCGCGTGGCAGCGGCCACACAGCGTCCAGAGGTTGTCCAGTTCCCAACTCCCGCCCCGAGAGACGGGGATGAGGTGGTCCACCTGGAGGTTTTCGCGCGTGCCGCACTTCTGACAGGTGAACCGGTCACGGGTCAGGACCTTCGCCCTGCGGGACGACCAGTCACCTGGACGGCTCTGGTTGCGGGCCGAAGGCCGGTCCCAACTCCTGCGAGCCGGGGGAGCATGGTCCTCACACCGTCCGGAACGGATGGTCACAGAGGTACACCCGCTCATGAGGCAAATCTGTTTGGCTCTCGGAATTGGTCCTCCTCTGTGAACTTGTATGGCGGTAGGGCGGATTTGAACCGCTGCCCCTTTCGGGGCCGCTCCCTTGCGAGGGCCTGACAACGCCGGGTTTCCCTGTCAGGACTCCGTACCGCTCGTGCGCTGGCCGGGAGTTGAACCCGGTCTTCCTATCGTCGGGGCTTTCAAAGCCCCTATTGTCGGGGTGCAGCCGTACACCACCACGCCGGCAAGGAGCTACCTTGCCTTGGCCGACTCAAGGCGATCACCCTCGGCCGGTTGAATGAGAGGCCCCGGAGGTTTCTGATCTGGCTCCGGGGCCAATGCCTTCCTGGATCTCTACTGGAAATATTCGACAGGAGATCCGACAGGAAGGAATCTCTCTCTGACTCTTGTAAGTCAGAGAGGATGTCTCTTATGGAGAATGAATCAGCTTTTACTAACTCTTCTTTCTTCTTCTCACTAACTATGTCGGTGTCCGGGAGGTGGCAAGCGGACACCGCCAAGTGGGGATGTGACACAAGGCACGTATTGTCGGACGTTCGGTCGAACGAACATTCGAGTTGGGATGTGACATGCCTCTCAGGTTGGAGTGTGATGCAACTTTCTGGCGCTTCGCGAGTCGATCCCAGTGTTACCTTCGATCATGTAAGCGCGTTCGGTGCACGTCACATGGAAGGAGCCGAGGCTGTGGAGAAGCTCCTGCCGGATCTCAACACCTTGATCCGTCTCTCGCAGCAGGGCTTGACCGACGAGCAGGTCGGGAAGCGCTACGGCGTCTCGGGCCAGGCCGTGAACAAGGCGCTCACCTTGGGCGGGTACTACCGGCGGCAGGTCTCCAAGACGGTCATCACAGAGCTGATCCCGTGGGACGTGCTGACGACCAAGGAGAAGGGCTCGCACCACAACACCTACTTGGCGAAGCAGCTTCGGGCCTACCTGCGGGCGGCGCTTGGTGACGACCAGCTCAACGAGAGCCATCTGTTGGCCGCGGCCCGCTTTGAGAAGAAGATCAGGGAGAAGAACCTGATCGTCACGTACGACCGCGAAGCGCCAGGCGGGTTCGTGCTGGAGCCCAGGACCGACGCGGATGGAGCGCTGATCGTGCGGTGGCCCAAGGACCGCGAGCTTCCCGAGGGTGACCACCTCAACGCGATCACCCTCGCCGACGAATAAGACGAGCCGGCCTTTAGGGACGGCAGCGGGCCCCCGGGTGTGTGCCGGGGGCCCGTTGGGTTTCTGCTCTGCCGTACAGCGGTGCAGTTAGTTAGTTCATGAACCGCTCAAGGGAGCGCCGCTCGGTGTCCGTCAGCCTTCGAACCCGGCCGGCCTTCGAGTCGAAGGCCGCCATGAGGGTGCTGGCCTTGACGTAGGTGGCCTCGGCATCGTGAATCTCGCAGTCGAGCGTGAAGGAGACGGCCTTCATCCCCGTTACCCGTGCGGTGATGGTGACGGGGGCCGTGCTGTAGACGAGCGGCCGGATGAACTTCATCGACTGCTCGCTGACGAAGAAGTTGGCTGCCAGACGCTCTTCCGGGTCCTCCGGTACTAGGTCCGCGAACATGTTCATACGGGTCTCTTCGAGGTACCGGGAGTAGACCGAGCTGTTCACGTGATTGTTCGCGTCCATGTCGGACCAGCGAATCTGGCACTGGAAGGTGAATGCATTCATTTCTACGGGCTCGCTTGTGTGTGAGTGAGGTTCAGCCGATGACGGGCGGGACCATGAAGCCGGTGGGGCTCTCCGCCTCGTGGGGCCAGGTGAGCAGGACCAGGCGCAGGTTCTCGAAGCGCGCGGGAATGAAGACCTGGGAGATGAGGTCGATCTCTCCGTCGAAGCGGGGGAGGCGGAGCCGGAAGTGATGGCCGTCCCGGTTGGCGACCACAGTCGTGTCCTCTGCCCAGTAGCCGCGGATCAGCGGGTCCTCAAGGGCCTGCTCCAAAATCTGGGGCAGAACGCTGGTGCTGCGGTTCCGGGCGAGTTCCAGGCGGATCATGCTGAGGTACACGCGGGCATGGCTCTCCCAGCTCACGAGCTGGGCGCGGGACTCGGGGTTGATCAGCCCCCAGTGCATCAGGTTGGCGCCCTCTTCCCGCACCCATGGGAACCAGTCACCCATGGGCCGGTTGTACGCGATGACATTCCAGTCGGCGTCGGAGACGTAGGCCGGCCGGGGGTCCTGCTGGTCCAGAACCAGCTGTATGGCCCTGTGCTCCGGAGAGTCGTGGATGGCCGTCACGCCTGCGGGCGGGGTGCAGCCCACGGTGTAGAGGAAGAGCGTCAATCGCTGGTCGGGCTCCAGGAGCAACGCGTCGGCCAGGCGCTCCATGGCCTCGCGGTCGGGCCGGGGCATGTAGCCCTTCTCCATGTCCCTGACCCACCGCTCACTCATGCCGCAGCGTTGGGCCACGAGAGCCTGCGGCATGGGCTTGTGGAGGCCCATCTTCTGACCTGCTGCCGCCCGCCATGCGCGCAAGAACCGTGGCAGACCAGAATTCTCGTCACCGAATTCAGAGTCGGTGTGAGAGTTCCCTGCCAAACCATCCTGCATTTGCTTTTTCTCCCGTGAGTCGCTTTTGCGTTTCTTTACCCAGACCCTACCGGAGCCGTCTGACAGTCAGGTCAGGATTTTTGGCCTCCGAGAGGGCAGGTTGAGGCCGCCGCGGAGTAGGCGTTTTAGCGAAGACGAGCGAGAGGGCGAGATGGTTGTGTGCTCAGCCGAAGGTGTAACGCAGGTAACTCATGGAGCGCGACTTCCGGAAACGTCGTTCCGGTTCGGCATGGGTAAGAATCAAGGAAGCGCCCCGGCGCCGTGCGGTTGACTCCCGTTCGGTGCATGGGGAGTTGCTGTCGGGGTGAGGGTCGGGCCGCATTGAGCGGCCGGCCCGCTATGGGGGTGCATGCCCCCGGGGGGAGAGATATGCGTCTGCGCTGCCGTGGGGATCGTCACACTGACGGATCGGTCGCATCGTTACGTGAAGGCGTGCGATTTGTGACTGTCAACACAGTTGGAGTGTGACACTCAGCTGACCTGCGCCTGTAGGGTTCAAGGCGTGGCGGCCGGTGCCGTCGGAAGTGAAAGAGGAGCATGGTGTTCGAAACCTTCGAAGGCGTGAAGGTCCATGTTCGGGCTGCTGAAATCGTCGCTGCCTTTGCGCAGTGCGAGCAGTGGTCGGGGCGGCCCGCGGAAACAACCGCGTCCGGAATCGTGACGGCGACCGCTGTCGCCTACGGAGAGATCACGACCGTGACCATCGGGAGCAACATGGGGGCCGCCGAGCAGCAGCAGCTTGCCCTCCTCGAAGCGAGGATGGGGCGGCCGTTGCAGGACTGCTTCATCGTCTACAGCGACATCTGTGAATGGCCCCATCCCAGGATGAAGGGGTCCACATCATTTATTCAGTTCGGAATCTTTCAGGAGGCGCACGCGTGACCGTAGAGGCGAACTATGAGCGCTGGGCGGGAATGCCCCGCTCGGTCAGTCAGGTCACCGAGTACGAGGAATGCCCGTACAAGGGCTGGCTCAAGCGGGCGGAGAAGGTGGAGCCCCGGCCCGCGGCCTGGAGTACCCACGGGACCTCCTTCCACACGGCCGCCGAAGAGTTCGAGAAGTCCGGGCGCGAGATGGCCGTAGACGACGTGGTGAGGGTCTTCCAGGACGAGTACTGCGACGGCATCAACCGGGACATGGGGAAGCTCAACGACATTGCGCGGTGGATGAGGGCCAACAAGGGAACCGCCGCTGACGACCTGGAGGAGCGTTACGAGGCGGGCTCACGCCAGACACGTGAGTACGTGGAGTACGTCCAGGAGAACGCGCCCGTGCTGTGGCATCCGAAGAAGCACAAGAGGGACGGTGTCTGGCAGGTGGCGGACGGCACGCCGGCCGTCGAGCTCTACTTCATGGCCGAGTTCGGGGGAGTGAAGGTCCGCGGCTTCATCGACCAGGTTCTCCTGAACGTGGACATGAGTCGACGCGTCCGGGACCTCAAGACCGGCTCCACCAAGAGCAAGTTCCAGCTCTGGGTCTACGGCCTCGCGGTGAACCAGCTCTACCCCGAGGAGGCTCCCGTCACGAACGGGGACTGGTACCTGGCCAAGACCGGCAAAGTCTCCCGGCCCGTCAAGCTGGCCGACGCCGACCCCGATGAGATCACCGAGCGCATCGTACGGATGGACCAAGGCGTGAAGGCCGGCGACTTCCCGCCCCAGCCCGGATTCGGCTGCCGGTTCTGCGACGTGTCGTACGCATGCGCGTTTTCGCGGCGCTGAAGTTGGAATGTGAGATTATGGAGGTGTTGAATTGTTCAGCCTGAACCAATCCATCCTGGTTCGCGGGGCGGCCGGCGAGCCCCTCAAGAACCCCTTCACCGGGCTCTCCAAACTCGAAGTGGAGTTCCGTCGCGGAGACTTCTCCGTCGTCTGCGCCGGAGGCGGTACGGGGAAGTCTCTCGCCGCCCTGTGGTTGGCCGTGTGGTCGAACGTCCCCACGATGTACTTCTCCGCCGACAGTACGGCGGCCACCCAGCTTTCCCGTGCGACGGCGATGATCACGGGCGACAACGCCCGGGACATCAAGAGGAAGCTCGTCGCCAACGACGGATCGTTCGCCGAGTACGAGGCCGCCCTCGCGAAGCGCTGGTGGCTGCGGTTCAACTATCAGGCCCGGCCGACTCCGAAGGAGATCGAGCTGCACCTTGAGTGCTACCGGGAAGTGTTCGGTATCTACCCGCACCTGGTGATCGTGGACAACATCACCAATGTAGACGGGGGCGGCTCCTTGAACGCCGAGGAGTACACCTTCGGTCTCGAAGGGCTCTGCGACTACTTCAACGAGATGGCGCGGGAGACTCACGCCCATGTCATGGCCATGCATCACGTCGTCGGCGAGTACAGCTCCGGACTCAAGCCGATCCCCCTCGATGGGGTCAAAGGCAAGATCGGCCGCGTACCCGCGCTTGTGTGCACCATCCATGCCGAGGTCGACGGGATGAACGGACGCACCTTGCACATGTCGCCCGTGAAGAATCGTGAGGGGTTCGCGGACCCCTCTGGCGAGACGTACGCCTCCTTCGAGGTCGATACGTCGAACCTTCAAATCTCCGACCTGAGTGACGAGTTCTAGATCACAGCCTCTCCGTTTGGTCGAAGAGTTGGAATGTGACACACTGGATGAAGAAGGGCGGGGGAATGAATCCTCCAAGGAAGGGCTACCGGAAGTGCGCGAAGTGCGACCGGAGTCGGGCGGAGAAGTTCTACACCTCCACGCGTGGCAAGGTGTGCGCGTCATGCAGGAAGCGCACTCGCAGCGCGAGTTCCCATGAGGCCCGGGTTCAGTCCACCTACGGACTTGGTCCGGGCGAATACTCGGCCCTCTTTCAGGAGCAGGGCGGCAAGTGCGCCATCTGTCGGCAGTCACGACAGCAGCGCCTGAGTGTCGACCACTGCCACAAGACCGGCCTGGTCCGCGGCCTCCTTTGTCGCCGCTGCAATAACCAGCTCATCGCCAAGGGGGCCCGCGACAGCCCAACCATCCTGCGCAGTGCGGCGACCTACCTCGAAGATCCGCCGGCCATCCGCATCATCGGCGAGCGATACCACAAGGAAGACGGGAAATGATCAGCTTCGACGGCGGCACCCTCTATGTCACTTTCACCCGCAAGACCAACCTGACCAAGCTCCTGCGGCTCCTGGAGGCCGAAGCCCAGCTCGGTCTTCACGAGCGGGCCGTGGCCATCTACAAGGGACGCCAGGCCGCCATGCGTCAGGAGATGGGGATTCCCGCCCTGGCCGAGCTGGTTCGTATCGAGGTGGACATCGTGGCCCAGCTCCGACTTGAGTCGGCCCTCAAGGTTGGAATGTGAGATGAGCAAGCCGGACATCATCGAGGTCTTCCGGCACTACTACCCCGAGGTGGACGTGAAGGGGAAGGGTGGCTGGGAAAAGATCCACTGCCCCGAGCATGCCGAGAGCAACCCCAGTGCGTCAGTTAGTTCATTCAAGAGCCGTTGGTCGTGCTTCGTCTGCGACATCAGTGAAGACGGCTACGACGTGATCATGAGGAAGGAAGGGATCGGGTTCCGTGCTGCTCAAGAGTTCGCCACCCTCCGCATCGCTGGTGGACATAGCCCAGAGCTACAGCCTGAGCTTCCCCGGAAGCCCGGCCGCGGAGTACATCAGGCACCGAGGTTTGGACAGCATCGCGACGCGGATGGGCCTCGGCTACGTGGAGCACCCCGCTACGGGTCATGAGAAGCAGGAGGGCCGGCTCGCGATTCCCTACCTCCGCCCCGCAGGCGGCGAGTACGGGGTGGCGACGATCCGGTTCCGTTGCATTACCGAGCGATGCGTCAAACATCCTGACGGAACCTGGCGGGACGTCGAGGACCACGAAGCGCACGGCAAGTACCAGAGCCTCCCCGGCTCGAAGCCCATGCTCTACAACACCCAGGCCCTCATCCGGCCGTCGCCGTACATCGGCATCAGCGAGGGCGAGTTCGACGGCATGGCGTCCGAGATCGCCGAGATACCCTGCCCCGGATCATCCGGTGTGTCCTCCTGGCGGGACCACTTCGACCCGGCCTTCCTCGGATACGAGAGAGTCTTCGGGTTCACCGACGGAGACGGTCCCGGGGAGCAGTTCATAGCCAAGCTCGCCGAACGCCTGCCCAACCTCGTCCCCATCTACTTCGAGAAGAAGTACGACGTGTGCCGATTCGTGAACGAGTTCGGACCCCAAGCACTCCGAGAGAAATGCGGTTTGTCATGAGTCCATCTTCCATGGCGGCGAAGTTGGAATGTGACATTTCTGATATTGATCATCCGCCGCACTACACCCAGGGCCGGTACGAAGTCATCGACATCATTCAGGCGTCGATGACCCACGAAGCCTTCCTCGGCTACCTCCTCGGCAATCAGATCAAGTACCTGATGCGCTGCCAGCACAAGCACCAGGACGGCGGAAGTGAGGACCTCCGAAAGCTCATCTGGTACGCGAACAAGTACATCGCCAACATCCGCGTGGAGAAGTGAATGAAGCGAATCGTTGTTCTGCCTGACGTTCAGGCACCCCTCGAAGACCCCCGCATGGTCCGGAACTGGATCGCCTTCGTCAAGGACTTCGAGCCGGACGAAGTCCTGGGGATAGGTGACACCTGTGACTTCACCGCCCCTTCTCGCTGGAACAAGGGAAGCCGCGGAGAGTTCGAGGACGACGTCTACGACCAGGCCGCCTACACCAAGCGGAAGGTGCTCGCCCCCGTGCGAGAGGTCTTCGACGGCCGGTTCGGAATCCTCCGCTCGAACCACGGCGACCGGCCGCGTGACTACCTTCGGAAGTACGCGCCGGCCCTCGCGAACACGGGCGCCTTCGATGAGCCGGAACTACTTGACTACCACGGGTTCGACATCACCGACCTGGGCGACTTCTACGACTTCGCGGACGGTTGGACGGCGACACACGGGCACCTCGGGTTCTCCTCCAGCAGGTACGCCGGAGGGTCCGCGATGTCGGCGGCTCGGGCCATGGGCAAGTCGGTGGTGATGGGCCACGTGCACAAGCTCGGACTCATCAACGAGAGCCGGGGCTACAAGGGCAACCTCCAGACGCTTACCGGCGTCGAGGTGGGTCACTTCATGGACATCAACAAGGCGACTTACTTGAAGCGCGGGGCGACGAATTGGCAGGCCGGCTTCACCGTGCTCTACATCGGCAAGTACGGCGACGTGACACCGGTCCTGGTCCCCATGGCCAGTGACGGGTCCTTCACGGTCGAGGGCCAGCGCTACGGGGCCCTGCGCCGCGGGGAGAACGGGCAGTTCGCCAGGAAGGCCGCCGCATGACCGAGCAGTCCGAACTCGACTGGGCCTACCTGGCAGATCTCGCAGGGAAGGTCGCCTACTCCATCGCGGAACGCTGGCACATCGTTGAGGCCGACGACGTGAAGCAGGCCATCCTGGAGCACGCCATCCGGGAACGGAAGAACGTCGCCCTGGCCGTCGATGACCAAGCCCTCCTCAAGCGGATCTTCTGGACGGCGGGCAAGCGGTACGCCGCCAAGGAACGGCTCTACCGCGACCTGGTGGACGGCGAGTACTTCTACACCGCCGACGAGGCCAAGACCGCCCTCCTGACCATGATCTACACCGCCGAAGAGTTCAGCGGACTCATCGGGAAGAAGGACGACCTCAACCACTGCACCGTGAGTGAAAACCTGCACACGGCCCGGCTGGACGCCGAGGACGCCATGAGGCGCATCAACGAGCGGTATCAGCGGCTCCTCCACAGCCGCTACGTCCTTGGTATCCCCCTCGCCTCCGACGCGGACCAGAAAGCCTGCCAGCGGGCAGTCATCGCCCTCTCCTACGAGATGAACCGCTCCCTGCGACGAAAGGTCCAGAAGTGATCGAGACCCGCCACACCTACGGCCGACACGACACCGCCTGCGACGTGATCTACGACTCCGGCACCCTCTCGCCCGTCTACCTCGGACTCCACAACGCAACGGACAGCGCGGAGTTCAACATCGACCGGCAGGACCTTCCCAAGGTCATCGAAATGCTGACCGCCGCACTCACGGCCAACCACTAAGGGATATCGCTTGTTCCAGACCGAAACCGCCGAAACCGTCTTCCTTCGCACCTACTCCCGCAAGAAGCCCGACGGGTCACAGGAGACCTGGCCCGAAACCGTCGCCCGTGTCGTGGACGGAAATCTGAGCCTGGTCGAGCCGCGATACATCGAGGCCGACGAGCGCCAGGCCCTCATCGACCTGATCCAGAACTTCAAGTTCCTGCCCGCGGGCCGGCACCTCAAGAGCAGCGGCGTGAACGATTTCGCGCTGAACAACTGCTGGGCCGCCGGATGGTCCGAGGACCCGGCCGAGCACTACACGTTCACCCTCCTGCGGCTGGCCGAGGGCGGGGGCGTCGGCAGCAACTACAGCAGTCGATACCTCGACCGCGCCCCGACCGTCGAGAACTGCGTGACCACGCACATCGTGTGCGACCCCGCCCACCCCGACTACGAGGACCTGGACAAGGCCGGACTCATCAGCACCGAGTACGACTACACATGGGCCGGGGCCTACTCGGTAGAGGACTCACGGGAAGGCTGGGCCTGGGCACTCGGTGACCTGATCCGCTCAGCCCACGAGCCGACGATGAAGCACCACAACCGGGTCTTCGACGTCAGCCGCGTCCGAGGCAAGGGAGCCCCGCTGCGCAGCTTCGGTGGGACGGCTTCGGGCCCCGAGCCATTCGCACAAATGATGATCGAGGTCGGCCGGATTCTCTCGGAGGCCGCTGGCTGGCCCCTCAACGGCATGGACGCCATGGCGATAGACCATCAGATCGCGATGGCCATCGTCGCGGGCGGAGTTCGCAGGTCGGCCCGCATGAGCATCATGCACTGGGCCGATTCCCTGATCGAGGAGTTCTTGACGTGCAAGTCTTCGGACACAGCGGCGATGTGGACGACGAACATCTCCGTCGAGATCGACGCATCCTTCATGAAGGCCCTGGACGAGAAGAACCCTCGCGCCCAGAAGATCATGAAGGCGATTTCCGAGGGGGCCCTTGGGAATGGGGAGCCTGGGTTCTGGAACTCGACGCTGACTGCCGAGGGTGAGGTGGACGGCACCTACACCACCAACCCCTGTGGAGAGGCGACCTTGAACCCGTGGGAGCCCTGCAACCTCGGATCGGTCAACCTCGGTAAGTTCGTTCATCGTGGGGAGGTCGACATCGCCGGACTCGAAGACGCCCACCGGCTTGCCACCCGCTACCTGATCCGAGCGACCTTCGCCGACGTGGCGGACCCCAAGTCCGCCCAGGCCATCAAGAAGTACCGGCGGATCGGAGTCGGTCACCTCGGCTTCGCCGACTACCTCTTCAAGCTGGGCGTCAAGTACAGCCGTGCCCCCTACAACCCCAGCGTCCGATTCGACCTGGAGCACTTCGCGGACACGGTGGACCTGGCCGCCGCGGAGTACGCCAACGAGCTGCGCATTCCCGTACCCATCAAGAAGAGGGTGATCGCGCCGACCGGGACCACGTCCAAGCTCGCCAGCGCATCGGGGGAGGGCATCCACCCGCCCTTCTCGGACTTCTTCCTGCGCCGCATCCGGTTCTCGTCCATCGAGCCCACGGAGAGGGCCCAGATCGAGGCGTACGAGAGGAAGGGCTACCGCACCGAACCCTGCGTGTACTCGGCCAACACGGTCGTGGTCGAAATCCCGACCGTTGATCCGCTCCTGCCCGACTATCCCGAGTGTGCGAACGCCTTCGAGCACTCGGGGGAGCTGACCCTTGACCAGATGCTCTCGGTCCAGCGGATGTACCAGGAGCTGTGGGCCGACCAGGCGGTGTCCTTCACGGCCTCGGTGAACCCGGAGACCTACACCGTCATGGACGTGTACGAGACGCTGCGAGGCTTCCTGCCGGTCCTCAAGGGGACCACCATCTTCCCGGAGATGAGCCGCCCGCAGTCCCCGTACGAGCGGATCTCCCAGGAGGAGTACGAGAAGCGCATGTTCGAAATCGGAGAAGTGGTGGCGGATACCGGATATGACGAGGTCTGCGCCTCTGGCGCCTGCCCTGTCTGAGAGTTAGATCACGCATCATCAAGTTGGAATGTGACACTGCGAATGAGAGGATGAAGGCATGAGCGAGAGCCCCTTCGGAAGCGGTTCCCCCTGGGATGAACCCACCGAGAACACCACCACGAACGAGACCATCACGGAGTCGCCTGTGACCACTGCTGCCCCCGCCTCGACCACCGCGCCCGAGGGCGTCACCGTCTCCTTCAAGGGCGGCCTCGGCTACGACGCCTCCCTGGCCGTGCTGCGGGCGCCGACCGTCACGGACATGGACAACCTCCTGGAAGAGGAGGGGCCGGCCATCGCCTCGATGCTCCGCAAGATGGCCAAGATCCAGTCCTTCAACACCGAGCTGAACGCGAAGGACAAGGGCGTCGCCGCCAAGGCCGCGGGCAAGAACAGCTTCTCCGGCGGCCGGGTCCAGCAGGAAGGCAGTAGCGCGGTCGTCGGCGACACCTGCGGCCACGGGCGTAAGCACTTCGCCAAGGGTGACTGGGAGGCGATGTTCTGCACCGAGCGCGAGAAGAACGACCAGTGCCCTCCGGCCTTCCTGGACAAGAAGACCGGCAAGTACGTCCAGAAGTAAGCGCCATCAAGGTTGGAATGTGAGAACTGGGGGCCGGGATTTCCGCCCGGCCCCCGTGCCCAAGGAGAGCAAGTGGACAACGACACCGAGCACGAACCGTGCTACGTGTGCGCCGCAACCTACCCGCCGGAAGACCTGGTGCCGGTGGACATCGACGGCGTGGAGGAACTGGCCTGCTACGGGTGCGCCCCGGACTACGAGGAGGCCGCGTGATCCAGTTCAAGAGCGTCATGGACGTAGAGCTCGTGCAGCAGCTCGCCACCGACGAGATGGTGTGCACGGCCGCCCGGGTCTCCACGGTTGGGGCCAAGGCCCAGTCCCACAGCTGCGACCAGGACGCGGGCCTGATCGAATTTCTGGTCCGGGACCGGCACGGCAGCCCCTTCGAGCACGGCACCTTCACCTTCCGGATCTCCGCCCCCATCTTTGTCGTCCGGGAGTTCATGAGGCACCGGGCCGGCATGAGCTACAACGAGGAATCCGGCCGCTACCGCGAGCTGGAGCCCGTCTTCTACGTCCCCGCAGGGGACCGGGCCTTGGTCCAGGTCGGCAAGGCCGGCGCGTACGACTACAAGCCCGGAACCTTCCGCCAGGCCCTCGTTGTCGGGGAGTCCCTGCGGATGGCCTACACCGAGGCGTGGACGCAGTACCAGGCCATGTTGGGCGAAGGCGTCGCCCGCGAGATCGCCCGCAGCGTCCTTCCGGTCGGAACGTTCTCCACCTTCTACGTCACCTGCAATCCGCGGAGCCTCATGCACTTCCTCTCACTCCGCACCAAGAGCGACCGCGCCGCGTACCCGAGCTTTCCCCAGGCCGAGATTGCGATGGTCGCGGACCGGATGGAAGAGCACTTCAAGGCCCACATGCCGATGACCCACGAGACCTTCGTACAGCACGGCCGGGTGGCGCCGTGAAGCTCGGAAGCGCATTGGCCGCGCTCCTGGTGGTGGTGGCCGCAGTTAGTTCATTCCTGATCTGGATCAAGGGTCCCTGCGGCCTGTGGACGCACGCGAAGGCCGGAGACACCCCGGTCCGGTGCGTCACCCACCTCCGCTGATGGCCGAGCTGGTGAGCCTCCTGGCCTTCTACCAGTGCCCCTGCGGAATGTCCTTCGTCCTGGACTACCCCGCTGATGAAACCCCCGAAGAACCCGCGGCCTGCACGGCTTGCGAGATACCTGGAGCCAACGAATGACCCTGTGGAGCGCCACCTACGAGCGCGAGAACTCTCAGATGGACCTGCTGAACGTCCCCCTCGACAAGGTGACGATCGAGGTCAAGGAGGAGAACACGGCGCTGATCACCTCCCTGCGAGACCAGCTCGCCCAGGCCGAGGCCAAGGTGAAGGAACTAACCGACGCCCGGAAGTACTGGACCCAGCGCTACGACGACGAGAAGCGCGTCTCGGTCGCCTGGCAGGGTCGCTTCGAGACCGAGCGGGCCCGGAAGGCCGAGGGGGCCGGCCACCGCTACGTGCAGCTCGTCAAGCACCTCTCGGACCGCAAGCGCGCCCTCGAAGGCGTTGCCGAGCGAGCACAGCGCGACAAGCGCTGGGCCGGAGCCGCGGACGCCCAGGCCCACCTTGACGAGATCCAGACCGCCCTGCGAGCTGCCGGTGTTCTTTGAGACCTGGGACGAAGTCCCTCTCCACGTCTACGTCCACAACAACATGAACGTCGAGCGGCGGGTGGGACCCCTCACCGAGGAGTCCGAGTTCCCGCCGGTCTTGGAGGGCACCTACTGATGTTCGGGACGAAGGCCGCCGCGCTACGGCAGGTGCAAGCGGAGCTGGCGCTGAGTCAGCGCGCGGCGATCAAGCACCAGCAGATCGCCAACCGGCTCGGCCTCTACGCAGACGAGCTGGAACGCGAACTCCACATCTCCGTACGCGAGTACAGCGAACTCGAAGCCCGCTACGACGCACTCGTGGCCGAGCGGGATCGACACCGAGGTAAGGAGCCGCCTCTTTAAGCGCTCAATGTTGGAATGTGACATTAGGGGAATCGCGTGAAGGTCATCGACTACAGCCTCAACGGCGACAGCATTCGAATCAACGTTGTCGAGACTGAGAAAGACCTCCCCGATTTCCGGCAGTTCATCGTCACCAACCGGCGAGTACTCGGATTCGACACCGAGACCGATGGCCTCTCCTGGTGGGAGGACGGTTTCCGAATACGGCTCGCCCAGTTCGGAAACGCTCACGAGAGCTACGTCCTCCCCGTGGAGAAGGGCGGCTTCTTTCAGGAAGACGCCATCAAGGCCGTGGGCTGGGTTCAGAAGCTCGTCATGCAGAACGGCACCTACGACATCCTCTGTATGGACCGCGTCTGGGGAGTCAAGGCCGAGACCGTCTTTCCGCGGCTCCTCGACAGCCGAATAATCGCCCACCTCGTTGACAGTCGCGGCCGGAAAGACGGTGGTGTCGGTCACTCGCTCGAAGAACTCACCCGCCACTATCTCTCCGCAGACGTGGCCGATGAAGTGAAGAGCAGCATGACCGGCATCGCCAAGGAGTTGAAGGTCAAGAAGGCCGAGGTGTGGCCTCTCGTCCCCCTGGAACATGAGGGATTCAACCTCTACGCAGGCATGGACCCCATCCTGGCCTTCCGCCTGGCCCGCAAGCTCAAGCCCCTCATACCGGCCTCGGCGCGGAAGCTCCTCGACTACGAACACCAGCTCGCCGCCGCATGCGCCTACATGGTCCGCACGGGCATCAAGGCCGACATCCCGTACATCGAGGCCCGCGCCAACGAACTGGCGCGTACGGAGGTCCACTTCAAGGAGGTGGCCGCCAAGCTCGGGCTGGAGAACATCAACTCTCCCAAGCAGGTGGGGGAGGCGATCATCGGCCGGGGAATCCGGCCTACCGGCAAGACCCCCACCGGACAGCCCAAGGTCGATGACCAGCTCCTCAAGGCCCATCTCCGTGACCCCCTGTGCGAGGCCATCTATCAGGGCAAGAAGGCCGCCAAGGCGAAGTCGACATGGTTCGACAACGCCTTGGCCAACCGCGACAGCAAAGATCGGTTGCATGCCTCGATAAATTCGGCCGGCGCCCGCACGGCCCGCATGTCGATTTCCGGGGCGATACCGGCCCAGACATTCCCGTCGAAGGATTCACTGGTCCGCCGCGGATTCGTCGCCGACCCCGGACACCTCGTCTGCGCGGTCGACTACAAGGCCCAGGAACTTCGCGTTCTGGCAGCCCTGTCGGGAGACAAGGCCATGAAGCGGGCTTTCAGGGAAGGGGCCGACCTTCACCAGATCACCGCAGACTCGGCGGGCGTCGATCGGGACACCGGAAAGATGGCCGGGTTCCTCACCGTCTACGGCGGAGGCTGGGCCGCCCTGGCCGCCCAGGCCGGAGTCAGCGAAGAGACAGCGCGCCGCGCCATCGACGGATTCTTCGACGCCTTCCCCAGAGTTCGCGAGTACTCCGACGAGCTACAGAAGGAAGCGCGCCGCACCGGCTACATCACCACCAACACGGGACGCCGGCTCCTGGTCGACAAGCGGCGCCCCTACGCCGCCCTGAACTACGCCGTGCAAAGCGCAAGCCGGGACGTGACCGGGCGGGCCATTCTGCGCCTCCAGAAGGCCGGGTACGGACCGTACTGCCTCCTTCCGGTCCACGATGAGGTGATCTTCCAGTTCCCGGAAGAGCACGCCCTGAAAGCCACTACCAAGGCCGCCCAGATCATGAAGGAAACCATGAACGGCGTCCTCATCGATACAGATGTATCGGTCTACGGAAAAAGCTGGGGATGCGGATACATGGCCGCCGGCCAGTACTGCGACCTCTGCGACACCATCCACAAGGAGAACGAATGAGCACCGAGCACGACCCCTTTGACGAACTCGTCGGCGGAATCAGCAAGGAAATCCACGAACGGGTCATCGAGAACACCGGGCTCGCGGCCATCAAGTCAGCCAGGATCGCCGGAACCGTCATCAAGGAAGCGAAGGACTGGGGCGTCCCGAAGGACCTGGCCGAAGTCATGGGCGCCGACGTCTGGCAGCTCCTCATGATCGGCACCCCCGCCGTGGAGGCGGCCGAATGAACACCGACCACTTCACCGTCGAAGGCATGGAAAACGGCGGCGTCGTCCTCTGGATGAAGGACCGAGACGACCCGATCGCCGAGGGCGGCTGCTCCTGCTGCGGCGACAACGACGTCACCCTCACCGACCTGATGAACGCGGCCAAGACCCACTGGGGCTACAAGGAGAAGGAGGCCGCGGAGTGACCTCCTACCTCCTCTTCTCCTCGCCGGCCTGCGTCCCCTGCCAGCGCATGAAGCCCCTCATCGCCCAGGAATCCATCACGGCCGACGTCACCGTGACCGACATCGTCACCCCCGACGACCTCTTCGAGGCCCTGGCCGTGACCGGCGTGCCGACCCTCCTGGCCATGAAGGACGGCCGCGAGGCCGGCCGCCTGACCGGCCTCAGGAGCCAGGCAGACCTCATCGTGTTCTTCGAGGAAACGAGTTGACGGATGACCGGCCGGACTGGAACACGTACTTCCTCGGAATTGCTACGGCTGTCGCTGCACGAGGTGATTGTCGCCGCAGCCGCGTCGGAGCTGTGGTGGTCGGCCCAGACCGGCGAATCCGCTCTACGGGATACAACGGATCATATCCAGGCGGCCCGTCGTGCAGCCGTGGAGAATGCCCGCGCTGCCTCTCGGACACCCCCTCCGGCACCTCATATCAGGACTGTGCTGAAACCCACGCCGAAGCGAATGCCCTCCTCTACGCGGACTGGGCGGGCTGCCAAGGTGCGGCAATCTATATAACGAGGTCACCATGCCGTGACTGTACGAAACTCATCCAGTCTGCTGGTATCGCGGAGGTTGTCTACCAGTCTGACGAAGGGGTAAGTCGTACTGTGATATGTGCGCTACCGTGACCGCGAGTTGATTTGTGAGATACAGCGGTTGGGAGACCCCGCATGAAGGTAGTTCAGCTTGTTCAGCTTGAGGTCGAGGGCGAGGAGTACGAGGGTCACGTCGAAGACCCGAAGGTCGTAGCCCAGATCCAGAAGGCGAGCGACGCCTACGAGAAGGCCCTCGAAGGACTCCACGCAGCCCTCGCCGAGGCAGGGGTGAACCGCGTCTACCGTGAGAACCCGGCTCCGAAGGTCACCGCGGCGGTCTCCAAGAAGAAGGCCGGCTCCGGCCCCGAAACGGCCGACGTCCGGACGTGGGCCAAGAGCGAGGGAGTGTCCGTTCCCGACCGCGGCCGTCTCAAGGACTGGCTGTACGAGGCGTACGAGAAGAAGGTGTCTGGCGCGGCTCTCAAGGCATTGGTGGCAGAGCACCAGAACGACTAGCAACTAGCGAGAACGCAAGGGCCCCCTCCGCGGAGGGGGCCCTTTCTGATCAGCCGCCGCTCAGGCGGCGAGCCAGGTGACCTTCTGGCCCTTGTCGTTGACTCTGATCTGGAATCGGTCCAACCCTGGAGCTCCGTCGTTGCGCCAGCGCGTGACGTGGTCTTCCACCGAGTCCCACAGCGGCTCGGGACCGCCCTGGCGTACCGTCCAGCGCTTGGCAGAGCTGGTGAGCGCCGCCCACGAGCCTGACTCCACGTCGACCAGAACGTGTTCGGTGTGCCCGTCGCGTTCCAGGGTGATGCGTTGGGCACGGGGTGCGCCGAGCTGGGCCACGAACCTGGTGTCCCAGTCGTTGAGGATGTCGGCCCCGAGGGAGGCGGCTCGCTCGTCTCCTTGGTCGAGGTCGGGGAGTACCCCGAGCGGCGGGGGACTCTGCGGCCGGGCGAGCATGAAAGAGATTCGCCCCCCGAGGAAGCTTCCCGAGGCAGTACCGTCGTCGTGGACCGTTAGCCGTGCGAGTTCCGAGGAGTACATCCACCCGGACAGGGTGGCCAGGATGATGCCTCCGGGCTTCGTCTGGTAGATCCACTCCTTTGGAAGGTCAACGATTCCGCACGTGGCAATCACGCGGTCGTACGGCCCCCCGTCAGGGTCTCCCAGGAGCCCATCCCCGACGATCAGGTTCGGGTGGAACCCACACTGGGCGAGCGCCGTTCCGGCTCTCCCTGAGACTTCTGCGTCGACTTCGATCGAAGTCACCAGGTCGTCTTCGCCTAGGCGGTGACACAGGAGGCTGGTGGAGTATCCGGTGCCCGTGCCGATCTCCATGACGCGCTGGCCGGCACTCACCTGGAGGTCTTCGAGCATGCGGACGACCAGGCTCGGCATGGTGCTGGAAGACGTAGGCGGGCGCATGATCTCGCCGCGCAGATCGCCAGGGACAATGGTTCCGGCGATCTGCGTGACTAGAGAGTCATCCTCATAGCACTGCTCCAGCCACGTCGGGTCGGAGGGCAAGACGGGGGTCCACGCGGTCGGGCCGTTGCCGTCGCGCCTCTCGAAGAAGCCTCCCCGAAGAAAGTTGTGGCGTGGTACGGATTCGACTGCCTGACGCCAGGGCCTCGTGCGAAGGTGGCCGCTGTCGCTCAGTCGCTTGGAGAGCTGCAACCGCAGCTCCTCTTCGTCGCTCACTCGCTCTTCCTCTCCAGCAGGTCTGCCATGGCTGCCACCATGGGTAGGCCCGTCTCCGGCTCCATCCAGGCCCACTGGCCGGACGGGTTGCATTCCAGGAACCACCATTGCCCAACGGTGTCGATCGCGAAGTCGAATGCTCCGAAGACGAGACCGAAGTGGTCGAGGTATGCACGGATCGCCTCGGGGATGCCCGGGGGCGGCTCGACTACGGCGTAGGTCAGCTTGGAGTAGTCGGTACGCCAGTCCAGCAACTCGGAGTCGATTCGGACGTAGAACTTCTTGTCGCCTATGACCGTCACGCGGACATCAGCGATCTTGTCGACCCGGTGTTGAAACAGGTGCGCGGTACCGGAGACGGAATCGTCAATCTCTTCGGCGGTTACCTCTCGAACCTCGACGGTCGAGGAAACTCCATCGATCCGGTACAGGGGTGTCGATAGAGGCTTGAAGATCACCGCACCGTACTGCTTGATGAACGCGCGCACGGTATCCGGGGCCGATGTGATCAGGGTGGCAGGAACCTTGAAGCCGCTTGCGATGGCCTCCGCGAGACCGGAAGGCTTGAACTCAGCGTCTCCGATCCGGTGGGGGTGGTTGACGTACAGGCAGTCGGGAAGCGACGCGATGACGCCACCCAGGCCGTAGCGCGCCTGTGAGACAGCGAATCGCGCATCCTGGTCTCCCAGGTGAGGGAAGGAGAAGCCGGAAGGTCTCCGGTAGTACAGGGACCGGACGTGGGCGAGGTCCGCCGTGCGGGTCGGCGTAGTCAGCGATCCCTGAATTCCGTGAGGCGTGAAGTGTGCCGCGAAGGACAAGGTGGTGGGGAAGTCCCCGGAGTCGAACCGCACGACCGGGACGCCCCGGTCGTGCAGCTCGTCTATCACCAGGTCCGACGTGGGGTCGTCCAGGTTGGTGACGACCAAGACCGGACCGTCGTGGGTCACTGGTCGGTGTCGTTGCCCGTGTCGGAGTCCCCGCCGCCCTGCTGCCCGTCAGACGGGTTGCCCGTGTTCGTGGACGGGTTGGTACCCGAGCTGGTGCCGTGGCCCGGCATCATCAGCGGCTTGCCGTCGTGATCGAAGTAGCGGCCTGTCTGCGTCTCCGGGTCCAGCTCCACCTTCGTGTAGTCCGGGGCGAAGGCCGGGTAGGGAGCCATGCGACGCAGACCCCACGGTGCCGGGGTGCTGATCCCGTTGGGCAGCGGCGTGCCCTGCGGAAGTCGATCCGAGTGAACGAACATCTCTACCTCCATGGTCAGTGGTGGGTGAGGCTAAGCGGGGGCCCGACTACAGGGAGAGGTGCAGTAGCCGGACCCCTGACTCCCAATCCACAAGGGGGGAAGTGGATGCTGACGAGGGAGCCAACCCCACGCGGCCGGAGGATCGCGCGGGGTGTACTTGGGTGGGTCCGGCGGCCCCAGCCGCCGGACCCGTTCTCCCGCCAGAGCGATCCGCAGCCCTGGGGGAAGTCTGGGTGCCGGCCTACTGCCGGGCCTTCCTGGCGGCCTCGTACTTGGCCGTCTGGCGGTGCAGCTTCACGAGGGCCGCGTAGCGGCGCATCTGGTCGTCGGTGGGCCGCGCCACGCGGACCTTCCGAGCCGTCCACTTGCTCCCGTAAGGGCTCTGAAGTTCCACGAGACCGGATTCTCCGAGGTGTGAAACGATGCCCACACGGTCCTCGGTGGGGTCGTACAGGGTCATGCCCATCTGCAAGCGAACGAGCTTGACGTTCTCTTGCACTTCGGCCACTCGCCGGTACGTTCTCGTGGTCGCCATCGACTTCCCTGTCCGCTGTGGGGGCTAGTTTCCTGTTCCTTTTGCGACTATCAGAGCGACGATGGCAAACCACACAATCGCACCGACAGTTACTAGAAGTGCTTCGGCCTTGCTGGCTTTCCGGTGTTCCTCTTCGGACTCGTCGGAGTCCTCGTCTTTCTTGCTGACTTCCCTCTGCGGAGGTCTCCCCCAGGTGTTCCACCCGCGTCGGCTTCCCGCGTCCCATCTCGCCCAAGCGCGCTTCCTGCGCTCCTCGTAGCTCACAGCCCCATACTCAGCTTCGAGTGGGAGGGGCCGGCCTTGTGGTTCTCCATGGCCTGGTTGAGCGCGGCCACGCGGCCCCAGTCCCTGTCCGCGCGGGCTTCCTCGCGCTTCCAGGCGAGCCGGGCGCATCCGTCACAGCCTTCGACCGGCGTGGGCTCCAGGTGGCTCCTCTGGGCGAGGTCGGGGTTCACGCCTGCCTCCCCCGGGTCAGCAGCTCCGCGAAGCGGATCATGTCGAGGATGGACAGATTGTCCCAGTGGTACTCGATGACCTTGTCCGTCTGGCCGATCCCGTACGGGGTGAAGACGGTGTGCGACATGTTGCCGTCCGGAAGGCCGTTCATCAGCAGCTCCTGACGGACCTTGGCCTCCACGTACAGGATCTCTCTGTCCGTGATCGCTCCGTTGTGTTCGTGCAGCCAGGCCACGTGTTCTACCTCCTCTCCCCCCGGCTTCTACCTTCTGGACACAACCCTGGCCCTGGATGGCTACCCTGGCCAGGGGGTTCAATCTGAACTCTCGTCAAGCTAGGAAATACGGAGGGTTGTTGGTGGGCAGGCCGCGAAAGGACCTGGACACGTCGACAGCCCCTGGGCTGATGGGCGCCAAGATCCGCAAGTTACGGGACATCAAGGGCTGGAAGCCTGGCGAGCTAGCTAAGGCTCTTTGGGTATCCCAGGGCCGAGTCGATCAGATGGAGCTAGGAATCGACCCGCCCAACTTGGAGATGGTCCTTCGCCTGGAGGATGTCCTCGATGCCGGCGAGGAACTGTTGGAGCTGTACCCGCTTCTCAGGAACGAGTCCTTCAAGGACTATGCCCGGTCGTTCTTGGTCAAGCAGGCGAAGTCCAAGACCATACGGGAGTACTCGCTTCGGGTGCCTGGACTACTCCAGACCAAGGCGTACGCCACCGCCCTGATGAGTCTCGGAGACCCCGGGGCCAACCCTGCCTCCCTGGCGGCCGATGCCGAGCGTAGGTGCGAGCGCCAGGAGGTCTTGGAGGGGCCCGATGCTCCGTGGCTCTACGTCGTACTCGATGTTGCTGCGCTATACAAGGTGATCGGATCACCCGCGGTCATGCGGGAGCAGTTGGAACACCTGCTCAAAATGACCATGAAGCCGAACATCCATGTTCAGATACTGCTGACGGAGGCCCCCTCGGTGGGCGGCTCCATTAGCATTCTCACCTCCCGCTCCGGCGAGGCTTCTGCCTACACCGAAGGCTTCGACACCGGTCGGTACATGCAGGATGCGGAGGACGTAGAGCGGTTTCAGAGGATCTATGATCAGGTCCACGCTGAGGCCGAATCGCCCAGCAGCTCCGAACAGTTGATCCGGGAAGCACTGAGGAAGCACACATGACTGAGCAGCAGCCCAACTGGCACAAGTCCACCTTCAGCGGTCAGAACGACAACTGCGTCGAGGTCGCCGGGACCGCTTCCGTCGTCCTCGTGCGTGACACCAAGGATCACAGCAAGGGTCTGCTGGCCACGTCGCCCGCGGCTTGGTCTGCCTTCGTCGGTCATGCCAAGGACGACAAGCTCTAGGTTCCCAGGTCTGCATGAACGAACTAACCCCCTCGCGGCGCTGGCTGCTGAGGGGGTTAGTTCATGACCGCAAGTTGGAATGTGACATTTATGGTACGGTCGTGAAAGCACGGAGGCCCCTCCTGGAGGAGGGGCCTCGCTTGGCGCTCGAAGTTGGGATGTGACATCGTGGGTGACCGGGGCAAGGTCATGACTCAGGAAGACTGCCTGGACGCCTTCTGGCAGACCGTTGCCGAGCTGACGATTAAGTATGCCGCCCGTCTCGCCGAGGGCTAGGCCGCCAGCCTTTGGTTCTTCTTGACCGGCTTCGGCGGCGGCGGGACCCACATGGGCCAGATTGTGCACTTGGTTGTGAGCTTCCGGCCACGGTTGACACGTATCTCCCGCACCAAGGTTTTGATCAGTTTTCGCTGGTCGGCCACATCTGCCACTTCCAGCAGCTTCATGACCGTCGCGAAGTCCTCGATCTGGGGCTCCGGCGTGATTACCGGGGCGTCCTTGATCTTCTTTTTGAGGGTCGTCTGCTCCTCCTTGAGGCGGTACTTCGCGCTGTCGTACTCCGCCCGGCGGCGCCGAGCCGCCTCGTCGGAGATCAGCTCGTTGAGAACGGCATCCGTCAGCTTGTCTTCCTGACTCCGCAGCTCTGTCAGCTCCCGCGTGATCTGATCCAAACGAATCGTCTCCTCGGTAGCCTTCTCCTTGATCCGCTGCGCCTGGAGCTGAGCGACGCGGGCCGGCACACTGTCGGCGCCCTGAGGATCTTCCTCAATGCGCGTTGACAGCCAGTCCTTCACGATTGTCATGACCGTCTCCAAGGAGACGTAGACACCCCCACCAGGGCAGTCCTTGAACTTCATCTGTCGTGTGCACCGGAACAGCACGTCAAAGGGGTCGGGCTTCCCGTCCCTCCAGGGCCGCTGAACCTTCTTGGCGCGGAGCATGGCATGCATGTTGTTGCCGCAGCCCGAGCACGTCAGGGCTCCCGAAACCTCGTACTTGGCCGAGTGGTCGTGGGCCTTGTCGTCGTCCCGTTTGCCCTTGAGGCGACGCTCTACGTACGCATCCCAGACCCTCTCGCAGTACACGGGGTCGTCCCAGATCGCCTGATGCTTGCCTTTGTAGTAGAGGTACGACGTGATGTCCCTATGTGCGCTCTTGCGCCTCTTCTTGGTCGTGCCATCGTCGCGTGTGATCACGACGTGAAGTTCCTCCGGCAACGTGTACCGAACGAAGCCCAGGCCGAAGCCCGAATCCAAGATTGAGTAGAGGTCCCCGGCATCGATCTCCCGGCCCGTCCAGTGGACGATGCCCTTCTTGCGCAGCCACAGGACCATGGAGCGCGCCGATTTTCCTGCAATGGCGTCAAGGTATAGCTGGCCGTAGATGGGATTGGTGACCCGGTCGCGCTTGAGGACGCCGTCCTTACAGTTTGGGCATTTGTCCATCGGCTGACCAGGCTCAGGGGTGGGGCAGGTGTCGCAGCGGTAGTAGCCGAACTTTCCGCGGCCTGCTGAGCCGTGAGGCAAACCGTGATTCTTCCGGCGCTCGATGGTCGCCTTCCACATGTCCGACTTCTGGTTGGAGTCCAGCTCGGCAATGTTGAGCATCTGGGCGATGGCGAAGCGGCCGATCGTTGTTTTGCCGTCGAAGTCCTCGTGTGCTGCCCGCACCTCGATCCCGTAGGCCAGAAGATCGTCAAGGTGTTGCAGTGACTCGCGCAGGTTGCGACCGAAGCGGGACCAGATCCAGAGGATCAGGACATCGAATTCCTTGTTCCGGGCCATCTCCTTGATCTCGGAGATCTTTCGGTCCTCGAACTCTCGACCAGACTCACCGAGGTCCATGATCGGTTCGAGGGATACTTCGATGTCGTTCGCGTTGGCCAGCGTCATGCCGTGGCCGACTTGAAGTTCCGGGCTGATCATGTCCGGCCGTGCTTGCGACACGCGGACGTAAATGATTCCGCGCTTTTTGCGTCGGAATGCTGCGGGCAGGCCAGCGTCCTCGACGGGGCGAAGTCTGATGGGGGCAGGTGCGGGAACCACGGTCGTCACGTTCTCCAACGATAGGTGATGGATACACCCGTCGCTGACGCACCAACCCGCCCAAGCAGTACCTAGGACCCGTGATGCACAGTCGGAGCGACGAAACTCGCGCCGAACATGGCGACCACGTGCTGGGCTCCGAGCCCCGCGGTGCGCGGCCACGTGAGCCGCTCGTCCGGCCGGACGACCGCGCCGGGCGCGGGTGTCCGGCCGTCGCCGTGCAGGGTCCAGCGCACGCCGAGGCCCATGGTGAAACTCCGTTTCGCGATGCGGCAGCCGCAGGCGCCGACCGGGTGGGTGCCGACCGGGGGGTCGAACGTGCCGAGTATGCCGACTGTGCCGCGTGTGGGGGGATCGATGACCGGGCCGAAGGACGGCCGAGGTCATATTACGGCTGCATAGCGGCAGGTTCGTCCCGATTGCCTACTGCGGGGCCGCCGCCCGGTCCTGCGCGGGGTCCGTACCGGGCGCCGCCGGGGCCGCTCCCGCGCCGAGCTTCGGGCGCAGTACGGTCGCCCCCGCGACCAGCGCCAGGGCCAGCAGCGTGACCAGTCCGAAGGACACCACCAGCGAGGTCGCGTCGGCGACCGCGCCGATCGCGGAGGGGGCGACCAGCCCCGACGTGTAGGTGATCGTCGCCACCCCGGCGAGGGCCTGGGCCGGGGCCGGGCCGCTGCGGGCGGCGGCCGCGAAGGCCAGCGGGACCACCACCGCGATGCCGAGCCCGATCAGGCCGAAGCCCGCGAGCGCACCCGCGGGATGCCGGACGAGGACCACCAGCAGGCCGCCCGCCGTGGCCAGCAGGCCGCCCGCCCGTACGGTGCGCACGGGGCCGAAGCGGTCCACCACCCTGTCGCCCGCGAGCCGGGCCACCGCCATGGTGAGCGCGAACATCGTGGTGGAGGCGGCGGCGAGACCGGCATCGGTGTGCAGCACGTCCCGGAAGTAGACCGCCGACCAGTCCATGCTCGCGCCCTCCGCGAAGACCGCGCAGAAGCCGACCGCCCCGATGACCAGCGCCGATTTGGGCGGCAGCGCGAAGCGCGGCGGCGCTTCCTCCTCCTCGCCGCCCCGGAGGTCGAGCACGCCGCGCACCGCGACCAGGGCGACGGCGGTCAGGGCGAGCGCCGCGAACAGGTGGTGCACCCGGGCGTCGGCCCCGGCGTGCGCCGCGACCGTACCGGCGGCCGAGCCGACGAGGGCGCCCACGCTCCACATGCCGTGCAGCGAGGACATGATCGAGCGGCCCAGTCGGTTCTCGGTCTCGACGCCGAGCGCGTTCATCGCCACGTCCGACATGCCCGCGCTCGCGCCGTAGACGAGGAGCAGCAGGCACAGGGAGAGGAGGTCGGGGGCGAGGCTCGGCAGGATGAGGGACAGGGTCCACATCGCGATCAGCCCGCGCAGCGCGTTGCGCGCGCCGAAGCGGTGGTTGATCCGCCCGGCCAGCGGCATCGCGATCGCCGCGCCGACCGCGGGGAAGGCGAGCGCCATGCCGAGGGTGCCCGCGCTGAGCTGGGCGTGTTCCTGGATCCAGGGGATCCGGGTGGCGAAGCTGCCGGTGACCGCGCCGTGGGCGCAGAAGACGGCGGCTATGGCGATGCGTGCGCGGCGCAGGCGGCGCGGTGTCAGCTCTGTTTCCCCGGTCATGGCCGCCAAACTATCAGGAACCCTGCCTGATGAATAAGTCCCCGGTTCCTCCTAGGATGGCCGGGTGACTTCCGCACCCGCATCCGCGGCTCCCCCGGCCGCCGCTCCCTCACCCGCCTCGCCGAGCACGGCCCGGGCGATGAACGACCGGCTGGCGCTCCGGCTCCTGCAGGAGGAGGGGCCGCTCACCGCGACCCAGCTCAAGAAGCTGACCGGGCTCTCCCGCCCCTCCGTCGCCGACCTCGTCGAGCGCCTGACCGGCGCCGGGCTGATCGAGGTCGTCGGCGAATCGGGCGAACAGCGGCGCGGACCGAACGCCCGGCTCTACGGGATCGTCGCCCGCCTCGCCCACCTCGCCGCGCTGGACGTGCGCACCGACGGGGTGACCGCGGTGATCACCGACCTGCTCGGTCGGCCGCTGGCCCAGGCGCGCCTGCCCGCCGACGCGGTCGAGGAGGCGGTGACCCGGCTGGAGGAGCTGGCCCGCGAGGCGGGCGCGGCGCCGCTGCACACCGTGGTGGTCGGCGCGCCCGGGCTGGTCGTCCCGGCCAGCGGCGAACTGCGCACCCTGCGCGGCCTGCCCTCCTGGCACCGGGACCTGGTGGCCGCGCTCCAGCGACGGCTGCCCGCCGTGGTCGTCGTGGAGAACGAGACCAACCTCGCCGCGCTGGCCGAGCAGCGCCTGGGCGCGGCCCGCGACGTGGACTCCTTCGTGCTGCTGTGGCTGGGCGCCGGGGTGGGCGCGGCCGTGGTCCTGGACGGGCGGCTGCGCCGCGGGGCCTCCGGGGGCGCGGGCGAGATCGGCTTCCTGCCGGTGCCGGGCACGGTGGGGCTGCCCTCCGCGACGGACTGCGGCGGAGGTTTCCACGGGCTGGTCGGGCGCGAGGCGGTGGCCGCGCTCGCCGCCGCGCACGGATACGCGGGGCCGGTGGAGGAAGCCGCCGCCGGGGCCGCGGGGGAGGGCTTCCTCGACGCCTTCGCCGAGCGGCTCGCCCTGGGCGCGGCCGCGGTGACGGCGGTGCTGGACCCCGGCTGCGTGGTCCTCGGGGGCGAGCTGGGCCGGGCGGGCGGCGCGGTCCTGGCGGCCAGGGTCGCGGACCGGCTGGCCCGGCTGACCCCGGTGGCCACGGAGGTCCGCGCCACCACCCTCGGCGATCCGGCGGTGCTCCAGGGCGCCCGGCTGGCCGCCCGGGACAGCGCCCAGGACGCCCTGTTCGGCGCTCCCGTGGCCCCGTAGCCCCTCCGGCGCCGGCGGATCGGGGGCGGGGCGGACGCGCGAGGACCCGGTGGCCGCCGGGCCACCGGGTCCTCACGCGCTCAGGTGCTCATCGGGGCCACTGGGGCCCGCGGGGTCAGCAGGCCCCCTGGTCCTTCCAGACGCCCCAGTCACCGGTGGTGCCGGGCTCTTCGTTCTGCGTCCACCACTGGGCCTTCCAGTTGTGGCCCTTGTGCGAGACGACCGTCCCGCCGGTGTACGTGTTGCCCGCGACGTACGCCGGGTTGGCGCAGGTCCCGCCCGGGGGCGTGGTGGGCGGCGTCGTCGGAGGCGTGGTCGGGGGAGTCGTCGGCGGGGTGGTGGGCGGCGTCGTCGGGGGAGTCGTCGGCGGCGTGGTCGGGCCCCCCGGCTCGACCACGGTGGTGCCGCGCGCCAGGTCCCCGGCGATGCCGTAGGTCTTGCCGCCGAAGGTCACGGTCCAGTTGGACGGGGTGGAGGTCGGCAGGTAGTAGACGAAGTCCAGCTCCACCGAGGCCCCCGGGGCCAGTGTCTGCCAGGCCGGCAGCTTCAGGGAGACCCGGTTGTAGTCGCCCTTGAGGCCGCCCACGTTGGTGCCCGAGTGGTCGCTGCGGATCACCGTGGTGCCCCAGCCGGACTGGTCCTTGGCGTTGCTCGGGGCGGAGGAGGAGTAGTCGAACTGGAACTCCGTGCCGCCGGGCAGGGCGGCCGTGGTGTTGTTGGTGATCTTCAGCTTGGGGCTGATCGGGTAGTTCGAGTCGCCGAGCGGGAACTGGCCGAACTCGGTGTCCACCTTGATCGCCTCGGTCGGCATCGTGATGGTGGCGCGCTTGGCGCCGTACGGGGCGGCCGCCTTGAACTTGTCGTACATCGCCGTGGTGAGCGTGTTGCCCATCTCGTACTGGCCCTTGGCGGCGTTGTAGGAGTAGTCGCCCGCCAGCTCCCAGACCATCGTGCCGCCGATGCCCTTGTTGACCACGTAGTCGGCCTTGGCGTTCACCGACTGCTCGTCCTCGGTGGAGAGGAACACCTTCTTCTGGGCGTTCCACAGCCACGGCGCGACCAGGGTCGAGTCGTACTTGCGGACGTAGGTGCCGGTCAGGGTGGTGTTCGCCGGGAAGCCGTACTTGGTGACGTAGTCGCCGACGACGCCCTTCTCCAGGTTCTTGGCGTGCCACATCGGGTTGGAGCCGGCCGGGGCCTCGACCCCGTTGGAGTCCAGGTCGTGCCACAGGTTGTCGATGCCGACCGCGCCGTCACCGCACTTGGTCAGCCCCGCGCCCGCCGGGCAGTTGGTGGCCGGGGCCTTGCCCCACAGGCCGTCCGTGCCGCCCTGGACGTTCTTGAAGCCGCGGGTGTAGTACGGCAGGCCCATGTTGATCCGGCCGGCCGGCATGGAGCCGCGGAAGTAGTGGTAGGCCCAGTCGGAGTTCAGGTAGCCGATGCCGCCGTACTGGGAGGTCGAGTAGACGCCCGCGGAGGCCAGTTCGGCGTCCTTGCCGTCGTCGAAGAGCGAGGCGTTGGGACCGACGTACTCGTTCCAGGCGCCGTGCAGGTCGTAGGACATGATGTTGACGTAGTCCAGGTACTTCTGCATCTGGAACGTCTCCATGCCCCGCAGCAGGTAGCCGGAGGAGGGGGCGGCGACGGAGAGCAGGTAGTGCTTGCCGTCGGTGGCGCCCGCGCGGTCGAGCTTCTCGCGCAGCGACTTCATGAGCGCGGCGTAGCCCTTGACCAGGCCCGCGCGGCGGGCGTTGGAGAGCTGCCAGTCGAGCGGGTTGCCCGCGTCCTTCATGGTGGTGGGGTACTCGTAGTCGATGTCGACGCCGTTGAACCCGTACTTGCGGATGAAGTCCACGGAGGAGTTCGCGAAGGTGTCGATGCCGGCCTGGTTGACCGAGCCGTCGGCGTTGGTGGCCATGGAGTAGAAGCCGCCGGAGTTCACCCGGTTGCCGTCGTCGCCGAAGTAGCCGCCCGTCTCCGCCCAGCCGCCGACCGAGATCAGCGTCTTGACGTTCGGGTACTGCTTCTTGAACTTGGTCAGCTGGTTGAAGTGGCCCTTGTAGGGGAGCGAGGGGTCCATCTCCGCGCCCGCCACGCCCGGCCAGGTCATCCCGGTGGCGGCGTTGTTCGGGCCGTCCGAACCGACCGAGAGCTTGTTGTCGGAACCGACGTGTCCGAAGGCGTAGTTGAGGTGGGTGACCTTGTCCCACGGGATGTTGTTGGCCAGGTAGGCGGGGGTGCCGTCCTTGCCGGTGCGCCAGCCGGTGAAGTAGCCGATCACCCGTCGCTGGTGATCGGCGCCCATCTTCTCGCGGCCCTCGGTGTCGTAGACCGAGCAGTAGGGGACGTCGACGCCCGGGGTCTTGTAGAGCCCGTCGGGTCGACAGCTCTCGTTGTCGGCGGCGTGCGAGACGCCCGCCGAGAGGCCGCCGATGAGCAGGCCCGCGATGGCGGCACCGGATCCGAGGAGCATGGCTCTGGTGCGCGTGGGGGACGGCATTGTGCCTCCTGGGGAGGGGAGGTGACAGGACACAACGTGCGTAAAGGTGGCGCTGATTGGCCCGTGACGTGCGCACATCGGCGGGCCGGCTCCCGGGGAAGATGAAGGGAACGTTAAGAGGACTAGACCAACCCGTCAATAGGTCTGGACCAAAGCCGAACCCTCGGAAAGTTGCGCCGAACGTGTGAGCCAGGCCACAAGTACTTGCGTGCATGGCTTCCGATCACCCGTGGCACACTGGCCCTAGTACCAGTAGCAGCGCACTCCGGGGTCGGTGTAATTCCGAACCGGCGGTTATAGTCCGCGACCCGTCCGCATCCAGCGGCCGGTTGACCAGGTGAAATTCCTGGACCGACGGTTAAAGTCCGGATGGGAGGCAGTGCGCGGCGGGCCAGTCACCGGTACGCCGCCGTCGGCGGTTCGTCGGCGTAACCCCCAGGGGATACGTCTCGGACGGATCGTGATGTCGACCTCGGCGTCCCCGCGTGTGCTACCCGCTTCATCTGTCGTATCCCGACAGGCCCCGGAGTCCGTGCCCGATGAGGCAGGAGGACCCGGTGGCGACACACGCCGACGCGAACGACGCACGTGCCATGCGGCGTGCCATCGAGCTGGCCGCCCGCGGCCTCGGCTTCACCAGCCCCAACCCGGCCGTCGGCTGCGTCATCGCCGACGCCTCCGGCCGGATCGTCGGCGAGGGCTGGCACGAGCGGGCCGGCGGCCCGCACGCCGAGGTGCACGCCCTGCGCGCGGCGGGGGACGCCGCCCGCGGCGCCACCGCCTACGTCACCCTCGAACCCTGCAACCACACCGGCCGCACGGGCCCCTGCGCCCGGGCCCTCGTCGAGGCCGGGATCACCCGCGTGCTCTACGCCGTACCCGACCCGAACCCGCAGGCCAGCGGTGGCGCGGCCACCCTGCGCGACGCCGGGATCGAGGTCCGGGAAGGGCTGCTGCGGGCCGAGGCCGAGGCCGGCAACGAGCCCTGGCTGACCTCCGTACGCCTGGGCCGCCCCTACGTCCTGTGGAAGTACGCCGCCACCCTGGACGGCCGGGTCGCCGCCGCCGACGGCACCAGCCGCTGGATCAGCGGCCCCGAGTCCCGCGCCGACGTCCACCGGCTGCGCGCCGAGGCCGACGCGGTCGTCGTCGGCTCGGGCACCCTGCGCGCCGATGACCCGCACCTCGCGGTCCGCGGCGTCGAGGGCGCCCGCCAACCCCTGCGCGTGGTCCTCGACACCCGGGCCACCGTCCGGCCCGGCGCCCGGATCCTCGACGACGACGCCCCCACCCTGGTGGCCGTCGCCGAGGACGCCGACACCCGCCACCTGGCGGGCGTCGAGGTGGCCCGGCTGCCCCACGACGGGCACGGCCTCTCCGTGGACGCGCTCCTCGCCGAGCTGTTCGCCCGCGGGGTGCGCTCCGTCCTGGTCGAGGGCGGGCCGACCCTGGCCGGCGCCTTCGTCGCCGCCGGAGCCGTCGACAAGATCGTCGGCTACCTCGCCCCGGTCCTCCTCGGCGCGGGCCCGAACGCCCTCGCCGACGCCGGGATCACCACCCTCACCCAGGCCCTGCGCCTGGAGATCACCGAGGTGCTCCGCCTCGGTCCCGATCTGCGCGTGACGGCCGTTCCCGCGGTCGCCGCCGTCCCCGCCGCCCCCACCGTCCTCAAGGAGCACTGAGTGTTCACCGGAATCGTCGAAGAACTGGGCGAGGTCACCGCCGTAGAGCAGCTCGCGGAGGCCTCCCGCTTCCGCCTCCGCGGCCCCGTCGTCACCGAAGGTGCCAAGCACGGCGACTCGATCGCCGTCAACGGCGTCTGTCTGACGGTCGTGGAGACGGGGGACGGCGAGTTCACCGCCGACGTGATGCAGGAGACCCTCAACCGCTCCAGCCTGGGCGCCCTGACCAAGGGCTCCCGGGTCAACCTGGAGCGCCCGATGGCCCTCGGCGGACGCCTCGGCGGACACCTGGTCCAGGGCCACGTGGACGGCACCGGCCGGATCGTCTCCCGCACCCCCTCCGAGCACTGGGAGATCGTCAAGGTCTCGCTGCCCGAACGGCTCGCCCGGTACGTCGTCGAGAAGGGCTCCATCACGGTCGACGGCGTCAGCCTCACCGTGGTCGACGCCGCGGCCGACCACTTCACCATCAGCCTCATCCCCACCACGCTGAACCTGACCACGCTCGGCATCAAGGAGCCCGGCGACCCGGTCAACCTGGAGGTCGACGTCCTCGCGAAGTACGTCGAGCGCCTCCTGGCCGCCGGTGTCGACCCGCTGACCACCGTGGCACCCGCCGCCGACCCGAAGGAGACGGACCGATGAGCGCGCTCTCCTGGCTCAACACCGAGGCCTTCGTGGTCTTCGACCAGAAGGTCATCTGGTCCGACATGATCGGCAACCTGATGGGCCTGGCGGCCCTCGCCCTCGGCTGGCGCCGCTCCATATGGACCTGGCCCGCCCAGCTGCTGTCCGGGCTCATCCTGGTCGGCGCCTACGCCACCGCCCACCTCGCGGGCGGCGTCGGCAAGCAGCTCCTGGTCATCGTCGTGGCCCTGTGGGGCTGGCGCGCCTGGCAGCGCGGGAAGCAGCAGGCCCAGGACGGCTCCATCGCCGTGCGCACGGCCACCTGGACCGAGCGCGGCGTGCTCCTGGCGGGCGCGGTCCTCGGCACCCTCGCGGTCGGCGGGCTCTTCACCCTCGTCCCCTCGCTCTCCTGGAGCCCGTGGGCCGACGCCTACATCTTCGTCGGCACGATCGTGGCGATGGTCGCCCAGGCCCGCGGTCTGGTCGAGTTCTGGTTCGCCTGGTTGCTCGTAGACCTCGTCGGCGTTCCGCTCGCATTCCAGAGCGGTCTGGTCTTCTCGGGCCTCGTCTACGTCGTCTACTTCGCCCTCGTCCTGTGGGGCGCCTACGACTGGTACCAGCGCTCGCGCACGACCACCGACGCCCCGGCCCTGGAAGGAGCAACGGCATGACCCTCACGCCCGTGCCCACCGAGAGCGACATCGAGTCCTTCCGGCTCGACCCCGTCGAGCAGGCCATCCGCGACATCGCGGCGGGTCGCCCGGTCGTCGTGGTGGACGACGAGAACCGCGAGAACGAGGGCGACCTCGTCATCGCCGCCGAAATGGCCACCCCCGAGATCATCGCCTTCATGATGAGCGAGTGCCGCGGCCTGATCTGCGCCCCGATGGAGGGTCCCGAGCTGGACCGTCTCGACCTGCCGCAGATGGTCACGCACAACACCGAGTCGATGCAGACCGCCTTCACGGTCTCCGTCGACGCCAGTGCCGTGCACGGCGTCACCACCGGCATCTCCGCCGCCGACCGCGCCACCACGCTGCGGCTGCTGGCCAACGGCACCAGCACCGCGGGCGACTTCGTCCGGCCGGGCCACGTCTTCCCGCTGCGCGCCAAGCCCGGCGGCGTCCTGGTCCGCAACGGCCACACCGAGGCCGCCGTCGACCTCGCCCGGCTCGCGGGCCTGCGCCCGGCCGGCGCGATCGTCGAGATCGCCGGTGAGGACGGGGTCATGCTCCGGCTGCCCGAGCTGATCCCCTTCGCCCGCAAGCACGGGCTGACGATCATCTCCATCGAGGACCTGGTCGCCTACCGGCGCTCCGCCGAGCCGACCGTGCGCCGCGGGGCCGAGGTCAGCCTGCCGACCACCTTCGGCTCCTTCACCGCCTACGGCTACCGCTCCATCGCCGACGGGGTCGAGCACATCGCCCTGGTCCACGGCGACATCGGCGACGGCCGCGACGTCCTGGCCCGGATGCACTCCGAGTGCCTGACCGGCGACATCTTCCAGTCCCAGCGCTGCGACTGCGGCCCCCAGCTCCAGGCCTCCATGCAGCGCATCGCGGCCGAGGGCCGCGGGGTCGTCGTCTACCTGCGCGGACACGAGGGCCGGGGCATCGGCCTGCTGGCCAAGCTGCGCGCGTACGAACTCCAGGAGCGCGGGCGCGACACCCTCGACGCCAACCTGGAGCTGGGCCTGCCCGCCGACGCCCGCGACTACGGGGCGGGCGCGCAGATCCTCGCCGACCTCGGGGTCCACAGCACCCGCCTGATGACCAACAACCCGCAGAAGGCGGCGGCCCTGGTCCGGCACGGCATCGAGGTCGTCAGCCGGGAGGCCATGCCGACCGAGACCGGCGAGCACAACCTGCGGTACCTGCGCACCAAGCGGGACCGGATGGGGCACGACCTGCCCTGGCTGGACGGCGTGGCGTCCGTCTCGGCCTGCGGCAACCAGTAACACCTGCGACAACCTGACATCAGACACGCAACGCAAGCGAAGAGCACGACGCACCGAGGAGAGCTGTGAGCGGCAAGGGCGCACCCGAACTGAGTGTGAAGAACTGCGGAGACCTGCGGGTGGCCGTGATCGCGGCCCAGTGGCACGAGAAGGTCATGGACGGCCTCGTCGACGGCGCCCTGCGCGCCCTGCACGAGCTGGGCATCGACGAGCCCACCCTGCTGCGCGTCCCGGGCAGCTTCGAGCTCCCGGTGGTGGCGAAGGTACTGGCCGGTCGCGGATACGATGCGATCGTCGCCCTCGGCGTGGTCATCCGCGGCGGCACCCCGCACTTCGACTACGTGTGCCAAGGCGTCACCCAGGGCCTGGTGCAGGTATCGCTCGACACCGGAGTCCCCGTCGGCTTCGGCGTACTGACCTGCGACAACGACGAGCAGGCGCTGGACCGCGCCGGACTCGAAGGGTCGAACGAGGACAAGGGGCACGAAGCGGTCACCGCCGCCGTCGCCACCGCCATGACCCTACGCACCGTCAGCGAACCCTGGCGCTAATCGACAGGGGCGGACCCTTTATTCTGAGGACCATCATGGCGAACGAATCCCCCAAGACCTTCGAGCAG
Source organism: Streptomyces sp. NPDC098789 (assembly GCF_044759975.1). Taxonomy (NCBI): domain Bacteria; kingdom Bacillati; phylum Actinomycetota; class Actinomycetes; order Kitasatosporales; family Streptomycetaceae; genus Streptomyces; species Streptomyces sp. NPDC098789. The sequence goes on from NZ_JBIWAJ010000008.1 coordinate 251,775, forward strand.
CTCTTCACCGAGCTCCAGCTCAAGGCCGCCAACGGCGACCCCAGCACCTCCCGGACCGCCGAACTGGTCGGCAAGGGAGTCCATGCCATCGGCAAGAAGGTCGTCGAGGAGGCCGCCGAAGTCTGGATGGCCGCCGAGTACGAGGGCAAGGAAGCCGCCGCCGAGGAGATCTCCCAGCTGCTCTACCACGTCCAGGTGATGATGGTCGCGCGCGGGATCTCCCTCGACGACGTCTACGCCCACCTCTGAGCCGCCGGGCCGACGGACCCCCGAGCACGCACCGCACGCACACCCCTTTCGCACCTACGCACCAAAGGAAGCCCCATGCTGCGCATCGCCGTCCCCAACAAGGGTTCTCTCTCCGGACCGGCGTCGGCGATGCTCCATGAGGCCGGCTACCGGATGCGCAAGGAGTCCAAGGAGCTCGTGGTCGTCGACCCCGAGAACGAGGTGGAGTTCTTCTACCTCCGTCCCAAGGACATCGCGATCTACGTGTCGTCGGGCAAGCTCGACATCGGCATCACCGGCCGTGACCTGCTGCTCGACTCCGGAGCCAGCGCCGAGGAGATCCTGCCGCTGAACTTCGGCCGGTCCACCTTCCGCTACGCCACCATCCCCGGCACGGCGAAGGGCCCGCAGGACTTCACCGGGATGACGATCGCCACCTCCTACGAGGGGATCGTCGCCAAGCACCTCGCCGAGCAGGGCATCGACGCCTCCGTCGTGCACCTCGACGGCGCGGTCGAGACCGCCATCCAGCTCGGCGTCGCCCAGATCATCGCGGACGTCGTCGAGACCGGCACCAGCCTGCGCAACGCGGGCCTGGAGGTCATCGGCGAGCCGATCCTGACCTCCGAAGCGGTCGTGATCCGCGGCAACTCCAGCGACCCGGACGACCCGCGGGCCCAGCAGTTCCTGCGCCGCCTCCAGGGCGTCCTGGTGGCCCGCAGCTACGTGATGATGGACTACGACTGCCGCGCCGAGCACCTGGAGCGCGCGGTGGCCCTCACCCCGGGCCTGGAGTCGCCGACGATCTCCCCGCTGCACAACGAGGGCTGGGTCGCCGTCCGCGCCATGGTTCCGGCCAAGGAGGCCCAGCGGATCATGGACGACCTGTACGAGCTGGGCGCGCGCGCGATCCTCACCACCTCGATCCACGCCTGCCGGCTCTGACCGGTCCGCCCGCCCCTTCCCGGGGTGGGCGCCGTCACCCGATGAGCCCCTCCGTACGTCCTTTCGTAGAACCGAGCACCCCATGAGCGAGTCCGCCGCCCAGCCCGTACTGCCCGCCCTGCCGGTCACCTTCCGGCCGACCCGCACCCGGGTGGTGCTGCTGGGCGTCGGGCTCGTCATGTTCGTCACCATCTCGGCGATCGGGCTGCTCCTGAAGGACCTCGGCGGCGGCGAACGGCTCAGCTTCGTCTTCACGGCCGCCCTCTTCGCCTCCGTCCTGCTGCTGCTCAGCCGCCCCAAGGTGGTCGCGGACGAGGGCGGCGTCACCGTCGTCAACCTCACGACCACCCGACGGCTTGAATGGGCGCAGATCCTGCGCGTCAACCTCCGGCCGGGCGACCCGTGGGTCTTCCTCGACCTCAACGACGGCACCAGCCTGCCCGCCCTCGGGATCCAGCCCGGCGTGGCCAAGGAGCAGGCGATCGGCGACGCGAGGGCGCTGCGCGCGCTGGCCGAGAACCACGGAAGCGGCCCGCGCGAGAGCTGAGTGCCATTGCGGCCTCGTTCTCAATGACTACCCTGGTGGCGGGGCGCACGTTCGCGCCCTCCCACCGGCCCCGGGACAACGCGGCCCGTGGGTACCTGCGACTTGAGGAGTGACTCCCTCCAGCAATGGACGGATCGTCCGGTAGTACCCGCGCCGCCCTCCCCCCGGAGGCGGCGGCATGACCACCCCGCTACTCCTGCTCGTGGCGGCATTCGCCCTGATCCTCGCCAACGGTTTCTTCGTGGCGGCCGAATTCGGCCTCGTCACGGTGGAGAGACCCGAGGCCGAACGCGCCGCCGCCGACGGCGACAAACGCGCCCGTACGGTCGTCAAGGCCCTGCGGGAGCTGTCGTTCCAGCTCTCCGGAACCCAGCTCGGCATCACCCTCACCTCCCTCGTGGTCGGCATGCTCGCCGAACCCGCCCTCGCCGGGCTGCTCACCGGGCCGCTCACCGCGACCGGACTGCCCCGCGGGGCGGTCACCGGGATCGCCGTCGTGACCGGCATGCTGCTCGCCTCCGCCGTCCAGATGGTCGTCGGCGAGCTGGTCCCGAAGAACTGGGCGGTCTCCCGGCCGCTCCAGGTCGCCCGCATCGTGGCCGGCCCCCAGGACGTCTTCTCCCGCGCCTTCCGGCCGGTCATCGCCGGCCTCAACGCCGTCGCCAACCGGCTGGTGCGGGCGCTGGGCGTGGAACCGACCGACGAGATGGCCTCCGCCCGCACCCCGGGCGAACTGGTCTCGCTGGTCCGCCATTCGGCCCAGGCGGGCGCCCTGGAACAGGACACCGCCGACCTCTTCGTGCGGACCCTCTCGCTCGGCGAGCTGACGGCCCAGCACGTCATGACCCCCCGGGTGAAGGTCAGCGCCCTCCAGCACACCGCCACCGCGGCCGACGTGCTCAACCTGACCCGGGCCACCGGCCTGTCCCGCTTCCCGGTCTACCGCGAGCGCATCGACGAGGTCACCGGGGTGGTCCACCTCAAGGACGCCCTCGCCGTGCCCGAGTCCGAGCGCGCCCGCACCACCGTGGGCCGGATCTGCGTCGCCCCGCTGCTGGTGCCCGGCTCCCTGCCGGTGCAGCCGCTGCTGGAACGGCTGCGCAGCGAACAGCCGATGGCCGTGGTCGTCGACGAGTACGGCGGCACCGCCGGGGTCGTCACCCTGGAGGACATCGTGGAGGAACTCGTCGGCGAGGTCCGCGACGAGCACGACCTCGCCGAGGACGACGGCCCGGAGCTGGCCGCCGTGGCCGCCGAGGACGGCCGCCCCTCCTGGGAGGCCGACGGCAGCTGCCGGGTGCACACCCTGCGCCGCATAGGCCTCGAAGTCCCCGAAGGGCCCTACGAGACCGTCGCCGGCCTCGTCGCCGACCTGCTCGGCCGCATCCCCGCCCCCGGGGACCGGGCCGAACTCCCCGGCTGGAAGCTCTCCGTCCGTCAGGTCGGCCGCTACCGCGCCGAACGGGTCCGCCTGGTCCGTACGGCCGACAGCGCGACCGGTACGGACCCCGACACCGGGACCTCCGGCGGCGACTCCGCCGCCGGCGGCCGGCGCGAGATGGCGGTCCTGCGGTGAACGCCCTCCAACTGCTCTTCGCCCTGCTCCTCGTCCTGGCCAACGGCTTCTTCGTCGGCGCCGAGTTCGCGCTCGTCTCCGTCCGCCGCAGCCAGATCGAGCCCCTGGCGGCCTCCTCCAAGCGGGCCCGCCAGGTGCTGCACGGGCTGGAGAACCTGCCCCGGATGATGGCCGCGGCCCAGTTCGGCATCACCGTCTGCTCCCTCACCCTGGGAGCCGTCGCCGAACCCACCGTGGCCCGCCTCCTGGAGCCGCTCTTCGAGGCCGCGCGGGTGCCGCACGGCCTGGTCCACCCCCTCGGGTACGCCTTCGCGCTGGCCGCGGTGGTCTTCCTGCACCTGGTCATCGGCGAGATGGTCCCCAAGAACCTCGCCATGGCCGCCCCGGAGAAGACCGCCCTGTGGTTCAGCCCCGGACTGGTGGCCTTCGCCCGGGTCTGCGGGCCGGTCACCACGGCGCTGGGAGCCTGCGCGACCCTGGTCCTGCGCCTGTTCAAGGTGGAGCCCAAGGACGAGGTCGAGGCCGTCTACACCAGGGCCCAGCTCGGCCGGCTCGTCGAGGACTCCCGGCAGGCCGGGCTCCTCGCACCGGCCGAGCAGGAGCGCCTGGAGGACGCCCTGGAGCTGGGCAGCCTCCCGGTCACCGACGTGCTCCTCGCCCGCGACCGGCTGGTCACGGTCACCCCCTCGGTGACCCCGCGCGAGATCGAGCAGCTGACCGTGCGCACCGGGTACTCGCGCTTCCCGGTCCGCTCCGACACCGGCACCTTCATGGGGTACGTCCACGTCAAGGACGTGCTCGACCTGGAACACCGGGAGGGCGCCGTCCCCCAGCGGGTCTGGCGGCGGATGACCACCCTGTGCTCCACCCTCCCGCTGGACGACGCGCTGAGCGTCATGCGGCGGGACGCCACCCACCTGGCGCAGGTCGCGGACCCCGCCGGGCGCGTGCTCGGTCTGGTCGCGCTGGAGGACGTACTGGAGAAGCTGGTCGGCGAGGTGCGCGATCCCGCGCACCGCACGGTCGCCCCGCCGGCCCGGCGCCCCGAACAGGCGCTGACCCGCTAGCGGGCCCCGGTCCACCGGCCCCGCCCGCCGCCCCGCTACATCGGGGGCGGCGGGTCCGGGCGGCCGCGGTCCTGCGGGCCGCGGCCCGACAGGACCTCGCCGTACGCCTGCATCAGGTCCGCCAGGCGCAGGGTGCAGAGGTCCTCCCGGGACGGGGTCAGGGCGTAACCGGCCAGCCTGAGGTCCCGGTAGGCGCAGCTCTTCTCGTACAGCGTGCGCAGGAAGCGGCCGTTGCCCAACTCGTCGATCCAGCCCTGTTCCACCACGTGCCCGCTGATGCTGCGCAGCTCCTCGACCGCCTCCTCGTCCCAGCGGTCCCCGTTCGCGTCCGCCAGCACCCCGCCGATCGCGGTGAGTTCCAGCGGACGGTAGCTCGGGAAGTCCACCCGGGTGGTGAACCGCGAGGACAGCCCCGGATTGGTCGCGAGCAGCCGGTCCATGCCCGCCGGATAGCCCGCCAGGATCACCACCAGGTGGTCCCGGTTGTCCTCGGCCCGCTTGAGCAGCACCTGGAGCGCCTCGTCGCCGTAGGCGTCGCCCTTGCTGTAGCCCGAGTTGGACAGGCTGTAGGCCTCGTCCACGAAGAGGACCCCGCCGATCGCCGAATCGATCAGCTCATTGGCCTTCACCGCCGTCTGGCCGAGGAACTCGCCCACCAGGTCCGCCCGCTGGGCCTCCACCAGGTGGTCGCCGCCGAGCAGCCCGAGGGCGTAGAACACCCGGCCCAGGATCCGGGCCACGGTCGTCTTGCCGGTGCCGGAAGGGCCGGAGAAGACGAAGTGCCGTTTCGGCGGCTGCACCGGCAAGCCCTGACCCGCCCGCAGCCGGGCCATGTGCATTTGCGCCGAGAGCGCCTTGACCTGCCGTTTGACCGGCTCCAGCCCCACCATCCGCTCCAGTTCCGCGAGCGCCTCGGCGAGCAGGGCCGGATCGGCGGGCCCGGCCGGCAGCTCCGCGGGCCCGGACTGCGGCGGCACCCCCGCCCGGTGCCGTACGCCGTCCGCGGGCCCGCCGGCACCGGGCCCCGGCCCCACCGGAGCGCCCGGCGCGCCGGAACCGGGGCCGAAGCGGGTCTCCGGCGGCTCGGCCGGAGGCAGCTGGTCCGCCTCGACCTGCCCGTCCGCCGAGACGTCCTGCCCGAGCCCGCCGCCCAGCGCCACGGCGGCGAAGTCCCCGCCCGCCGCGCCCAGTCCGTAGCCGTCCACGCCGCCCAGCCCGTCGAGGCCGTCGCTCTCGGAGATCGCGGTCAGCCGGGCCGCGGTGTCCATGAAGGCCGGGTCCACCCGGTGCACCGCCCGGTACAGCGGCAGCGCCGCCGCGCTGCGCCCGGTGCCCTCGTGCGCCCGGGCCAGCCAGTAGCGCAGCTCCTTGCGCTGCGGCTGCTCGCTGCGGCAGCGCATCAGCGCGGCCGACAGCATGGGCTCCGCCTGCCCGTACATCTCCAGGCGGACCCGGGCCATCCCGCCGAAGAGGCCCGCCTCGATGCCGAGCAGCGGATCGTCCACGAGCGGCTCGGTGTGGCGCACCAACTGGTCCCAGTCCTTGACCAGATAGGCCCGGCAGGCGTGCAGGAAGCGCACCTGCGGGTCGGTGTCCACCGGCGGCAGCGCGGCCAGCGCCCGGTCCAGTTCGGGCACGTGGCGGCCGTCCAGCCAGTGCGAGGCGTGGGCGAGCAGCAGGTCGCGCTTGCTCTCCAGTACGGGCTGCACCCACCAGCCGAGCCAGTACCAGGAGTTGAGCGTGCGCCGGTGCCGCGCGCGCTGCTCCCCGAAGCGGTCCCGGTGCGCGTGCATGCGCAGCAGGGCGTTGGTCGTGTCGACCCGTAACGCGTGCAGACCCAGCCAGGCGTCGGCCATCGAGGGGTCGAGCAGCACGGCCGACCGGAACTCCTCCTCGGCCTGCGGATAGGCGCCCATCATGCAGGCGTCCACTCCGCGCAGCCAGGCGAGTTCGGCCGGGGCGTAGGCGCTGCCCGGCATGCCGAAGTCCATCACATCCCCCACAAGCCTGCCCCCGTGGAGCGCGGCAACCCCCGTGCGGTGTACGCGAGTTGTCCCTGCGCCGATGAAATCAGGGTGGCATCGTACCTGCGGTCCCGGGCCATACGTAGGGTGCGGTGGACACGTGTCGGTGGGGCGTCCCGGACGCAAGTGTGCACGGAGAGTGAAGGTTTGCGAGGGGATCGGCGGCCGAAGGGTCCGCCCGGGAGCCGCCGGAGGGCAGAACGAAGCCCCCGGTCACGGGGGAACAACCGGGGGCTTCGCGTCCTTGGCGGTCCTGAAAACCGCTCATTCAGAACGTAATGCCGCGACGGGCACCCGGTCAAGCGGTCCGGGAGGGCGCCCCGGCGGGGTGATCGGCGCCCCGGCGGGGCTCGGGTCAGGACCCGGCCGGTTCGTCACTCCCGGTGACGGAATCGGCTCGCAGGGCGGTCGCATCCGCCCCGGAAGACCACTCGTATCCCGTACCGCTCTGTCGCACCAACGTGTGCGCGAAGGGGCGCGAAGGGTCGTCCGCGAAGTGCGCGCGCTCCGCGCGCTCCCATCCGTCCCAGAAGAGCGACAGTTCGCGCCCGTCCCGGTTCCGCCCGCGCCCCCAGGACTGCTCCCGGGGCATTTCCATCCACATCAGGCGCGCCAGGAACGGCCGCAGCGCCCGGCGGCCCGCGCCGACGCCCTCGATCAGCAGCACCGGAGCCGGGTCCAGGACCCGCTCGGGCCCGAACCGGCGCGCCACCCAGTCGTACGGCGCCCAGTGCGCCGCCCGGCCGGCCGCCAGCGGGTCGAGCACCTGGGCGCGCAGCCGCTCGGTCCAGGCGAACAGCTCCTCGTGCGTGGCCACGTCGTCGAGGTGCAGGACGGGGGCGCCGCCGAGGGCTTCGGCGAGGCGCCCGGCGAAGGTGCTCTTGCCGGATCCCGCGTGCCCGTCGACGCCGATCACCCGTACGGGGCCCAGCGAGGGCGGCAGGGCGAGGAGCGCGCCGGCCAGCGGGGCGAGGGACGCGGGCGGGTCGGGAGGGGTGGGCGGGATCTGCAGTTCCACTCCGACAGCCTACGGCGGCGCGCGACACGGCCCACCGCCCTGGCCCCGGCCGCCCGCGAGCTGGGAGGCTGGCCGGACGCGCACCGCCGGGCGCGCGCGAAGGCCCGGCCCCCGCACCGCCCCATCCGCCCCGCACCGCCCGCCCCGACCCGCACCGCCCGACCCGCACGGCACGCCTGCCGGACCGCACCACTGGGGGTTCCGCCCATGACCGCATCCACCCCGCGCCGGGCCGTCCTCGCGGCGGCCCTCGCCGCCGCCACGGCCGCCACCGTCCCCGCCACCCCGTCCGCGGCCGCGCCCGCCCCCAAGGGCGCCGGGGGAGCCCCGACCGGGGGCAAGGAGGTGGACAACCGGTTCTGGTACGCGTACGCCCACTGGCAGGCCGGGACCCACCGGGGGACCGTCGCGAACGCCGGCGCGCGCCCCGGGCTGGCGATCGCCGTCCCCGTCGGGCGCACCGCGTACGCCGACCCGCACACCGGGAAGAAGAGCACCTGGGAGTACGCGACCTGGACCTCCCCGGTGCACCGCCCCGCCGTGCCCGCCACCGAGGCCATCGCCTCCTGGAACGCCCGTACCCCCGCCGGGACCTGGATCCAGGTCGAACTGCGCGCCACCTACACCAACGGGGTCGCCGGTCCCTGGTACGTGATGGGCCGCTGGGCCTCGGGCGACGGCGACGTCCGGCGCACCTCGGTGGACGGGCAGACCGACGGCACCTCCACCGTCTGGACCGACACCCTCGCCCTCGACGGCGCCGCGCGCACGAGCGGCCTGCGGATCAGGACATGGCAGCTGCGGCTGACCCTGTACCGCCGCCCCGGCGCCCCGCTCGGGCCGGTGGTCTGGCTGGCGGGGGCGATGGCCTCCGACGTCCCCGACCGCTTCACGGTCCCCGCCTCGGCGCCCGGCGCGGGCGCCGAGCTGGCCGTCCCGCGCTACTCGCAGGAGGTCCACGCGGGCCAGTACCCCGAGTACGACAACGGCGGCGAGGCCTGGTGCAGCCCCACCTCCTCGCAGATGATCATCGAGTACTGGGGTCGCAAGCCCAGCGCGGCGGCCCTGGCCTGGGTCAAGAAGGAGTACCCCGACCCGCAGGTCTGCCACGCGGCGCGCGCCACCTACGACGCCGCCTACAAGGGCTGCGGCAACTGGCCCTTCAACGCCGCGTACGCCGCCACCTATCCCGGGCTCGCGGGCGTGGTGACCCGGCTCGGCTCGCTCACCGACGTGGAGACGCTGGTCGCGGCGGGCGTCCCGGTCATCACCTCCCAGTCCTTCCGGGCGGGGGAGATCACCGGCGCGGGCTACGGCACGGCGGGCCACCTGATGACGGTGGTCGGCTTCACCGCCGCCGGGGACGTCGTCGCCAACGACCCCAACTCGCCCTCGAACGCGACCGTCCGCCGGGTCTACGCGCGCCGCGAGTGGGAGAACGTCTGGCTGCGGACCAAGCGCTACCACGCCTCCGGCAAGGTCGTCTCCGGCAGCGGCGGGATCTGCTACCTCTACGCGCCGTGCGCCCCGAACGCGGCCCAGCTGCGCGCGCTGCGGACGGTCGGAGTGCTCTGAGGGCGGCGCGTTTCCGATGCCCGCGAGCGGGCACATACTGGGTTAAAGGGTACATAAAGGCTCCCGTAGGAGGCTGCCCGCCATGACCACCCACCCGAACATCGAACTCCACCCCGACCTCGCCGAGATGCGCACCCGCTTCGAGCGGGTCACCACCACCCCGCGCGCGCAGGCCGTGGAAGCACTGGCCCTGGTCACGGGCCTGTACATCGCCGCCTCGCCCTGGATCGCGGGGTTCAGCGGACTGTCCGCGCTGGCGATCACGAACCTGATCGCGGGCCTGGCCTACTGCCTGTGCATGGGCGGCCTCGGCTCCGCCTACGAACGCACCCACGCGATGGCCTGGACAGCCGTCGTCATCGCCGCTTTCACGATCGTCGCCCCCTGGCTGGTCTCCGGCGCGGTCGACACCACCCGGACCGTCGTGAGCAACTGCATCGCGGGCGGCGTCGCCCTGCTGCTGGCCCTCGCGATGGCGAGCATGGCCGGACGGGAGCGCCCGACGCGCTCCGGCTGAGGCCGCTCCCAGGCCCCGCGGACCCGGGTCCCGACCGCACGGGCGGCCGGGGCCCGGCCGCGTGACGAGCGCCACCAGTGACCATCGTCTCTACCGCGGGGGCGCGGAACGCTGTCACATTGGACGGCATGACCGCACACACCGCCGCTCTGACCGCCCGTGCCCGCGACCTCGTCCGCACCGGTGGACCCAAGGACGATTCCGCCTGGCTGGAGCACGTGCTCGGCTGGACCCTGGTGGTCGTCGTCGCGATGCTCGTCACCCAGATCGGCTGGCTCTGACCGCGCTCCCGGCGGCCCCCGGGCCCGATCCGGCCCCCGGATCCGGCTCGCCCTCCGGGTCCGGTTCCACCCGCCAGTGCCGGTGCGGAACCCCCACCAGGCCGTAGAGCCGGCGCACCGGTGACCACCGGGGCAGCAGCACCGCCCCGGCCAGCGCCGCGAAGAGGCCGGCCCCCGGGGCCCAGCCCAGCAGCCGTACGAGGACGCTCGCACCCAGCGCCCCGGCGAGCGGCAGCCCGTACACCCCGGCCCCCGCGATCACCACGGCCAGCGGCCGCGACACCTTGAGGTCCGCCGCCGCGCCCGGCAGCCGCCACCCCTCCGCCAGCCAGCCGATCTCGACCAGCAGCATCACCCCGAGCACCGCCGCGCCCAGCACCAGCAGGGCGAGGAAGGTCCCGGAGGTGACGAAGTGCAGACAGTGGTTGACGAACGCCCGGACGCCGTCAGTGTCCGCCCCGCCCCCGGCGCCCGCCCCGCCCGCGGACCACTCGGCGTAGCTGCGCGCGTCGGGGCTCAGCAGGCGCCGGTAGCCCGTGCCGTCCCACCCGTGGACCAGGGTGAAGAAGGTCAGGAAGTATCCGGCGACGGCCTGGAGGTACCCCCAGTACCCCGCCCCCACCAGCACGAACAGCCGCGCCGCCAGGAAGCCGAGCAGCGCCCCGACCACCACCGAGCCGGTCTGGAAGAGCGCGAAGCCGGCCCACACCCCGCGGTGGTCGTGCGCCACCTGCATCGTCGCCCAGGCCGGGTCCTGCCACAGCAGGTACGCCCCGCTCGGCGCGAGCAGCAGCGCCGCGTACAGCACCGTGAGCGCGAGGTAGGGGTGGGCCGCGCGGCTGCGCGTGCGCACCCCCTCGCCGCGCACCGAGCGCTCCCACCACTGGAGCTGGCGCCCGGCGGCGACCGCGAAGGTCGCGCCGATCCCGTAGGCCCACAGCGGCGCGGCCTGGACGGGGATCACGAGGCCTCCAGTCGGAGCCCGTCGGTGACGATCAGGTCGGAGGTGACCAGGGCCTGTTCGGCGCGGACGTTCGTCATGAAGACGAAGGGCGGGATGATCGGCGGCGCGGGCAGCCCGTCGGGCGTGAAGGTGACGCACAGCAGCCCCTCGATGCAGCCGCTGAACCTGGTCAGGTACAAGGTCACGTCGCCGCTCAGGTCGAGGGTCCGGGCGGTGAGCCCGTACTCCTCGCGGCCGTCCCGGGTCCGCAGCCGGTAGTCGAAGAGCTTGGCCGCCCGCATCTTCAGCACCAGCACCTTGAGCGGCCCGTCGACCGTGGGCACCTGGGTGACCCCGGCGAGGGTGAACCCCTGCGGGGCGAAGAGCGAGGTGGTGACGGTCGGGGGCGTGCGCGGGGCCGTCGGCGGACCGGCGCCGGCCGCGGCCCGGGCCGGGGGAGCGCCGGTCGCCAGCGCGGCCAGGAGCACCACCGGCAGCGCGGCGGCCAGGGTGCGCGGGCCGCCGCGCTCCGGCGCCCTCCGGTACGGGCCCTCCTCGGCCCCGTCCGGATCGGGCAGCGGGGTCCAGCCGAAGGCCAGGGCGCTGCCGGTGATCCCGAGCAGCATGCCGAGCAGGAACCCGCCCAGGTTGGTCGCCACGAAGGACAGCACCGACAGGAGCAGCGCGTGGATGCTGACGTACGCACGGGCCTGCGGCAGGAACCAGAGGAAGAGGCCCGCCGCGATCAGCGCGAGCCCGATCCCGATCGCGGCGATCCCGCCGAGGCCCAGACTGACCAGGATGGTCAGCGGGGAGAGCGGGACCAGCAACAGCTCGGTCCCGCCCAGCACCAGCAGCAGCCCGCCCCAGAACGGCCGGCTCCGGCGCCAGGCCCGCAGCCGGGCCCGGCGGGCGGGCCAGGGCAACCGTCGCTCCAGCCACCCCGGGGTCGGCCGGACCCTCAGAAGCACTGCTTGCCGTCCAGGGCCACGTCCAGCTTGAGCCCCTTGAGCCGGAAGTCGCCGCCGGTCGCCGACCACGCGTGCGAGCGCACGCCCGCGACCTCGATGTCCCCGGCCTGGAGACCGAACTTCCCGGCCTCGCCCTTGACCCCGGGCACCTGGTCCAGGGTCGAGGCGTCGCGGCCGATCTGGGCGGTGCCGAAGCGGGCGTCGCCGCTCAGGTCCTCGCCGTCGATGATCAGGTTGTTCGCGGTGACGTTGCCGGCCGGGCCGCCCGCGGTCAGTTTGAAGACGACCTTGCCGACCGGGGTGTCGACCGAGGCGGACTGGCAGATGTCGGTGAGCGTCGCCTCCCCGATGCCGAGGAGGGCGACGGGGTGTCCCTTGCCGTCGACGGAGCGGTCCGTCTGCACGTAGGAGGACAGTCCCTTGCTGCTGAGGTTGGAGGAGGAGACCTGGAAGCTGGTGCCGGAGACGGCGAAGGACGCGGCGAGCGCGCCCTGGGCCATCACCATCGCCATCGCGCCGACCGCGACGAACGCGGGGAGCGCGGCGACGGCCGTCTTCTTCCAGTTGACCCGGCCCTCGGGCGGGTTGCGGTCTGCGGTGCTCATGGCGGTGGGGCCTCCCGTACGTCGTCCGGTGCGCAGGGGAAGTGCGAAGGAGCGGGCCGGGCAGGTCTGCCATACTGCGGGCATCCTGTGGCAGTTCGAGGCTAGGGCTGAATTTGAATAATAGTCAACAGCGCGGCAAGACCGAGCGATCGCAGGTTCGGCGGGCCGAACTCATAGCGACCGGCCGGAAGTTGTTCGCCGACACCTCGTACGACGCACTGTCGATGGACGACATCGCCAAGCAGGCCGGGGTCGCCAAGGGGCTGATCTACTACTACTTCACGAGCAAGCGCGGCTACTACCTCGCCATCGTCGAGGACTCCGTCAACGAACTCGTCGCCCGGGCCGGCGGGGAGACCGAACTGCCCGCGGCCGAGCGGGTCCGCCGCACCATCGACGGCTACCTCCACTACGCGGAGCAGCACCACGCGGCCTACCGGACGATCGTCACCGGCGGCGTCGGCTCCGACGCCGAGGTGCTCGCCATCCGCGACGCGGTCCGCGCCGAGCTGGTCGCCACCATCGCCGAGGGCGCCTACGGCCACCGCGCCCTTCCCCCGCTCGCCCGGCTGGCCCTCATCGGCTGGCTCTCCGGCGTCGAGGGCGCCACCCTCGAATGGATCGGCACCGAGGACGAACCGGACCACCCCGACCGTCCCACCTTCGGCGCCCTCCTCGTACGGCAGTTGCGCACGACGCTGATGGTGATCGGGGAGTTCCTCCCGCAGTACCCGGCCCCGCCGCCCGCGGACGACCCCGCCGGGCCGGTCCGGGCCGAGTGAGTGACGCCTCGCACCCGTGACGGAACGCGCCTGATCGGGCATACTCAAGCCGCCACAGCCGCTGGCCAGGCCCTTCTGTGATCCGGGAGGGCAACATCGGCTGCAAGAGCACCGAGACCCGGCGGCGCGTTCCACCCCTTTTCGCGCGCCGCCGCCGTGCCCGATGAAGGAGGAGAGCGCCGCCATGACCGACCGCGCCCCGCAGCCGGTGGACCGTCAGCTGCCCACCGAGGAGTCCCGCGACCTGATCGCGCTCGTGCGCGAGATCGCGCAGCGGGAGATCCGTCCCCGGGCCGCCGAGGAGGAGGACGCCGGCCGGTTCCCCCGTGAGGTGTTCACCCTCCTCTCCGAGTCCGGGCTGCTGGGCCTCCCGTACCCGGGCGAGGTCGGTGGCGGCGACCAGCCGTACGAGGTCTACCTCCAGGTGCTCGAAGAGCTCGCGGCGGCCCGGCTGACCGTGGGCCTCGGCGTCAGCGTGCACTCGCTCGCCTGCCACGGCCTGGCCGGGTACGGCACCAAGGAACAGCAGGGCGAGCACCTGCCCGCGATGCTCGGTGGCGGGCTGCTCGGCGCCTACTGCCTCTCCGAGCCGGCCGCCGGTTCGGACGCCGCCTCGCTGGCCACCAAGGCCGTCCGCGAGGGCGACAACTGGATACTGACCGGCACCAAGGCGTGGATCACCCACGGCGGGATCGCCGACTTCTACACGGTCCTCGCGCGCACCGGCGTGCCCGGGCCCAAGGGGATCACCGCCTTCCTGGTGCCCGGCGACGCACCCGGCCTGACGGCGGCCGTCCCCGAGAAGAAGATGGGCATGAAGGGCTCGCCCACCGCCCAGCTGCACTTCGACGGGGTACGGGTTTCCGACGCCCGCCGCATCGGCGAGGAGGGCCAGGGCTTCAGCATCGCGCTGGCCGCCCTGGACGCGGGCCGCCTCGGCATCGCCGCCTGCGCGATCGGCGTCGCCCAGGCGGCGCTGGACGAGGCCCTGGCGTACGCCCTGGACCGCAAGCAGTTCGGGCACCCCATCGCCGACTTCCAGGGCCTGCGCTTCATGCTGGCCGACATGGCCACCAAGATCGAGGCGGGCCGCGCGCTGTACCTGGCGGCGGCGCGGCTGCGCGACGCGGGCAAGCCGTTCTCCCGGCAGGCGGCGATGGCGAAGCTCTTCTGCACCGACGCGGCCATGGCCGTCACCACGGACGCGGTCCAGGTCCTCGGCGGGTACGGCTACACCGCCGACTTCCCGGTCGAGCGCCTGATGCGCGAGGCCAAGGTGCTCCAGATCGTCGAGGGCACCAACCAGATCCAGCGGATGGTCATCGCCCGCCACCTCGCGGGCCCCGAGTCCCGCTGAGCCCCGGAGGACCGCGCCCGAGGGAAACCCGGGTGCGGTCCGCACGGGCGCTCTGGTAGCCATCGGTCATGGATGACGTGATGACGGAGCGCCTCGTGCTCCACCCCCTCAGCCCCGCCGAAGCCGAGCGGATCCTCGCCGGAGAGGGCGCCGACGCGGCGCCGTGGGCGCCGGGATACCCGTCGGCCGGCGACCTGGGGGTGCTGCGGCGGTTCCTGCGGACCTGCGCGGACACCGGCGACCCCCGGCCCTTCGGCCCGTACGAGATCCGGCTGCGGGACGGCGGGTCCGTGGTGGGCGGGGTCGGCTTCCACGGAGCGCCGGGCGCGAGCGGCGAGGTCACCGTCGGCTACGGCCTCGTCCCCGACGCCCGGGGCCGCGGCCACGCCGCGGAGGCGCTGCGCGCCCTGCTCGCCCTGGCGCGCTCCCGGGGCGTCGCCGCCGTGGTGGGCGACGCCGACCTCGACAACGCGGCCTCGCGCCGGGTCATGGTCGCGGCCGGGATGCGGCCCTGCGCCGAGGACGAGCGGCTGGCGCACTACCGGACCGACTGGGACGACGCGGCGGCCGCGGGCGAGGGCCCCGACTGGGAGATCTCCACGGATCCGGCGCGCCTCGACGCGGAGCGGATCCACGACTGGCTCTCGCGGGACGCCTACTGGGCGCTCGGCCGCTCGCGCGAGAAGCAGGACCTGGCCATCGCCAACTCCCTCAACTTCGGCGCCTACGACCGCACCTCGGGCCGTCAACTCGGCTACGCCCGGGTACTGACCGACCGGGCCACCTTCGCCTGGCTCTGCGACGTCTACGTCGACCCCGCCGCCCGCGGCGGCGGCCTCGGCACGGCCCTGGCCACGGCCGTCCGCGACCACCTCGCCCCGTACGGGCTGCGCCGCATCATGCTGGCCACCGCGGACGCCCACGCCGTCTACGCCAAGGTCGGCTTCGAGCCCCTGACGGAGCCCGACAAGTGGATGACCTTGGGTGCCCAATAGCCGACTCGGCATGTACCGAACAGTCGGTGGTGGCATCGTGGACACCGCACAGGCGCGGGCCGCCGCTGGTGCGCGGCCCGAGCGCGCGGGCCGCCCGTCGAGGGGAGGGCAGTTGGCGGGGGAACGGGTACTGGCCGGTCGGTACGAGCTGGTGCGGTTCGTCGGACGCGGCGGGATGGGGGAGGTCTGGGAAGCCCGGGACCACGTGATCGAACGCTCCGTGGCCGTCAAGCTGCTGCCGCACCGACGAAGCGACCGGGCGGGGATCGACCTGTTCTTCCGGGAGGCCCGCACGGCCGGTGCGCTGCATCATCCGGGGGTGGTGACGGTCCACGACCTGGGCCAGGACGCGGCGGACGGATCGCTCTTCCTGGTCATGGAGTTGCTCCACGGCCGGGATCTGGGCACGGTGCTCATGGAAGACGGCGTCCCTCCGGTGGCGGTGGCGGTGGACTGGGTCGCCCAGGTCGCCGAGGCACTGGCGGCGGCCCACGAAGCAGGAGTCGCACACCGGGACCTGAAGCCGGCCAACCTCATGCTGACGGTCGATGGCCGACTCGTCGTCCTGGACTTCGGCATCGCCCGTTTCATCGAGACGACGGGCCGGTCCAGCCGGGTCATGGGCACCCTCGCCTACATGCCGCCCGAACGATTCCAGGAGCAGCCCGGGGACGCCCGCTCCGACCTGTACTCGCTCGGCTGCGTCCTCAACGAACTGCTCACCGGTCAGGTGCCGTTCCAGGCGAGCGGGCCGGTCGCCATGATGAACGCCCACCTGGGCAAGGCCCCCGCCCGGCCCGGTGCATCGCGAGAGGGCGTGCCGGCGGCGCTCGACGATCTCGTCCTGGACCTCCTGGCCAAAGCCCCCCGGGACCGTCCCGCGACCGCCCGCGAGGTCCATCAGCGCCTACGAACGCTCGACGCCCGGCGCCCCCCGGAGGCCCCGGATCCCCCGGACGGTCCTCCCCACGACCAGAACGCGAGCCGGCGACGGTTCTTCCGGATCGCCGCGGGCGCCGTCGTCGCCGTCGGGGCCGGCACCTGGATCGGGATCGAGGCTCTGGATTCGAGGACTCCGCAACGATGGCCCTACCGCGCGCGCGGCGCGGTGTACGGAACGCCGGCGGTCGGCGACGGGGTCGTGTACGTCTGTGACGGCAACGGCACCCTCCAAGCAGTCGACGCCGTCAACGGTGGCCGCACGTGGGCGTCCCCCCTCGGCGGCGGCTCCATGGCCGGGGCCACCTCGGCAGCCGGCAGGGTGTACACGGGCAACAGTGACGGCCGCCTCTACGTGACCGATGCCGCCACCGGAACGGTGCAGTGGACGTACGGCACGGGTGGTGCGATCTTCGCTTCGAGGCCGGCCGTGGTGAACGGCGTGGTGTACGTCGGAAGCAGGGACAAGAGCCTCCACGCGGTCGATGCCGTCAGCGGAGCCAAGAAGTGGACCTACGCGGTCAGTGGCAGCCTGGACCCGACCTCTCCGGCCGTCGCCGATGGCGTCGTGTTCATCACGGGAGGCATGCCCGGTACGGGTGTGCACGCGATCCACGCCGCCACCGGTACCCGGAAGTGGATCTACCGGACCGACGAGTGGCAGCAGATCGACGCGTCCGTGGCCGTGGCGGACGGCGTGGTGTACGTAGGCGATGGCGAAGGCCGCTTCCACGCGATCGACGCCGCCAGTGGCATCAAGAAGTGGGAAGTCCCCATCGGTGACGGCGTGTTGTTCTCCTCGGCCGCCGTGGCCGAAGGGGTGGCGTACGCGTACGGCCAGAACGGCAATCTCTACGCGATGAGCACCGCGACCGGCGAGGTGAAGTGGACCGCTTCGGTCGGATACCGGATGGCCTCCGAATTCACCCCCGCTGTGGCCAATGGCATGGTCTTCGGTGGCGGCGGCAGTGAGTTCCATGCGATGGACGCCGCCACCGGAACCAAGAAGTGGACCTTCAGCGGTGGTGACGAGACGGGGTTCTCATCACCGGTCGTGGTCAACGGAGTGGTGTACGTCGGGGGCGGCGGCGACCGGAGCCTCCACGCCCTCGACGCCGCGACGGGCGAAGAGCTCACCTGATCGCGAATGCCGTCCGTCGGACACCCCTGCGGGTCCATGCACCCGGGCCGTTCACGCACGCCGCAGCGTGGCTTCCTTGCCCCACTCCGCACCGTTGAGGACCAGCGTGGTCCCCTTCAGCGTGAAGTCGATCTGCAACCCGGTGCGGCATCTCTGCCGGGGATTCTCGGTCATGACCTCGTACATGACCACCTTCTCCGTCATGACGGCCATCAGGGTCAGCTCTCCTTTGCACGACGTCAGGGGCCAATCGATCGTGCCGACCACCTGGCCTTCCTTCCCCGTCCTCAGACTCACGATGATCAGCTCATCGTCGTTACGGGTGGAACCGCGCCACGTCCCCGCCCAGTCGGCGGGGAGCAGGCCGCTGAGCGCCGGGGAGATCGGTGTCGGCGGTGGGGAAGTCCTCTCCCCGGGCATCGTCGGTGTCTTCGACTCGGCAGGCCGGGCGGTCCCCTCGGAACGTGTCCCGCCGCCTGTTCCGGCCGCGGTCGATTCGCTCGCGCGTCCTCCCTCGGCCTTCACCCCGCCGACCACGGGGAACAGCCAGGCCAATAGCCCGACGACGGTCCCCAGAGCCGCGACCCCCAGGCTCGCGAACACCGGCCAGGACGGCCTCGTTTCCGTCACTCGCGTTCCCCCCGCTCCCTGCGCTCCGGCGACCAGGCCGATGGTGGCCCATGCCCGGTCGCCCCGCCAGGGTCCTTACCCACTGCCGCACGGTCCGTGCGCTGGGGACCGGTCGGTCATGGGGGGTGCGGGGAGGTGGGAGGTGCGGCGGGCACCCCCTAGCCGCCGTACAGCGGGCCGCCCGGCCAGACCGGGGCGGAGGCGATCCGGGACCACTCCGGGTCGCGGCGGCCCGGCAGGGTGCGTCCGTCGTCCGCCCAGCGGGCCAACATCGCCCGGTAGATGGGCGGGTCCGCCGGGCGATGAACCGATTCTTCGTAACCGGGGGGCGTCGGTCGTCGCCGCCGTCCCGTGGAAGCCTCAAGCGTGTTCATGCCCGGCCAACGCGACGCGCGCGCACGGGGTAATCGCCCCCGCCGTGCGGGTATCCGTTCGAGACGTCCCCTGGTCCGGGCGGCGCGCCGCGCCGCCCGGGCTCCGATCTGTCAGCGAGTGACACGACTCTGGCCCCGGGCAAGGTTTCTGACGTACCGTCATATCCGCCGAGCCGACCCGCGCCCAGGAGGTTTGCCATGTCCGCGGACCGACCCATCGCCCTTGACGAATACCCCATCCACCAGGCCCCGTTGTCCATGAAGTACGTCGCCACCGGCGACCGCAACGCCTACGACCGCTGCATCTTCCACGTCTTCGACCACGCGGGACGGGCCGTCCTCATCCTCGGC
Source organism: Streptomyces sp. NPDC098789 (assembly GCF_044759975.1). NCBI lineage: Bacteria > Bacillati > Actinomycetota > Actinomycetes > Kitasatosporales > Streptomycetaceae > Streptomyces > Streptomyces sp. NPDC098789. The sequence continues at coordinate 270,641 of NZ_JBIWAJ010000008.1, forward strand.
CTCGGCGTCTACCCCAACACCGGGGTCATCGACGCCTACGCCACCTTGCGCCTCGGTGACGAGCTCCTCGCCGTCCGCGCCTCCGACGCCCTCACCGACGACCGGATGAACCTGTCCGTCGGCCCGCTGCGCATCACCGTGGACGTCCCGCTGCGCACCCTGGGCCTGCACTGCGCCGCGGACCCCGACGACCCGGACGGGCTCTCGTACGACATCACCTGGACCGCGGCCTTCCCCGCCGTCTGGGAGCCGCACCACGTCCAGCGGCGCGGCGACCGGCTGATGCTGGAGGGCCGCCGCTTCGTGCAAGCGGGCGGGGTCACCGGCACCATCCGGGCCAAGGGCGAGGAGATCCACCTCGCCGAAGGCGAGTGGACCGGCACCCGGGACCGCAGTTGGGGCGTGCGGCCGATCCCCGGCGAGGAGGGCGGCCGCGCGGCCGAGGAGCACCGCACCGAAGGCTTCCACTGGCTCTGGGTCCCCGTCCGCTTCGAGGACCGCTTCCTGATGGTCATCGTCCAGGAGGACGCCGACGGCCACCGCGCCCTGAACGAAGCCGTGCAGGTCTTCCCCGACGCCGCCGGGCGGGGCGACGTACAACTCGGTTGGCCCCAGGCCGACATCCGCTACCGGTCCGGCAGCAGGCACCCCGAGAGCGCCGTCATCCACCTCACCGATCCGGCGCGCAAACCCCTCGAACTCGGCGTGGAGATCCTGAACTCCTCGCCGCTCGCCGTCGGCGCCGGTTACCCGCCCGCCGCCGACTGGCAGCACGGCAGCTGGCAGGGCCGCGGCTGGACCGACCGGCGCGTCTACGACCTCTCCGACCCCGCGGCCCACCCCATGGCCGCCTACGGCGTCACCGACCACTCCGCCCGCTTCACCCTCGACGGGCGGACCGGATTCGGCATCTTCGAACACGGCAGCTTCGGCCGCCACGACCCGAGCGGCTTCACCGACTACGGATCCGTCGCCCCGTAACGAGCCCCCTTCGAGCGAACCCCCGCAGGAATCAGGAAAGGGGTGGCCATGGCCACGGCACCACGTCCCCGCACCTCCACCCGCGAACCCGAGGAGCTCGGCCGTCGCCTCGCGGCCTGGCTCGGCACCGACCTCCCCGGCGCGGAGGTCACCAACATCCGCGTCCCCGGCTCCAACGGCATGTCCAGCGAGACCCTGCTCTTCGACATCGAGCACCCCGACACCCCGGTCAAGGAGTGCGCGCTGCGCCTGGCCGCGGACCCGGCGGCCTACACGGTCTTCCCCACCTACGACATGCCCCGCCAGCACCGGGTGATGAGCCTGGTCGCCGAGCACACCGACCTGCCCGTGCCGCGCGTGCAGTGGCTGGAGGCGGACCCGGGACCGCTCGGCGCGCCGTTCTTCGTGATGGCCCGCGCCGAGGGCCGGGTGCCGCCCGACGTCATGCCCTACACCTACGAGGGCAACTGGCTGCACGCGGCGAGCGACGCCGAGCGGGCGGGGCTCCAGGAGGCGAGCATCTCCCTGCTCGCCCGGCTGCACGACCAGTTCCCCGCCGAGCGGGCCGAGTTCCTGCTCCCCGAGGGCACGGGCAGCCCGCTGCGCCGGCACGTCGACGCCCAACGCGCCTACTACGCGTGGGTGGTGGGTGGCCTGGCCCGCTCGCCGCTGCTGGAGCGGGCCTTCGACCGGCTGGAGGAGATCTGGCCCGCCGACGAGGGGCCCGCCGTCCTGAACTGGGGCGACGCCCGGATCGGCAACGTCATCTACGACGGTTTCCGGCCGGTCGCGGTGCTGGACTGGGAGATGGCGGCGTACGCCCCCCGCGAGGTCGACCTCGGGTGGACGGTCTACCTGCACCGCTTCTTCCAGGACCTCACCGTCGGCTTCGGACAGCCCGGCCTACCGGACTTCCTGCGCCGGGACGACCTGGAGCGCCGCTACGCGGAGCTGACCGGACACACCCCGCGGGACATGGACTTCCACACGCTGTACGCGGCCCTGCGGCACGGCATCGTGATGCTGCGGATCGCCTACCGCCAGGCCCACTTCGGCGAGGTGGAGATCCCGGCGGACCCGGACGGCCTGATCCTGCACCACGCCAGCATCGCCGCCATGGTGCAGGGAACCTACTGGAACCGGGACTGACCGGTCAGGCCGCCTGGACGTGCTGGACAGGACGCGAGCCCGGACCGCCGACGTGCGAGAAGGGCTGCGTCCGCCAGTCGAGGCCCTGGGGGAGCGTGAGGACCACGACCGGGTCGAGCCCCCGGTCACCGGCACCGCCGCCGGTCCCGGCGCCCGCCTGCGCGTCGGCGGCGGGCCGGCCCGTGCCCGCGCACACGGTCATGCCGAAGGGGTTCCAGGGGCTCAGGCAGAGCCCGTGCTCCGGCAGGAACTCCTCGTCCGCGACCAGCGCGATCGACTGCCCGCAGTCGGGGCAGACGGCGTGGTGGACGTCGAAGGCCAGGGCGCCCTCCGCGAAGTCCGCGTAGTCGGCGTCCTGGTCGAAGTCGCCGTACTCGCCGTCGAGAGGTTCGGCCCGTTCGTGCGGTGCCGGTGCGGTGCGACCCGCGCGCTTGGTGTTCTGCATGGTTGTTCCCCCTTGGGTGGGCCGGGCGAGACGTTCGGCCACGGCCACAGCAAGCACTTCCCGTCGCGCGGCACGAGTAACCACAACCACCCCGCGTACGCCTGCATACCTCTGTGGCCTTGGTCACATGCCCGCCGCAGGTGCCACTTGTCCGTGGACACCACTGGGCCTGGAGCGCCCCGGGGCAATAGGTTGGGCGGCTATGAGTGCAATGGAGGAGCTGGACCGCCAGATCGTGGATCTGCTCGTGCGGGACGGGCGGATGAGCTACACCGACCTGGGCAAGGCGACGGGGTTGTCCACGTCCGCGGTGCACCAGCGGGTACGCCGGCTGGAGCAGCGCGGGGTGATCCGCGGCTACGCGGCCGTCGTCGACCCGGAGGCCGTCGGGCTGCCCCTGACCGCCTTCATCTCGGCGAAGCCGTTCGACCCGAGCGCCCCCGACGACATCGCGGACCGACTGGCCGGGGTGCCCGAGATCGAGGCCTGTCACAGCGTGGCGGGCGACGAGAACTACATCCTGAAGGTCCGGGTGGCGACCCCGCTGGAGCTGGAGGACCTGCTGGGCCGCGTCCGCGCCCTGGCCCACGTCTCGACCCGCACCACCGTGGTGCTGTCGACCCCGTACGAAGCCAGGCCGCCCAGGGTCTGACCGCCGGGGCCCGTGACGGTCCGTCGGGGTCCGCCCCGGCGGGCCCCTGGTCGGGCCGCGCGCACGGACCGGCGAGACTGTTCCCATGACCGACCGCGCCGCCGCTTCCGACCTGCCCACCGTCCTGCTCCGCCGGGGCGAAGTGCACAGCCCCGCCGACCCCTTCGCCACCGCGATGGTCGTCGAGCGCGGCCACATCGCCTGGGTGGGCTCCGAGGGTGCCGCCGACGCCTTCGCCCAGGGTGTCGACGAGGTCGTCGACCTGGACGGCGCGCTGGTCACCCCCGCCTTCACCGACGCCCACGTGCACGTCACGGCCACCGGCCTCGCCCTGACCGGCCTGGACCTCACCGGCGCCCGCACGCTGGCGGACGCGCTGGCGCTCGTACGGGCGTACGCCGCGCGGCGGCCCGCCGACCGGGTGCTCCTCGGGCACGGTTGGGACGCGGCCCGCTGGCCCGAGCGGCGCGCGCCGCTCCGCTCCGAGCTGGACGAGGCGAGCGGCGGCCGCCCGCTCTACCTCAGCCGGGTCGACGTGCACTCGGCCGTGGTCACCACCGCCCTGCTCGACCTCGTCCCGGCCGTGCGGCTGCCCGCCGGCTCCGACGAGCCGCTGACCCGCGGGGACCACCACGCCGTCCGGGCGGCCGCGCTCGCCGCCGTCACGCCCGCCCAGCGCGCCGAGGCCCAGCGCGCCGCCCTCGACCACGCGGCCTCGCTCGGCATCGGATCCGTCCACGAGTGCGGCGGCCCCGACATCTCCTCGGCCGAGGACTTCCACGACCTGATGAACCTGGCGCGCGAGCGGCCCGGCCCCCGGGTCTTCGGCTACTGGGCCGACCGCGACCTCGCACTGGCCCGGGAACTCGGAGCGGTCGGCGCCGCCGGCGACCTCTTCGTCGACGGTGCCCTCGGCTCGCACACCGCCTGCCTGCACGCCCCCTACGCGGACGCCGCCCACACGGGCGCCGGCTACCTCGACGCCGCCGAGGTGGGCGCCCACGTGGCCGCCTGCACCGAGGCGGGCCTCCAGGCCGGCTTCCACGCCATCGGGGACGCCGCGCTCACCGCCGTCGTGGAGGGCGTCCGCGCCGCGGCGGACAAGCTCGGCCTCGACCGCGTGCGCGCCGCCCGGCACCGCGTCGAGCACGCCGAGATGATGACCCCGGACACCATCGCCGCCTTCGCCGAGCTCGGCCTGACCGCCTCCGTCCAGCCCGCCTTCGACGCCGCCTGGGGCGGCGCGGAGGGGATGTACGTCGACCGGCTGGGCGCCGAGCGCGCCCGCACCCTGAACCCCTTCGCCGCGATGCTCAAGGCGGGCGTTCTGCTCGCCTTCGGATCCGACGCCCCGGTCACCCCGCTCGATCCCTGGGGCACCGTCCGCGCGGCCGCCTTCCACCGGACCCCGGAGCACCGGATCTCCGTACGGGCCGCCTTCACCGCGCACACCCGGGGCGGCTGGCGCGCCCTGGGCCGCGACGACGCGGGGGTGCTGGTGCCGGGCGCCCCGGCGGACTACGCCCTGTGGCGGACCGACGAGCTGGTGGTGCAGGCCCCCGACGACCGGGTCGCGCGCTGGTCCACCGACCCGCGCTCGGGCACGCCCGGCCTGCCGGTCCTGACCCCCGGGGCCGCGCTGCCCGTGTGCCTGGCCACCGTGGTCGGCGGCCGGGAGGCATTCGTACGCCCACAGGGGTGATCCGTCCGGCCTCGGTTCGGCAGCGGCCCCCGGACCCGGATAGGTTCGGCCCGGTCCACCACAGGACGCCCGTGCCGGACGGATCCGTCTGCTCAGCGCGCCCGCGCCTCGGGGGCGAGGGAAGGTTTCGCCGGACGGGGGTCCCTCCCTGCTCCGTCGGAGCTCGGGGCGGGTGGCCCCGATCGGGGCCCGGAGTCCAGTAGACAACGGTCACGGCGGCCCGCAGCCAGCGGGAGCCCGGCCGGCCCGAAGGACCCCGGGCCCCGATTCTCCGCCGCACCGTCCCCGCTGTTCTAAAATCGGTGCGCAGTGACGGGACGGGGAGCAGCGAAAAGGGGAATCTGTGAGTGACGGCGGTGAGCGGCGCTACGGCCCGCTCGGCACGGTGCTGGTGATCATTCCGACCTACAACGAGGCGGAGAACATCGGCCCGATCGTCGCCCGCGTACGCGCGGCGGTTCCCCGTGCGCACGTCCTGGTGGCGGACGACAACAGCCCCGACGGCACCGGCAAGCTCGCCGACGAGCTGGCCGCGGTCGACGAGCAGGTGCACGTCCTGCACCGCAAGGGCAAGGAGGGCCTGGGCGCCGCTTACCTGGCGGGCTTCGCCTGGGGCCTGGAGCGCGACTACGGCGTCCTGGTCGAGATGGACGCCGACGGCTCCCACCAGCCCGAGGAACTGCCCCGGCTGCTCACCGCCCTCAAGGGGGCCGACCTGGTGCTCGGTTCGCGCTGGGTGCCCGGCGGCCGGGTGGTCAACTGGCCCCGGCACCGGGTGCTGCTCTCGCGGGGCGGTTCGACGTACTCCCGGCTGATGCTGGACGTGCCGATCCGCGACGTCACCGGCGGCTACCGCGCCTTCCGCCGGGAGACGCTGGAGGGGCTGGGCCTGGAGCAGGTCGCCTCGGCCGGGTACTGCTTCCAGGTGGACCTGGCGCGCCGGAGCGTCGGCGCCGGCTTCCACGTGGTGGAGGTGCCCATCACCTTCGTCGAGCGCGAGTTCGGCGACAGCAAGATGAGCCGCGACATCGTGGTCGAGGCCCTGTGGCGGGTCACGCAGTGGGGCGTCGCCGCCCGCGCCGCGAAGCTGGGCCCCCGCCGCCCGGCGGGTGGCTCCGGCAGGTCCTAACGCGGTGCGCCCGGCCCCGGCGGCGGTGTTCCGCTGCCGGGGCCGGGCGCGTACGTACGGAGCTCAGGGAGCCAGCGGCGGGCGGTACCCGGTGTCCGGGCCGGACCCGTGGCGCGGCGCCGCGTCCTCGCGGATCACCTCGCCCCGCACGACCATCCCGTCGGGCTGGTGGATCCGGGCCTGCTGGAAGGCGTCGCCGAAGGAACCGGCGGGCGCCGCGGCCATCTTGCGCTCCAGCGAGCCGGTCACGCGACGGGCGAGCCACGCGCGCACGGGCGGCAGCAGCAGGAACAGGCCGGCCAGGTCGGAGAGCAGGCCGGGCACGATGAGCAGCAGACCGCCGAGCATGACCAGTCCGTTGCCCGAGCCGGGCTGCTGCGGGGTCGGCCGCTGACCCGTCTGGGCCTGCTGGAAGGTCTGCGCGAGGTTCTTGAAGGCGCGCCGCCCGGCCCGCTTGATGACCACCACGCCGAGCACCAGACCGACCGCGAGCACCACGGTCACGGCGAATCCGCCGCCCAGGGCCGCGAGCCGGCCGAGCAGCCAGATCTCCAGGATGAACCAGGCGACTACCGCCAGGGGAACGAAGGTACGGGCGGGCGAGCGCCGCCGGGGGGCCGTCGAGGTGGGAACGCCGGTCGTCATACATCCAGTGTGCCCGGGGCCGCGTAAAAGCGACCTCAATCGGAGGTACCGGACATCCCCTAGGGGACGTCCGGCCCCCGGGGGACCGGAACGGAGCAAGCCGAGGGCCCCCGCCACACGGAATGTGGCGGGGGCCCTCGGCTTATCGGTGTCCGGGTGTCAGGCGGACTTGCGGCTGTCCCGCGGATGCACGGCAATGTTCATGGCGCCGGAACGAAGGACCGCCAGCCTCTCGGCCAGCACTTCCTCCAGCTCCTCGCGGGTGCGTCGCTCCATGAGCATGTCCCAGTGCGTTCGCGCAGGCTTGCCCTTCTTCTCTTCGGGCCCGTCGCCGTCCACCAGAAGTGCCATGGCGCCGCACGCCTTGCACTCCCACTCCGGCGGAATATCGGCCTCAACCGAGAACGGCATCTCAAATCGATGTCCGTTCTGGCATGCGTACTCCACCGCCTGGCGCGGGGCCAGATCGATGCCGCGGTCCGTCTCGTAGCTGGTAACCACGAGGCGCGTACCGCGGAGAGCTCGCTCACTCATGAATCGTGCCTCCCGGGCTTGTCGCCCACAGGACAGGTGTCGCTGTCGTCGTCATCCGGTCAACGTCCGGTCGGCGGTATTGATTCCCGCTCCGGGTCATGCGTCGCCCGTCGTACCGCCCCTTGTTGTACCCACCAATGCCCGTTTTGTCACATCTGGCAGCAGATGTCACCCAGCGTCTTCATTTATTGACTACGCAGTAACGGTCCGCCTGGCAGGCCAAAGGCGTACACTACCGGCCCTTCGCTTCAACGTCTAAATTTGTTCGGAACTCGTTCGCCAGATCGGCCGACGTGCCCCATTTCGACCGCCGCCCGGCGGTGCTCAGATCCTCTCCGGAACAGGATTCCCCGCCGCTTCCACCGCGCGCCGCACCGGCACCCTCGCGAGGAGCACGAATCCCAGTGCGAAGAAGACCACCAGCGAGATGATCGCGTCCCGGTAGCTGCCCGTGACCTGGTACGTCAGGCCGAAGACCAGGGGGCCGACCCAGCTCAGGCCGCGGTCGCTCATCTCGTACGCGGAGAAGTACTCGGCCTCCTTGCCCGCCGGGACGAGGTGCGAGAAGAGCGAGCGCGAGAGCGCCTGGCTGCCGCCCAGGACCAGCCCGATCATGGACGCGAGTGCGAAGAACCACACCGGGGTGCGGGCCGGGAGGAAGTACCCGGCGGCCAGCGTCAGCCCCCACGCGGCCAGCGAACCGAGGATCGTCCGCTTGGCGCCGTACGTACGGGCCAGACGGCCCATCCCCAGTGCGCCCGCCACCGCGAGCACCTGGACCAGCAGCACCGCCACGATCAGCGTGGACTGCTCCAGCTCCAGCTCCTCCGAGCCGTAGATCGACGCCTGCGAGATCACCGTCTGCACGCCGTCGTTGTAGATCAGGTACGCGAGCAGGAACGACAGGGTCAGCGGATAGCGGCGCATGTCCTTGAGCGTCGCGATCAGCTGCTTCCACCCGCTGACGGCCGGGCCCGCCTCCCGGACCACCGTCCGGTCCCGCAACCGGCGCAGCGGGATGATCGCGAAGGCCCCCCACCACAGACCGGCCGAGGCCAGGCAGATGCGCACGGCCGCGCCCTCGGAGAGGCCGAAGGAATCGTGGCCCTGGAACAGCACCAGGTTCAGCACCAGGACGAAGGCGCCCGAGGTGTAGCCGAAGGCCCAGCCCCGCGATGAGACGGTGTCCCGCTCGTCCGGCCCCGCGATCTGCGGCAGGTAGGCGTTGTACAGCACCATCGAGACCGCCAGGGAGGCGTTCGCGACGATCAGCAGCAACCCGCCCAGCAGGTAGTGGTCACCGCCCAGGAAGAACATTCCGGTCGTGGCCGCCGCCCCCGTGTACGCCGCCGCCGCGAGCAGCGGCTTCTTGCGGCCGCCGCGGTCCGCGACCGCGCCCACCAGCGGCATGATCAGCACGGCCACGATCACCGATGCCGACACCGCGTACGCGAAGAACGACCCGGCCCGCACCGGTATGCCCAGCGGGTGGACGTAGCCCTGAGCGTCCGCGGCGGCCTTGGCCACCGCCGTCAGGTACGGCCCGAGGAACACCGTGAGCACGCTCGTCGAGTACACCGAGCAGGCGAAGTCGTAGAAGTACCAGCCGTGCTGCTCGCGCTTGCGGGCCGCCGCGGCGGCCTTCCCGCCGTCGGCCGCCCCGCCCCCGTTGCCGTCGTCCCCCGCACCGGGTTCCGTTTCCGCCGTGGTCCGCGTGCTCATCCGTGCCCCTCGCTGGTCCCCGTACCGCACGGCCCGCCGCGCCCCGCGCGGCGGCCGTGCGGGCCGGTCAGGCCCAGGCCCCGCGGCGCTCCAGCACCGTGCGCAAGATGTCGATCCGGTCGGTCATGATGCCATCGACACCCAGGTCCAGCAGCGATTCCATACGTTCCGATTCGTTCACGGTCCACACGTGCACCTGGAGGCCCCGTGCGTGCGCCGTCTCCACGAAGCGCCGGTCGACCACGCGGATGCCCGACTGGACCTCCGGAACCTGCGCCGCCACCGCCCCCACACGCAGCGCCGCCGGGATCGCGAACGAGCGCAGCCGCAGCCCCAGCACGCCCCGCACCCCGTACGAGGTGGCCAGCCGGGGCCCGGCGATCCGCTGCGCCCGGGCCACCCGTCCCTCCGAGAACGAACCGACGCACACCCGGTCCCAGGCCCCGGTCCGCGCGATCAGGTCGAGCAGCGGGAAGAGCGCGGGCTCGGCCTTGACGTCCACGTTCCAGCGGGCGTGCGGGAACTCCTCCAGCAGCTCCTCGAAGAGGGGCAGCGGCTCGCTCCCGGCCACGCGGGCCGCGCCCACCGCGCTCCAGGGGAGCTCGCCGATCCGCCCCCGCGCATCGGTCACCCGGTCCAAGGTGGCGTCGTGGAAGGCGACCAGGCGTCCGTCGGCGGTCGCGTGGACGTCGGTCTCGAAGTACCGGTAGCCCGCGGCGGCGGCCCGCCGGAAGGCGGTGGCGGTGTTCTCCAGCCCGTCCGCGGCCCCGCCACGGTGCGCGAAGGGAAGCGGAGTCGGGTGGTCCAGATAAGGGTGCCGAAGGCGTACGTGCGTCACGGCCGCAGTATGCACCGGCCGGGCCGGCTCCGCCGCGGGCGGCCGGGCGCGGCGCCCTGGAGCCCCTGTGCACCACTGTCAGCCCCTCTGGACCCCTGTGGCCCCCTCTGGACGCCTCTGGCCCAAGTGGAGCCCGGCGTGACACCCTGAGGCCGCAGGACCAAGCCAATCCCGGCCGCGGCACCTCCGCTCCGGGGCCAATCCTTCGAAGGTGGACCGGACAGCATGGCTCAGTGGACCTCGGCCGTCGGTGCCGCACAGCTCGCCCGGCTGATCACCTCGCAGCAGCCGCAGCCCGCGGTGGCGGGCGCGCGCAAGCCGCCGGCCTACCGCGCGCTCGCCGACGGGGTCAGGCTGCTGGTCCTGGAGGGCCGGGTGCCCGTCGCGGCCCGGCTGCCCGCCGAGCGCGAGCTGGCCGTCGCCCTCTCGCTCAGCCGCACCACCGTCGCCGCCGCCTACGAGGCCCTGCGCTCCGAGGGGTTCCTGGAGTCCCGCCGAGGCGCCGGCAGCTGGACCTCCGTACCGGCCGGGAACCCGCTGCCCGCGCGCGGCCTGGAGCCGCTGCCGCCGGAAGCCCTCGGTTCCATGATCGACCTCGGCTGCGCGGCCCTGCCCGCCCCCGAACCGTGGCTGACCAAGGCCGTCCAGGGGGCGCTGGAGGAGCTGCCGCCGTACGCGCACACCCACGGGGACTACCCGGCGGGCCTGCCCGCGCTGCGCCGGATGCTCGCCGACCGCTACACCGAGCGCGGCATCCCGACCATGCCCGAGCAGATCATGGTCACCACCGGGGCGATGGGCGCGATCGACGCCATCTGCAGCCTCTTCGCCGGCCGCGGCGAGCGCATCGCGGTGGAATCCCCCTCCTACGCCAACATCCTCCAGCTCATGCGCGCCGCCGGGGCCCGCCTGGTGCCCGTCGCGATGGCGGACGGGCTCGCCGGCTGGGACATGGCGACCTGGCGCCAGGTGCTGCGCGACGCCGCGCCCCGCCTCGCCTACGTGGTCGCGGACTTCCACAACCCCACCGGAGCCCTGGCCTCCGAGGAGCAGCGCCGCGAGATGGTCGAGGCGGCCCGCTCGGCCGGCACCGTCCTGGTCGTGGACGAGACCATGGCCGAACTGCGCCTGGACCCCGACCTGGAGCTGCCCCGCCCGGTCTGCTCCTTCGACCCCGCGGGCAGCACGGTCGTCACGGTCGGCTCGGCCAGCAAGGCCTTCTGGGCGGGCATGCGGATCGGCTGGGTCCGGGCCGCCCCGGACGTGATCCGCAGCCTGGTTGCCGCCCGCGCCTACGCGGACCTGGGCACCCCGGTGCTGGAACAGCTGGCGGTGAACTGGCTGATGCGGACCGGGGGCTGGGAGGAGGCGGTGGAGATCCGCCGCACCCAGGCCCGGGAGAACCGGGACGCGCTGGTCGCGGCCGTGCGCCGGGAACTGCCCGACTGGGAGTTCGTGGTGCCGGGCGGCGGGCTGACCCTGTGGGCCCGGGCGGGCGGACTGTCCGGCTCCCGGCTGGCTGAGGTCGGCGAGCGGGTCGGCGTGCGCGTCCCCTCCGGCCCGCGGTTCGGGGTCGACGGGGCCTTCGAGGGCTACGTACGCCTGCCGTTCACGGTCGGCGGCCCGCTGGCCGACGAAGCCGCCTCCCGCCTGGCCGCCGCGGCCCGGCTGGTGGGCAAGGGCGCGGGCGGCGGCGGCGCGGAGCCCCCGCGCACGTTCGTCGCGTAACGGCGGACGCGTCGGGGCGTCACGGCACTACGGTGCGTCCGCCGCTACCTCGGGGATCTCGGAGGCGTCGATCGCGGCGCCCTGGGCCGGGGTCCGGTCCGGGTGCGGGCGCAGCGGCTTCGACAGGACGGTGCGGGCGCGCTCGGGCAGCAGGTCGCGCACGGCCTCGCGGTGCACCGGGTGCGCCGCGTCGTCGTACGGGTCCGGGGTGGCCGGCACCTGGAGCCGGTGCACCGGACCCGACCCGAGCCGGGCGTAGCCGCGGCCGGGCGGGACCTGCGGGGTCGGGGTGGTGTGCGGGGGCAGCCCGAGGACCTCGGCGATCTGGTGGATCGCGGCGGGCCCGAGCACGGCCCTGGCCCGGGTGTGCTGCCACACCGCGTCGCTGAGGAACTCCAGGTGGTCGAACTGCTCGGCCACCACCACCGTGACGTGGACGGCCCGCCCGTGCCGCAGCGGGACCTGGAGCAGGCCCAGCGGATCGGGGCGCCCCTCGGCCGAGGCCAGGTGGCCGAGCACGCTGGGCCGGTCCAGCAGGATCCACAGGGGGCGCCGGACGTCCTCGGGGGCGGGCTGCCCCGCTTCGCGGGCCCGGTGCCCGGCGATCAGCCGGCGCTCGGTCTCGTGGGCGGCCCACTCCAGGATCGCGAGCGCCCCGGCCGGTCCGCTCTCCACGGCGAGCACGCCCGTGCGCCCCGAGAGGCAGGAGTACTCGCCGCTGCCGCCGCCCTCGACCACCACGACGTCACCGCCGTGCCGGAGGGCCTGCAGGGCGATGGAGCGCAGCAGGGTGGAGGTGCCGCTGCCGGGTTGGCCCACGGCGAGCAGGTGGGGCTCGGTGGAGCGGGGGCCGGTCCGCCAGATCACCGGCGGCGCGTCGCGGGTCTCCTCGCCGTCGGCCACCGGGAGCGTGCGCTGCACCGAGGACGCGTCGGTGAAGCCGAGGACCGTCTCACCGGGCGAGGTGACGAAGTGCTGGGCGGCGATGCTCGTGGGCAGCGCCGACAGCACGCTCAGGTCCAGCTGGTTGCCCTCTTCGTCCCAGGCGAAGAGGTACTCCCGCCCGCGCCCCGACTTGGCGTGCAGCAGGGACTCGATGCGCGCCCGCGAGGAGGCCTCGCCGTCGGTGAAGTACGCCGGGTAGCGGATGCGCAGCCGGGTGAGACGGCCCGCGTCGTCGAAGTCGAAGTCACTGAAGGCCTTCTCCCACTCGCCGCCGTGGGCGAAGAGCGGGCTTGGGTCCTCGGGGAGGGAGAAGTAGGGGACGAGGGCTTCGTAGAGGGAGCACAGGCGCTCGGTCTCTGCGTCGCCGGGCCCGGTCCGCACCGGGGTGCGGTCCCGCCCGTGCCAGCCGGCCGCCGCCATGAGGGTGACCAGGGCGATCAGCGGTCCGTACGGCACGAGCGCGACCACGAGCACGCAGGCCGCCCCCAGGAACAGCGCGGGACCGCGCCGGTCCTTGGGGGTGGCGGCCCACCTGCGCCGCCCGGCCGTGGCCAGGACACGTAGGCCCCGCCCGATGGTCAGCAGCGGATGGAGCACGTCCGTGGCGTTGTCGGCGGCCGTGCGAGCGAGGTCGCGACCCCGGCTCAGCGAGGCGTTGCCGCTGATGAGGATGCGGGGAAGTGGGCGCCGGGCCACGGGCGTCTCCTGTGGTTCTTCGGTGCTGCTGGTACGGGCGGGGGTGGGGCCGGTCAGAGCTTGATGCCGCCGAGGAGGCTCGCGAGGCTGGCCGTACTGGCCGTGATGCTCGGAGCGATGGCCGATCCGGCGAGGAAGAAGCCGAACAGCGCACAGACGAACGCATGGGACAGCTTCATCCCGTCCTTCTTGAAGAAGAGGAAGCAGATGATGCCGAGCAGGACGACACCTGAGATGGACAGGACCATAAGAAGCTCTCCAAGCTCTCCTGGTGGGTGGGGACAGTCACCATCAGTTGTTCCAGGCTCACAGCAAGTATCAATGCGATAAAAGGTGCAGATGGGTGATTTCTGTAATTTTTCACTGATCCGGACCAGTCGGACCGGGTCCGGTCCTGCTCCGGTCCTGGTCCGGGCCCGCTCCGCCGCCGCTCCCGTCGCGCTCCCTCGTGCGGGGGGATCTTTGCCTCGGTCCGGCCCCGCCATGTCCCGGTGCGGGCAGTACTCTGTCGATTCACCCGTACGGACGTAGCGCCGTGCGTTCCCCTGCCCGCCCGGCCTGGGGAAACTTCACGCCAGGCAGCCAATGAGAGGCGGTACGACCCGATGAGCGAGCACGCCGAGAACGGCCACCAGGACGTCCCCGAGGTTCCCGACGAGGACGTCATCGAGCTGGCCACCAAGATCTTCGACCTCGCCCGGCAGGGTGACACCGAGACGCTCACCGCGTACCTCGACGCGGGCGTCCCGGCGAACCTCACCAACGACCGCGGCGACACCCTGGTCATGCTCGCCGCCTACCACGGCCACGCCGAGGCCGTCACGGCCCTGCTCGCCCGCGGCGCCGAGGGCGACCGCGCCAACGACCGCGGTCAGACCCCGCTCGCCGGCGCCGTCTTCAAGGGCGAGGAGCCGGTGATCCGCGCCCTGCTCGCGGGGGGAGCCGACCCGAACGCGGGCACGCCGTCCGCGGTGGACACCGCGCGCATGTTCGGGAAGGCCGACTTGCTCGAACTCTTCGGAGCCAAGTAGTCCGTTTCTACGGGGGCGTACGTCCCGGGTTGATCACGGCGGCCTTAAATGTGGTCGCGGTGCACAAACCGGCTGGGTCATCATGGCGACGGATTCGATTCGCGAACCAGGCGGACGGGCAGGAACGGGCAGGACAAGACAGGTCCTCGCCCGGTCCGGCCGCCGGACGCGACGCACCGAGAGAGTGAGAAGGCAATGGTCTACATCGAGCGGAACAAGACGGCGAACGTCCTCACATGCTGTTACGCGGCCCTGTGAATCCCGATTCCCGGTCGCGTCCCCAGCTTGATTTGAGGCCCTTCCCATGTTCGAACCAGTCATAGCGCCGAGCGGGACCCTGCTCGGTCTCCTCCAGCGCGGCCGCGGCGACGGCACGCTGCACGCGCTCGCCGCGCCCCGGGCGGAGGCCCTCGCGGCCCTCAACCAGTGCGTGCTGCGAGATCCGCGCCAGGACTGGCAGGTCGAGAACCGCTCCCTGTACTACGCCCGCCTGTACCTGGACCTCAGCGGTCCGCTCGGCGAGATCGAGGCGCACCTCTTCAGCGCCGAAGACCTCCTCGACGACGGCGACGGCCGCACCGGCCTCGCGCTGTCCGTCCTCGGCCACCTGGCCTCGTACGGCCGCGACGACGCGCTGATGCTGCTGCGCCGCTACGCCGCCGCCGGTGCGAACTGGGCCTGGGCCCTCGACGAACTCGCGCTGCGCGACGACGACGCCGGGCTGCGCGCCCTGGCCGGGCCCGTCATGGCCCGGTTCCCCGACACGGTCGAGGGCGGGGCGCTGCTCGCGGCCGCCGTCCGCGACGCCTACGAACCGCGTCCGTGGAGCCTGTGGGAAGGGGGAGCCGAGTTCGGCGAGCGGCTGCGCGCCGCCCGCCAGCAGGGCTCCTTCGACCGCTGGCAGCGGCAGCTCACCCCGTCCGGGCCCCGCCCGGGCTGGGGCGTCCAGGCCGTCTTCGACTGGGCCGCGGACGGGCTGCTGCGCGGTACGCCGCTGCACGTCCCCGCCGCCCGCTGCCTGGCCGCCGTCGCCACCCCGGAGGACCGGTCGGCGATCCTGGCCGCCGCCGCGGGTGCCAGCGGCGAGGCCGCCCGCGCCACCGCGCTGCACCACCTCGTCCTGGCCGAGCCGGGGAACCCGGCCGTCCTCGACCTGATCGAGGCCGCCGGCGACGAACCCGCCGTGGCCGCCTACGAGCGCATGTGCGGCCCCGCCGCCGTCGACCGGGCCCGGGCCTGGGTGCACCGCCCCGACGCCCTGGGCGCGGCGGCGGCGGCCCTCCTGGCCGCCCGTGGCGGCGCCGAGGACGCGAGCCTGGTGCTCGGCGCGCTGCGCTCCACGGTCCGCGGCGCCGGACCCGACACCGTACGGCTCTTCACCCTGGTGGACGGCGCGGGACGGCTCGCCATCGGCTGCGCCGCACCCGTACTGCGCCACATCTACCGCGAGACCGCCTCCTCGCACCTGCGCGGCCGCGCCGCGCGGGCCCTGGCCAGCACCGACCCGTCCTTCGCGGCGGGCTTCGCGGTCGAGTGCCTGTGGGACTGCGAGGAGACCACCCGCGAGGTGGCCGCCCACCACGCCGAGACCGCCGACGCCCGGGTCGCCCCGCGGCTGCGCCGGCTGGCGGCGGATCCGGCGGAAGAGGAAGACGTGCAGTCGGCGGTCCGCAACCGGATCGCACCGGAGTCCGCCGTGTAGCGGGGACCCGGCGCGCGCCGCACGGCACGCGGCGCGCGGCGTCCGAGGACGCGGGGGCGGGGGCGAGCGCCTCCTCGCCCCGCCCCGCCTCGTTCCGGACCCCGTCACCCCGTGGTGACGAACCGCACCGGGGTCCCCGGCCGCGCCTGGGCGGCGCGGTGGAGCGCCGCGGCCGCGACCACCCCCAGCACCGGATAGCCCCCGGTGACCGGGTGGTCGGCCAGGAACACCACGGGCAGCCCGTCCGGCGGCACCTGCACCGCACCCAGGACCATGCCCTCGCTGGGCAGCTCACCGCTGCGGGCGCGCACCAGCGGCGGCCCGCCCTCGGTGCGCAGGCCGATCCGGTTGCCCGCCGAGGAGACCCGGTAGCGCGCGCTCCCCAGGGCGGCGACGGACGCACCGGTGAACCAGTCGTGCCGAGGGCCGAGGAGCACCGGAAGGACCAGCTCCGCCGGCGGCGCGGGCAGCGGCAGTACGTCCGCCCCCACGACCGGACCCGCGGGCGCCCCCACGGGCAGGGCCGTGCCCGCCGCCAGGACCGGCGGACCGAGACCCGACAACAGGTCCGTCGAGCGGCTGCCCAGCACCGGGGGCACCGCGAACCCGCCGCGCACGGCGACGTAGCTGCGCACACCGCCCAGCGCGGGGCCGACCTCCAGCACCGCACCGGCGGCGAGGCGCACCGGCGCGCTCCAGGCCGCCGGACGACCCGCCGCCCGTACGGCACAGGGCGCGCCCGTGACCGCCACCGTGACCGGCGCCAGGGCGCGCAGCGTGACCCCGTCCAGGGTGGTCTCCAAGGTCGCCGCGTCGGCCGGGTTGCCCAGCAGGCGGTTGGCGAGGGCGTGCGCGGGCGCGTCCAGTGCGCCGGAGCGCGGCACGCCGAGGTGCGCGTACCCGGGCCGGCCGAGGTCCTGCACGGTGGTCAGCGCCCCGGCCCGCACCACTTCGAGGCGCGCGTCCCCGCCACCGCGGCCCTGCGCGCGCGTCATGCGGCCGCCGCCACGAAACGGACCCGCACGCCGGGCGCGAACAGTGCGGCCGGTTCGCGTGCCGGGTCCCACAGCACCGCGTCGGTGGAACCGATCAGCTGCCAACCGCCGGGGGAGGAGCGCGGGTACACCCCCGCGTACTCGCCCGCCAGCGCGAGCGAGCCCGCCGGCACGGACGTCCGCGGGCTGGCCCGGCGGGGCGGCCACCAGCGCTCCGGGAGCCCGGTGAGGTAGCCGAAGCCCGGCGCGAAACCGCAGAAGGCCACCCGGAACTCCGTCCCGCCGACGATCTCCGGCACCCGCGCGGGCGGTACGTCCCACAGCGCGGCCACCTCGGCCAGGTCCGGCCCGTCGTAGCGCACCGGCACCCGCACCAGCGGCCCCTCGGCCGGCGCGAGCGCCGGCACCCGCCAGCCGCCGATCCGGGCGGCGAGCGCGGCGGGCTCCCGCACCCCGTCGAGCAGCACGGTCCGCGCGGCCGGCACGATCTCCCGCACGCCGCCCAGCTCGCCCGCGTCGCGGCGCCGCACCAGCTCCGCGTGCAGCGCGGCCACCCCGGCCGCCGAATCCACCTCGCAGAGCAACGCCTCCCGCCCCACCCGCACCACGTGCGTGCGGGTGCGGGGGGCGGCGGGGCCCGTGCCCGTACCGGAGCCCGTGCCCGGGCTCACGCGAAGGACTTCACGCGGATCCCGGCGGTGCCCAGGGCTTCTCGTACCCGCGCGGCCAGGGCCGCCGCGCCCGGGGTGTCGCCGTGCAGGCACAGCGAGCGGGCCGGGACCGGGACCGGGGTCCCGTCCACGGCCGTCACGGTGCCCGCGGTCGCCACCGCCAGGGCCTGCGCCACGACCGCCCCGGCGGTCGCCAGCACCGCCCCCGGCCGGTCGCGCGGCACCAGGGTCCCGCCCGGGGCGTACGCGCGGTCGGCGAAGGCCTCCGGGACGGCGACCAGGCCCGCCTCCGCCGCGGCCGCCAGCAGCAGCGAGCCGGGCAGTCCGAGCACCGGCAGCGGGCCGCCGGGACCCGTCGCCAAGCCGACGCCCTCGACCACCGCGGCCGCCTGCGCCGCGTCGTGCACCGTCCGGTTGTAGAGGGCGCCGTGCGGCTTCACGTACGAGACCCGCGACCCCGCCGCCCGCGCGAACACCTCCAGCGCCCCGATCTGGTAGGCCACCTCGGCCGCCAGCTCGGCCGGCGGCACCTCCATCGCCCGCCGGCCGAAACCCGCCAGGTCGCGGTAGGACACCTGCGCCCCGATCCGCACGCCCCGCTCGGCGGCCAGCTCGCAGACCCGCCGCATGATGGACGGGTCCCCGGCGTGGAAGCCGCAGGCCACGTTGGCGCTCGTCACCACCGACAGCAGCGCCTCGTCGTCGGTGAGCGTCCAGCGGCCGAACCCCTCGCCCAGATCGGCGTTGAGGTCGATGACGGGTCCGGCGGCGTCCGGCGCGGGTCCGGCGGATGTGATCATGGATGCCATGCGGCGAGCGTAGAACAGCGACGGGTCGGCGGGCGCGGTCCCGGCGGGTGCGGGCCCGGCGGACGATCCGGCCGAACCATGCCGTTTGGGATGTTGTCCGGGTCAGCGCCTAGTCTTTCCGTCGTGACTTTCCCCGCCCCGGCCAAGACCCATCCCTCCCCGGCGCCGGGCCCGGCCGCCGACGAGGGCCTGGCCAGGCGCCTGCGCGCGCTCGCCTGCACCGCGCCGCTGCACGACCTCGACGTGCGCAAGGCCAATCTCGCCGGCGAGTACGGCGGCTACGCCATGGCCGAGGTCGCGCTCGCCGCGATCGACCTGGTCACGCTCAACATGGACTTCGACACCGGCGCGGACCACGAGCAGATGGTGGCCAGGCTGCTGCCCCGCGTCGCCGCCCAGGCCCCCGGCCGCCCGGCCACCGAGCACGAGCGGGTGGCCCGCTGGGTCCTGGAGAACCTGATCAACGTCGGCAGCGTCGACCGCGGCTTCCGCGCGATCTACGGCACCTTCGGCCCCGACGGCGTCTACGTCCGCCGGGACTACGACTTCAAGCTCATCGAGGAGGTCCCGGGCTACGGCGGCGCCGTCTACCTGCGCACCACCGACGAGGCCGTCAACGTCCTCGTCGGCGCCCTCGACACCGATGTCACCAGCGCCCAGATCGCCGCCGAGGTGAAGCTGGAGGTGCTCATCAGCCGGGGGCGCCTCGCCGACGCCCAACTCGCCGCCGAGCAGGCCCGCTACCGCACCGTGCAGTACGCCGAGACCCTGCGCCGGACCCTGGACGCGACCCGGCGCAACGTGCGCGCCGTGGACTGGCTCCAGGCCGTCCCGGACATGATCGCGGAGGCGCTGGACCACGTCGCCGACCGCTACCGGCACGAGAACGCGATCCTCACCAACATCCGCAGGGCCCGCGACGAGGCCGAGGAGCCCGAGAACAAGCGGCGCGCCGCCGAACTCGTCGACATCGTCAAGGACTGCATCCGCCGGCACACCCAGCTCCAGTCCCGCCTGCTCGACGCGGGCCCGCTCTTCCGCGCCGAACAGGACCGCCAGGCCTTCGCCGCCCCCGCGCCGCGCTCCGGCATCGACCTGTACGGGCAGCTCGTGGCCCCGCTGCTGCCGCTCGCGGTGTCGCGGGCCTGCCGGGTCACCGACGCCTTCTTCGCCGCCGGGACCGGACTGCGCACCCCCGTCTCGGTCCGGGTCACCGACCTCGTGGAGATCCTGCTCACCCCACCCGTCGAGCGCGAGCACCTCGGTGTGGAGATGCCCGAGCCGGACCTGATCGCCACCCCCGACGACAGCCGTTTCAGCGAGGAGCAACTGGCCGGCGCCATGCGCCTGCTGGACCTGCCGCACGACGCCCCGCGCCGCCTGTCCGGACTGCTCGCCGAGGCCCGCCGGCAGGATCCGGACCTGCCGTACCTGGTCGCGCTGCTCGCCGTGCACGCCGCGAGCCCGGCGGTCGGCACGGCGTACCGCCAGGGCGAGGAGCGGATGCTCTTCGCCGTGGACGACGGTACGGAGCTGGACGACCCGGAGTTCGGCGGCGCCGACCTCATCGTCGGCACGGCCCTCCTCGACGCGGCCGCCATGACCGCCGCCCGCGCGGAAGCCGCATGACCCGGCCCCGCGCCCACCGTCCGGTACCGGCGGTGCGGGGGGCGGTCGTCGAGCCCACCGGACCTCTGGCTCCGGACGCGCGGGCCCGCCCGCCCGGCCACCGGCCCGGCGGGTCGGTCGGGGCCCGGACCGGAACCCGACCGACCACGTGCACCATCCCCACGCACACCGTCCCCACGCACACCATC
The DNA here is from genome assembly GCF_044759975.1 of Streptomyces sp. NPDC098789. Lineage (NCBI taxonomy): Bacteria > Bacillati > Actinomycetota > Actinomycetes > Kitasatosporales > Streptomycetaceae > Streptomyces > Streptomyces sp. NPDC098789. The sequence continues at coordinate 290,832 of NZ_JBIWAJ010000008.1, forward strand.
CCCACCCGCCCCGCGAGCACCCGCCCCGCCAGCACCCGCACCGCCCCCGAGGAGACGTACCCGTGAGCGACCACCACGCCGAGCACCCCGCGTGGAGCGAGTCCGACGCGGCACCGGCGTCGGCGTCGGCACCGGCGTCGGCCCACGCCCAGGCCGCCGCCCCCGTCACGCCGGCCGCCGCCCCCGTCACGCCGGCCGACGCCGCCGACGCGGCCCGGCTCGTCGCCTTCGGGCTTCAGCCCAAGCTGCTGCCCGCCCGCGACGCCGAATACGCCGAGCTGCTGCGCCGCTACCGCGAGGACCCCGCCTTCGGGCGGCTCGCCGACGCCGTCGCCACCGGCCTCGGACTGGTCGTCCTGGAGGTCTCCACCCGGGCCGGGATGGCCGTCGCCGCGGGCGAGGACTCCGTCTTCGCCGTCCGCATGGGCGACTACGCCCGCCGCGCCACCGCCGACTCCGCGGACCGCTTCCTGCACGGCCTGGCCCACCTCGCCGTCGCCGCCCTCGCCTTCCCCCGCCCCGAGGACCTCGCCGACGACGGCTACATCGGCCGGATCACGGTCAACGGCGTCGACGCCTTCGTCCGCCAGACCTGCCGCCGCCTGGAGGAGCGCGCCGAGCAGCAGGGCGAGAACACCGACCCGGCCACCGACGCCCCCGGCCTGGAGGCCGCCTGGCGGGTCTACGCCCGGCGCAGCGCCACCGGAGCCACCAAGGACGCCCGCCGCCTCGCCGGCTCCACCACCGGCATCGTCGGCAAGGCCGCCGCCTTCCTCACCGATTCCGGTTTCCTCCAGCGCACCGGGGACGACGCCGGGGGCACCTACCGGACCACCCCGCGCTACCAGCTCCAGGTCCGCGACATGGCCGGCAGCGCCGCGATGGCCGAAATGCTCGAACTCGGCGTGGTCGCCGTCAGCGACGGCTCCGCCACCCTGCTGCCGCCCCCCGAGGGCGACGACCTCGAACTCGCCGCCGACGCGGGCCTCCCCTTCCACACCTGAGCCCCGCCCGGCCGCCCCGCCCCCGGCCGGCCCGACCGACCCCCGCCACCCGCCCCCGTACCGAGCCATCACGAGAGTCCGCCATGTACGAGCTGTCCCGGATCCGCCTCTACTCCATCGGACCCGCCGGTGCGCGCTACGCCGACACCGTGCTCGACCTGCGCGGAGTCGGCGAGCCGGTGCCCCACCCGGCGCCCACCCAGGCGGAGTTCTTCGCGGAGGAGCCGACGGGCCCGCCGCGGCGCCCCGCGCCCGCCGGGGTGCTGTTCCTGGAGAACGGCGGCGGCAAGTCCGTCCTGCTCAAGCTGATCTTCTCGGTGATGCTGCCCGGGCACCGCAACACCCTCGGCGGCGCCAGCTCCGGCGTCCTGCGCAAGTTCCTGCTCGCCGACGACTGCGGCCACGTCGCCCTGGAGTGGCAGCACACCCGCACCGGCGAGTGCGTGGTCGTCGGCAAGGTCAGCGAATGGCGCGGGCGCCAGGTGTCGAACGACCCGCGCAAGTTCGCCGAGGCCTGGTACTCCTTCCGCCCCGGCCCCGGCCTGAGCCTGGACAACCTCCCGGTCGCCGAATCGACCGCCGTGCGCCCCGCCGTCGAAGGCGTCTCGGGCGCCCAGGGCCGGCGCCGCACCATGAAGGGCTTCCGCGACGCGATCACGGAGGCGGGCAAGGCGTACCCGCACCTGGAGGTCTCCTGGGAGGAGATCCACGACCGCTGGAACGAACACCTCACCGACCTCGGCCTCGACCCCGAACTCTTCCGCTACCAGCGCGAGATGAACGCCGACGAGGGCGAGGCCGCCGGTCTCTTCGCGGTCAAGAAGGACTCCGACTTCACCGACCTGCTGCTGCGCGCCGTCACCGACACCCGCGACACGGACGGCCTCGCCGACCTCGTCCACGGCTTCGGCAACAAGCTCGGCCGCCGCGCCGAGCTGATGGCCGAACGGGACTTCACCGCGGGCTCGGTGGACCTCCTCGGCCGGATCGTGGACGCCGCCGGCGCGCGCGCCCTGGCCCGTGACGTGCACGCGGGCGCCGAACGCCGCACCCGCACGCTGGCCCGGCGGCTGTCCGCCCGCGCCACCGAGGAGCGCGGCCGCGCCGCCGACCTCGCCCAGCGGGTCACCGACGCCGCCCACCAGGTCACCGCCGCCGAATCCGCCCGCGACCGCAGCGCCGCCGTCTCCGCCGAACTCGCCTACCGGCACGCCTCGCTGGCGCTCGCCGTCGCCGACAAGGCCGCCGCCGCCCAGCGGCGCGAGCTCCTCGAAGCCCGCACCCTGCACTCCGCCTGGCAGGCCGCCGAGTCCGTCCTGCGCCACCGCGCCGCCGCCGACCGCTCCGCGCGCGTCGCCGCCGCCATCCTCGAAGCCGAACGGGACGCGGCCCCGGCCCTCGCCGCCCGCGCCACCGCCGCCGCCGCGCTCGTACGGGCCCTGCACACGGCCGCCGAGGCGGGCGAGGAGGTCGCCAACGAGGGCGAGGAACGCTCCGCCGTGCTCCAGGAGTCGGGCGAGGGCGCCCACCGCGACGCGACCGCTGCCGCCACCGCCGCCCAGCGCGCCCGCAGCGAGGCCGAGCACCTGCGCGCCCGGCTCGGCGAGGTCGAGCAGGAGACCGCCGAAGCCGTCCGCGCGGGCTGGCTCGACGACTCCGCCCCCGACGCCGACCCGGCCCGGGCCGCCCTCGCCGCCAGCGACGCCGAGAAGGGCGCCGTGGCCGCCTGGGACGAGGCCCGCGAGGTCGCCCGCGCCGCCACCGACACCGCCCGCGAGGCCGCCGCGGCGCAGTCCCGCGCCGAACTGACCGCCGCCCGGGCCGCCGACGCGGCCGACGCCGCCGAGGCCGCCCACGACGCGGAACACCGCGCCGCCGCCTCCCTCGGCGCCGCCCCGCGCCTGGCCGACCTCCTGGGCCTGCCCGCGGGCACCGGATCCGCCCCGGACGCCCCCGACCCGGCGCCCGGCCTCACCCCCGAGGAGCTGGACCGCGGCGCCGACGCACTGCGCGAGCTCCTCGACACGGGCGTGGCCACCGCAGAACGCCAGCTCTTCGACCTGCGCACCGCCGCCGCCGACGACGCCCGCATCCTCGGCGCCCTCGGCGACGGCGGCCTGCTGCCGCCCGGCCCCGACGTCCTGGCCACCGTCGAATACCTCGGCGAACACGGCATCCCGGCCCTGCCCGGCTGGCGCTACCTCGCCCAGGCCGTGGACCCGGCCGACCACGCGGCCGTCCTCGCCGCCCGCCCCGAGCTCGTCGACGGCGTGGTCATCACCGACCCCGACACCCACAGCCGGGCCCGCGAGGTCCTCTCCGCCGCGGCCCTGCTGCCCCGCTCCGCCGTCGCCGTCGGCACCGCCGCCGCCCTGCTGGCCCCGGTACCGCCGGCCGGCCCCGACGCCGACACCGGCGTGTTCCTCGTACCGCCGAACCCGGCCATGCACGACGAGCACGCCGCCGACGAGGAGCGCCGGGCCCTGCGCACCCGCGCCACCGCCCGTGACACCGAGATCCGCGAGCTCGCCGCCCGGCTCGGCGCGGACCGCGCCCTCGCCGCCCGCCTCGCCTCCTGGCGCACCGGCTGCCCGCCGGGCCGCCTCGCCGAGCTGGCCGGACAGGCCGCCGCCGCACGGTCGTTCGCCCAGGAGGCCGAGGCGGAACTCGCCGAGGCCCGCACCGACCGCGCCGAAGCCGACGAGAGCGCCGCGGACGCCGCCCGCGTCCGCGAGGAGCGGGGGGACACCGCCCAGCGCGCCCGCCGCGCCGCCGACGCCCTCGCCGGGCTCGCCTTCCGGCTGCGCGAGCGGGCCGGCTGGCAGGTCCGGGTGCGCGAACTCGCCGACGAGGCGGCCGAGTCCGAAGCCCGCGCCGAGTCCTGCCTGGAGCGCGCCCGGGCCGCCGACGAGGACCGGCGCGCTGCCCAGCGCGCCGCCGACGACGCCCGCCGCACCGCCCGCGCGCTGCGCGCCGAGCGCGCCGAGATCGCCGGCGCCCCCGAGCACCTCCCCGAGGACGAGCAGGCGGCCAAGCTCCCGCTGCCCGACCTGCGCGAGGCCTACCGGGCCGCCTCGCGGCTGTACGAGAAGGTCGGCGTCGGCGCCGACCTGCGCGCCGAACAGGCCCGCGCCGAGAGCGACGAGAGCGCCGCCCTCGCCGACGTCGACCGCCTCACCAACAAGGTCCGCACCCGCGCCGCCCAGCTCCTCGAAGGCACCGACGGATCCGACGGCCCCTCCCGCCAGGCGGCCGCCTCCCGCGCGGAATCGCTCGTCCAGATGCTGGAGTCCCGCGCCTCCACCGCCAGCGAGCAGCTCGGCCGGCTGCGCGGCGAAGCCGAACGGCACGCCCCCGCCGAGGGGACCGTGCACGCGGACCTCCCCGAGGAACTCGTGCCCGACGACGTCGAGCGCGCCCAGGCCCTGCTGCGGACCTCCACCGCGCAGCTCGCCGCCCACAGCTCCGCCGTCGAGGGGGCCCGGGCCGCCCACGCCGACCTGCTGCGCTCGCACCGCGCGGCCGAGGACGGCGCGGGCGGCTTCGACGAGACCTCCGCCCTGCTGCGGGACCTGATGCGCGACCCGAGCCCGCAGGAGGACGCCGACGAGCAGGGCTCCGGCGCCTTCCCGGGGAGCCTGGAGGAGGCCCGGCAGAGCGCCACGGAGGCCCGCCGCTCCCTGCGCGGCTTCGCGGGCGACCTCTCGGCCGCCGAAGCCGCGGTCCGCGAGGCGAGCGACATCCTGGTGCGGCACGCCAACGCCACCCGCTACGAGGCCGTACGGACCCCCGCGCGCCAGCAGATCCGCGAACTCCCGGCCGCTTCGCTGCCCGAGCACGCGGCCTCCTGGGCCACGGCCTTCGCCCCGCGCCTGCGCGTCCTGACGGACGAGCTGGAGCAGCTCGAACGCAACCGCGACAGCATCGTCGACCGGCTGCGCGGGCTGGTCGAATCGGCCCTGGCCACCCTCCGCTCGGCCCAGCGGCTCTCCCAGCTCCCCGAGGGACTGGGGGAGTGGTCGGGCCAGGAGTTCGTGCGCATCCGCTTCGAGGAGCCCGACCAGGCCACCCTCGCGGAGCGCCTCGGCGAGGTCATCGACGAGGCCACCCGCGCGGCGGTGAGGAAGAACAGCGCCGCGTCCTTCGGCGAGGGCCGCCGCGACGGCATGTCCCTGCTGCTGCGCGGGGTGCAGGCCGCGCTCGAACCCAAGGGCATCGCGGTGGAGATCCTCAAGCCCGACGCCGTGCTGCGCGCCGAGCGCGTGCCGGTCGGCCAGATGGGCGACGTCTTCTCCGGCGGCCAGCTGCTCACCGCCGCGATCGCGCTCTACTGCACGATGGCGGCCCTGCGCAGCAACGACCGCGGCCGGGACAAGCAGCGCCACGCCGGCACCTTGTTCCTCGACAACCCCATCGGCCGCGCGAACGCGACGTACCTGCTGGAACTCCAGCGGGCGGTCTCGGACGCCCTCGGGGTCCAGCTGCTGTACACGACGGGCCTGTTCGACACCACGGCCCTGGCGGAGTTCCCGCTGGTCATCCGGTTGCGCAACGACGCGGACCTGCGGGCCGGGCTGAAGTACATCAGCGTCGAGGAACACCTGCGCCCCGGTCTGCCGCAGCAGCGCCCGGAGGGCGAGGCGATCCACGGCGAGATCACGGCGACCCGGATGTTCCGCCGCAGCTGACCCCGACCCCGGTCCGGACCCTCACCGAAGGGTCCGGACCGACGATCCGCCGGTCGACGCGTGCCGCCGGTCGACGCGCGCCGCACGCCCACGCGCGCCGCACGCCCACGCGCGCCGCACGCCCACGCGTGCCGCCCGCCCAGACGTTCCGCCCGTCAGCGCATGCCGCCCGAGGCGACCGGTATGTGCCCGGCCCGGGCCGCGCGCCGGGCGCGCCGCCTGTCCCGGCGCAGCTCGCGCGCCGTACTGCTCGGCACCGACACCACGCCGTAGCGCTGGTTCCAGGTCTGCCGGGTGATCCAGACGTCCAGCACCCCCCAGGTGGCCAACACGGTCCCGGCTATCGCGCCGAGCGCCATCGGGAAGGCCAGCCAGGACCCGGCCACGGCCAGCAGGAACGCGACCGTGGCCTGCGTCAGCACCACGGAGACGATCAACACCGCCCGCACGGCGGCCGTCCGCACCGGATCGGGCATCCTGCGCCGCCGCGCCGCCTCCTCCACCCACAGGGGGCGGCCCCGACCGACCGCCGCGCTCCCTCGCCGGCCCGGCCGGTCCTCGTTCTCGTACACACCACTGCCCATGCTCCGCTACTCCCCACCAGACGGCTCCCCATGCCGCCTCGAACAGATAGACGCTCGAAGGAGGGCGGAGATTCCCGGATCGGTACGATTTCACTGGCCGTCCGGCCGCCCACCCGCCCCGGAGGAAAGAATTCCAGCCATCCCTGTGAAGACGGGAACTGACGCCCCACCAGGTGTCATGTGCCACATATCGGGCCGCTCCCGACCGGATCTATCGGACAACTGGTGATCTTCGCCCGGCAGTCCGGCCGAAAACGTCCGGACACGCCTTCGAGGCCGACCCGCGGCAGTAGTAGGCTCACGCCGTTTAATTGACGGAACACCGACCCCCGACAGCGGGGTTGAGCTGGGGGAGGCTGGGGAGGCCATGCGCTTTCGCGGGAAATCCATCCGCCGGAAGATCGTGGCGTTGCTCCTCGTGCCGCTCGTCTCCCTCACCGCCCTCTGGGGCTTCTCGACCGTCATCACCGGCCGGCAGGCGGTCGAACTGCTCGACGTCGCCTACGTGATCGACAAGGTCGGCTACCCCATCGAGGACGTCGTCCGGGTCCTCCAGAAGGAGCGCCGCCAGACCCTCGTGGTCCTCGGCGACCCGCGCTCGGCCGCCGCCACCGCGGAACTCGCCCAGCGCCGCGCCGCCACCGACGCCGAGGTCACGTCCATCACCCGCAACGCCACCGACCCGGAGGTCGTCGAGGAGCTCAGCCCCGCCGCCGCCCAGCGGCTGCGCTCGATCCTCGACGCCTTCCGCGGCATCGGCGCCCTGCGCCACTCCGTCGACCAGACCACCCTCGACCCGGCCCAGGCGCTGGAGCTCTACAGCCGGCTCGTCGACCCCTGCTACGACTTCCTCGTCAACCTCCACGCCCTGGAGAACGTGGAGATGGACAAGGAGGGGCGGGCCCTCGTCGGCATCACCCGGGCCCGCGAGACGCTCTCCCGCGAGGACGCGGTCATCGCCGCGGCGCTGGCCGCGCGCAACGTCAGCGCCAAGGACTCCCGCGCCGTCTCCGACCTCATGGCCAACCGCGCCCTGCTCTACGACGTCAACCTCGCGATCCTCCCGGCCGACGACCGCGAGCTGTTCGAGCAGTACTGGAGCGGTCCCGCCACCAAGGCCCTGCGCGACGCCGAGGAACGGCTGGTCACGACGGGCGCGACCAAGAACCCGCGGATCACCGCCGCCCAGTGGGACGAGGCCGCGGGCAAGGCCCTCGGCGACCTCGCCACCATGGGCACCGACGCCGGCAACCGCTACCAGAAGCGCGTCCAGCCCGTGGCGATGGACGTCCTGGTCAAGGCCGCCGTCGCCGGCGTCCTCGGCTTCGTCGCCCTGATCGTCTCCCTGGTGCTGTCCGTGCGCATCGGCCGCGACCTGATCCGCGACCTCTCGCGGCTGCGGAAGGAGGCCCACGAGGTCTCCGGCGTGCGGCTGCCCGGCGTGATGCGCCGCCTCGCCGCCGGCGAACACGTGGACGTGGACACCGAAGCACCCCGCCTGGAGTACGAGAAGGACGAGGTCGGCCAGGTCGGCATGGCCCTCAACTCGCTCCAGCGCGCGGCCGTCGAGGCCGCCGTCAAACAGGCCGAGCTGCGCCGCGGGGTCTCCGAGGTGTTCGTCAACCTCGCCCGCCGCAACCAGGTCCTGCTGCACCGCCAGCTCACCCTGCTCGACACCATGGAGCGCCGCACCGAGGACTCCGAGGAGCTGGCCGACCTCTTCCGCCTCGACCACATGACCACCCGCATGCGCCGCCACGCCGAGGGCCTGGTGATCCTCTCCGGCGCCGCGCCCTCCCGCCAGTGGCGCAAGCCCGTCCAACTGATGGACGTCGTGCGCGCCGCCGTCGCCGAGGTCGAGGACTACGAGCGCATCGAGGTCCGCAGGCTCCAACGGCTCGGCATCACCGGCCCCGCCGTGGCCGACGTCACCCACCTCATCGCCGAACTCCTGGAGAACGCCACGGTGTTCTCGCCCCCGCACACCGCGGTCCAGGTGTACGGCGAGCGCGTGGCCAACGGCTTCACCCTGGAGATCCACGACCGCGGCCTCGGCATGCACCCGGACGCCCTGCTCGACGCGAACCTCCGGCTCGCCGAGACCCCCGAGTTCGAGCTGTCCGACACCGACCGCCTCGGCCTCTTCGTCGTCAGCCGCCTCGCCCGGCGCCACGGAGTCAAGATCTCCCTCCAGCCCAGCCCGTACGGCGGCACGACGGCGATCGTGTTCCTCCCGGTGGACCTGCTCACCGAGGCCCCCGAGACCAACGGCGGCGGCCTGCGCCTGGAGGGCGCGGAGCGCGCCGCGGTCGGCCGCGGCCCCGCACCGCGCCCCCAGGGCATCGGCCCGGGCGCCGGAGCCGGCCTCGGCGCCGGGATCGGGAGCGGTCACGGGAGCGGAAACGGTACGCCGCCCAGGCGCCCGGTGTCCGCCGCCCTCCTGGACGGCCCGGTCGAGCTGGAGGCGCCCCTCGACGTCCACGGCCTGGACGAGCTGACCGGCACCACCGGCCTCCCCGGCATCCCGGGCAGCGGCCGCGGCCACGGCGCCGGCACCGGGCACGGCCACGGAGGCGCCAACGGCCGCGGCAAGGGGGCCGGCAAGGGCAAGGGCAACGGCAGCGCCATCGGGACCGGAGCGGTCCCCGGCGGCCCCGCCGCCGCCCACCCGACCATGGCCACGCTGGACGACGAGACCCCGCCCAACGGCACCCCGCGCAGCACCCTGCTGGGCCTGCGCCCGACCGACCGCGACCCCGGCCGCCAGCAGGCCCCCACCGGCCCCGTCCGGCTGGAGGGCGCCGGCCACCTGGACGCCGCCCTGCGCCCCGCGTCCGGCGCCGTACCGCTCCCGCGCCGCCACCGCACCCCCACCCTGGTCGCCGAACACGGCCGCCGGGTGGACGGCTCCCGCGCGGACGGCCCCCGGGCCGCCGCGGTACCGCCGTCCACGGCCGCCGCCGAGCCCGCACCCGCATACGCTCCCGAGCCCCGCCGCGGCGGGTCCGCGCCGACCGCTCCGACCGCGCCGACCGGCGCCCCGGGCGGCCTGCCCCGCCGAGTCCGCCAGGCCAGCCTCGCGCCGCAGCTGAAGAACGCCCCGGCCGCCCCGCCCGCCGACGCCACCGCCGACCCGGTCGCCGACCGCGACGCGGAGACCGTACGCATCCGCATGTCCGCACTCCAGCGAGGCTGGACCGCAGCCCGTGACGAGCACGCAGAGCAGTCCGCGAGCGAGGCGGACGGCGCTGCCGGGACCCGTACCGAGCACGAGAACGAGGGGGACGGTCGATGACCGCACCGCAGACCACAGGCAACGACTCCCGGGGCCGCGGCCCCGGCCAGCTGAACTGGCTGCTCGACGAACTGGTCGACCGGGTGGCCAGCATCCGCAAGGCGGTCGTCCTCTCCGGCGACGGCCTGCCCACCGGCACCTCCAAGGACCTGACCCGCGAGGACAGCGAGCACCTGGCCGCCGTCGCCTCCGGTTTCCACAGCCTCGCCAAGGGCGTCGGCCGGCACTTCGAGTCCGGCCAGGTCCGCCAGACCGTGGTGGAGCTGGACGAGGCGTTCCTGTTCGTGATGGCCGCGGGCGACGGCAGCTGCCTCGCCGTGCTCTCCGACGCCGATTCGGACGTCGGGCAGGTCGCGTACGAGATGACCCTGATGGTCAAGCGAGTGGGCGTCCACCTGGCGACCGCACCGCGCACCGGGCTGCCAGCCGGAGGGTGAGCCGGACGGCATGAGGGAACCAGGCCACGAACCCGACCACCGCGCGCCCGCGTTCGACGCCGAGCCCGCTCACCCCGCCCATCCTGCCCACCAGGCCGCCTGGTTCGACGCCGACGCGGGCCCCGTGGTCCGTCCGTACGCGATGACCCGCGGCCGGACGCGCCACGCGGGTCAGCACTGGCTCGACCTGATCGCCCTCGTCGTCGCCGAAGCGGCGGCCGACGATCCGGTCTGGGACATGACCTTGTCCCCCGAACACGCCCACATCCTCGGGCTCTGCACGGAACGGCCCCAGTCGGTGGCCGAACTCGCGGCCGACCTCGACCTCGCGGTCGGCGTCGTCCGCGTCCTGATCGGCGACCTCGTCGACGACGAACTGGTCCACGTGACCCGTCCGGTACCGCCCGCGGAACTTCCGGACGAGTCCATTCTGCGTGAGGTGATAGATGGCCTTCGGGCGCTCTAGCCGCACCGGTGCCATGCACGCGGTGTCGCCGGTCGAACCGCTGACCTTGAAGATCCTGGTCGCGGGCGGCTTCGGGGTGGGCAAGACCACCCTGGTCAGCGCGGTCAGCGAGATCCGCCCGCTGCGCACCGAGGAGGTGCTCTCCGAGCCGGGCCGCACCGTGGACGACCTCGGGGGAGTGGAGGGCAAGAGCACCACCACCGTCGCGATGGACTTCGGTCGGATCACCCTGCGCGACGACCTGGTCCTCTACCTGTTCGGCACGCCCGGCCAGGACCGCTTCTGGTTCCTGTGGGACGAGCTGGCCACGGGCGCCCTGGGCGCGGTGGTCCTCGCCGACACCCGCCGGCTCGCGGACTGCTTCGCGGCCGTCGACTACTTCGAGCGGCGCGAGCTGCCCTTCGTGGTCGCGGTCAACTGCTTCGACGGGGCCGACCGGCACCCGGTGGTCACCGTACGGGAGGCGCTCGACCTCGACCCCGAGGTGCCGGTGCTGATCTGCGACGCGCGCGACCGGGAATCGGTCAAGGACGTGCTGGTCGGGGTGGTGGAACACGCCATGTCCCTGGCCCGCGCCCGCCGCAGCCCGACCCGGACCTGACGCGGGACACCGGCGGAGGCCGGCCACCGGGGCCCCGCATGGAGGCGGCCCGTACCCCCGCCGACTGGGGTACGGACCGCGGCTCACATGGGGGGTCCGCCGGGCGGACCCGCTCGGGGCCCGCGACCGTGCAGGAAGTGTGAACCCGCCACCCTGGGCCGTCAAGCGTTCGCGCAACAGCCCCAGTTCAAGGCCCGCGCGAGCCGCTTCGGCGCCGGGTCCGCGGCACCGCCCGGGCCGCCGCACCGCGCGAGCCGCTTCGCCGCCCCCGCCGCCTCACCGCACGGCGACGACCGCCGAGCCGTGCCCGAAGAGCCCCTGGTTCGCGGTGATCCCGGCCCGCGCCCCCGGAATCTGGCGCTCCCCGGCCGTACCGCGCAGTTGCCAGGTCAACTCGCAGACCTGGGCGATGGCCTGGGCCGGCACCGCCTCCCCGAAGGAGGCCAGCCCGCCGCTCGGGTTCACCGGCACCCGCCCGCCGAGCGCGGTGACGCCCTCCCGGACCAGCTTCGCCCCCTCGCCCTCCCCGCAGAGGCCGATGTCCTCGTACCACTCCAACTCCAGTGCCGTGGACAGGTCGTAGACCTCGGCGAGCGAGAGGTCGTCGGGGCCGAGCCCCGCCTCCTCGTAGGCCGCCCGCGCGATCGAGGACCGGAACGACCCGGCGTCCGGCGGGGCCGCGGTCCCCGCCGCGGAATCGGTGGCGATGTCGGGCAGGTCGAGCACCGTCCGCGGATAGGTCGGCGTCACCGTCGACACCGCCCTGATCCGCACCGGATCGCCGACCCCGCGCGCCCGCGCGAAGTCCATGCTGCTCAGCACCAGGGCCGCGCCCCCGTCGGAGGTCGCGCAGATGTCCAGCAGCCGCAGCGGATCGGCCACGACCGCCGAGGCCGCGACCTCCTCCGGGGTGACCGCCTTGCGGTAGCGGGCGTTCGGATTGAGCAGCCCGGCCGCCGCGTTCTTCACCTTGACCAGCGCGAAGTCCTCGCCGGTGTCCCCGTAGAGGGCCATCCGCCGGCGCGCGTACAGGGCGAAGTACGCCGGGTTGGTCGCCCCCAGCACCCGGAAGCGCAGCCAGTCCGGATCGTCGGGCCGGTCCCCGCCGGCCGGGGCGAAGAAGCCCTTGGGCGCCGCGTCCGCCCCCACCACGAGCACCACGTCGGCCAGCCCCGCCAGGATCTGCGCCCGGGCCGCCCCGATCGCCTGCGCCCCGGAAGCGCAGGCCGCGTACACGCTGGTGACCCGCGCGCCCTGCCAGCCGAGCGCCCGCGCGAAGGTCGCCCCGGCCACGTACCCGGGATATCCCGAGCGCACGGTGTCGGCGCCGACGATCGATCGGACGTCGCTCCAGTCGAGCCCGGCGTCGGCGAGCGCGGCGCGGGCCGCGATCCGTCCGTACTCGACGAAGCTGCGCCCCCACTTGCCCCACGGGTGCATCCCGGCCCCCAGGACCGCCACGTCAGCGCCGCTCATGCCCGCACCCCACCGTCGTCGGAGCCGTCCCGGTCGCCGCGGTGCCGGTCGTCGTCGGCCGCCACCGGCCGGAAGTGCCAGGTCGTCCAGGTGGTCCCGGTGTCCGCGTCCTCGTTCAGCACCCCCGGCACCACCTCGACCGCCATCCCCACCGCCAGATCGGCCACGGTCACCCCGGGCGCGGCCTGTCCGAGCACGACCATCCGCTCGGCCTCCAGCTCCACCGCCACCAGCGTGTACGGGGTCCAGGGCCGGTCCGGGTCGGACACGTACGGGGCGGGCGGCCGGTAGCGCCCGTCGGTGTAGGACCAGATCCGGCCGCGCCGGGAGAGCGGCACCTCGGCCAGCTCGCCGCCGCCCGCGCAGCCGGGATTGCGGCAGAAGGCGTCCTCCCGCGGGAAGTAGACGGCGGCGCAGGCGGAGCACCGGGTCCCGAGCAGCCGGAAGTCCGCCCCGGCCTCCGTGCCCGCTCCCGTACCGGTGTCGGTGAACCACCCGCTCACGACGGGCGTGCGTGTCCGTTCCAAGACCCCTCCTGACAGCGACTCCTGGATCTGACGATCCGTCAGGAGTCTGTCACGACAGGCCGGTCCGGGTCACCGGTTGTCGGCCAGCCACTTCGCGGCCGTCTCCGCGAGCTCGGCGTCCCGCCCGGCCAGCATCATCCGGATCATCCGGACGTCCCCGCGCAGCGACCACGCAGGGTGCCCGAAGCTCGCCGGATTGTTCTTCTCGATCAGGAAGTGCGCGGGCCACGCCGCCCCGTACCCGATCAGCGGCAGGGCGGCCAGATAGCGCGGCCGGCCCCGCCCGAGTCCGTAGGCGGTCAGGGCGAGGCCGGTGAGCGTGCCGCCGAGGTGCACCCAGCGGGTCGCGGCCCGCGCGTGCATGGCGACGTAGTAGGGCCAGAATTCCTCGTACGAAGCGAACGTCATGCGGCGACGCTACTCAGCGCACCGCCGAGCCGACAGAGACCGGGAAGTCGAAGTACGCGTCGGGGAAGGCTTCCGGCCGGAAGGTGAAGTGCCACCACTCCTCGGGCAGGTTCACGAACCCCTGCTCCCCGAGCGCGTCCCGCAACAGCCGCCGGTTCTCCCGCGCCGCCACGGTCACCTCCGGGCTGTCCGTGTGCGACAGCGGATCGAAGAGGTCGAAGGGCGTACCGAAATCCACCGGACGCCCCAGCGGCAGCCGCACCAGACCCACGTCGACCGTACTGCCCCGGCTGTGCCCGGACCGCGCCGCGATGTAGCCCTCCGGGATCAGCCGGTCCTTCGCCACCCGCGGGTAGTACGCCTCCTTCGTCCGCTGGTCCGCCGCGTCCCCGGCCCACCGGACGAACCGGTCCACCGCGCGCTGCGGCCGGTAGCAGTCGTACACCGTCAGCGCGTACCCGCGCACCAGCACGGCGCGCTGCGCCCGGGCCAGCGCCTCGGCGGCGGGCCGGGAGAGCAGGCACACGGGCTCCTCGTACCCGTCGACCACCCCGCCCGTGAAGTTGTCCGCCCCCGCGTAGCGCATCTCCTGCCGGACCGTCGGGTCCACGGCGGCGAGGAGGACGAATCCGTCGAGGGCGGGCGCGGGCGCACGCGCGGGCCCCGGCCCGGGCCCCGGCACGGCGAGGAAGGCGAGCATGGAGGCAACGGCCAGCGTTCTCATGCCCCTTCGTCTACCATCGCCGGATGCCCGCGCCGCTGATGAACTCGCACTGTTCCGCCTGCGGATCTCCGTATCCCACCACCGACTGGCCCCGGACCTGCGCCGCCTGCGGAGCCACCGCCTACCGCAACCCCACTCCCGTGGCGGTTGCCCTGCTCCCCGTCCAGGACGACGCGGGCGGCGGCCTCGTGGTCATCACCCGCACGATCGAACCGGCCCTGGGCGGCGTCGCCCTGCCCGGCGGCTTCATCGACCACGGCGAGGACTGGCGTACCGCGGTGGTCCGCGAACTGCGCGAGGAGACCGGCATCCACGCCCCCGCCGCGGACGTGGCCCTCGCCGACGTCCACAGCTCCCCGGCGGGCCACCTGCTGATCTTCGGCCTCCTGCCCGCGCGCCCGGCCGCCACCCTGCCCCCGCCCGCCCCCACGGACGAGACCACGGGCTGGCACGTCCTGCGCGCCCCCACCGAACTGGCCTTCCCCCTCCACACCCAGGCGGTCGCCGCCTGGTTCGCGGGGCAGCGCGCCTGACGTCCGGCGGGCGGGTGCGGCCCCGGCCCCGGCCCCCTCAGAGCCCCCGCACGCGCACGCCCGTGACGCGGTCGCCCCCCTCCGCCTCCACCACCACCTCGTCCCCGGCCCACCGCGAGGTGTACCGCTCCAGCGGAGCCGGTCCGAAGCCCGGCCCCGGATCGCGGACCACCAGGCCGCCGCCCGTACGGCCGCGCGCCGGCGCCCACACCTCCAGCTCCACCCCGTCCCCGTCCGCCGCCCGGACCGGAAGGACCGCACCCGCCCGCGCCAGCACCGGGATCCGACCCAGCGGCGCGTCCAACAGGACCTGGCCCGGACCCTCGTACGCCACCCCCGTCACCGTGTCGTACCAGCGCCCCCGGGGCAGCCGGACCGCCCGCCGGTCCGCCCCGCACTCCAGCACCGGCGCCACCAGCAGCGCGTCCCCCAGCAAGAAGGCGTCCTCGCAGTCCCGCAGCCCCCGCTCCTCCGGCGTCCCCCACCACAACGGCCGCACGTACGGCGCCCCCGTCCGCTGCGCCAGGTGCGCCAGGGTGACGAAGTACGGGCGCAGCCGCTCCCGCTCGGCCAGCACCGCCCGGGCGTGCTCCTCCACCTCGGACCCGAACTCCCACGGCTCCCGCCGCCCCGCCCAGATCGCCGCGTGCGTGCGGAACAGCGGCAGGTACGCGCCGAGCTGCAACCACCGCAGGTACAGCTCCGGCGACGGCGAACCCCCGAACCCGCCGACGTCCGGCCCCGAGTACGGCACCCCGCAGAGCCCCAGCCCCAGCACCAGCGCCAACGAGGCCCGCAGTCCCGGCCAGCTCGTCTCCACGTCGCCGGACCACGTGCCGCCGTACCGCTGCATCCCCGCCCACCCCGACCGGGAGAACAGGAAGGGCCGCTCCTGCGGCCGCAGCCGCACCAACCCCTCGTACCCGGCCCGCGCCATCCCGAGCGCGTACACGTTGTGCGCGGCCCGGTGGTCCCCGCCGGCCCCCTCCAGCGCGTGCCGCGCCGACCGCGGCAGCGTCGCGTCCCCGAAGGGAGCGAAGGACACCGGCTCGTTCATGTCGTGCCAGACGCCGGCGAAGCCGTTCGCGAGCCGCTCCTCGTACAGCCCGCCCCACCACCGGCGCACCGCCGGATCGGTGAAGTCCGGATACGCGCAGCTCCCCGGCCACACCTCGCCGCGCACCTCCCGCCCGCCCGCGTCCCGTACGAACGCCCCCGCGTCCCCCACCGCGCCGCCGGCCTCGTACACCCCCTCGCCCGGGGCCGCCCGCACCGCCGGGTCCACGATCGACACCAGTCGCACCCCGCCCCGCGGCAGATCCAGCAACTCCCGCGCCAGGGAGGGTAGATCGGGGAACCGCTGCCGGTCCACGGTGAACACCCGGTGCCCGTCGTAGTGGTCGATGTCCAGGTGTACGGCCGCCAGCGCGATCCCCCGCGCCACGTACCCCCGCACCACGCGGCGCACCTCCTCCGCGCTCCCGAACCCCCACCGCGCGTGCTGGTAGCCCAGCGCCCACTCCGGCGGCACCGCGGCCGCCCCCGTCAACCCCGACCAGCCCTGCAACACCCGGGCCGGCGTCCCCACCAGCACCCAGCAGCGCAACGGCCCGCCGTCCATGCGCAGTTCGCTCACCCCCGGCCGGTCCGGACCCGACCCGGCGCCCTCCTCGCCCTCGCGCAGCGAGACCCGACCGTCCCAGCTGTCGTCGTAGAACACCAGGTGCGTCCCCGCGTCGGCGACGACCAACTGCACCGGCATCGTGATGTACAGCGGATCGTCACCCGGCCCGAAACCGCCCCGCGGATCGGTGTTCCAGAGCCGGTAGACCCCGTCCCGCAGCCGGGGCCCCGAGGCCCGGCCGCCCAACCCGAAGAACCGCGCGTCGGCCGGCACCTCGGACCGCACCAGCCACCGCGCCCCCGCGCCGCCGGTCCCCCCGCCGGTCGCCCCCGCGCCGCCCTCCGGCACCGGTCGGACCGGCTCCCACCAGCGCGGCGGCCGCTCCCGCCGCAACACCGCACCGCCCGGCGTGCGCACCTCGACCTGTCCGTTGCGGGACACCGCCACCGTCACCCGCTCGGACACCACCCGCCAGCCACCCCCGGTGTCCGGCTCCAGCACCGCCCGCGGATCCGGTTCCGGCCCCCCGCCCAGCACCGCGCACGAGGGCGCCGGCCCGGCCCCGTCCCAGCCCCAGAACACCGCACCCCCCTGCGTCACCCGGACCAGCAGCTCGGAGCGCGCGAACCGCAGCACCCCGCCGCCCGGCCGGGGCTCCGTACCGATCAACAACCCCGGCACCCGCGCCCGCTCCGCCCCCCGGCGCGGGAGCCCCACCGCGTCCGCGCGCCGGTGGCGCCAGGCCGAGCGCCAGGCGCGCCGCCCGCGCGCCGTACCGATGTCCTTGACCGCACGCACCAGATCACGACCGTTCATGCCGCGCACTCTGCCACCGGCCCCGGTCCGAGCGGGCTCCGTTCAGCTGCCGTTCACCCTCGAACCGATCACACGGGGTGGCCGCCGACGGCTCTGGTGCGGATGTCGATCACGTGGCATGGTCCCTGTGAGCCGCCGCGCGCACACCCCCGTGCGATGGCACCGTACGCACACGGGCGCAACCACACGCGCCACCCACGCACGAGCCCGAGCACACGCACACGAAGCGCGCGCCGCAGACCGACCGGGAGTCGACCCATGACCTCAGCCACTTCGCCGGAACCCCTGTGGGCCCCGGGCCCCGACCGGATCGCGGCGGCCCGGATCACGGCCTTCCAGGCCTGGGCCGCCGAACACCACGGCGCCCCCGCGACCGGCGGGTACCCGGCCCTGCACAGCTGGTCCGTGGACGAACTGGACACCTTCTGGCAGGCCGTCGCCGAGTGGTTCGACGTCCGCTTCACCAGCCCCTACACGTCCGTCCTCGCGGACCGGACCATGCCCGGCGCGCGCTGGTTCACCGGCGCCACCCTCAACTACGCCGAGCACGCCCTGCGCGCGGGGGAGGACCCGGCGCGCGCCGACGAGGCCGCCCTGCTGCACGTCGACGAGACCCACGAGCCGGTCCCCGTCACCTGGGCCGAGCTGCGCCGCCAGGTCGGCGCGCTCGCCGCCGAACTGCGCACCCTCGGCGTGCGCCCCGGCGACCGGATCAGCGGCTACCTCCCCAACATCCCCGAAGCCGTCGTGGCCCTCCTCGCCACGGCCGCCGTCGGCGGCGTCTGGACCTCCTGCGCCCCCGACTTCGGCGCCCGCAGCGTCCTCGACCGCTTCCAGCAGGTCGAACCCGTCGTCCTGTTCACCGTCGACGGCTACCGCTACGGCGGCAAGGAGCACGACCGGCGCGAGACCGTCGCCGAGCTCCGGGCCGACCTGCCCTCGCTGCGCGCCGTCGTCCACATCCCGCTGCTCGGCACGCCCGCGCCCGAAGGCACCCTCGAATGGTCCGCCCTCACCGCGGGGGACGCGGAGCCCGTCTTCGAAGCGGTCCCCTTCGACCACCCCCTGTGGGTCCTGTACTCCTCCGGTACGACCGGGCTCCCCAAGGCGATCGTCCAGTCGCAGGGCGGCATCCTCCTCGAACACCTCAAGCAGCTCGGCCTGCACTGCGACCTCGGCCCGGAGGACCGGTTCTTCTGGTACACCTCCACCGGCTGGATGATGTGGAACTTCCTCGTCTCCGGCCTGCTCACCGGCACCACCGTCGTCCTGTACGACGGCAGCCCCGGCTACCCGGACACCGGAGCCCAGTGGCGGATCGCGGAGCGCACGAAGGCCACCCTCTACGGGACCTCCGCCGCCTACGTGATGGCCTGCCGCAAGGCCGAGGTGCACCCGTCCCGCGACTTCGACCTCTCCGCGGTGAAGTGCGTGGCCACCACCGGTTCCCCGCTCCCGCCCGACGGGTTCCGCTGGCTCCACGACGAGGTGGCCGAGGACCTGTGGATCGCCTCGGTCAGCGGCGGCACCGACGTGTGCAGCTGCTTCGCGGGCGCCGTCCCCACCCTCCCCGTGCACATCGGTGAGCTCCAGGCCGCCTGCCTGGGCACCGACCTCCAGGCCTGGGACCCGGCGGGCAAGCCCGTCACCGGCGAGGTCGGCGAGCTGGTCGTCACCAACCCGATGCCGTCCATGCCGATCCACTTCTGGAACGACCCCGACGGCAGCCGCTACCACGACAGCTACTTCGACATGTTCCCGGGCGTCTGGCGGCACGGGGACTGGATCACGATCACCGACCACGGCTCGGTCGTCATCCACGGCCGCTCCGACTCCACGCTCAACCGCCAGGGCGTGCGGATGGGCTCCGCCGACATCTACGAGGCCGTCGAGCGCCTGCCGGAGATCAAGGAATCCCTGGTCATCGGCCTGGAGGAGGCGGACGGCGGGTACTGGATGCCGCTCTTCGTCCACCTCGTGCCGGGCGCCTCCCTCGACGAGGACCTGCGGGCCAGGATCAAGGCGACGATCCGCGAGGAACTCTCCCCGCGCCACGTCCCCGACGAGATCATCGAGGTCCCGGGCGTCCCGCACACGCTGACGGGCAAGCGCATCGAGGTCCCCGTCAAGCGCCTCCTGCAGGGCGCGCCCCTGGCCAAGGCCGTGAACCCGGGCTCGGTGGACAACCTGGACCTCCTCCACTTCTACGAGGAGTTGGCCCGCAGCCGCCGTCAGGGGTGACTGTCAGTGCCCGTAGTTACGCTGAGTGAGCATCGATCGGTGCCACTCAGGGGGAGCCATGGCAGACACGAGGAACACCCGCACCACCCGCGCGAACACGCGCACCCGCCGCGCCCTGCGCCGCGAGATCCCCGGGACGGTCGGCGTCATCGCCGACCCCGGGGACTTCGCGGCCATGC
This sequence comes from Streptomyces sp. NPDC098789, assembly GCF_044759975.1. Classification (NCBI taxonomy): domain Bacteria; kingdom Bacillati; phylum Actinomycetota; class Actinomycetes; order Kitasatosporales; family Streptomycetaceae; genus Streptomyces; species Streptomyces sp. NPDC098789. The sequence continues at coordinate 310,435 of NZ_JBIWAJ010000008.1, forward strand.
GCGGCTACCGGACCTTCGCCTTCGACGACCACGAGGACTACCTCACCCAGGTCGACGCACTGCTCCGGTCCCTCGCGCTCCGGGGCGCCCACACCACCGTCGTCCTCTTCGACCCGCAGGAATACGCCGACCACTGCGCCGACCGGGGCACCGACCCCGACGCGGCCGCGTCCCGCACCCGCTTCACCGCGGAGCTCGCCCGGTCCGCCGCCGGACTGCCCTACGGGGACGCCCCGCTGCGCGCACTCCTGCCGCGGCTCGTGGACGAGGCCGTCCGCCAGGCCACCTGGGAGTACGCCACCGTGCTGCTCTCGGGCGTCGGCAGCTGCGCCGACTGCGGGCAGGACGTCGGCCAGGCCTGCTTCGACCGGGCGGGCCTGATCCTTCGGCGACTGCTGGAGCGGGCCGGACCCGGCCGGCACCACCTGGTGTGCAGCGTCCCCACCGAGGCGGAACAGCTCGTCGCCGTGCTGCACGCCCAAACGGCCGACGACACCACGACGCCACCCCGCGTCGATGGCCGGGAGCGCCTCGACTTCGTGACCGTCCTGGCCACCGGCCTCGCCCTCGGTGGATCCGGGGGCCTGGTCCTGCGCACCACCGGCGCGGCAGCCCGTGACCGGGTCCACGGCTGGCGCCTGGACCGCGGCCGCCTGGTCAGCCTCTCCGCCGCCGCGGTGTTCAACGCGTACTGCACCGACGCCGAGACGGGTGAGCCCGTACCCCCGGAACCGGGCGTCGAGTACGGCCCGGGCTACGAGGTGGACGAACCGGGACCGCCCCACTGAGCCGAACGGGCCGGGGGAACGACCGAGGGGCCCCCGCCGATGGCGAAGGCCCCTCGTACCGACCACACACCCCTTACGGGGCACCGGCTACTCGCCGGACAGCACCGCCTGGGCGGCCACGCGGGCCTCCTCGGCACTGTCCGCGGCGCGCGCGGCAGCGGCGGCACGCTCGCACTGGGCGAGCGTGTACTTCGCGAGCGTCGAGCGCACGTAGGGGATCGACGCGGCACCCATCGACAGGGAGGTGACGCCCAGACCCGTCAGCACACAGGCCAGCAGCGGGTCGGCGGCGGCCTCGCCACAGACGCCACAGCTCTTGCCCTCGGCCCTGGCGGCATCGGCCGACATGGCGATCAGGTCGAGCAGCGCGGGCTGCCACGGGTCCTGGAGGCGGGAGACCGCACCGACCTGACGGTCGGCGGCGAAGGCGTACTGCGCCAGGTCGTTCGTACCCAGCGACAGGAACTCGACCTCCTGGAGGATCGAGCGCGCCCGCAACGCGGCGGAGGGGATCTCCACCATCGCGCCGAACTTCGCCCGCAGACCGGCCTCGCGGCACGCGTCCGCGAACGCCTTGGCATCGGCGCGGTCGGCCACCATCGGGGCCATGACCTCGAGGTAGACCGGCAGCCCCTCTGCCGCCTTGGCCAGCGCGGTGAGCTGCGTGCGCAGCACCTCCGGGTGCTCCAGCAGCGACCGCAGCCCGCGCACGCCCAGTGCCGGGTTGGGCTCGTCCGCCGGGGTCAGGAAGTCGAGCGGCTTGTCGGCGCCCGCGTCCAGGACGCGCACGACGACCCGGCCCTCGGGGAAGGCCTCCAGGACGGCGCGGTACGCCTCGATCTGCTTCTCTTCGGTCGGCGCGGTCTTGCTGTCGTCCAGGAAGAGGAACTCGGTGCGGAACAGGCCCACACCCTCGGCGCCCGCCTCGACGGCCGCCGGCACGTCCGCCGGACCACCGACGTTGGCCAGCAGCGGCACCTTGTGACCGTCCGACGTGGCGCCCGGACCGGACGACGCGGACAGCGAGGCCTTGCGCTCGGCGGCCGCGGCCTCCAGCTCGGCCCGCTTCTCCGCCGTCGGGTCCACGAACAGGTCACCCGTGCTGCCGTCCACGGCGATCACGGTGCCCTCGGGAATCTCACCGGCGCCCGGCAGGGCGACGATCGCCGGCACGCCCAGCGCCCGCGCGAGGATCGCGCTGTGGCTGGTCGGGCCGCCCTCTTCGGTCACGAAACCGAGCACGAGCGCCGGGTCGAGCAGCGCCGTGTCGGCGGGAGCGAGGTCCCGCGCGATCAGCACGTACGGCTCGTCACTGTCCGGCACGCCCGGCATCGGTACGCCCAGCAGGCGGGCCACGATCCGGTTGCGCACGTCGTCCAGGTCGGCCACGCGGCCGGCCATGTACTCGCCGGCACCCGCGAGCAGCTCTCGGTAGGCGGCGAACGCGTCGTACACACCGCGCTCGGCGGTGCTCCCGACGACGATCCGACGGTCGACGTCGGCCATCAGCTCAGGGTCCTGAGCGATCATGGCCTGAGCTTCGAGCACGTGCTGGGCCTCGCCACCGGCCAGCTGGCCGCGCGCGATCAGGTCGGCCGCCACGGCATCCACGGCCTGACGGGCGCGCCCCTGTTCGCGCTCCGCCTCCTCCGCGGCGATCTGCTTGGCCGGCGGTTCGAGAACCGCCGTGCCCATGTGCCGAACCTCGCCGATCGCCACACCGTGGCTCACGCCGACGCCTCGCAGCGTTGTCTCCATTTCACCCGTCTCCGATTGAGCGGCGGGACCACCCGCCGCGTTGGATGTCCGATTCGCCCGAGCAGGCGGATACGTCACTGCCAGCCGAAGAGCACGTCTCCGGCCTTCATGTCTCCGGCCTCGACGACGTCGGTGAGGGAGTCGGGAGTCGCTTCCAGCGCCACGATCGGGCAGATGGGGGACTTGCCGGCGGCCTCGACCGCGGCGGGGTTCCAACGGATGACGGTCTGGCCGCGCGTCACGGTGTCGCCCTTGTTGACGAGCAGCTCGAAGCCCTCGCCGTTGAGCTGAACGGTGTCGATCCCGAGGTGCGTGAGCACACCGTGGCCTTCGGCGTCGACGACGACGTAGGCGTGCGGGTGCAGGGAGACGACCACACCGTCGACGGGGGACACCGCCTCCGAGGGCTCACGCACGGGGTCGATAGCGGTGCCCGGTCCCACCATTGCGCCGGAGAACACCGGATCGGGCACTGCCGCGAGTCCGATGGCGCGCCCGGCAAGTGGGGACGTCACGCTGGTCATGGGGGGCCTCCCAGGGGTGGGGCTTCTTCGTGTCGCCGTCACAACCTGTCCTGGACGGCGTACTTTGAGAAGGGTAAGTCATGAGACGTCCCGGTTCCGCACGAAGTGCACCTCCTTATGAAGGTCCTACGCGCTACCGCGACGCCCTAGTGGACTAGACCATACGCCTGAATCGATTTGCTTGGGCATCGGCGGACCTGTACTGTCGTGACTCCCGCCAGAACGCGTCGTGTGAACACTGCACGAACTGCTCATGGACGGGACCCCTCCTCTTCAACCGCTGATCTTCAGCCCCCCTTCTTTCCGCATGCCTGTTCGGCATTCGGAGCGAGTGGTCGGGAAGACGAAAAAGCGCTGGTAGAGTTGGAATCGCCGGAAAGGGAAACGCGAAAGCGAAGACCTGGAAAGCGAAAAGCAAGATCCCGTTTCGACCGGGAATCGGACACGAAAGAGTCTGATAGAGTCGGAA
>NZ_JBIWAJ010000009.1:0-306460 GCF_044759975.1 Streptomyces sp. NPDC098789
TACGTGCTGCCCAAGCACCTGGACGAGAAGGTGGCCCGCCTCCACCTCGCCGCCCTCGGCGTCAAGCTCACCACGCTGCGCCCGGAGCAGGCCTCGTACATCGGCGTGGACGTGGCCGGCCCGTACAAGCCGGACCACTACCGCTACTGATCCCTCCGGGCGCGCACCAGGCGTACGGACAGCCGAACAGAATCCGCCACCGGCCCTTGAAGGACGCTCAAGGGCCGGTGGAAACGCCATGGCCGGGGGTCCCAGGGGATGCCACGATCGGATGTCCGAGCCGAGGGCAGGCACCTCCCCGACCACCACCGAAGGACGCATTCATGAACCCCAATCCGGCCGGTAGCCCCAACCAGTACCAGCAGCAGCCGCCGCACCAGCCGAATCAGCCGTACCAGCCGAACCAGGCACCTCAGGGGTACACCGGTCAGCCCGCACCCGCGGTGGCTGGCGAGCGCGGCAAGTTCCCCACCGTCCTGCTCCTCGTCTCGACCGTCCTCATCGGCCTGATGGCGGGTCTGTTCTTCGCCTTCGACGTCTCGGTGATGCCGGGTCTGGCCAAGGCCGACGACCGGACGTACGTCACGGCGATGCAGAACTTCAACTCGGTCATCGACGGCAGCCCCGTCTTCGGCATGGCCTTCATGCTCGCGCTCGTGGCGGTCGTCGTCTCGGCGATCGTGGAGTTCCGCAAGGGCCGCCGCAACGTGGCGATCTGGGTGGCGGCGGCGGCCGTCGCCTACTTCGTCGTCCTCCTGATCACCTTCAGCGTCAACATCCCGCTGAACAACGAGCTCAAGGACGCCGGCGACGCCGCGAAGATGACCGACTTCTCGATCGTCGAGAAGTTCAAGACCACCTGGGTCTCGACGAACATCGTCCGCACCCTGCTGTGCACGGTCGCCCTCACGGCCCTGTCCCGGGCCCTGGTCCTCTTCGGCCGCGCCACCCGCTCGACCGCCCGCTGAACCGCACGCTGAACGACCAGCACGCAGGAGTGCCCCGGCCGGGACCGTCGGCCGGGGCACTCCTGCGTGCGGTGCGTGCGGTGCGTGCGGTGCGTGCGGTGCGTGCGGTGCGGGAGTACGTACGTACCTCAGGCGGTGGCGGTTCCGTGCAGCACCAGCGCCCATGCCAGGAACCCCAGCGACGCCGTGCACAGCAGCGTGCGCCATACGTTGGCGCGGGCCCAGGGCCCCTCGAAGGCGCGGCGCACCGCACCAGGGTCCGCGATCCGCTCGACCGGGCCGGCCTTCTCCAGCGCGTTGTTCAGCGGGATGTTCACCCGGTTCGTCACGCCCATGGACAGGATGTAGCAGGCCAGCGCCCCGATCAGCGGCACGAGCAGGTCGTGCCCGTCGGAGGGGACGTGCAGACCCAGGGCCAGCGCGGTGAAGAGGAAGGCGCCGATGTAGCCGAGGACGAACCAGCCGTTGAGGATGGCCACGTTGATCCGCTGCATGACCGTGATGAGCGTCCGGTCGTCGGAGCGCTTGAGGCCCGGCATCACCGCCACGGCGAAGCCGTAGAACAGCCCGCTGACCAGTCCCATGGTGACGGTGGCGGCGATCAGCGAGGCCAGACGGGCTGTCTCCACGTGGTTTCCCCCTGCTCGTGGTCATCGACAGGTCATCAGATCGTCAAGTCACGGCGATCATACGGGTGCGGACCACCCCGGCGGCGGGGGGATCCAGCGATCCTCGACCGTTCCTCGATCCCACCGAGGCCCTTCCTGGACCGGCCCGCCGCGCACTACCGCGGAGCCGCGGTCATCCCCGGCGGCGGGACCTCCCCGATCATGGCCTGCGCCGGGCTGCCCACGACCAGGGTCACCGGGATCCCGCCGCCCGCGGCCCGCTCCAGCCGGGACTTGAACTCCGCGGAGGCGACCCCCTCGACGCTGGTTTCCACGGTGACCCCGCCCGCGTCGCGGCTGGGGCGGACGGAGTGGACCGGCAGCGCGTCGCGCAGGCGGGAGATCCGCTGGGTCGCGGCCACCAGGGTCTTGCGCGTGAAGCGGGCGAGGTAGAGGTCGGCGCGGGCCGGATCGGCCTGCGGGTCCGCCCGGTGCGCGGCCTCGACCAGGCGGCGGCCCCGGGCCAGGTCGGTCACGCAGAGCGTCACCCGACCGGGCGGCGCGTCGGTGACGTGGGTGGAGTAGACGTCGGCGAACGCGCCCCGGCCCTGCTCCCCGACGGCCTGCGAAAGGCTGATCCCCTCCGGGGTGTTGGCGGGCGTTCCGTCGATCACGGTCGGCGCCGGCTGCCCGGTCTCCGGACCGGGGGCGGGGGAGGGGCAGGCGGGAGCGCCGCGGTCGGCACTGCTCCCGGCGCCCCCGCCCCCGCCCCCCTCTCCGGTCGTGATCGTCGTCCCGCAACCGGTGAGCAGCGCGGCGGCGGCGAGGGCGGTGGCCATGGCGGTCGCTGCGGTCGTGCGGGCGGAGCGTGCGGTGGTGCGGCGCATCGTCTCGATCCCCTTCCGGAACACGGCGGTGGTCGGCACGGGAGGGACGTGCCGAACGGGCCGCCGGTTCCGCGCGGTGGGGGCCGGATGCGGGGGCCTCGTCAGGCCGCGGCGCCGCCGTCGACCGCCGGTGAGCTGCCGAGGGCCTTCACCGCTTGGTAGTAGGTCCACGCGGTGGAATCGCACGCCCCCTTCTTCACGCCCGAGTAGGCGGAACAGACCCGCTTGAGGTCCGCGTACAGGGCGTCGTCGAGCCGCGACTTGTTCGCGGCGAAGATGCCCGCCGCCTTGTGGTTGCGGTAGCCGAAGTCGTGGCGCGCGCAGGCCGTCTTGAAGGGGAAGCCGAACGGATTGTCGGGGGAGGAGGAGCAGTAGTCCGTGGACCAGTCGAATCCGTACGCCGCCCAGGAGCCCTGGTTGCCGCGCGCCGACAGCCACGCGTTGTAGCTCGCCGAGCTCGTCTGCGTCCAACTGCTCAGCACCTGCGGCTTGTCGGCCGGAGCGGCGACGGCCGACCCCGCGAAGGCGACGAGCGCGGTGACGGCGGTGACGGCGGGAACGAGCGCGGCGGTGAATCTACGGCGCATCAGGAGCCTCCGGAGGAAGGGGGGCGCGCCGGGGGGAACGCGGCGCGGGTCCTCAGGATGTACGGCTGGGATAAAGGGCGGGCATCGTCCGGCTGGACGCCCGGCAGATGCCCGGCGGATGCGCGGCGGATGCACGGCCACGCGCCGGGCTCCCGTCCTCTGAGGGGCGGGAGTCCGGCGCGTCGGGCGTGCGTGTCGTGCCGTGGCGTGCGGCGTCGTGCCGTCAGGCGGCTGCGGGCGCCGGCCTATCGGCTAGCGACCCTTCTTGCCCCAGGACTGGCTGTCGAGGATGCGCTTGTGGTCGTTGCGCAGGGTGGCCGCGTCGCGCTTGTCCCAGACGTAGTCGGTGCGGTTCTGGTAGACGTCGTGGGCGGTGTTCTTGCCCTTGCCCGTGTGCACCTTGACGCTGGAGTGACCGGCGAGCGTCAGGTTGTGGAAGCGGTAGGTGTTGCCCTGCCTGTCCGCGAGGGTGTAACCGCGCAGGTTGACGGACTTCTTGCCGGTGTTCTTCACCTCGACCCACTCGCCGTTGAGGCTGCGGTTGGAGCGGTCGTCGCGCCCGGGGCTGTCGTACTGCACCTTGCCGATCATGACGGTGGAGTGCTTGCCCGTGCTGTGGCCGCGGTCGTGACCACCGGAGGCGGCCGCGGCCGGGAGGGCGGCGGCGCCGACGACGGCGACGGAGGCCACGACGGTCGCGAGGGCGCGGCGGGTGATGAGAGAAGCAGACATGGAGCTGTCACCTCAAGGACGTGCGGGTCCCCGGCTTGCTGCCGGGAACCACACTCTGTCGTGCCGGCCTGACGTTTTCTAGCAAAACGCGCAAGATTACCAAATCGGGACAAATAGCCAATATTCTATGATGAGTCGCTTATGTGGCTCGGCTTTGGCCTCGTCCTTGGCCTCGTCCTTGGCCTCGTCCTTGGCTTCGGGTCGGGTGTCCGTCGTCGAGGCTCAGGCGCCGCTCGGTTGGATCATCCTGCGGCCCGCGGTGCTTCCCCCGTCCACGGCGATCGAGGCACCCGTCATGTAGGGGAAGTCGTCGGACGCGAGGCCGAGCACCGCGCTCGCGATCTCCTCGGCCGCGGCCATCCGTTCGAGACCGTCGACGTTCAGCGGACCCCACGCCTGCTTGTACTTCAGCCAGTCCGCGTCCGGGATCCCCGGCGGGCGGACGAAGGGGGTGTCGGTGGTGCCCGGCAGCAGGGCGTTGACCCTGATCCCCGCGGGCCCGTAGGCGAGCGCCGCCGACTTGACCAGGCCCTGCACCGCCCGCTTGCTCGCGGTGTACGCGGCGCTGTTCGCCCGCGCCTGCTCGGCCGCTGACGACGACGTACAGATGATGACGCCGCGCCGCGCCCTGAGCATGTGCGGAACCTCGTACTTGAGCGCGAGGAACACGCCCCGCGCGTTGGTCGCCTGGACGTCGTCCCACTCCTCGACGCTCATCTCGTGGGGCAGCCGACCGCCGCCGATCCCGGCGTTGTTGAAGGCGACGTCGATGCCGCCGTAACGGCTCGCGACCCGGTCCACGAAGGCGCGCACCTGGGCCTCCACGCGCACGTCGGCCTGGACGTAGGTCGCTTCGCCGCCCGCGTCCCGGATCTCCCGTTCCACCTGGCGCCCCAACTCGGTCCGCCGACCGCAGAATCCGACGTGGGCGCCCTGTGCGGCGAACGCCTTCGCCGTCGCCCTGCCGATGCCGGACGTGGCACCGGTGATGAGCACCGACTTGCCCTGGAAGCGGCCCTCCCCGGCGCGGGACCTCGACGGGGCGCCGGCCGCGTGGGCGGCGCCGCCGAGAAGCGCGCCGCTCAGCCCCAGGGCCGCCGCTCCACCGAGGAGGGACCGCCGCCCCAGGGACGCGGACCGCCCGTCGGGCCCGGTGTTCCCGTCCGTGCGTACGTCCGCATTCGTGTTCGCCTCTGTGTTCATGTCCGCATCCATGGCGATCACGCTCGCAGGTTGTCACCGGGCCTCAACTCCCCCCAGGGGGCGGACATCGCGGCCGGTGGGAGGAGGTGGCCTCCTCCCACGGCAGGACCCCGGGTGCGCCGGCGAACACCTATCGTGAGCGCAATGAACCGACCCCGCATCGAGCGCGCGTTCGACAGGAGATTCGCCTCCTTACGGATCCTGGCGCTCGCCGGCGTCATGGTCGGCTACTCCCTGCTGCTCCAACGGCCGTCCGGGGCGGGGGACTGGGGCCTGGCGGCGGCCGGCCTGACGCTGTGCCTGGCCGCGGGCAGGTGGGTGTGCGGCGCACTCCTGGCACAGTCGGGCCTGCTCGTCGTCGCCCACGCGCTGGGCTCCGACACCGTTCCCTCCTTGAAGGTCCTGGCCGCCGTCACCCTCTTCGAGCTGGCGGTCCAGCACTCCGGGCGCCGCCTCGGGGCCGGAGCGGCCGCGTTGACGCTCGCCGTCGTCGTGAACCGCTTCGAAGAACTGCCCGGCGCCTTCCCCTCGCTCCTCTACAAGGCGTGCATCGTCGTGGGCGTGCCGCTGCTCATGGGCTCGTACGTCCGCGTGACCCGCGACGCCGCCCTGCACGCGCGGGAGTACGCGCGGCAGCAGCGACTCCGCTCCGAACAGACCCTCCTGGCCGCCAGGGTCGCGGAACGCACCACCATCGCCCGCGAGTTGCACGACCTCGTCGCCCACCACGTCTCCTCCATGGTGCTGCGCGTCGGCGTCGCCCGGCACGTCACCGCCACGTCCGACGACACGGCCGGCACCGCCGACACCGACCCGCGGATCACCGAGGTCCTCGACGACCTGCACGCCAGCGCCGGCGCGGCCCTGGCGGACCTGCGGCGCCTGGTGACCGTACTGCGCGCCCCGGACCGCACCGACCGCGGCATCGGACCCCTGGTCGAGCCGCGGGCGCTGCTGACGGCGCTGGAGGCGGTGGTGGAGCACGGTCGCCGGACCGGCCTGGCCGTGACCGCTTCCGTGGACCCTCTCGTGGCGCGCCTCGACGCGGTGCGCGGCCTCGCCGTCCTGCGCCTGGCCCAGGAGGGCCTGGCCAACGCGGCCAAGCACGGCGGGCCCGGCGCACGGGTCGACCTGGCCGTGCGGGTGGTCGACGACGTCGTCCACGTGACGGTCCACGACGACGGGAGCGGAAGGGCCCGCACGCCGGCCCCCGGCCCCCGCGGACACGGTCTGATCGGCATGCGCGAACGCGTGGACCTGCTCGGCGGCCGGCTGGACGTCGGCCCCGCGGCCCGGGGTTGGCGCCTCTCGGCCGAACTGCCCCGCCTCGGCGGCCGGATGGAGTCCCGGCCGTGATCGGCGTCGTCGTCGTCGACGACCAGCAGCTCGTCCGCATGGGCCTGCGCATGCTCTTCGAGCAGGCGCGGGACATCGAGATCCTGGGCGAGGCGGACGGCGGGGCGGAGGCCGTACGACTGGCCGCACGCCTCGCGCCCGACGTCGTCCTCATGGACCTGCGGATGCCCGGAGTGGACGGCATCACGGCCACCCGCCGCATCCTGGCCGCGCGCCCCGCCACCCGGATCCTCGCCCTCACCACCTTCGACGACGACGAGCACCTCTACGGGGCGCTCGCGGCCGGAGCCTGCGGATTCCTCGTCAAGGACACCCCGCCGGCCGAGCTCCTGGAGGCCGTGCGCCGGGCCGCCGACGGCCAGGCCCCCTTCAGTCGGGACGTGCTCGACCGCCTCGTGGCCCGGGCGCTGCACACCAGCTCGCCCGCGGCCGCCCCGTCGGACGCACCCGGGGAGGCATCCGGGGACGCGCCGGGGGACACCCCGCTCCCGGCCATCACCCCGCGCGAACGGGAGGTGCTCGGGCTGCTCGGCGTGGGTCTGTCCAACAAGGAGATCGCCGACCGGCTGCACCTCGGGGTCACCACGGTCAAGACGCACGTGGCCAACCTCATGGCGAAGACGGGCCGGGACAACCGCATCCGCCTCGCGGTCCTCGCCGTCCTCACCGGCATCACCCCGCGGTGACCGCCGGCCCTCGTCGTCTCCTCGACCGGACTCCCCCACCCGACTCCCCCACCTGACTCCCCCACCCGACTCCCCCACCGGGATCCGCGGCCCGGAGGCGGGGAGTCGCTCAGCAGATCGGGCGGTGGCCCTTGTCCCGGGCGGCCTCCTCCATCGCCGCGACCGGTGCCGGGAGTTCCGTCACCGGTGCGTCGAGCGGCACCAGCCGTCCCGCCCGCCCCGGTTGCATCGCGGCCCCGCCCTTCGCGGTGACCCGACCCGTCGGGGAGGCCTCCAAGGTGCCGAGCGCGGCGACGTACGCGGGGAAGCTCTCCACGTCCCGCCGGTGGCGCACCGGTTCCCGGAAGCCGGCCAGCGCCGGGTAACCGTCCTGCCCGGTCAGCGTGTACGACGTGGTCACCACCCGGTACACCCCCTCCGGCCGCAGCGCCGCGCCCCCGACCAGCACGTCGGCGGGCGCGACCCGGTCCCCGGCGGGCCCCGCCGGGTCGAAGGAGTAGCCGACGTTGGCCGACACCGCGAGCGGCGCGTAGGTCAGCGCGCCCCGCGCGTCCACCGCCCACTGCTGCTCCAGTACGTCGTGCAGCTGCGCCCCGCTGACCGACGCCGTGACCAGCGGGTTCCCGTACCCCACCGCCCGCCAGGCCCGTTCGAAGGTGACCGCGTCCTCGCCGGCCGCCGCCACCAGGTCGGTGTTGATGACGCTGCGGCCCAGCCGCGGCGCGAGCGCGATCAGCGCCAGGTCCGCGGGGGCGGGCGCGGGATCGGGCCGCGGGCTCGTGTCGAAGGGGTCGGGCGCCTGCGCGGCCGCCCACAGCGCCCAATCGGCCACCAGGTTCCCCATGGTGCTCTCCCCGACCGCCGAGAGCCGGCGCTGGAAGGGGGTCCGCTGGCGCCCGATGGTCCGGCCGGCCCGTTCGCGCGCGTAACCGGTCCAGTGGTCCACCACGTCCCGCAGGCCCGGATGGGCGGGCACGTCCCGGGTGTTGGGGTGGTTGGTCGAGGTGGTCAGCTCGCGCACCACCGCGCCCGTCGTCGGATCGAGCCGCAGGGTGATCTCGTTGACGATCTGCCCGTGACAGCCCGCCTCCACGAACGGCCGCGGCCGCCCGGTCGGGTCCGGCAGCATCATCGTGAAGGCCCGGTGCCAGTGCCCGGTGACGATCGCGTCGATGTCCGCCGACACCCGCAGCGCCAGCTCGTACGCCGGACCGCTCGGCGCGGTCCCCGCGTCGAAGGCGTCCCCGGCCACCGCCCCGTCGTGCATGCTCAGCACGATCGCGTTGACCCCCTGCGCCTTCAGCAGCGCCGCGCACCGGTCGGCCGCGGCCACCTCGTCCGAGGTCCGCAGCCCGGGCTGGTAGGAGTTCGGGAACCCCTCGGTGCCGAGCGCCGTCAGGTGGATGAAGCCGACGGGCAGGCGCTGCCCGCCCGGCGCGTCCACCCACTCGATGTTGTACGGGGGCAGTACGGCGGCCTCCTCCGTGCCGCTCGCGTCGTCCCGGCGGCCGGTCGTCACGTTGGCGCTGTAGTAGCGGAAGTCGGCGCCGTGGAAGGGCAGTCCGGCCGAGTCGGGGAAGCTGTGGGTGACCCCCGCCCCGTCGAGCCCGGCGCCCGCGCCCCGCTCCATGTGCTGCGTCAGGAAGCCGGGCGTGCGGTCGAACTCGTGGTTCCCGGCGGTCGCGAAGTCCAGACCCAGCCGGTTCAGCGCCTCGATGGTCGGCTCGTCCGACAGGCTGAAGGCGGGGAACTCCCACCCCGAGAACAGGTCGCCCGGGGCGAAGAAGAAGGAGTTCGTCCGATCGGCCCGCAGCCGCTCCAGATGGGTGGCCATGTAGGCGACCCCGCCGACGGTGTACGTCGCCCCGTCCGCCCCCGCGATCACAGCGTCCCGGGCCGGGGGCGCGCTCAGGTACCCGTGCAGATCGGTGATGTTGAGCAGCTGTACGTCGACGTAGCCGGCCGCGCTGGCGGCGTCGAGCCCCGCCGCGCTGCCCGCGACCGCCGTCCCGGTGAGCGCCTTGACCCCCACCGCCCCGGCGGCCGTCAGGAACCTCCGCCTGCCCAGACCCGCGCCCGCCATCGCCCCGTCCCCTTCCGACCGAACCGCTCGCGACCGACACCGCCCGCCGTCCCCCTCACAACGCGTGGCGGGGGCGGCCGTCACGCGCCGGTGGGAGTGGTCGTCACGCACTGGCGGGGTTGCCGTCAGGCGCCGGTGGGAGTGGTCGTCACGCACTGGCGGGGTTGCCGTCAGGCGCCGGTGGGGGTGCCCTGGGCGGGGGAGTGCTCGGCGCGGTAGCGCTTCATGAACTTGAACATCAGGACGACGGAGGCGATCGGCACGCCCCAGTTGCAGATCCAGTTCAGGTCGCCGTTGGCGGGGGCCGCGAGGGCGATCAGGTGGGCGACGGTCATCAGGGCGAACACGCCGCCCCACGCGGCGGAGAACAGCCGGTTCGTCTTCTTGAAGACGGGTGAGTTCCAGGCCGCCTTCGGGACCTCTTGGCGGGCGTACTGCTCGGTGAAGGGCATGAAGGGGAGCGTCAGGAAGATCAGCGCCGCCAGTAAGGCGGTCGCGACGGTCCGGCCGTAGTCGGTCACGAACGCCTCGGCGCCGGAGCCGCCGAGCCAGGCCACCGCCGAGAGCGCCGCGAAGGTCACCACGCCCATCGCGTCCAGCAGCATCACCTTGCCGCGCACCAGCGCCGGGCTCGCGATGGCCAGGGAGACCAGCGCGGCGAGGGCCGCCGACCACTGCGGCGCGAACCCGCTGCCCGCCGCCTCGGAGAAGGCGATCCAGGGGAGGAAGCTGACGAGCGGGTTGGACTTCATGGTCGGGTCTCTTCTCGTGAGGGGCGGGTGCAGGGCCGCCTTCCTGGTCTGACAGGTCAAAAGTAGAAGGTCAGCTTGTGACCTGTCAATAGTGGAAGGTAGAGTCAGGGGCATGAGCCTCCGACACGCACTCCTCGGCCTGCTGACCGACCGCCCCTCCAGCGGGTACGACCTGATGAAGTTGTTCGACACCACGCTGGCCAACGTCTGGAAGGCCACCCAGAGCCAGGTCTACGGGGAGCTGACCCGGATGACCGACGCCGACCTGATCGACGTTTCCGCCGAGGGCCCCCGGGGTCGCAAGGAATACACGCTGCGCCCCGAGGGCCGGGCCGAACTGGAGCGCTGGCTGACCACCCCCGCCCCGCCCCAGCCGCTGCGCAGCGACGCCATGCTGCGCGTCTTCTTCCTCGGCCTGCTGCCGCCCGAGCAGGCCCGCGAGCACCTCGCCCGGATGGAGGCCGCCGAGGCCGAACAGCGCGAACAACTGGAGCGGTTGCGCGACGGTCGCGAGTGGACGGGCCACCCGCTCGCGCTCTCCGGCCGCCTGGTCCTGGAGTACGGGCTGCGCGACGCCGAGGCGAAGCGGGAGTGGGCCCGCTGGGCCCTCGACCAGATCCCCCGGACCCCCGGGGCCGAGACCGCCGTCCCGACGACCGGGGCCTGAGGGGGGCGTCAGTGGGTGGCGGCCGGGTCCGGGGCGAGGCCGTCCGCGACCAGGCCCGCCAGTACGGCCCGCCCCAGCGTCTGCACCGCCGACTGCGGCCGGACCATCACGGTGAACTCCTTGATCCGGTCCTGCTCGTCCAGGTGCACCAGGTCGATCCCGTGGATCTCCTTGCCCTCCACGGTGGCCCGGAAGACCAGGACCGCCGCCGGGGCCCCGGACCCGTCGACGCTCATCTCGCCGGCTCCGTCGAGCCGCCCGACGTAACGGAAGTCCTCGAAGGTCCGCAGCAGCACCCCGAAGAGCCCCAGCACCATCGGTCGACCCTCGAACGGGGTGAACTTCACCGGGCTGTAGAGCCGCACGTCCTCGGTGAACAGGTCCTCCAGGGCGGCCAGGTCGCGGCGGTCGACGGCGGAGCGGAAACGGTCCACGGTGCTCTCGGTGTTCGTGCTCATGGCATCTCCTCGGTTATCAGCGCTCGGTACTCGGTACTCGGTACTTAGTACTCACGAACATGATTACTCAATTTCTTGACTATGATGGGGCAGGGTCATGCTCCATGACCAGAGGTCCACAGGTTCGTGACGGAGGAAGGAGGCGGCAGCACGATGGCACTGCGCCACGCCGTACTGGCGGCGCTGCTCGACGAGGAACTGAGCGGCTACCAGCTGGCCAAGGCGTTCGACATGGGGGTGGCCAACTTCTGGCACGCCCTCCCCCAGCAGCTCTACGTCGAACTCGCCAAGCTGGAGCAGGAGGGCCTGATCGCGGGCCGCGAGGTCGTCCAGGACACCCGCCCCAACAAGCGGCTGTTCCGGGTCACCCCCGTCGGCCTCGCCGAACTGGACCGCTTCACCGCCGCCGCCACCAAGCCGTCCTTCATGCGCGACGACCTCGTCGTCAAGGTCCAGGCCGCCGACCACGTCGACGCCGGGGCACTGATCACCCAGCTCGCCGAGCGGGCCATCTTCGCCACCGCCAAGATCGAGCTCTTCGAGGCGATGCTGTGGAAGATGCGCGGCGAGCGCACCGAGGAGGAGTTCCTGCGCCACGGCGAGCGCATCGGCCCGTACCTGACCTGCCTGCGCGGCCTCGACTTCGAGCGCGCCAACCGGGACTGGTACGAGCGCACCATCACGGTCCTGCGCGAGAGGCGGCCCGACCATGGCTGAGGCATCCCCCCTGCGCTACGTGGCGCTCGGCGACAGCCAGACCGAAGGGCTCGGCGACGGCGACGACACCACCGGCCTGCGCGGCTGCGCCGACCGCTTCGCCGAGGGGCTGGCCCTGCACCACCCCGGCGTCCTCTACGCCAACCTCGCCGTGCGCGGCCGCCTCGCGGGCCAGGTCAGGGAGGGGCAACTGGCGCCCGCCCTCGCACTGCGCCCCGACCTGGCCACGGTCGTCGCCGGGGTCAACGACCTGCTGCGACCCCGTTTCGACCCGGACGAGACCGCCGCCCACCTGGAGGCCATGTTCGCGGCGCTCACCGGCGCCGGCGCCCGCGTCGCGACCGTCACCTTCCCCGACATAGGCCGGCTCGTCCCGCTCGCCCGCCCGCTCGGCTCCCGCGTCACCGCGCTCAACGCCCGGATCCGGCTGGCCGCCGACCGGCAGGGGGTGGCCCTCGCCGACACCGCCCGGCATCCCGTGGTGACCGACCCCCGGCTGTGGAGCGAGGACCGGCTGCACGCGAGCCCGCGCGGCCACGCGCTCATCGCCGCCTCCGTGGCCCACGCCCTCGGCCTGCCGGGCGCCGACGACTCCTGGACCCGCCCCCTGCCGGGCCCCGGAGCGGCTCCCCGCACCGTGGCCGGCGAACTGCGCTGGGCCAACGCCTTCTTGAGCCCGTGGCTCGCCCGCCGCGTCCGCGGCCGCTCCTCCGGCACGCACCGCACCGCGAAGCGCCCCACCCTCCTACCGGTGACCCCCGCGGCCCAGGTGTATTGATCACGAGCGTTGTTGACACCGCACTCACCGCGCGGAGGTCGGCTTCTCTTACCTCACCAGTTCCCGTAGAGGTCCACCATGTGGGCGATCAGCCGGCGCAGGGCATCGGCTCGGTGGCGGCCTTCGTGCTGGTCGCGCGCAGCCTCATCGGCTGCTCGTAGCCGTGCCAGCGCTGTCGGCTCACCGTCCTCCACGTTGTAGATGCCGGGCGCGGTCGTCAGGTCGAGACACTCGGTGAGCAGCCGTAGATTTCAGGTGAGGTCGGGCTGGAGTCGGGGTCGACGTACTCGGTGGTCAGGTAGCGCGCGGGATCGTGAGGCTCCAGCCGACGACTGCGCCGTGCTGGACGAGGAGTGCCACCCCGGGGGCGATTCCGATGCGGGCGTCGAGCGGACCGTCGAGGACGTCCAGGTCGCGCAAGCACGTCAAGACGGAGTCCCCGGGAGCGCGACAGTGCACCGTGCACATCTCGTGCCGGAAGTCCCGGACCTCGTCCGCGCGCAGTCCGCCCGGCCGCACCAGGGGCGTGACGGGAACACGGGCCGCGTCCTCGGCGGAAGCGGAATCCTCGGGCAGGCGGAACTCGGCACCGACCAGTTGTTGGTTCGACGGGTCGAAGCGGAAGACGTCGGGCGCGTCCCACAGCCACTCCTGGCTACCGAAGGTGTCCGCGACGAACTGCTCGCGTTCCACCACGTCCGCGTACCGCACGATGCGCAGTGAGTTCCCCGTGAAGCGCGGGGCGGTGCTCAGTACCTGGCCCGTCACCCTTGCGGTCCAGCCCCCACCGAGAACGAGTCTCACGTTGGATCCCCGCTCCTTGACCGGGCCCGGACCGTGCTCCCGGCCGCCTGAAGTGCTGCTGCCCATGTGGGGCTTTAGGAGGTCAGCGATTCTTGAAGTTCTCCGAGCTGTCCCGCGAGGGTCGAGGATGACTTCTCGCTGCAGGACAGGACGATGGAGATCGTGCTGAGGGTTACACCTTCGGGTCGTTTGGTGTACGACCTCTGCTTACCGGCTCGCCACAGAGCGCTGAAGAACTCCTTTCGGGCGTCATCGTCATCGGAGAGAACTTCATCGGCAGAATCGACGATCAGGATGCAGTAGTCCGAAGAAAGCCACTCAAGGTCGCGAAGGCAGTCATAAAAGGAATTCCAATTCCATCCGAAGTATTCAGGGAACTTCAGCGATTCGGAAAACTGCTGAAAGGTGGCCACCTCGTCGACCATGTCCTTGCCGTTCAGGCGTGCCACATGAACACGACCCGATGCGGGCAGGACTTCATCGAGGGGGGCGCCACCACCTGCCTCGATGACGTGCATCCACGGGGCGACATGGAATGCCGATGTCTCTTCTGTCGTCAATTCACCCATCGCGGACTTCTTCCTACAATGTACGTCTGGTAGTGAGTGGGAGTGTAGTAGCGGGATCCGTCGCTCCCGAACACCCATCGTTCGCCGCCCGGCACGGGGTTGTCGGGTGAGGGGTAGGTCCCGTACTCCTTGTAAGTGATCGGCGCGCCTGATGGTTCATGTTCGGGAAGTTTGTAGCCGCCGTTTCTGCCGCTGTTCTCGAACGGCTCGGTCCACCACTTCGGGCCATAGAATCCGGGCCCGCCCCACCAGCCGAAACTGTACTCCTCCACGTCCCGAAGTACTTCCATCGCTATATCGGGTATGGTTTTGGGCACCCATCCGTGAATCTTGCTCACGTCCCCCAAGGTTTCCCCCGGGGCGAACGTCGGGCACGCCGCCAGTCCCAGAGGGTCGACCCACGTGTGGGGATTGGGGACATAGGCCGCCGGGTTCGGCGCCGGGGCGAGGCCCAGCGGGTCAGGGGTGAGATAGCGGGCGGTCTCGGGTTCGTAGTGGCGGAAATAGTTGTAGTGAAGGCCCGATTCCGGGTCGAAGTACTGGCCCGGGAAGCGGAGCGGGGTGTACGCCTTGCTTGTGGATGCCCAGGTCGTGGTGCCCCACAGGGTGGTGCGGGTGCGCCAAGCAAGTGTTCCCGATTCATCGATCAGTTCTGCGGGGGCGCCCACCAGGTCGGTGATGATGGTGAGGAAGCGGGCGTCTATGACGTCCTGAGGCGTTGTCCGGTCCAGGAGGCGTTCTCGTTGGACGAGGGGTTGTAGCCCCTTGTGGTCCCAGGTGAGGACGATCGAGTGGGTCAGGTCCGGCGACTCTGTTGTCTGTTCGCACAGGATCGTGCCATCCCAGGTGAAGGCGACTTGTTCCAGGACCGTCATGCCATCAGGGGCGAGCCGCCGCTTGGAGGTGCGGCGGCCAAGGGCGTCGTACGCGTAACGCCATACGGCGCCGTCCGGGGTGGTCACCGTGCGCAAGCGGTCCTCGGTGTTCCACTCGAAGCGCCATGTGCGCGATTTCCCGGACAGGTCGGTCGTCCGGCGAAGCGCGACGCGGCCGAGCACGTCGTGTTCGTAGCGCGTCCTGCCCGCGCGCGCGAGCGTCGTGCCGGTGTACTCGCGAGGGCCCACGGCATCCTGGCCGGGATGTGCCGACGGCCAAGAGGCGGTCGACTGGTTCCCCGCCTCGTCGTAGGTGTACCGCTCGGTCCAATTCTCCGCCCTGACCACGGCCACCCGACCGGCCGCGTCCAGGTCGAAGAACCTTGCGCCCTCGAGGCGGTCGCCCAGGCCGGTCAGGTTGCCGTCCGCACGGTACGTGTAGTCGCGGCGCTGGATGGTCTGTCCCGCGCCGGTGATGTGCTGCGTGGTGAGGCGGCCTCCATCGTCATATCGGGACAGCAACGCAACGGCGTCCCCGATCCGGCGCGTGACCTCCTGGCCGGCCGCGTCGTACTCGAAATCGATGGTGCGGCCGGACGCGGTCAGGGCGGTGCGGGACCCGACCGCGTCGTACGTCCAGGTACTGACCGCTCCCATCGGGGTCGTACGGGCGGTGCACCGGCCGAGTTCGTCGTAGGCGTACGCGGTCGTCCGGCCGTTGACCGTCTCGGCCTTGAGGCGCCCGTAGCGGTCGTGGAGGCGCGTGAGCGTCGCGTCCGCGTTGACCGCTTCCTCCAGCTGATCGCCGGAGTCGTACGCGAAGGTCGTCACCGCGCCCGCGGCGTCCTTGTGGACGACCCGGTCCAGCTCGTCCCGCTCGTAGCGGATGGTCTGGCCGAGACCGTCCGACCGGGAGACGAGGCGTCCCGCTGCGTCCCTTCCGTACCTCAGCATGCGGTTGTCGAAGTCGGTCTCGGACGCGACCCGGCCCACCGGGTCGTAGACGTAGTCCCATGTCAGGCCTTGAGGGTTGGTGACCTGGATGAGGCGGAGATCGGTGTCGTAGCTGAACTCGTAACGGGAGCCGTCCGGGCCGGTGCGGGCTGTCGGGACGTCGAAATCCGTGTACTCGAACGTCGTGACGCCGCCAAGAACGTCAACGCGGGTGAGGCAGTTGCCTTCGCCGTCGTACGTCCATGACTGTTCGCTGCCGTCGGCTTCCACACGCCGGGCGAGCCTGCCCTCGACGGTCCATGCCAGGTGGGTGACCCTTCCGAGGGGGTCGGTGATCGACACGGCTCGGCCGAAGGCGTCCCGAGCGTAGTGCGTCGTTGCCCCCTGCGGATCGACGATGGCCAAGGGCAGACCGGCGTTGTCGGAAACGACTGTCGAGGTGTGTCCGAGGGCATCGGTGACGGACGTGATGGTGCCGGTCTCGTCGTAGGTGAAGCAGGTGGTCCCTCCGGACGGCTCCGTGACGGACGTCCGGTTGCCCCTGGTGTCGAACGTCAGATGCGTGACATTGCCGTCGGTCCCGACAACGCGTGTAGGGAGTCCGAGTCCGTTGTACTCGGCCAGCGTCCGCCGCCCGTCCGGCCGCTCCACGACGCTCACGTGGCCCTGCTCGTCGAAGATGGCGCGGCTCACGTGACCTAGCGGATCGGTGCGTGACAGCAGTCGGCCGTAGCGGTCGTACTCAAGGCGGGTGACCGCGCCCAATGCGTCGATCTCGGCGACCACCTGCGAACGGTCGTTGACCAAGTGACGCTCGACATGCCCCGGACCGCTGGTGAGCGTGGTGATGCGCAGGCCGGATGCGGGATCGACATCGTCCCAGGTGAAGACGGTTTCGAGGTGTCCGTTCGTGCCTGACTGGTAGGTGCAGCGGTCCTGATCGTCGTAGACGTACTCGAAGCGGCTTCCGTTGGTGTCCGTCCACGACGTGATGCGGCCGTGTTCATCGCACGCGAAGCCCAGCGGACGGCCGGAGGAGTTGATGACCGAGGTGAGATGTCCGCCGGTGTAGCCGTAGCGCACGATCTCCTGGTCGGATCCATCGCCCGCCGCTCCCGCGAGGTGGAGGGCCGTGACGCGGCCTTCGCCGGTGGTGAGCTTCACGTGGTAGCCGCTGTGGTGGACCATCGCCGTCGGCGCGCCGGCCTCGTCGTGCTCGAAGCTGATCCAGCGGCCGTTGCGGTCGCTGATCTGGGCCAGGAGCGCGACTTCGGCGCCGTGGTCGGTGAAATGCCAGGTCTTACCAGAACTGGGATCGGTGATCGTGTAACCGCCCGGAACGCGGTCCAGCGGCCACTGTCGACCGTGCGTGGGCACGACCGGAACCCCAGGTGCCGGATGGGGATAGGCGAGGAGACTCCCCTCGTCACAGCTGAATACCACGCCCTCGGAGTCGATCTCCAACCGCTGGTCCACCGTGGACGACCACGTCGGCCCGAACCAGTTCCCGGACCGGCGTGAGGAATCGAAGGTGCGCTGGAAGACGAAGGGCAGCGAGCCCGCCAGGGCGATATCCGTGGCGGGCAGCAACATGCGACCGGTCGCGATATCAACCGGGTCCCTCTTGCAGACGGTCTCGCTGCACCGCTTGCCGTTGCTGTCCGGGTTCTTCTCGTGGTCCCCGCGGCTGCCGCTCGGTTTCCTCCCTTCGGCCAGGCGCTCGGCGTCCTTGAGGCCCGCGCGCAGTCCTCCTCGCACCAGACCCGTGCCCTTCGTCCCGATGAGTTCGGGTACGAGGCGGCCGAGGAATTCGGAGGGGTCGCCCTTGGCGGCGTCCCAGGCGTTCTTGAGGGCGCGGTCGGGGTTGGCGGCGGTGGAGGCGAGGCCGGCGAGCGTCATGTTGATGCTCTTGTAGTACTCGGCCGGGTGGGTGAGGTTGTAGGCGTCGGTGGGGTTGACGGAGCGGACGAAGTTGACGAGGCCGGCGGTGCCCTTGACGATGCCGCCGCCGAAGTGGGCCAGCTCGACGCCCTGGCCGACGCCGTAGTCGCCGATCTCCAGCATGAGCCGTTCGCGGCCGGTGGGTTCCTTGGGGGCGTGGGCCATCGCGGCGCTGACCGCACTCTTGGCCGTCGCGGCGGCTTCCTTGCGGGCGTCGCGGGCGGCTTTGAGGATCTCCTGCGCGCGCTGGCGTTTGGCCTGGCCGGGGTCGGTGAACTCGCCGGGGAGCGGTAGCGGGCTGGTGCTGTTGCGGGCGGCGTTGTAGGCGTCGACCTTCTTGTTGTAGGTGTCGACGGCCGTCTTGGAGTCCTGTTGGCCTTCCTTGTAGAGGGCGATGGCCTCGAGGGCCTTGCCCTGGGCGGTGGTGACCGCGGTGGAGTACGTCTCCAGGGCCTTGGCGGCGTTCTCGAAGGCATCGGAGGCGTGGAGCCAGTCGGTGGGGAGGGTCTGGAAGTGTTCGCGAAAGCTGTTGGCGGCTTCGCCCTTCCAGTGCTCGGAGTCCAGGCCCTTCATCCCGGCGCCGACCTGGTCGAACGCCCGGTGGAAGTCGCGGAGGTTCTTCACCGACGCGGCGATCTTCTCCGGGCTGCCGTGGATCAGCTCGTTGGCCTCCTCGGATTGGCCGAGCTGTTGCTCGCCGACCTCCGCGCCGAGGGAAGAGGCGGTTTCGTCGCCCCAGTCCTCGACGGCGTCGGCCCAGTCGTGGGCACCGACCTTGTCCAGGCCTTCGCCCACGACGTCGGTGGCTTTGTCGATGCCTTCGCCGACGAGTTCCTTGCCCTTGTCGATGCCCTTGTCGACGAGGTCGATCCCCTGGTCCGCGAGCCTGCCGAGGCTGTCCCAGCTCACCATCAGCGCTCACCCCAGCGCGGCTGCTCGGCCTGCGCGACGGCCTGCTCGGAAGGGTCGAGGGTCTCGCGGAGCTGCTCGTCGGCCTTCTGACGGACGCTGGGGCCCAGGAGACCGGAGCGTTCCATGGAGTCCATCTGGGCATCCATGACGTCGTAGCCGGTGTCCTTCCAGGTCTGCTTCACTTCCTCGTTCGCCTGGGAAAACGATTCTGCGCTGAAGTCGGGGTCGTCGTAGGCGTGCTGGGAACTGATCTTGTCCCAGCTCATCTTCTTCACGTCGTCCTCCGACAGGTGCGGGTTCCCGTTGAGGGAGTTCACGCCGATCTTGAACGAGTCCTTGATGTACTGCTCCTGCTCCGCGAACGAGCCCGCCGACAGCCCGACCTCCTGCGCGAAGGCGTTCCCGCGCAGGGTCAACGCCCGCACTCCCCACTCCCAACGGTTGCAGAACGTCTCGAACTCCGAGGTCAGAGCGCTGTCCCCGAGCTCCATCCCGGACAGCGCGAGACCGGCGAACCCGCGCCCGACCGACGCCCGCCCGATCATCCCGAGATCCTTCAGCTCGGCATGCGCGAGATCGATACCACTCGCGATCTTCGCCAACGCCTCAGCCGGGGCCTCGAGGTCAGGCCCACCAACGCCCCCGTTCCCGCTCATCGGGAACCCTCCAGGTCAACGGCGGCATCCACATCTACGGCGGCGGTATCCGGGACGACACCCGGGACCGGCGGGAACAACATCCCGTCCGCACTTCCCGCATCCAGCGCCACACCACCCGGCCCCGGCAACAACGGCACCATCACGTCCAACAACCGCGCACCCAAAACCCTCTGATACGTCCACTCCCGGCCGGCTTCTCCTTGTGCCCGCGCGAACGTGGCCAGCGTGTGCTCGTCGGAGAACGCGCAGATCCACCGCACCCCGCCCTGGTCCGCCGTCCACAAGCTCCCGGAGGCATCGAGCGGTACGAGCACGGCCGTACGCCGGAATTCACCCAGCAGCATCGCGAACCGACGCCGCGCAGCGGTCAGCTCGTCAAGGGAAGGGGCGGCGGTCTTCGGTGCCGGTTCGACAGGCGCCGGTGTGGGTGCGGCCGGTCGTGTACTCGACGGAGCGTGCTGGTCAGCCGGGCCAGCCGCCTCCGCCAAGTCGGCGAGTCGTGTGGGCCGCGTCGGCGACGGTATGTGTTCTCCGTTGTCACTCACCGGCCGAATCCTCACATGCGCAGCTTTCCGTGTGCAATGTTGGCTGGACTTGCGGCTGGAACCCATTCACCGCAACGTCAGGGTGCGGTCCCGTAAGCCCGTTGATCTGCAGTTGTCGGGGGTCGTTCGCCACTGTCAGGGGCGTTTGTGGCGTGGCGGGATCGGC
The DNA here is from genome assembly GCF_044759975.1 of Streptomyces sp. NPDC098789. Lineage (NCBI taxonomy): Bacteria > Bacillati > Actinomycetota > Actinomycetes > Kitasatosporales > Streptomycetaceae > Streptomyces > Streptomyces sp. NPDC098789. The sequence continues at coordinate 19,908 of NZ_JBIWAJ010000009.1, forward strand.
CTGCTGCGTGGTGGGTGGGGGCCCGCGATGTGCCCATCTCGGCGGCCGCGTGGGCGACGGGGCGGCCCGAGCAGACCCGTTCGACCAGCAGGCGCCTACCGAAGACGGTCAGCCGCATTGCGGTGGGACACGAAGACCTCCGCGCGGTGGGTTCCCGGACAGCTCCCCCACACCGGAGGTATTCGCCATGTGCAAGACCAGACCGGTGTCGACAACGCTCGTGATCGATACACCTAGCGAGGGCCTGTCGTCGCCACCGGTCGGATCGTCCCCTCCGGGGCGCCGGTAGCCTCGGGCCATGGCTGAGACGACGGTGGCGCGCTTCTACGACGAGCTCGCCGACGACTACCACTTGATCTACTCGGACTGGGACGAAAGCATCCGCCGGCAGGGGGAGCCTCTGGATGCCCTGATCGGCCCGGATCGCGCGAGGGTGCTCGACTGCTCCTGCGGCATCGGCACGCAAGCCATCGGCCTGGCGCTGCGCGGGCACCACGTCACCGGGACCGACCTCAGCCCCCGCGCCACCGCCCGCGCCGCCCGTGAGGCCGGGCGCCGGAACCTGAGCCTGCGCGCCGCCGCCGCCGACATGCGACGTCTACCCTTCGCCGACGGCCGGTTCGATGCCGTCGTCTGCGCCGACAACTCGCTGCCCCACCTGCTGACGGAGCAGGATGTGCACGCGGCCCTCGCCGAGATGCGCCGCGTGTTGCGCCCCGCGGGGCTCCTGCTGGTCAGCACACGTCCTTACGATGACCTGCTGCGCGACCGGCCCGCTTCCACGGCGCCGCAGATCCACCACAGCGCCGACGGCGAAGAGCGGACTGTCACCTTCCAGCTCTGGCACTGGCATGACGACGGTGAACACTACGACCTTGAGCACTTCCAACTCCTGCCCACAGAAGGGGAATGGCGCGTCCAGGTCCGCCGGACCACCTACTGGGCACTTGGTCGGGACCGGCTCGCCGCCATCGCGGCCGAGGCCGGGTTCGTCGACCTCGGCTGGCGGATGCCCCATGAGACGGGCTTCTTCCAGCCGCTCCTCGTCGCCCGCGCCGACGCGTAGGCGAATCGACGGACCGGCGCCCCTGGGTCCGGTCCACGCCGGCCGAATCGGTCAGGAATCGAGAAGCGTTCCGCGCGGTGCGGCCCTAGCCTGCCCACCATGGACATCACCATTCACACGACCTCCCTCCCGCACGAGGACCCGGACGCGTCGCTCGCCTTCTACCGCGACGTCCTCGGCTTCGAGGTCCGCAGCGACGTCGGGCAGGGCCGGATGCGCTGGATCACGGTCGGCCCGTTCGGTCAGCCGGGCACGTCGATCCTCCTGGCGCCGCCCGCCGTCGACCCCGGGATCACCGAGGCCGAGCGCCGCACGATCACCGAGATGATGGCCAAGGGCACCTACGGATGGATCCTGCTGGCCACCCCGAACCTCGACGCCCTGTTCGAGAAGGTGCAGGCCAGTGACGCCGAGGTGGTCCAGGAGCCGACCGACCAGCCGTACGGCATCCGCGACTGCGCGTTCCGCGACCCCGCGGGCAACCTCGTCCGCATCCAGCAACTGCGCTGAGCAGCCGCGCACACCCCTGAGGGAGGGTTCCCATGTGCAAGTCCGAATGGCGGCGTGCGCGCATCGAGGCGCAACGCCTGGCCGACTTCGCGCGGCTGCGCCGCGTCCGCGACCGGATCGACAGGGAGTACGAGCGACCGCTGGACGTGGCGGCGCTCGCCCACGACGCGCAGTTGCCCGCCGGGCAGCTGAGCCGGCAGTTCCGGGCCGCCTACGGCGAGTCGCCGTACGCGTACCTGATGACGCGTCGCATCGAGCGGGCGACCGCGTTGCTGCGCCGGGGCGACCTCACCGTCGCCGCGGTCTGCTCCGCGGTCGGCTGCACGTCGCTGGCCACCTTCACCGCCCGCTTCACCGAGCTGGTCGGCACGCCGCCCGGGGAATTCCGCCGTCAGGCGTGAGGCGGTGCCCGCGTGCGTGGCGAAGCAGGTCTGGGGATCGGTCAGGATTCGAGAAGCCCCGGCGGCCTCCCGAGCCCTAGCGTGATGGTCATGGCAACCACCGCTTCCACCGCAGCCCACACGTCCGTCACGTCCGTCACCCTCGAGGTGGCCGACACCGAGGCCGCCCGCCGCTTCTACAGCGCCTTCGGCGTGGACGCGTACGTCCACCTGCGGGCGTCCGACGCGCACTCCACCGGATTCCGCGGCTTCACCCTGGCGCTCACGGTGTCCGGGCCGGCCACCGTCGACGGCTTCGTCGGCGCCGCCGTGGCCGCCGGAGCCACGGTGCTGAAGCCCGCCGCGAAGTCGATGTGGGGCTACAGCGGCGTCGTCCGGGCACCGGACGGGACGATCTGGAAGATCGCGACCTCGGAGAAGAAGGACACCGCCCCCGCCACCCGCGAGATCGACGAGATCGTCCTGCTGGTCGGCGTCGAGGCCGTGAAGGCCACCAAGCAGTTCTACGTCGACCGGGGCCTGACCGTGGTCAAGAGCTTCGGCGGCAAGTACGTCGAGTTCGCCGCCGGCCCGTCCCACCCGGTCAAGATGGCGCTGTACAAGCGCCGCGCCCTGGCCAAGGAGGTCGGCGTCCCCGTCGACGGCACCGGCTCGCACCGCCTCGTCCTCGGCAGCACCGCCGACGCCTGCACCGACCCGGACGGCTTCGTCTGGGAGGCCGCCGCGTAACCGGACGCCGCGCCGCCACCCCTGCTCGCCCCGTCCCCCCCCGTACGAGAGGAACCGTCATGCCGTCCACGAAGTCGCCCGCCGAGGTCTCCACCCCCACCACTTCCACCGAGAAGTACGACGGGTTCACCGCCGAGGAGCGGGCCGCGATGAAGGACCACGCACGCGAGGAGAAGAAGGCGGCGGCCCGGCGCGGCTCGTCCCGGGCGGAGAAGGCGGCCGCGGAGGAGCGGGACGTGCTCGCGAAGATCGCCGAGATGCCGGAGGCCGACCGCGTCCTCGCCGAGCGGATCCACGAGATCGTCACGACCGCCGCTCCGGACCTCGCGCCCAAGCTCTGGTACGGGATGCCCGCGTACGCCAGGGACGGCAAGGTCGTCTGCCACTTCCAGAGCGCGGCCAAGTTCACGTCGCGGTACGCCACGCTCGGCTTCAGCGACCAGGCGGCCCTCGACGACGGCGCCGTGTGGGCGACGTCCTACGCCGTGCGGGAGCTGACCGCGGCCGACGAGGAGCGGATCGGCGCGCTCGTCAAGAAGGCGGTGGGCTGAGCGACGGGGCCCGCTACCCCCCGCGCGCGGCGTCGTGCGCCGTCAGGGCGGCCGCCAGTCTGCGGGCGTCGGCCGGGTCGGTGGCGTCGTGGCCGGTCAGCAGGTGGATCCGGCCCAGGCGGTAGGTCAGGGTGTTGCGGTGCACGGTCAGGGCGTCCGCGGCCTCCGCGCGCCGGTAGCCCGCCGCGATGAACTCCCGCAGGGTCTCCAGCAGATGGGGTTGGTCCGCCAGCGGTTCCAGGGTCCGGGCCAGGGCGTCGCGGGCCGGTCCCGGCTGGACGAGCTGGTACTCCACGGCCAGGTCGGCGAGCCGGTACAGACCGGGGGAGCGCCCCAGGGCCTCGGCCAGCGCGAGCACCTCGCCGGCCTCCGTGTGCGCCCGCTCGACCGCCGCGTGTTCCCGCGCGGTGGCGGCCGCCGCGATGCAGGGCAGCCCGGTCGCCGCGTCGAGCCGCGCGAGCAGCCGGCGCGCCGCGCACGGCGGCGACTGCCCCTTGCCGCGCCGCGCCGCCCCGTCCCCGCCGCCCCCGCCGTCCTGCGCCAGCGGTACGAGCAGCACCCCGCCCTCGCCCTTGAGCGTGGCCAGCACCTCCGGGTCGCGGTCGAGCTCGCTCCGTACGGCGCGCAGCACGCCCGCGGCGGCGCCGCCCGGGGCGTCGGGCAGCCGGAAGACCACCACGTCGTAGCGCTCCGCGAGCGTGCGCCCGTACCGCTCCGCCGCCCGGCGGGCCGGACGCCCGGCGAGCAGGACGTCGGCCAGGTTCCGGCCGTGCTCGCGCTGCTCCCAGTCCAGGTCCGCCTGTTCGCGCACGTACGCCTCGGCCACCTTCGGCATCACCTCGCCGAGGAAGCCGAGCAGCCGGGTCCCCAGGAGGTACGGATCGATCCCGGTGTCCGCGCCGTCCGCCGCGGCCAGCGCCAGCTTCCAGGCCTCGCCCGCGCCCAGCGAGTACACCCGCAGCACCGCCTCCAGCGGCACTCCGTCGCGCGCCCGCTCGGCGCCCCACGCGACCGGCGCGGCCAGCTCCGGCGCGGCCGGGAGCCGGCCTTCGGCGAGGGTGACGAGGAAGAGCCGCAGCACGGCTTCGGTGTTGCCGAGCAGGTCCCCGGCGATGACGCTGTCGGGCAGCAGCCGGTAGGCGGGTATCTCGGCGGTCAGGTGGGCGACGGTCGCCGCGGCGATCTCCCCGACCCTGGGCAGCAGTGCGGCGGTGAATCCGGCCTCGTCCATGCGCGCATTGTCACCGTGCACAAACGCGGGCGGAAGCTTTCTGCGCGTACCGCCAGGGGACACGGGGATCCGGCCGGAGCATTCTGTGCGGTGCGACCAATCGGCTCACCCCCAGGACCCCCAGGAGAGTTGCGATGGCATTGACCGCACGGCCCGTCCGCAGGTGGCTCGCCCGGGCCGCCCTCCCGTTGGCGCTCACCCTGGCGGCCACGGCCGCCCCGGCCCAGGCCGCACCCACCGACGCGGGCTCGGCCGCCGCCCCGGCCGCGTCCGCCTCCCGGGGCATCAACGACTTCTCCTGCCGGCCCAGTTCCGCGCATCCGGAGCCGGTGGTCCTGCTCCACGGGACCTTCGCGACCTGGTACGAGGACCTCAACTTCCTCCAGGCCGACCTCGCCGCCCGCGGCTACTGCACCTTCGCCCTCACCTACGGCGCCTACGACGGCTTCCCGCTGGTCGGCGGCCTGAAGCCGGTGGCCGTCTCCAACCTGGAGATCAAGGACTACGTCGAGCGGGTGCGCGCCGCCACCGGCGCGGCCAAGGTCAGCGTCGTGGGCCACTCCGAGGGCGGCCTGCAGGCCCTCTACCTCGCGAAGATGCAGGGGATCCAGCCGCACATCAAGGCGGTCGTCGCGATCGCCCCGCCGACCCACGGCACGGACGCCTCCCGGCTGGTCGACCTCGGCGACAAGCTGCTCGGCCGCGGCACCCTCGACGCCATCGCGGCCACCCTCGGCTTCCCGGTGCTGTCCGACGAGTTCCCGGGCGGGCCCGCCATCGTGGCCCTCAACGACGGCCCGGTGGCCCAGCGCGGGATCGCCTACACCATCATCTCGTCCCGCTACGACGAGCTCGTCACCCCGACGGAGACGGCGTTCGTCCGCGAACCGGGCGTCAACAACCGCTACGTACAGGACTCCTGCCCGCTCGACCCGGTGGGGCACATCGGCGAGGCGTACGACCTCAACGTCTGGCACCTGGTCCGCAACGCCCTCGACCCGGGCCGCGCGACCCCGATCCTGATCTGCGCCGTCGGCTCCCCGGGCTGATCCGGCTCCTCCCGACCCCGTCCCACCACGCGCGACCGAACCGCCGTACCCCCGAAGGCTCCCGCCCGGTGCACCCCACCGGCCGGGAGCCTTCGTACGTGCACGGCCCGGCCCGCACCCTCGTGAATGGCCCGGATCCTCACGAAACGGCCCGTCCCCTCGCGAAACGGCCCGTCCCGCGCGTCGGTGCGGGACCGGAGCGGGAGACGAGCGGGACCGGGTCGTGGCAGCGTCGCCCCGGCAGGCCCGAGGAGAGGAGGACGCGGTGCTGGATGACGGCCCGGACCGTCCGAAGGAGCAGGCGCGGTCGCACGACGTCCTGGCGGAGCTGGCGTCCCTCGAGGAGTGGGCCCACCGGGCCGGAGGACGGGTGGCGGACCGCGAGCGGGAGTTCGCCGTCCGGACGCGGACGGTCGCCGGCATGCACGCCCTCGTCTCCGTCACGGCCCGGGCGAACGCCGGTGACCCGGCCCCGGCCGCGGTCGGGGCGGCGGACGCCCTCGTGCTGGGCTCCGTGGTGCGGGGACTGCTGGACCTGGCGGGATACCAGGCGGGGGCCGCCCGCACCGTGGTCGTCCTGACCGGACGGAGCGCGCGCGTCGTGGCGTGCACGGGCCCGTTCGAGGGATTCGAGGGAGGGGACGCGGACGCACCGGTGCTTCCCGGCACGAGCGGCCGCCGGGGAACGGGCGGGGAACCGTTCGGGAAGGCCCGTGGGGACGATCGGTGACGTCGGAAGCGAGCGCAACACACCGGGGGTAGAGAGATGCGCAGCAAGTGGATCGCACTGATCGGGATCGTCGCGGCGGCCGTCGTCCTCGGACTCGGCGTCACGGGACAGGTCGGCGCCGGCGCGGACCAGGGCCGCGGGTCCGGGCACCAGGTCCTCGCCGACGACAAGGGCCCGGCGGGCCCGACTCCCTGAGCGGCCGTCGGACCCGCGCCGCCGCTCAGCGACGGCAGTGGTCCTCGGGCACGTCCATGAAGGCGAACAGCACGTCCGCCCGGCGGTGGTGCTCGTGGGCCGCCGCGAGGTCCCCGAGGGCCCGGGCGCAGTGGGCCATCCCCTCCAGGGCGAAGGCCTCCTCGGGCCGGTAGTCGATCGCCGACGCCACCTTGTGCCCGTGCGCGTGCAGGGCCAGCGCCGCCGCGTGCTCGCCCCGGTGCCGGAGCAGGTTCGCGACGAGGTTCTCGACCTTCGCCTGCCGCACCGGGGTGCCGCTGGTGCGCACCAGGGCCAGGGCCCGCTCGGCGTGCTCCGCGGACCGCGCCGCACGGCCCAGGCGTCGGCAGACCTCGGCCGACAGCGCCAGGGCCAGCGCGACGTCGCCCGGGGAACTGGACCCGTCGCAGCCGGCGAGGGCCCGCTCCAGGCTGGAGTGGGCCTCCGCGTCCAGGCCCAGGCCCATCTGCGCGAAGGCCAGGTCGGTCAGGGCCATGACGCCGTTGCCCCGGAGACCGAGGTCCTGGGCGAGTGCGAGCGCCCGGCGCGCCGCGTCGGCGGCTTCCGCGTACCTGCCCCACTGCTCGTACAGCGTGCTCAGGGTGGTCAGCGTCTCAGCCTCGGACCGGGTCGCCCCCAGCTCCCGCTCGATGGCGATGGCCCGCTCCAGGTGCGGCAGGGCCTCGGCGAACCGCCCGAGCATCGTCATCAGCAGGCCGATGGTGCTCTCACCGTGCGCCTCGATGCGCCGGTCGCCCCGGCGCACCGCGACGGCGCGGGCCTCCTCGGCGACCTCGATGCCCTCGTCGAAGCGGCCGAGCTTCCAGCAGACGACGCCCATGTTGGTCAGGGTCACCCCCAGCAGGTCCAGGTCCTGGAGCCGGCGGGCGGCGGCGAGGGCCAGGCGGCCGAGGTCGAGGAACTCGTCGAAGTGCCCGCGGGCGTTGAGGTGGAAGACGATGTTGCGGGTCATGCACACGGTGTGCCGGTCGTGGGCCGTCCGGTCGGACAGGGCCACGGCGGCCAGCAGTCCGCCGTGCTCCCGATCGAACCACCGCTGGGCGCTGTCGGCGTCCCACAGCGCGGGAAGCTCCGCCGGGGAGGCCGTGATGCCGGTGGGCCGCCGCTCCCGGCCGGGGAACAGGACGCGGCAGGCCCGTTCGGTGGCCGACAGGTAGTAGTCGAGCAGGCTCTCGACCGCGGCCTCGTCGCGCAGCCGCGTGGCGGGTGACCGCAAGCTGCGCGCGAAGCTCCCGACCAGGTCGTGGAAGGAGTAGAGCCCGATCTCGGGCTGCTGGACCAGGTGTGCGTCCAGGAGGAGTTCGAGGACGACCTCGGCCTCGCGGACGCCGGTGCCGAGCAGCGCCGCCGCGGAATGGGAGTCGAGGAAGACCCCGGGGTGCAGCGCCAGCAGGCGGAAGGCCGTCCGCGACGCGTCGTCCATGGCCTGGTAGGACAGGCGCAGGGTGGCCGCGACGCTCCGCTCGCCCGAGCTCAGTTCGTCGAGGCGGTGCGTCTCGTCGCGCAGCCGGTCGACCAGGTACTGGACGGTCCAGCGGGGCCGGTTGCGCAGCCGGGCGGTGGCGATGCGCAGGGCCAGCGGCAAGTGGTCGCAGAGCTGGGCGAGTTCGGCCGCGGCGGCCGGTTCCGCGGCCACGCGCGGCACGCCGAGGGTCTCGGTCACCAACCGGGCGCTCTCCTCGGTCGGCATCACGCCCAGGGAGATCCAGTGGGCCCCGTCGAGGGCGACCAGCCGGGCCCGGCTGGTGATCAGCACCAGGCTGTCGCCCGAGGGCGGCAGCAGGGGAAGGATCTGGGCGGTGTCCACGGCGTTGTCGAGCAGGAGCAGCAGCCGCTTGCCCAGCAGGGCGGAGCGCCACAGGGCGGTCCGGCCCCCGGTGTCGTCGGGGATCCGGTCGCCGGGTACGCCCAGCGCGCGGAGCAGGATGTCGAGGGCGTTCCCCGGCGCGACGGGCGGCTCGCCCGGAGTGAAGCCGCGCAGGTCGATCTGGAGCCGGCCGTCGGGGAAGGCGGCGGCCATCCGGTGCGCGGCGTGCACGGCCAGGGCGGTCTTGCCGCTGCCCCCCATGCCGTCGATCGCGATCAGCCGGGCGCCCCGCTCGCCGGCCTGGGTCGAGCGGTCCAGGAGTTCGCGCAACTGGCTGTCGCGGCCGGTGAAGTCCGTCAAGTCGTAGGGCAGGGTGCACGGCGGCTCGGCAGGCGGGAGCGGTGGCGCGGGCGGCGCCACGAGGGCCGGGGGAGCGGCGATCTCGGGGCTGTCGCGCAGGATCGCCTGGTACATCCCGCTCAGCCGCGGGCCCGGGTCGATCCCGAGCTCCTCGACCAGCAGGTCGCGGATGCGGGAGTACTCCTCCAGGGCCTCGGCCTGGCGGCCGCACCGGTACAGCGCGAGCATCAGTTGGCAGCGCAGGGCCTCGTGCAGGGGCGAGCGCGCGACGAGTTCGCGCAGGCCGACCACCAAGTCGCCCGCCTCGCCCCGGTCCAGGCGCAGCGCGTAGAACTGCTCGGCGGCGGCGAGCCGGTGCTCCTCCAGCACGGCGGCCGCCGCCTCGACGACCGGACCGCCGGCGCCGGACAGGACGGGGCCGCGCCACAGGGCCAGTGCCCGGCGCAGGGCCCGCAGCACGTCGGCGGGGCGGCCCTGGGCCGCCGCCGTCCTGGCCGCGCCGACCTGGTGCCCGAACTCGATGAGGTCGAGCTGGTCGTCCGCCAGGGCGACGTGGTAGCCGGGCCCGTCGGTGATGAGGATCGCGGCGCCGCCCGGGATGCGCTGGCGCAGGTCGGCCACCGTCTTGCGGACCTGGTGCGCGGCGGTCGCGGGCGGCTCCTCGTCCCAGGCCGCCGCGACCAGACGCGAGACCGGCACGAGCTTGCCCGGCTCCAGCAACAGCGTGGCCAGAACCCGCTCCTGGCGGGCACCGCCCAGACGCAGTCTGACGCCGTCGGCCCAGCCTTCGAGCGGTCCGAGCAGGTTGAAGCGGACCCGTTCCACCCGTTGTTCTTGGATCACGTTTCGTCCCCCGATGCCACGCGAATCAGCAGGTCTAGACCTTATTCGTGTGGATCATAAGCCGTTCCCGAACGGTGCGGTACCGAGTTGGGAGGGGATCGGGAATCCATTCGCAGATGCTTCGGGGGCAGGCCAGAGGAATACCGGCCGGATCGGCGACCGGCCCGCGACGGCCGACGGGCCCCCGTGGACCAGGCGGTTCGAGCCGACCGCCGACGCCCCCGCCGGGCCGGCACGCAGGTATTCCACGAAATGCAGAATTCTGTCCGGATAACGCTCAGTAGAAGGAATTACATGACGGTAAAAGCTGACCTCACGCGAGCGCGGACATTCGCACAGGACGGGTTCGTCACCACCGGTTCCCTGCTCTCGGCGGCGGAGGTCGAGGTCTACCGGGAGATCTACGACCGTTTCCTGAAGGGGGACATCGAGAGCGGCGACAAGCGCTCCGACCTCGGCTCGCACGTTCCGCGCCGGGACGGGGTGGCCGAGAACATCACCCAGATCATGTGGCCCTCGGCGCTGCACCCGCCGCTGCTGGAGATGCCCCTGCACGCCCGGGCCCTGGCGATGGCCAAGGAACTCATCGGTGACGACGCCGTCCTCGACTTCGACATGCTGATCCACAAGGCGCCCCACACCGACGTGCCCACGCCCTGGCACCAGGACGCGGCCTACTGGCTCGACCTGCCCGACAAGCGGGCCGTCTCCATCTGGGTGGCCCTGGACGAGGCCGTCCTCGACAACGGCTGCATGTGGTACGTCCGGGGCTCGCACCAGCAACCCCTGCGCCGCCACTACCCCACCAGCGACGGCCAGAACATCCAGTGCGACTGTTCCGAGGACGAGCCCGGCGCGACGCCGGTGCCCCTGGGGCCGGGCGAAGGCGTCGCCCACGCGGGCAGCACGCTCCACGCCTCCCGCGGCAACACCACCGACTCGGTGCGCCGCGCCTACATCCTCAACTTCCGCTCCGCCGAGATGCTCCGGCTCGAACGGGAGCTGGGCTACGACGTGGGCCTGACGGAGAACGTCCGCCTGGTGCGCAACGCCGACGCCGCCGACGCCGTCGACCCCGCCTCCGACTGACCCGTACGCCCGTACGCCCGTACGCCCGTACGCCCGTACGCCCGTACGCCCGTACTCCGTCAATTCCGCGGTCCGTACGCCCCCTACTGCCACGAGGTGTTCCATGGATTCCCAGAACCGTCCGGCGAAGGTGAAGCTGAGCGGAGCGGTGATGACCCACCCGCGCCGCCTGGAAGAAGCCCGACTGCTGGCCGCCGCCGACCCGCACCGGCGCATCGAGGTCGTGGTGGACCCCGAGCCCGAGGGCCGACCGACCGCGCTGCGGGTGGCCCCGTTGTCGTGGGACTGCGTCGCCCCCGACGCCACGCACCACCTGGTCCTGCAGGACGACGTGGAGCTCGCCGACGGGTTCTTCGCGTACGTCGAGCAGGTCGCCGCGGCGGCCGGCGACGAGGCGGTCGCCTTCTACGCCGGCTGGGAGACCCGCAACGGCGGTGTGGCCCGGCTCGCGGCACTGACCGGCGCGCCGTGGGCCTACGCGCTCCAGGAACACGTGCCGTGCTACGCCCTGTTGCTGCCGGCCGACGTGGCCCGCGGGTACGCGCGCTTCCAGGCCGAGGACGAGCCCGGGTGGCCGTACGACGTGGTGGTGCAGCGCTACCTCAACGCCCGCGGCGTCCCGGTCCGCTTCTGCACGCCCAGCCTGGTGCAGCACATGGACATGCCGAGCCTCGCCGGGAACGCCTACCACGGGTTCCGCCAGGCCACCCTGTTCGCCGACCGGGCCGGGGAGCCCACGACGCACGACAGCGTCCGCTTCGACGTCGTGCCGTTCTACCAGTACGGCCTGGCCCGCTGCGCGGTCCGCACCGGCGCGGGCTGGGAGTACGTCGAGACCGAGCGCCACCTGCGCCGGACCGGGCTGCTGGACGCGTGCCTGGCCGCCCTGGCCTCGGCCGCCCCCCACGACCTGCCGGAGCAGGTGCGCCGAGCCGTGTGGGTGACCGGCTTCGCCATCGGCGCCGTGACGGCCGACGCGCCGGAGGCCGACCCGCGGGTCGCGGCCGCGGCGATGGCGACGCTGGGCCCCGGCGGCCTCTGCGAGGACTACGGCGTCGACGACCTGCTCGCCCTGTCCCACCCCGTCCGGGACCTGGCGCTGGCCGCGCTCGACGAGGGGCGCAAGGCCCGCCGCCCCGACGGGCCCGCGGTGGGCTCCGCACCCCGCGCCCGTACCGTCGTGACCGGCGGCGTCGAGGGCTTCGGACGCCAACTGGCCGGCCTGCTCGGCGACCTGGACCACCGGGCCGAGTACCTGGCGGCCCCGCCGGCGAACCCGTCGGACCTCGCCGCGCCCCCGCTCGCGGCCCTGGTCCACCTCGGCCGTCCCGCCGAGGGACCCGAGGCGTTGCGGTACGCGCTGCGGGCCGCGGAGGCGGCGGGAGCCGAGCGCCTGCTCTACGCCGGCTCGGCCGCCGTCTACCGGGGCGGCGGCGAGCGGACGCTCGCCGAGGGGGACCTGACGGGCCCTCCGGGCGATCCGGTGGCCCTGACCTGGTGGCAGGAGGAGGAGCTGTGCCGGGCCTGGGGCGAGCGCACCGGCATCCCGGTTCAGGTGCTGCGGCTCGCCGATCCGGTGGGACCGCACGCCGCCCGCGGGACCGCGTCCGTGGACTGGGTCCACCTGGCCTGGACGCGGCAGCCGCTGGCCCTGGACCCCCGGGGCGTCCACCAGGTCCTGGACTACCGGGACATGGCCGCGGCGATCGACGCCGTCCTCGCCGCGGAGCCGTCCGAGCCGGTGTTCAACGTCGCCTCGGCCACCTTCGGCGAGGAGGAACTGGCCGGGCTGGTCGCAGGGGTCTCCCGCCGCACGCCGTGGGAGACCGGCTCCGCGGACCGGACGCAGCGGTGGCGCATGACCACGGACCTCATCACGGCCGGACCCGGCTGGTCCGCGAGCGAGTCGGTCACCGAAGGCCTGCGCGATCTGGCCCAGTGGTACGCCTGCGACGTCCACGGCGGCGACGACCTCCCGGCCTAGGCCCGCGCGTACCTCCACCCCTTCGCAATTCTTCAAGGAGCACACGATGTCCGGTATAGCCGGGTTGGTAGATTTCTCGCGCACCGCCTCGGGCGCCGGCCGGGGTGGCTCGGACCTCGCGTCCGTCGCACGGGCCATGACCGGGACCATGGCCCGGCGCGGGCCGGACGGCGGCGTGTGGCTCTCGGAGCACGCCGCTCTGGGTCTGCGGACCCTGTCCCCGGCCGGCTCCGACGGCCCGGGCCTGCCGACCGCCTTCGCCGACGGCTCCGGCACCCGGGCGGTGGTCGCCTTCAGCGGCGAGCTGTACAACCTCCGCGAGCTGGCCGCACGGCTGAGGTCGTCGGGACACACCCTGCGCTCCGACGCCGATGCCGAGGTGGTGCTGCACGCGTACCTGGAGTGGGGGCCGGATTTCGTCACCCACATCGAGGGGGTCTACGGCTTCGCCCTCTGGGACGAACACCGCCAGGAACTGCTCCTGGTGCGCGACCGGATGGGGGTGAAACCGCTCTTCCACGCGCTGACCGCCGCGGGCGTCCTCTTCGGCTCCGAACCCAAGGCGATCCTCGCGCACCCCGACTTCTCCGCCGTGCTGGACGCCGACGGGCTGCGCGACATCCTGTCGGTGGCCCGCGTACCGGGGCACGCCATCTTCCGCGGCATGAAGGAGGTGCTGCCTGGCCACACCCTGCGCGTCACGCGGACCGGCACCGAGGAACGGCGCTACTGGGGCCTGGAGGTCAGGGACCACACCGACTCGCTGGAGCAGACCGTCGCGACCCTGCGCGAGCTGCTCGAATCCGCCGTCGCCCAACAGATGGTCGCCGACACCACCCCCTGCTCCCTGCTCTCCGGGGGCCTGGACTCCAGCGCGCTCACCGCGCTCGCCGCGCAGGTCGCCCGCCGCGAGGGGATGGGAACCCTGCGGTCCCTCTCCGTCAACGACGAGGACCCCGCACGACCGGGCGGGGGCGGCGGCAACGAGGACCACGTCTACGCCCGCCTGATGGCCGACCACGTCGGTTCGGACCTCAGCGAGATCTCGCTCGGCACCCTGGACCTGCTCGACCCCGCGCTGCGGGCCTCGGTACTGGCCGCCTACGACCTGCCCATCAACAAGGGCGACCAGTACGCCTCGCTGCACCAGCTCTTCGCCGAGGCGCGCCGGTACGCGACCGTGGCCCTGTCGGGGGAGCTCGGCGACGACGTCTTCGGCGGATACAACTGGCAACGCCTGCCCGAATGGGTCTTCAGCGACACCTTCCCGTGGATCCAGGAGGGACGGGGCCGCTTCCGCGGCAACGAGGTCGTCTTCGACCCGGGTCTGCTGGCCAAGCTCGACCTGGCCGCCTACGAGCGCGACTCGCACAGCACGGCGGTGGCGGAGCTCTCGGCCGCCGAGGCGATCGCCGATCCGACCGAGGCGCGCTACCGCGAGGTGACCTACCTCGCGCAGACCCGCCACGCCCGGGTCCTCTTCGACCGGCTGGACCGGCTGGGGATGGCGTGCGGACTGCGGATCAGGGTTCCGTTCGCCGACTTCCGGCTCGTCGACTACGCCTTCAACATCCCCTGGGCCATGAAGAGTTTCGACGGCCGGGAGAAGAGCCTGTTGCGCGCGGCCGTGCGCGACCTGCTCCCGGACCCGGTGGCCATGCGGGTCAAGACCCCCTACCCCAACCTCCGCACCGGCGCCTACGACCGGAAGCTGCGCGAACGCCTCGTCGCGGTCGTCCGGGACGCCGACAGCCCGGTCAACGCGCTCTTCTCGGCCGAGTTCCGGCGGACGGTCGCGGCCGACGGGGCGGCCGCGCTGGAACACGGCCTGAGCCGGGCGGCGTTGGAGACGGCGCTCCAGACGGACAGCTGGCTGCGGACCTACGGGGTGCGCATCGCCCTGTGAGCCGGGCCCCGGCCCGCCCGCGCGCGGGGGGACCGTACGATCCCCGCGCGCGGGCGGGCCGGGAGCCCGCCCGGTACTGCGCCCGGCACCCCCCAGATCGACGAGGAGCAACCCCATGACCTTGACCGCCCAGAAACCGTCCCGTCTGTGGACGCCGAACTTCGGCCTCTACTTCACCGCGCGCGTCGTCTCCCAGGTGGGCGACACGATGATCCCGGTCGCCACGGCCGTCGCGATGTTCTCCCTCGGGTACGGCGTCAGCGGCATCGGGTTCGCGCTCGGCGCCTGGATGGGGGCGTTCGCGCTCTTCGTCGTCTTCGGCGGGGTGCTCGCCGACCGCTTCCACCCCAAGCCCCTGATGGTCGGCGCGGACGCGGCCCGGTTCCTGGCCCAGGGCCTGCTCGGGCTCTACCTCTGGCTCGGGCACCCGCCGCTGTGGCTGATGATCGTGGGCGCGGTGATCGGCGGCACCGCGACGGCGATGTTCCAGCCGGGCACCTCCAGCCTGGTGCCACAGGTGTCCACCGACCCGCAGAAGGCCAACGGGGTCCTGCGCGTGAGCGAGGGGTTCGCCACGATGGCCGGTCCGGCGATCGGCGGAGCCCTGGTCGCCGCGACCTCGGCCGCCGGGGTCTTCGTCCTCGACGCCGCCACCTTCGCCATCAGCGGCCTGTGCATGGTCGCGCTGCGGCTGCCCGCCTACGAGGTGGACCGGACCGACAGCACCCTCACCAACCTCCGCACCGGATGGCGGGAGTTCCGGTCCCGGACCTGGCTGTGGGGGGTCATCCTGATCTGGTGGGTCCTCGGCGTGTTCGTCTGGGGCCCCATCACCCCGCTCGGCGCCGCGTCCATCATCGCCGAACACGGCACCGCCGCCTTCGGTTACGCCGAAGCGGCCTTCGGCGCCGGCTGCGCGATCGGCGGCCTCGTCGCGATACGGGTCCGGGTCGCCCGCCCCCTCTTCGCCGGCGGCGTCGCCATGCTCCTGTTCCCCTTCATGCCGCTGGCAGCGGCCCTGGTCCCGGCCCTGCCGCTGCTCATGCTCGGCTACGCGGTCAGCGGCATCGGCTGGGCCTTCTGGGGCGTCCAGTGGTCCACCACCGTCCAGACCCAGATCCCCGAGGACAAACTCAACCGGGTCGCCGCCTACCAGGTCGCCGGCTCCATCCTCGCCGTCCCCCTCGGCCAGGTGATCGCGGGCCCCGCGAGCGGCGCCTTCGAACTCCACGACCTCCTGCTGGTCGCCACCGTGGCCGCGTTCGGCTGCGCCGTCGCCCTCCTGGCCACCCCCGCCATCCGCGAGCTGCGCCGGACCGGCGCGTAGCCCCCCGTACCCCCGTATCCCCGTTCCCCCGTTCCCCGTATCCCCGCACCCCCGTACCTCCGCACGAGCAACCGCCAGCGCCACCACCCCCTCGAAGGAGCCGAACCCGTGCGCACCCCGTACCGCATGACCGTCATCGGAACCGGATACCTCGGAATCACCCACGCCGCGTGCATGGCGAAGCTGGGCTACGAGGTCCTGGGCCTGGACATCGACGAGGAGAAGATCCAGCAGCTGAACAACGGCCACCTCCCCATCTACGAAGCGGGACTGGAGGAGATACTCAGGGACGGCCTCGCCGCCGGCAACCTGCGGTTCACCACCTCCTTCCAGGAGGCCGCCGAGTTCGGTGACGTCCACTTCCTGTGCCTCGGTACGCCACAGGTGAAGGACGGATGGGCCGCGGACACCTCCCAGCTCGACGCGGCCGTCGAGGCCCTGGCGCCCCACATCGACCGGGACTGCCTGGTCGTCGGGAAGTCCACCGTCCCCGTGGGCACGGCGGAGCGGCTCGCCGCCAAGCTCGCCGACCTGGCTCCCCGGGAGACCACCGTGGACCTGGCGTGGAACCCGGAGTTCCTGCGGGAGGGGTTCGCCGTCGAGGACACCCTCGCCCCGGACCGCATCGTCATCGGCGTGCGGACCGCGTCCGCCGAGCGGACGCTGCGCGAGCTCTACGCGCCGCTGGGCGAAGTCCCCCTCGTGGTCACCGACTTCGCCACCGCCGAGCTCGTCAAGGTCGCGGCGAACGCGTTCCTCGCCACCAAGATCTCCTACATCAACGCCATGGCCGAGGTCTGCGAGGCCGCGAGCGCCGACGTGACGGCCCTCGCTCGGGCGCTGTCCTACGACGACCGCATCGGCCGGCGGTTCCTCAGCCCCGGCATCGGCTTCGGCGGCGGCTGCCTGCCCAAGGACATCCGGGCCTTCATGGCGCGCGCCGACGAACTGGGGGCGGGCGGGGCGCTGGCCTTCCTGCGCGAGGTCGACGCCATCAACCAGCGGCGCCGCACGCGCGCCGTGGACCTGGCCCGCGAACTCGTCGGCGGTTCGCTCAAGAACCGCACCGTGGCCGTCCTGGGCGCGGCGTTCAAGCCGGAGTCCGACGACATCCGCGACTCCCCCGCGCTCGCGGTCGCGCACGCCATCCACCAGGAGGGCGGACTGGCCTCGGTGTACGACCCCGCCGCACTGGACAACGCCCGCAAGGCCTATCCCGAACTCGACTACGCGAGCTCCGCGTTGGAGGCAGCGCGCGGGGCACACGTCGCGCTCCTGCTCACCGAGTGGACCGCCTTCACGGAACTCGATCCCGAAGAGCTCGGTTCGGTGATGGCCACCCGCAACATCGTCGACGGACGCAACGTCCTCGATCCCGCGGCCTGGCAGGCGGCCGCATGGAACTACCGCGCTCCCGGACGTCCCTGACCCGCCGGGCCGCCGCCGCCGTGTGCGGCGCCCGCAGAACCCCTCGCCACAGTCATCGACCTGGAGTGCGTAAAAGTGTCACTACTTGACCCGAGAATGCCCGGCATCATCGTCGTGAACGAGCGGTACTTCCCCGACAGCGAGCTCGTCCCGGCGAACGTCGGCGCCACCTCCTTCTCCCGTTCCGTGTTGCGCTGCCTCGAAGGCGCCGGCCTCTCCGCCGGGCTCATCCTCTACAAGCGGGACGAGAACCTTGAGGAACCCCAGGTCGACGTGGTGTTCCGGTCGGGCGCCGCGTGCGCGGTCCTCCGGTTCAACTTCGACATGAGCGAGGCCTCCGTGAGCCGGGCCATAGCCGACGCGGCCAGGACCCTGTTGGCCCGGCACGGCATGGGCGGCCAGGCGATGCTCTACTACCAGACGGACGCGCTGCTGGGCTTCCACCCGGAGGAGTTCCCGTGCTGCGTCACCCACCACGGCCCCTTCGTGTACGACTTCATCGAACGGTTCCCCGCGGTCGCGACCGGCAGGGCGTTCGGCGGCGCCGGCAAGGCACTGCACCTGCTCAAGCATCAGGAACTCGGCCTGAGCAAGGTGCGCACCAACGACCGCATGTTCGTCCTCCAGCACTCCGACCTGCAACGGGACCACCTGGTCAGCCGCGGCATCGACGAGCGTCGGATCCGCGCGGTGCGTCCCCCCATCGCACTGCTCGAACACTCCGAGGCCCTGGAGAGCGAGGAACTGCGGGCCTTCGTCGCGGGCGCCGAGCTGCTGGTGTTCACCGCGGTCGCCCGGCTGGACTACTTCAAGAACGTCGAACTCCTCGTCGACGGCTGCGCCCTGGCCCGCGAGCGAGGCATCCCCGTACGCGTCCTGGTCGTCGGTGACGACGAGGACAAGGACGTCGCGCGCAAGGAGCTGGGCGCCCGCATGCCGACGGAGCACGCCGCGGAGTTCCTGGCGGTCGGCAAGCTCTCCAAGCCGCAGCTCTACGCCCTGTTCCGGGAAGCGCGGTCCAACGGGATCTTCGTGTGCCCCTCGCGCTACGAAACCCTGGGCATCACCCCCCTGGAGGCCGCGCTCTCCGGTGTCTGCACCCTCATGACCAACTCCGAGAAGGTCGAGGCACGCAGGTTCTTCCCCGAAGCCCACCGGTTCGCGCCCAGTGCCGAGGGGCTCGCCGACGCGATCGGGCGCGTGTACGCCGATGCGGCGGGCGTGGAACGGCTCGGCCGGGACCTCGGGGCCCAGATCGCGGCGGAGGTCTCCGAGGAGAAGTTCGCGCACGACACCCTCAGCGCCTGGGACCACTTCTCCGAAGCCGCGCAGGCGCTCGCCCTCTGACACGCACCCCGCACCCGGACAGGAGCAGCACCGCATGGAACCCCAGGAACGCCAGGACCCCCAGGAACCTCAGGAAGAAGCGGCGGAGGTGGGCCCGGTCCACGCCGCGCACCGGCACAACCCCTACGCGTACTTGATGGACGGCCCGCGGCTCGACGCGTTGCTGACCCGGTTGGGCCGCCGCCGGGCGGCCAGTGTCCGGTGCAACCGCGCCGTGTCCCCGGAGCGGGCGCCGCGCGGGGTCTACCCCCGGCCCGCCATGGCGTTCGTCGTGATGGACCCGACCGCGGGACCGTGGGTGCCCAACGAGGACGCGGTCCTGGGCACCGTCACCGTGGGCGAGGGCGGTTCCGCCTTCCTGCCCTACGCCGCGGCCAAGGCGGCGGGCCACCGCCGACTCGGCGGCAACTACGGCGAGGCGGTCCTCGTCGACCCGCACCTGTGCGGCACCGAGAACTTCCGCTACGGCCACTCCGTGCAGGTCCGTGGCGTGATCGTCGGCGCCAGCGGGCAGAGCCCGGACCAGGACCTGTACGAGGCCGGCGCCCTCGCCACCGACCTGATCGCCGCGATCGCCGAGCTCCACCTGGCCTGGGAGGAGCGCGTCGGACCCGGCGAATGGTTCACGCCCGACGGCCTCCCGCCCGCCCGGTAGCCCGCGACACCGGGCGCCCGACCCGGCCCGCCCGGGCCCGCGCCGCCCGGCCGCCCTCAGGCCGTCCCGGCGCGGGGCGTGTGCAGGCCCGCGACGACCATGTGCACGAGCAGGTCGTACGTCTCGTCCAGCTTCTCCGGCAGTTCGAAGGCGCCCCCGGTCTCCAGCGCCGCGAACCCGTGCACGACCGCCCGCAGGCAGCGCGCCGCGTGGATCGCCGCGGAGTCCTCCAGACCGTACGCGCGCAGCGTGGCCAGCATGATGGCGACCAGCCGGGCCCCCGCCTCGGCGGTCCGGGGCTCGGGGCGCTGGACGAGCGCCGCGTAGCGGTGCGGGTGGCGGCGGGCGTAGTCGCGCCAGGCCGCCATCAGGGCGCGGACGGCCTCGTCGGAGGAGCGGCCGAGGACGGCCGCGCCGACCTCGTCCGCCATCTCGTTCATGATCCGGGCCGACAGCAGGTCGCGCAGCTCGGCCAGGCCGCGCACGTGCTTGTAGAGCGAGGGGGTCGCGACCCCGGCCCGGGCGGCCACCGCCGACAGGGTCAGCGCGGCGGGCCCGCCCTCGGGACCCTCGTCGACGAGCGTCAGCGCGACGTCGACCACCGCGTCGGTGGACAGGGACGGCCTGGGCGACCTAGCCACGGGCGCCGTCCTTCAGGAAGCCCAGGATCGCGGCGGCGGTCTCGGCGGGGAACTGGACGTGCGGGTAGTGGCCCGCCCCGTCGATCATCGCGAGCCGTCCCACCCCGGCGGGCAGTTCCGCCACGATGGCCTCGCCCTCGGCCCGGGGGTCGGCCCAGTCGGGGTCGAGGGTGCCCTCGACGATCAGCGCCGGGCAGCGGACGTCGGCCAGCCGGGCCCCCGCGTCGGTCGGCGCGGACATCCCCATCGCGGCCACCACGGCCATCCGCCCGGGCCGGCGCAGGTCGGCTTCGAGGGAGGCGAGGCGCGGGTCGAGCGCGGCGGCCCCCATCCCCGGGTGCGCGTGGCGCAGGTACCGCTTCCACAGCCCCACGCTGCGCAGCAGCCCTGTCCCCATGAGCAGCAGCATGCCCTTGCGGTAGCGGGCCCGGCTCACCAGGGCGCCGAGGTCGGGCTTCTGCGCGCGGGTGAAGGGGCTGATCTCGACGACCGCGCCGATCAGGTCGGGCTCTTCGGCCGCCGCGATGGTGGCGGAGCCGCCCGCGAAGGAGTGGCCCACCAGGACGGCGGGGCCGCCGCCCAGGTGGCGGACGAGCGCGAGCAGGTCGCCGGCCGTGTCGGTCCGGGTGTACGACGCCCACCCGGCGTCGGATTCCCCGTGCCCGCGCAGATCGGTGCGGGCGACCCGGTGCCCGGCGGCCACCAGGAGCTCGGTCAGCGCGTCGTAGGCCCCGCGGTGGTCGCCCATCCCGTGGGCCAGGACGACCAACGGGCCCTCGCCCGCGACGTCGTACGCCAACTGCCCGCCGTCGACCTTCAGGAACTCGGTCATCGCCCTGCCCTCTTCCGTCGTCCCGCACCCGTGTGCGCCCCTGTGGGCTAATCTCCGTTGCTATTAAGCTAATGGCATTAGCCGACCGGGTCAAGGGATCCCTCGCCTTGCGAAACGGACCGGTGGTCCGTATGGTCGTCTCCATGCGGACCGGCGGTCCGTTTTGGAGCGCCGCGTCTCCCGACAGGACGGAAAGCTTGATCATGACAATGACGAGGCCCCTACCGATGACGGCCGCGGAGCTGTACGGCCACGGTCTGCGACTGCTGCTGGAGAAGGACATCGCGGGCTGGGTGGACCTGTGGGCCGAGGACGGCGTCATGGAGTTCCCGTTCGCGCCGGAGGGCTGGCCCGCACGGCTGGAGGGCAAGGCCGCGGTCGCCGCGTACATGCGCCACTACCCCGACCACGTCGACCTGCACGACTTCCCCGAGGTGACGGTCCACGAGACCACCGTGCCGGGGACGATCGTGGTGGAGATGCGCGGGGTCGGACGCCTGGTGGAGAGCGACAGCCCCTTCGACATGACCTACATCGCCGTGGTCACGGTCGAGGACGGGCTCATCACTTCCTACCGCGACTACTGGAACCCCCTCGCCGTCCAGCAGCCCGGCGCCGACTTCGTGGGAGCGACCCGATGACCAGCACCACCACCAGCACGAGCACCGGCACCACCCTGGTCATCGGGGCCACCGGCACCACGGGCAGCCGTGTCACCGCCCGACTGGCCGCCGAGGGCCACCGGGTCAGGGCCGCCAGCCGCAAGGCCGCCCCGGTCGACGGCGCGCGGGCCGTCCGCTTCGACTGGAACGAGCCCGCGAGCTGGGACGCGGCCCTGGCCGGCGTCGATCGCGCCTACCTCGTCCCGCCCATCGGCTCCTCGGACCCGGCCGCGGTCATGCTGCCCTTCCTGCGGCAGGCCCGCGCGACGGGCGTGCGCCGCGCGGTGCTGCTCGGCTCCTCGGCGATCCCGGCGGGCGGCCCGGCGGTCGGGCAGGTCCACGAGGCGCTGCCCGGACTGTTCCCGGAGTGGGCGGTGCTGCGGCCGTCCTGGTTCATGCAGAACTTCGCCGGCCACGCCCCCCACGCCCGCAGCATCCGCGAGGAGGGCGCCATCCGGACCGCCTCGGGAGACGGCCGCGTCGGCTTCATCGACGCCGGTGACATCGCCGCCGTCGCCGTGCGCGCCCTGACCGACGAACGGGCCCCCGACACCGACCTGATCCTGACCGGGCCCGAAGCGCTGAGCTACGACGATGTCGCCGCGATCATCACCGAGGTCACCGGCCGGCCCGTGGAGCACCGGCACCTGACCTTCGAGGAGCTGCGCGACCGGTGGGCGGCCGAGATCCCGCTGGAGTTCGCCACCATGCTGGCCGGCATGGACCGTGCCATCGCCGGCGGCGCGGAGGACCGGACCACCGACGCCGTCGCGCGCCTCACCGGCCGCCCCGCGGGCACGCTGCGCGCGTTCGTCGAACGGGAAGTCCGAGGGAACGGCTGATGGCGGCGTGATCCGCCCCGCCGCAGCGCGTATCTTCGACTGGCTCGACGACACGCTCCGGCCGGTCGGACGCCACACCGCGGACGGGCCGAAGACCACGGAGGACCCATGACCCAGCGCCCGGAGCGCGCGGACGCCCTGCGCAACCGCGAGGCCGTCCTTGCCGCCGCCGACGCCCTCTTCGCCACCAGCGGCAGCCCCCACAGCGTGTCGATGGACGACATCGCCGCGGCCGCGGGCGTGGGCAAGGGCACCCTCTTCCGCCGCTTCGGCGACCGTGCCGGTCTGATCGGCGCCGTCATCGCGTCCCGCCTCGAACCCCTGCGGCACGCCGTACGGGAAGCCCAGGAGGCGGCCGGATCCTCGGCGCACCGGCGCGTGCGGGAGCTCCTCGACGCCCTGCTGAGCTTCAAGATCGACAACCGGAACCTGATGTCGGCCGCGGAGGACGCCGGACTCAGCAGCCCCTACCAGGCCGACCACTACGGCTGGTGGCACGACACCCTGCGCTCGGAGCTGGCCGAAGTGCCCGGTGTCCACCACGCGGACTTCACCGCTCACGCGCTGCTCGCCGCCGTACGCGCCGACCTCGTCGCCCACCTGATCGACCGCCAGCAGATGACCCCCGCCGACCTGCGGGCCGCACTCGCGGCCCACGTCGACAGCGTCCTCGGCACCGGCACCGGCACCGACACCGGCACCCCCTAGCGCAGCTCCTCCCGGAGGGCGGCTTCGAGGAGGGCGCCGTGCCCCGCCACGGTGGGGTCGGCGTAGAACGCGGCGAGCGCGGTCTCCGCACCCAGGTCGCGGCGCAGGTCCTCGACCACGGTGAGGGCGAGCAGGGAATGGCCGCCCAGCGCGAAGAAGTCCGCGTCGGGCCGGTCCACGGGCCGGCCGAGCGCCGCGGACCAGGCGTCGGCCACCACTCGCTGTACGGGCGAGAGGGGCGGCGGCGCCGCGACCCCGTCGGCGGCGGGCCGGTCGCCGATACCGGGCCGGCCGCCGGTGCGGACCGGCGGGAGCGGGTCCCGCGCCAGCGCGCGGCGGTCGGCCTTGCCGCTGCCGGTGAGCGGGAAGCCGTCGGTCAACACCCAGGTGCCGGGCACCAGATGGGCGGGCAGCAGCGCGGACACGTGATCGCGCAGGGCGACCGTGTCGCAGCGGGCACCGGCCTCCGGGACGACGAACGCGGTCAGCCGGGCGTCCTCCACCGAGGTCCGGCGCACGACCACGACCGCCTCGCGGACCCCGGGATGGCGCAACAGGACGTGCTCGACCTCGCCCGGCTCCACCCGGTGGCCGCGCACCTTGACCTGCTCATCGGTGCGGCCGTGGAAGACCAGGGCGCCGTCGGCGCGGACCGAGACCAGGTCACCGGTGCGGTAGCGCCGGGCGTCCCCCGGGGTCGGCCCGACGAACCGCTCCGCGGTCAGCGCGGGCTGGGCCACGTACCCCGCGGCCAAGCGGGCCCCGCTGAGCCAGAGTTCGCCGGTGGCGCCCCGCGGCACCGGACGCAGCCGCCCGTCCAGGACGTGCGCACCCGCCCCGGGCAGCGGGTGCCCGAGGGGCGGCGCGCCGGCGCAGTCGGCGTCGTGGACCCGGTGGGCCGTGGCGAAGGTGGTGGCCTCGGTGGGCCCGTACGCATTGACCAGCTCCAGGTCGGGGCGCAGGCGCAGGACCCGGCGGGCGTGGGCGCCGGAGAGTTCCTCGCCGCCGGTCACCACGGTCCGTACGAGCCCGAACAACGCCGAATCCCGCGCGGCCAGGTGGTGGAAGAGACTCGTGGTGAGGAAGACGACGTCGGCGCCCAGGTGCGCTGCCTCGGTCGCGAGGTGCTCGACGGCGGGTCGCCCGGTGGCGCACACGACCACGGTCGCGCCGTGTGCGAGCGGGGCCCACACCTCGAAGGCCGCGGCGTCGAAGGCCATGGGGGAGTGGAACAACATCCGGTCGCCCGGGCGCAGCGGGTCGCAGGGCAGTCCGGTGGCCATCGACTCGGCGCCCCGGTGCGTCAGGGCCACCCCCTTGGGCCGCCCGGTGGATCCGGAGGTGTACAGGACGTAGGCCGTCGCGTCGGGGTCGTACGGCGCGGGCTCCGCCACCGGGGCGGGCGCCCCGGCGGCGCGGGGGAGGACCGGGAACGGGAGCGGGGGCAGCGGCAGGGCGTGCGCGGCCGCCACGGGGGAGTCGGCGAGGAGGTCGGGGTCGCCGACCGTGAGGGCGGCGCCGGTCTCCCGCAGCGTCATGGTGATGCGCTCGTCGGGGTGGTCGGGATCGAGCGGTACGTAGTGACCACCGGCCCACCACACGGCGAGCTGGGCCACCACGGCCCGCACCGAATGCGGCACCAGCAGCCCGACGGCCGAGCCGGGGCCGATCCCGCGGAGGCGTAATGCCTGGGCCAACTGGGCCGCATTGGCGATGAGTTGAGCGTACGTGAGGTCATGTCGGCCGTCGTGCACCGCGAGGGCGTCGGGGGTGGCGAGGGCGTGCGCGGCCACCCGGGCCACGATGCCGGCCGGGGGGAGGGGGTCAGGGGGCATGCGGGTTCCTCGATGACGAAGCGGAGAAGGAGAAGGAGAAGGAGAAGGAGAAGGAGTGGGAGTGGGAGCGTGCGTCATGCCAGGCCCATCGCCCGGGCCACGATGACCTTCTGGATCTCCGAGGTGCCCTCGATGATCGTCATCATCCGGACGTGCCGGTACAGGAATTCCAGCGGATGGCCGCGCACCCAGCCGCCCGCGCCGTGCACCCGCAGGCTGCGGTCCACCACGCGGACGGCGGTCTCGGAGCTGGTCAGCTTGGCCAGCGCCGCGTGCTCCGGCACCTCCGTCCCCCCGTCCACCAGCCGGGCGCAGGCCAGCGTGAGCAGCTTGGCCGCCTCCACCTCCGCGCGGCTGGTCACCAGGTGTTCCTGGACGTGCTGGTAGGACCCGATGCGCGCGCCGAAGGCCCAGCGTTCGCGGGCGTGCGCGACGCCCAGCTCCAGGGCGTACTCGGCGATGCCGTTGCACTGCGCGGCCACCACCAGGCGCCCGCGCGAGAGGCTGTCCATCCCCTGGCCGAGGGCCGCGCCGATGCCCGGCCCACCGCCGACCACCGCGTCGGCGCCGAGCCGTACGCCGTCCAGCAGCAGCTCGAAGAGCGGCTCGCCCGACATGCCCGCGAAGCGCTGGCCGATCCGGAGCCCCGGGGTGTCCATGGGCACGATGAACGCCGTGGGGCCGCCGACCGGATCCGTGTGGTCCGCCCCGTCCCGCCCGTTGTCGCTTCCCCCGTCGAAGGGGACGGTCGCGACGACCAGGGCGAAGTCGGCGCGGTCGGCGTGGCTCACGAAGGTCTTGCGTCCGGACAGGGCCCAGCCGCCGTCCCCGGTCCGCCGGGCCGTGGTGGCGAGGGAGAAGGCGTCCGAGCCGGCGTCCGGTTCGGTCAGCGCCAGGCACCGCAGCGCCTCCCCGCGGACCAGTGGGGCGAGGTAGCGCTCGATCTGCGCCGGGGTGCCGGCCCGCAGCAGCGGGCTGGGCCCGTCGGAACCGGCCAGGGCGTACGGCGCCAGCGGGCAGCCGCTCGCACCCGCCGCGTGGTGCAGCTGGACGACGGCCGAGAACGGCACGTCCGAGCCCCCGAGTTCCTGGGGATGGTCCCCGGCGTAGAAACCGAGGGCCGCCGACCGCCGCCGCACCCAGTCGCGCAGCTCGATGGGCGGCAGGTCGCAGTCCTCCGGCAGCTCGGCCGCCAGCGGGACCAACTCCCGCGCGATGAACGACCGGAAGGAGTCGGTCAGTTCGCCGTGCTCGCCCTCCAGGACGGAGGACGGCGACACCGGGCCGCCGGCTCCGGTCCGGGTATCGGTCGCCCGCGTCGTGGTCATCGCCGGGCCTCCGCTTCGGAATCGAACTTCCTGAGCGCCTCGGCCTGATCGGTCAGGACCGGGTGGCGCAGCAGGACGTGCAGCGGCGGGCGCCGGTGGCCGAGCCTCGGCGCCAGCCAGGCGGAGAGTTGGGCGACCAGCAGCGAGTGCCCGCCGACCTGGAAGAAGTGGGAGGACGGGGTGAAGCGGTCGTGCCCCAGCACGTGCCGCCAGCCGTCCCCGAGCACCTCCAGGACCGGATCGTCCGGCCCCGCCGGCCGCCCGGACCGGGCCCGCGCCGCCTCGCTCGCGCGGGCCCGCCCGGCCTCTGCCGCCAGCCGCGCGAGCCGCACCCGGTCGGGCTTGCCGCCCGCCAGGACGGGGATCTCATCGAGCTCCAGCCACTGGCCGGGCACCAGCGCGGCGGGCAGCCGCGCGCCCAGCGCCCGGTGCAGGTCGGCCTGGTCCAGCGCCTCGGCGCCGGCCCGTACGAAACCCACCAGCCGGGGGCCGGCCGGTGGTCCGGGATCCAGGACCACCGCGCACGGCCGCCCCGCCAGCTCGGCCGAGGCGGCGGCCTCGACCTCCTCCAACTCGATCCGGTAGCCGCGCAGTTTGACCTGGTGGTCGCGGCGCCCGAGGAACCGGAACCGGCCGGCGCGGTCCTGGTGGCCGAGGTCGCCGGTCAGGTACACGCGGGCGCCGCCGAGCGCGGCGACGGTGACGAAGCGCTCCGCGGTGGTCCCGTCGTCGCCCAGGTAGCCGTCCGCCAGGCCCGCGCCGCCGATGGCGAGCTCGCCGACCGCGCCGGGCGGCAGCGGGTAGCGACCCGAACCGTCCAGGACGTGCACGGTGACGCCCGGCAGCGGCGTCCCGAGCGCGACCTCCCCGCCCTCCGCGAGGTCCTCCGCAGTGACCTCCTGCACGGTGGACGTGATCGTCGCCTCGGTCACCCCGTAGGCGTTGAGGACGGTGACGGAGCCGGTACCCGCGCCGCCGCCCACCCCGCCGGCCGCCGCGAACAGCGGCGCGAGCGAGGCGGCGGGCAGCCGCTCGCCGCCGACCACGAGCAGCCGCGGCGTCCACAGGCCCTCCGCGAGCACCGCGCACAGCTCCTCCCGCACCGCCAGCAGATAGCTGGTCGGCAGGTTGGCGACGGTGATCCGCCGCGCGGCCAGTACGGCGCCCAGCTCGGCCCCCGTCGGGACCTCCCGGTGCGGCAACACCAGGCAGGCCCCGGCCAGCAGGGCGGGCAGCACCTCCTCCAGTGCCACGTCGAACGAAGGCTGGGCGAAGAGCAGCACCCGGTCGTCGGCCGTCAGCGCGAACCGCTCGGCGACCGCCGCCGCGTGGTGCGCGAGGGCCCCGCGGCCCACCACGACCGGTTTGGGCGGCCCGGTCGAACCCGAGGTGTGGATGACGTACGCCGCCCCCTCGACCAGCGCCGCCGCCCGTGCGTCCGGGAAGTCCGGGGCGGAGCCGGTGCCGTTCGGACCGTCGAGCAGCGCCAGCGGGATCCCCCGGGCCGGGAGCCCCGCCGCGCTCTCCCGGGTGGCCAGCACCAGCGCGGGCCGCAGCCGATCCAGCAGCGCCTCCAGCCGGGCGGCCGGATCGGCCGGGGACAGCGGGCAGTACACCGCGCCCGTCCGCAGGCAGGCCAGCAGGGTGACCACCGAGTCCACCCCGCGCGGCAGTACGGCCGCCACCGGCATCCCCGCGGTGACACCGGCCGCCCGCAGCCGCTCGGCCAGCGCCGCGACCTCGTGGTCCAGGGCGGCGTAGGTCAGCGACCGGGCGCCCGCGACGAGCGCGGTCGCACCGCGCGGGTGCCCGGCGAGCAGGTGGGCCGGGTCGGGCAGGTCCGCGGCGGGGGCGCGGGCGGGGGCGGGAGGGGTGTCGGCGGCCGGCTCCCGGACGGGTGCGCCGGGCGCTTGCGGCGGGGTGGGGGAGAGGGCGGCCAAGGCCGCACCGGGTTCGGCGAGGTAGCCGCGCAGCAGGGCGAGGAACCGCTCGGCGAGGAGCGCGACGGTGTCCCCGGTGAAGAGGTCCCGGTCGTAGTCCCACACCAGGGTCATCCCGGCGGCGCCGGGCCGCTGACCGCCGCTGCCGCTGCCGCTGCCGCTGCCGCCGAGCGTGCGGCGGTCGTCGGGCAACAGCACCACGTCCAGGTCGAACCGGGTGGTGCCGGTGTTGAACCCCTCGAAGAGGGTGATCTCCAGCTCCGGCAGGTCGATCCGCGGGAGCGGGGCGTCATGGGCGCTGAACATCACGCTGAAGAGCGGATTGTCCGCCCCGTCCGTGTGCAGCCCGAGGTCGCGGGTCAACTCCTGTACGGGCAGCTGCTGGTGGGGCAGACAGCGGATCAGGGTGTCGGTCACCTCGTCGACGAGGTCGCGCGCGGGGGCGCCCGGATCGGGCCGCAGCCGGACCGGGATGGTGTTGACGAACATCCCGATCGTCTTCTCGTGGCCCTCCGGGCGGTTGCCGACGGCGGTGCCCACGACGAGGTCGGCGCGGCCGCTGTGCCGCCGCAGCAGCTCGGCGAAGAGCGCCATCAGGGTGGTGAAGACGGTGTGCCCCTCGGCCCGGCTGCGCGCGCGCAGCCGGTCGGCGAGGTCCGCCCCGACCGCCTGGCGCAGCTGGGCCCCCGCGTGACGGCGCCGTACGCCCGGCCGCGCCAGCCCCGGCAGCGGCAGGTCGAAGGCGGCTCCCGCCAACTGCTCGCGCCAGAACTCCAGCCCGGCGGCCCGCCGTTCGCCGGCGCCGGGGCCGGCGATCCCGTTGAGGTGCTCCTCGTACGAGCGCGGCGCGCGGGCCATCGGCCGGTGCGTCGGCTCCGCGTCGGGCCGGGCACCCGGCAGCAGCCGGGTGCGGTAGCCGGTGAACACGTCGTGCAGCAGGGTCGTGAAGGAGTGGCCGTCGTGGATCAGGTGGTGCTCCACGTGGACGATGCGGTGGTGCCGCGCGGCGAGGCGCACCAGGAGCCAGCGCATCAGCGGGGCCTCGGTCAGCTCGAAGGGCCGATCGGCCTCGGCGCGCAGCAGCTCGGCGAAGGCGGCCTCGGGGTCGGTGTGCCCGCTGACGTCGGCGCGGCCCACCCGTGGCCCGGCGTGCTCGTTCACGCGCTGGCGCGGCAGGTCGCCGGGGTCGCCCGGCACCAGTTCGAGGCGCAGGCCGCGGTGTCGGGCGAAGGTCTCGGCCAGGGCGTCGACCAGGGCCTCCTCGTCGAGGGGGCCCCACAGGTCGATGGTGGCGGTGAAGTTGTAGGCGTGGCTGCCGGGCGACATCTGCTCGTGCAGCCAGACGATTTCCTGTGACGGGGACAGCTCGAACATGGTCGGTTCGCGTTCCTCTACCGAGAGGGATGGATGTGGGTACGGGCGCGCATGCGGGCGCGCCGGAAGGGACTTCCGGTGGGCCGGAAGTCCGGGGTACGGCGGTGGGGGAGAGCGGGGGAGGGCGGAGCCTCAGGCGCCCGGCGGCAGCGCGGCGAGCAGCGCGGTGAACGCCTCCTCGGGCGCCCCGTCCGGGAAGGCGGCGCGCTCCCAGGCCATGCGGACCCGGGCGTCCGCGCCGTGCGCGAGCGCGACCGTCAGCGGGGCCTGGAGCGGCCGCCCGTCGACGTGGATCTCGACGCCGGTCACCCCGCCGAGGCGCAGCGCGGGCCGTAGGTCGCGGTCCTCGAAGGTGAGCAGGCCGTCGAAGCGGCCGGGCCACGGCAGGTCCGCGGCGCGGGCCGCGCGCACGATCTCGTCGAAGGGCGTGTCGGCGTGTTCGAGGTCGGCGCACCACAGCTCGAAGACGGCGTCCGTGTCCGCGTCCCCCGCCACACCCGTGCGGTGGTGGTCGGTGGTGGGCGGGGCCAGGAACGGGACGGTGTTGAGGAAGGCGCCGACCACGTCCTCGGCGCCGGTCGGGCGGCCGCCCCAGGCGTAGCCGAGCAGTGGTGCGGGGCCCCGCGGACCGCGCCCGTACAGGACCCGCGCGGCGCGGTCGCAGGCGGTGAGCAGGGCGGGGAAGCGCAGGGCCGGGTCGGGGCCTCGGCCGTGGTCGCCCCCGCCCGAGTGCTCGGGCAGCCGGGCGGACAGGACGTCGCTGCCCCCGTCACCCGCCCCGGACGGGACGGGCGGACCGCTCCGACCACCCGCCCCGGCGAGGCCGGACAACCGTCGCGCCCAATGGGCCAGGGCGGCGGGCCCGGAGGCCGCCTCCTCCACCGCCAACTGGGCGTGCACGGCCGCGCGGTAGGCGCACAGCGCCTCCCGCGCCCGGGCGGCGGGCAGGTCGTCCGGTCCGAGGCCGTGGGTGTAGCCCTCGGAGAGGTCGGCGATGATCCGGCCGATGGACCGCTCGTCGCAGACCGCGTGGTCCATGACGAGGGCCAGCACCTCCTGGTCCCGCCCACCGTCCTCCGCGCGCTCCTGCCCGTCGGCGGGGGCCAGCAGGAGCCGCAGCGGCGGCCCCTCGCCCCACCCGGCGAGCGCCGCCCGCAACAGGTCACCGGCACGGCCCCCACCGCCACCGCCACCGCCCCCACCACCCTTGCCGTGGCCATCGGGTGCGCGGTCGGGTCCGCCGAGCCGGGCGACGTACGCCCCCGGCTCCTGCGGGCCGACCGGCAGCAGGACCGGTACGCCGCCCAGGACCGCGGGCCGGCTCCGCAGCACGGGATGACCTGCGGCGACGTACCCGGCGGCCGCGTCGAGGCGCCGCGGGTCGAGGGAGCCGCGGGGGAAGCGGAAGAAGAGCGGGACGAGGTCGGCCCGGCCGTGCGGGGAGAGGTGGCGGGCGAGCAGGAAGCGGCGCTGGGCGCCGGTCACGGGGAGGGGGCGGTCGGCGTCGGCGGCGGCGCCGGACGCACGGGATCGGTAGCGGTCGAGGTACTGGGTGGTGATGGTCCACACCTGTGAACGGGTCGTGAACATGTGACCGACCATTCGCCCGTGCCATGGAATGGTCAAGGCGGACCAGGCGATTCCGGACAGGTTTTCGGCGATCGACGGCCCGTTCGGACGTGTCCGGTTCCGGTCGGCCGGAAGGGGGCGACCGAAGCCCCGGTGGGCCCCGGTCGCCAAACAGGCCCAAAGACCCGACCTTTGGCGTAATGGCAACTATGCGGCGATTGGCCGGTATTCATTGCTCTGGCCCGTTTTTGGGCCGCTCCGGCGCGAGGTCAGCAAGTCCGTACGTTACGGTAACTTCGCTTTCTGTCACCAGTAAGCACCCCCACCCCACCCTTTCCGCGCGGCCGTCGCGGCAGTTGACGCTGCCCCCGAGACGTCCGCGCACGCTCGTCCAGCACTGGAGACCACGTGAGTACGACCGAGTGCGGCAGCCGGTTGGAGGCCCTCGGGGCCCACATACCGGCGGGCACGCTGACCACCCGGGACCTGATCGGACGGACCGAGAGCCTCCACGGCGTGGACGTCCAGCGGATCACCGGAGTCGTGGAACGCCGCGTCGCGGACCCCGCTCCCGAGGCGGGCGAGGACTCCTTCGGGATGGCCCTGTCGGCCGCCCGCGACGCGCTGGCCGTCTCCCGCTACGAGGCCGCCGACCTGGACGTCGTCATATCGGCGTCCATCACCCGCTACAAGGACGGCGGCCGCTTCGCCTTCGAACCGTCCTTCGCCGGCTCGCTCGCCCGGGAGCTGGGAGCGCGGACCGCGATCCACTTCGACGTCTCCAACGCCTGTGCGGGCATG
Organism: Streptomyces sp. NPDC098789; assembly: GCF_044759975.1. Classification (NCBI taxonomy): domain Bacteria; kingdom Bacillati; phylum Actinomycetota; class Actinomycetes; order Kitasatosporales; family Streptomycetaceae; genus Streptomyces; species Streptomyces sp. NPDC098789. Next base: position 51,687 of record NZ_JBIWAJ010000009.1, read on the forward strand.
ATGACCGGCGTCTACGTGCTCGACCGGATGATCCGGTCCGGAGCCGTCCGCACCGGCCTGGTGGTCAGCGGCGAGCAGGCGACCCGCGTCGCCGAGACCGCCGCCCGCGAGCTGAGCGACTCCTACGACCCGCAGTTCGCCTCGCTCTCCGTCGGCGACTCGGGCGCCGCCGTGATCATGGATCGGGCCACCGACGAAGCCGACCGGATCCACTACGTCGAGATGCTCACCTGCTCCGAGTACTCGCACCTGTGCATGGGCATGCCCAGCGACCGGACCGAGGGCATCGCCCTCTACACGGACAACAAGAAGATGCACGACAAGGACCGCCTCGCCCTGTGGCCCCGGTTCCACCAGGACCTGTTGGCCAAGGCGGGCCGGGACTTCGCGGCGGAGGACTTCGACTACGTCGTCCAACACCAGGTCGGCACCCGCTTCATCGACTACGTCAACGCCACCGGGGAGCGGGAGTTCGGCGTCCCGATGCCCACCTCGCTCGCGGTCGTGGAGCGGTTCGGCAACACCGCGACCACCTCCCACTTCCTCACCCTGCGCGAACACCTGCGGGCGGGCACCGCCCGCACCGGCTCCACCTTCCTGCTGGTCCCCGCCGCCTCCGGCGTGGTGACCGGCGCCCTGTCCGCCACGATCACGAACATGGGGGTCTGAGCCATGGGCATGGTCATCACCACCGCGGCCACCGCACACCCCTCCATCGGGGGCCCGGCCGGGAGCACCGCCGGGGCCACCACCGTCGCGCTCGCGGGGCGCGCCGCCCGCGACTGCCTCAGCCGCGCGGGGCTCGCCGCCTCCTCCGTCGGCGTCCTCGTCAACGTCGGCGTCTACCGCGAGTCGAACACCTTCGAACCGGCCCTCGCCGCCATGGTCCAGAAGGAAGCGGGCATCAGCCTGGACTACCTCGCCGACCCCGCCCCGGCCTTCTCCTTCGACCTGATGAACGGTGCCTGCGGGGTACTGGGCGCCGTACAGGTCGGCCAGGCGCTCCTCGACACCGGCAGCACCGAACGCCTCCTGATCACCGCGGCCGACGTGCACCCCGGCGGCGACGCGCGCCGCGACCCCGCCTACCCCTACGCCGACCTGGCGGGCGCCTGGCTGCTGGAGCGCGGCGCCGACCCCGACAGCGGGTTCGGTCCCGTACGCCACTACGCGCCCGACGGTCCCGTCGGCAGCGAGGGCTACCTCGACACCACCCGCATGGGCAGCGGCGGACGCTCCCTGATCACCGTCCGGCGCGAGCCCGGCCACGGCGCCCGCCGCAGCGCCCTCGCCGCCACCGCGGTCGCCGACTACGCGCGGGAGTTCGGCCTCGACCTCTCCCGCACCCTCGTCATCGGACCGCCCGAGCCGGAGCGGGAACCGGAGGTCGAGCCGGAGCCCGAGCCGCACACCGCCGCCCCCGTGCTCGGCTACCTGCGGGCGCTGGAGGCCGGACGGCCCCGGGACTGCGACCGGTTGCTCTTCGTCAGCGTCGGCGCGGGCCCCGTCGTGGTCTGCGCGAGCTACACCCCCGAGGGCTGGTGAAGCGCGTGCACGCGGACCTGAGCACGAGCCTCGGCGTCGGCATCGCGGGCTCCGAGGGCCTCGCCGACCACCTGGCCCGCAACGCCGCGGCCTTCCCCGACCGGGCCGCCGTCATCCACCCCGAGCCGGGCGCCCGCGACGGCGACGGCCGCCCCCGCTACCGGACCGTCTCCTACGGGCAGTTACAGCGCTCGGTGGAGGACCTCGCCCACGGCCTGGCCCGGGCCGGGATCACCCGCGGGACCAAGACGGTCCTGATGGCGCCGCCCGGCCCCGACCTCTTCGCCCTCGCCTTCGCGCTCTTCCGTCTCGGCGCCGTCCCCGTCGTCGTCGACCCCGGCATGGGCCTGCGCCGGATGCTCCACTGCTACCGGGCCGTCGGCGCCGAAGCGTTCATCGGACCGCCGCTCGCCCACCTCGTGCGGGTCCTCGGCCGCCGCACCTTCGCCGCCGTACGGATCCCCGTCACGCTGGGCAGCGGCCTGCTCGGCGCCCGCACGGGCGCCTTCGGCGCGCACGCCCTCGCCCGGCTGCGCACCCTGACCGGACCGCGCACCGCCCCCGCCCCCGTCGGCGGCGACGACCTGCTGATGATCGGGTTCACCACCGGCAGCACCGGGCCCGCCAAGGGGGTCGAGTACACCCACCGCATGGCCCTCTCGATCGCCCGCCAGATCGAGGCCGCCCACGACCGGAGCCGCGACGACACCTCGCTCGTCACCCTCCCCTTCTACGGGCTGCTCGACCTCGTCTACGGCTCCACCCTCGTCCTCGCCCCGCTGGCCCCGGCCAAGGTCGCCCAGGCGGACCCCGAGCTGCTCGTGGACGCGCTGGAACGCTTCGCCGTCACCACGGTCTTCGCCTCGCCCGCCCTGCTGCGCAACCTCGCGGACCACCTCACCGCACACGAAGGCGAGCACCCCCTGCCCGACCTGCGCTGCGTCGTCTCCGGCGGCGCGCCCGTGCCCGACGCGGTGGTCGCCCGGCTGCGCGCGGTCCTGGACGAGAAGGCCCGCATCCACGTCACCTACGGGGCCACCGAGGTGCTGCCGATCACCTCGATCGAGTCCGAGGAGGTCCTGGGCGAGCGGGCGGCCCGGAGCGCCGAGGGCGCCGGCACCTGCGTCGGCCGGCCCGTCCCCGGCACCCGGGTGCGCATAGCCCCCGTCACCGACGGCCCGTTGCCCCGGCTGCCGCCCGGCACACCCCCGCTGCCCGCGGGGCGCGTCGGCGAGATACTCGTCGCGGGCGAGTCCGTCAGCCCGCGCTACCACGGCGACCCCCGCGCCGACGCGCTGCACAAGACGTACGAGGACCCGGCCGACGGCATCGGGGCGCCCGTCGTCTGGCACCGCACCGGGGACCTCGGCCACCTCGACGCCGACGGCCACCTCTGGTTCTGCGGGCGCAAGGCGCAGCGGGTCCGCACCGACGGCCAGGACCTGCACACCGTGCGCTGCGAGGGGATCTTCAACGCCCACCCGCTGGTGCGCCGCAGCGCGCTGGTGGGCGTGGGCTCGGGCGTGGGCTCGGGCGTGGGCTCGGGCTCGGGCTCGGGGACCGGGGCGCGCCGCCCCGTCGTCTGCGTGGAGACCGAGCACCCGCTCGACCCCGCCGCCTGGCAGGACCTGACCGCCGAACTGCGCACCCTGGCCGCCGCCCACGCGCCGACCGAACCGGTCGAGGAGTTCCTGCGCCACCCGGCCTTCCCCGTGGACGTCCGGCACAACGCCAAGATCGGCCGCGAGGAGCTGGCCCGCTGGGCCGAGCGGCAGTTGGCGCCGCCCCCGCCGCCGTGGTCCCGCGAACGCGCCGCGCGGCTCGTCCCGCTCGCCGGCTGGGCCTACCTGCTGGGCGGCGCCGTCTGGGCGGCCACCGCGGGCGCCCCCGACGTGCCCCTGCTGCGCTGGCTGTGGTGGACCGACGCCGCGCTCAGCACCGTCGGGCACGCCGTCCAGATCCCGCTGGCCCTGCCCCGCGGCCGGGCCGCCGGGTACGGCCCCGCGGCCACCGCCGGGCTCACGATGCTCTACGGCGCCACCTGGTGGCGGTCCCTGTGAGGATCCTGATCACCGGAGCCACCGGCTTCCTCGGCGGCCACCTCGCCGACGCCTGCCTGCGCGAGGGGCACACCGTACGGGCCCTGGTGCGGCCCGGCGCCGACACCGAACGGCTGCGCTCCCTGCCCGGACTCGAACTCGCCATCGGTGACCTCGGCGACCCGCGCTCGCTGCGCGCGGCCGCCGGGGGCCAGGAGGTCGTCCTGCACAGCGCCGCGCGGGTCGTCGACCACGGCACGCACGCGCAGTTCCACGAGGCGAACGTCGCCGGGACCCGGCGGCTGCTCACGGCGGCGCGGGCCGCGGGCGCCCACCGGTTCGTCTTCGTCTCCAGCCCCAGCGCGCTGATGCGCGTCCGCGAGGGCGACCGGCTCGGCCTCGACGAGAGCGCGCCCTACCCGACCCGGTTCCTGCACCCCTACAGCGCGACCAAGGCCCGCGCCGAACAGGACGTACTCGCGGCCCACACGCCGGAGTTCACCACCTGCGCCCTGCGCCCGCGCGGCATCTGGGGCACCCGGGACCGCGCGGGCTTCCTGCCGACCCTGATCGGCGCGATGCACGCGGGGCGGCTGCCCGACCTCTCGGGCGGCAAGCGCGTCCTGGTCTCCCTGTGCCACAGCGACAACGCGGTCGACGCCTGCCTGCGCGCCGCGACGGCTCCCGCCGAACGCGTGGGCGGCAAGGCCTACTTCGTCGCGGACGACGAGGTGACCGACCTGTGGGCCTTCCTGACCCGGGTCGGCGCCGAGCTCGGCTGCGCGCCGCCGACGCCCCGCGTCCCGCTCGGGGTGGGGCGCGCCCTGGCCGCCACTGTCGAAACCCTGTGGCGGCTGCGCCCCGGCCCGGGCCGCAGCGCCCCGCCGCTGAGCCGCTACGCCCTGGCCCTCCTCACCCGGTCCACCACCTACGACACCTCCGCCGCCCGCCGCGACCTCGGCTACGAGGCCCCCCGCAGCCAGTCCGAAGGCCTGCGCGAACTCCTGCCCTGGGTGCACGCCCTGGGCGGCCCCCGCTCCTGGACCCGCCCCACCCCCCGGCAGCCCCGACAGCCCCGACGAGGAGACACCCCCCGATGACCGACCCGACAACGGGCCCGTACTGGCGTCCCGTCTCCGCCACCGAGCGGCTGTACCTCGCCGCGGGCGATCCGCGGGGGGACATGGCCCTGCGGATCGTCGTCGAGGGGGAGGGCCTGCCCGACCCCGAGGACCTGCGGGCCGCGCTGACCCGGGCCGCCGGGTCCTGCCCGGGGTCGGGCCTGGTCGCCGCCGACGGGCTGTGGCGGGCCGAGGGGCCGCCGCCGCGCCTGCGGTTCGCCGCGCCCGCGGACCCGTACGACGGCGTCCTCGACGCCGCGGTGCTCACCGGGCACACGGCCCCGACCGACCCGCCCGGCTGCGAGGTCCTCGTCGTCCCGGGCCTGGACCCGGCCCGCTGCACCCTCGTCTTCAGCGCCTCGCACGCGCTGATGGACGGTCACGGCGCCCTGCTCTGGGTGCGGGAGGTCTTCCGCGGCCTGCGCGGCGACGCCGCCCGCCCGGCGGCGGACCCCGAGACCGACCAGGGCCTGCTGCGCCGCCTCGGCTGCCGGGACCGGCGCCCGACCCAGGCACCGGACCACCCCTCGCCGCTGGGCCGGGGCGAGCGGGGTGAAAAGGGCGAGCGGGGCGAGCGGGGCCCTGAGCGCACCCTCTGGCTGCGCCGGACCCTGGCCGGACACCACCCCGCCCTCACCGCCCGCCTCGCGCAGGCCCTCGCCGACGCCACCGGGCGTTCCGCGCGGGTCATGGTCCCGGCCGACCTGCGCCGCTACGACCCCGACCTGGCCGCCACCGGCAACCTCACCCTGCCCCTCTTCCTGGACCTGCGCCCGGGCACGGAGTGGACCGTCGCGCACACCGAGCTGCTGACGGCGCTCGCCGAGGGGCGGGAGTGCGCCACCGGCTTCGAGAGCGCCGCGGCGCGGCTCCCGCAGGCCGTCACCGCCCTGTTGCTGCGGGCCGCGCAGGCCGTCGCGACGCGCACCGACCGGCACTTGGCCACCGCCGTCGTCTCCCACCTCGGCCGCCTGGACCTGCACGACTACCGGGGCGGCGGCTTCACCGCCACCGCCGTCCACGCCCTGCCCGTCCACGCGCCCCTGGTGCCCCTCTCCCTGGTCGCCGCCGAGACCGGTGCGGGGTCGGCGGGCACGGCCCGCACCGAGGTGACGATGGGCGTGCGCGGCGGCCCCGGTCTCGCCGAGCGCGCGGCCCGCCTCCTCGACGACACCCTGGCCCGGCTGACCGGCCCGGCCGCGACCCCCGCCGCCTTCGCCCGGCCCGCGACCCCGGAGGTCGTCCTCCCGCTGTCCGTCTCCCCACTGTCCGTCTCCCCGCGCGCCACCGACCGGACGGCCACTGCACCTCGTACGGCACCCGACCCGGCCCCCGGCGCCGCCGGGCCCACCGTCGTGGACCTCTTCCGGGCGCGGGCCGCCCGTACGCCCCACGCCCCTGCCCTCGACGGGCCCGAGGGCCCGGTCACTTACGCCGCGCTCGACCGGCGCTCCGACGCCGTCGCCGCCGCGCTGCACGCCCGCGGCATCGGCCGGGAGGACCGGGTCGCCCTGGTCGTCGACCGTTCCCCGGCCGGGGTCGCCGCCCTGTGGGGGATCCTCAAGGCGGGCGCCGCCTACCTGCCACTGGACCCGGCCCACCCCGACGCGCGGATCGAGGAGGTCCTGCGGGACTCCGGCGCACGGCTGTGCCTGACCCAACGCCACTTCCTGAACCGGCTCGACCGGCTCGACCGGTCCGCCCGCTGCCCCGCCCTCGCGGCCGAGGACGTGCCGGACCTGCCCGAAGGCACACCGCCGCCCGGACCCGGCCCCGCCGCCGGGGACCTCGCCTACGTCATGCACACCTCCGGCTCCACCGGCCGGCCCAAGGGCGTACAGATCGAGCACGCCGGCCTCGTCGGCTTCGTCCGCTGGATGACGGACCTCTGCCGGGTCACCGACACCACCCGCTTCGGCTTCGTCTCCTCCTACGCCTTCGACATCTCCTGCTTCCCGCTGTTCCTGCCCCTCCTCGCGGGCGGTACGGCCGTCCTTGCCCCCGGCGTCCCCTCGCGCGCCGTGCTGCGCCGCCTGGTCACCGAACACCGGGCCGACACCCTCGCCCTGACCCCGTCCCACCTGCCACTGCTCACCGCCGGACCGGGCGTACGCACCCTGCTGCTCGGCGGCGAGACGCTCACCCCGGCCGCCGCGCGCGCGGCCCGGGCCGCCTTCGGCCCGGACTGCCGGATCATCAACGGCTACGGGCCCACCGAGGCCACCGTCGCCTGCCTCGCCCACGTCGTGGGCGACGACGACCTCGCCGAGGGCGCCACGGACGTCCCGCTCGGCACCCCGGGCCCGTACGCCCACGTCGCGCTCGTCGCGGCCGACGGCACCCGCGTGGGCGCCGGGCCCGACGCCGTGGGCCGGACCGGCGAGATCGTCGTCAACGGCCCCCAGGTCGCCCGCGGTTACCTCGTGCCGCCGGGCGCCGCGCCCGACGACCCCGGCTCCCCCTTCACCACGGAACCCGACGGCACCCGCGGCTACCGCACCGGTGACCTCGGGCGCCGGCTCCCGGACGGCTCCATCGCCTTCGCCGGACGCGTGGACGGGCAGCTGAAGATCGCCGGGCACCGGGTCGAACCCGCCGAGACCGTCGCCGCGTTGGAGTCCCACCCGGCCGTGCGGCGGGCCGTCGTCACCGCCCGCCGCCGTACGCCCACCGCCGCGCCGGTGCTGTGCGCGTACGTCGTCCCCCGCGCCCCCGGCCCGGACCGCCCCGGGCTCCCCGAGCTCGCGGGCCTGCTGCGCGCCGACGCGGCGCGCAGGCTGCCCGCGCACCTGGTCCCGGCGCACCTCGTCCTGGTGGAGGAGATCCCGAGCACGGTCGCCGGCAAGGCCGACCTCGACGCCCTCCCCGACCCCTTCACCGGCCACCCGACGCCCCCCGGGCCGGACGACCTCCGGGTGCGGGTCGCGGGGCACTGGGCGGTGGTGCTCGGGACGGACGCCGGGGCCGCGTTGGAGCCCGGTGCGGACTTCCAGGACCTCGGCGGCGATTCCCTCTCCCTGATCGAGATGCTCACGGCGGTCTCGTCCGACCTGCTGACCCGGGCCCAGGCCGACCGCTTCATGGGCGCACTGGAGTCACTGGTCCGCGAAGTGACCCTCGATCAGGTCTGCGCCCACATCGAGGCCGCCCGGGAAGAGGTGTCCGCATGATCTTCATCGGAGACGGCGCCCTGCTGCGCCGGGCCGTGCGGCACGCCGCGGGCCAAGGCCATCCCATCGACCTCGTGTGCTGTACGGACCCCTGCGACGCGGCCGGGGCCCCGCACCTGGACGCGCCCGACGTCAACGCCTGCGCCGCCGCCCTCGCGGCCGCCTGCACCGACGGCATCGTCTGGTCCCTCAACAACCGGCGGATCCTGCGCGCCCCGCTGCTCTCCCGGGGCCTGCGCATCCTCAACGTCCACAACGGCCTGCTGCCGCAGCACCGCGGACTGCCCTCGGTGGCCCTGCTGTTCGCGCTGCTGCACGGCGACCCGGAGTACGGCGCCACGCTCCACGAGGTCGACGCGGGCATCGACACCGGCCCGGTACTGGCCGAGCACCGCTTCCCGATCGCCCCCGACGCCCGCTACCACCAGGTCATGCTCCGCGGGATCCGGGCCTGCCAGCAACTCTTCGAGGAGCAGCTCCCGTACGTGGTGGCGGGCACCGCCGCCCCGGCCGCCTCCCCCCGCGGGCCGCAGGCGCCGTCCGCCTACTACGGCGTCCGCGCCCTGGACCGGCTCGCGGACCACCGGGACCACCCGGCCTACGCCCGCGCCACGGACCTCGGTCCCTTCGCGGCCCACGCACCCGAGGTGGCCCGGGCCCTGATCGCGCCGCCGGGCCCGCGGAGCGGATGACGTCCGCGCCCCACGGGCGGCGGACGGAGCGTTCACCTCTCTATCATTGCAACGAAGTGATGGCTGGTCGTTGCGTTAGAAGCTCCTCCGTTGCAACGAATTACCTGCCCTGACCTGGGAAAACATAACTCCATAGCAATGAACTCGTTGTTGGAATCCGGAAAGCAACGTAGCGTTTCTTTTGTCAGAAACCGCAACGAGCACGGAGGACACCATGCTGAAGTTCGCCACCACCACCCCGATCTCCACCGTCCTGGAGATCCCCGCAGGCCGCGTCCAGCTCATCGCCGCACACCGCACCGACACCACCGTCGAGGTGCTGCCCGCGGACCCCACCAAGAAGCGCGACGTGAAGGCCGCCGAGCAGACGGCCGTCACCTACGTCGACGGCGTCCTGCGGATCCGCACCGCCGGGACCGAGAAGCGGCCCTTCGGCCCCACCGGATCACTGACGGTCACGGTCCAGCTGCCCGCCGGCTCCCACGTCGAGGCCACGACCACCAGTGCCGAACTGCGCGGCGTGGGCCGCCTCGGCGACGTCGCCTTCGACGGTGCGTACCGGCAGATCAAGATCGACGAGGCCGCGAGCGTCCGCCTCACCGCCATCGACGGCGACGTTGAGATCGGCCGGCTGAACGGCCCCGCGGACATCAGCACCGCGCGGGGCGACATCCGGATCGCCGAGGCGGTGCGCGGCACCGTGGTCCTCAGCACCCGCTCCGGCGACATCTCGGTCGGGGCGGCCGCCGGAACCTCGGCCACCCTGGACGCGGGCACGGGCCACGGCCGGATCGGCAACGCCCTCAAGAGCGACGGCGTCGCCGCGCTCGACATCCGCGCCACCACCTCCCACGGCGACATCGATGCCCGCAGCCTCTGAAACCGGCCCGCCGACGCACCGCACGGACACCGCACGCGACCAGGGGGACCGGATGAACGGCCACGACAGCTCCACCTCGACCGCCTCGACCGCCTCGACCGCCTCGACCGCCTCGAACACCTCGACCACGTGGACCGTCATGGTGCCGGTCGACGACACGGCCCTGGCCGTCACCGACACCGGCGGCCCCGGCATCCCCGTGGTCTACCTCAACGGCCAGTTCGGCACCCAGGGGTACTGGCGGCACGTCATCCGCGAACTGGGGCCCACCTGGCGGCACATCACCTACGACGAGCGGGCCCGCGGCAGGAAGTCGAAGCGCTCGTCGGACTACTCCTTCGAGGCCGGCGTCCGGGACGTCGACGCGGTCCTCGCGGCCAGGGGAGTGGAGCGGGCCCTGGTGGTGGGCTGGTCCTACGGCGCCTACCTCGGAGCGCACTGGGCCGCGCGCAACCCGGAGCGCTGCTCGGGCGCGGTCCTGGTCGACGGCGCCTTCCCCTCCGACTGGCTGGACGAGGCCATGGAGGCGCGCATCCGCACGATGTTCCGTCGGATGTCCTGGTTCATGCCGCTCCTGCGCCCGACCGGTCTGGCCCCCCGGATGACCGCCGAGCAGCAGGCGGACAGCAACATCGAGATCGGCGTGCTCTCGCGCGAGGCCGAACTGGGCCCCGTACTGGACGCCATCACGGTCCCGGTGCGGTACGTGGTCGCCTCGGGCACCTCCCTCGGCAGCCGCGGGGACGAACAGGAGCGGATCCGGGCCGGTCTCGACGCGGTGGTGGCGCGCAACGCGCACATCGAGATCGGTGCGAAGGTCGCCAGCAACCACGGCGCGATCCTGAGGAAGGACCACCGGGCCATCGCCGACTCGGTCCGTGCGATCGCCGCACGGTAGCGGCCGGAGTCGGCGGCGGAGTACGACTACGCCGGCAGCAGCCCTGTGACCTGGGCCTCCGGGATGTCCGACAGCACCGTCCGAGGCCCTGCCGTCAATAGCAAGTGCATGTTTTCCGTTCGTATAGTGACCGGCATGCAATTGGACTTGAACCTGCTCACGGCCCTGGACGCGCTGTTGGAAGAGGGCAGCGTGGCCGGAGCCGCAGAACGGCTCCACGTCACCGCGCCGGCGATGAGCCGATCGCTGGGCCGGATCCGCAAAGCCACCGGTGACCAGATCCTGGTGCGTACCGGACGCCACATGACGCCCACCCCTCGCGCACTGGCCATGCGCACGGAGGTCCATGTCCTGGTACAGCAAGCCCACCAGTTGCTGTCCTCCCGTACGGACCTCGACCTGGCGGGGCTGGAGCGGGTGTTCACCGTTCGCTTGCACGACGCCCTCACCACCGCTTGCGGAACCGCCCTCGTCGCCGCGGTGCACCGCCAAGCCCCGAAGGTGAAGATGCGCCTCACGGTCGAGCCGGGCCACGACAGCCCTGAGCTGCGTCGCGGCGAGGTCGATGTGGCCTCCAGTGCCGGACCGCCGCCTCAGCCCGACATCCGCCACCGCCTCATCGGCCAGGACAGGATCATCCTTGCTCTCCGAGCCGGGCATCCGCTCACCGAAGGGCCGGTGACCGTCGAGAGGTACGCGGCCGCCGATCACGTGACCGTTTCCCGGCGTGGCGCGCTGCGCGACCGGGTCGACGAGGTCATCTCCGCCCTCGGCCACGAGCGCCGTGTCATCGTCTCCGCCCCCGCGACGGACACCGCACTGCAACTCGCCCGTGACACCGACGCCGTGGTCACCCTCCCCGAAGCGGTCACCCGCTCCGCCCGCGACCAACTGGGCCTGACCATGCTGGCGTTGCCGTTCGAACTGCCGCCCGTACCGCTCTACCTGCTCTGGCACCAGCGTTACGACGATGACGCCGCCCACACCTGGCTGCTCAACCTGGCGACCCAGACCCTCCAGGACCTGTTCGTCACTCCGGACGCCTCTGACCAGTAGCGTCCCACCAGGGCGTTGACCCCGGTCACGACAGCGCCCTCCTGACCGACGAGCACCTGGGCCAGCCGCCGGCCGACCGACACCGCCCCCGACGCCGGGGCCGCTTCTCCCCATTGGGGCGGCGGCCCCGGGGGCGGAGCACCGCAGGCCCGCCCCGGCCCGAGCCCAGGGGCAGTTGGTCGGATCTATGGCACAACTACCCTGAAGCGACAGGACGTTCGGCCCTGATCGGGATCAACGGGAATTCTTATGCTCAACTCATGGAAACGATCAAGAACTTCCGGTTAGCCTCCGCTGTTCCCTCCCTCCCGGCCGCCGCGCTCTGCCTGGCCCTGGCCACCGCGTTCGCCGTCGTCCCGGCGACCGCCCAGGCCGCCCCGAGCGCCGCCTCCGGCACCTCGCTCTCGCCGGCCGGCCACCGCTTCGAGGCGGTCGCCGCGCAGCCCGTGGTCTTCGAGGCCGGGCCGATCACCGTGACCTGCGCGCGCTCCTCCTCGCTCCCGGGCAAGGACGCCGTCCACAACACGGTCCCGGCCGGAGCCGCGCACACCAACCCGGCCGGCCCGGTCGCCCTGCGCATCACCCCGCCGGTCTTCCAGGACTGCACCACCGACGCACCGGGCCTGCGCGTCGCGGTCGAGACCAACGAGGACCACGGCCCCTGGCAGCTGCTGCTCCAACACGGCGCGCCCAGCACCGCCCGACTGTCGATCCCCGCGGGCGGCTTCGTCCTGCGGACCAGCGGGCTGCTCTCCTGCTCGGCGACCGCGGCACCCGGCGGCCCCGCGACCGCCCAGGCCAACTGGCGTGCCGGGGCGGGAGCGGCGCCCGCGGTCGTCCTGGACAAAGCGGCGATCCCGGTGAAGCTGGAGGGCTCCTTCTTCTGCCCGACGTCCATCACCTCGGCCGCCATCTCGGCCGAATACACCGTCCGCGACACCACCGACCCGACCCAGCACATCACGGTCGGCCCCGCCTGAGTCCCCGCTCCACATCCCCCGTGCCATCGAAGCACCCGGCGCCGCCGCCGGGTGCTTCGCCGTCGACGTCGCCGTCGGGGCCGCCGCCCGGGCAGCGCAGCGCGAGTCCGCGGCCGGTTCGAACCGGCCGCGCTCAGCGGTACCAGTCCTCACCGGGCCGGGAGAGCGCGCTGCGGAGGTACCGCTCCAGGCTCGGCGCCACCCAGGTACGGCTGTCGTTCTCGTGGTCCCACACGAACACGTCGGGACGGAGCGGGGAAACCGGGAGCGCGAACCGGTCTCCGCCGCCGTTGTCGCCGAAGAAGAGGAGAGCGTCGAACGGCATGTACAAGGACCGGAGATCCTCTCGGGTCCGGAACTCTTCGTTGGGCAGCGCGATCCGCTCGACGCTCCAGATCACGTCCTTCAGCGCGCGGACGGGGGGCGGGGGTGGGGTGTCACCACGTGGGTGGCGCCGCGCAGGATGTGCAGCAGGCCCTGCGAGACGAGGTCGGCGACCGCGCGGTTCACGGTGTACACGCTGACCCCGTAGTCGGCGGCGAGCCGTACGCGCGGTGGGATGCGGTGGCTGAGGCGGCCGGAGAGGATCGCGCGCCGGAGGTCCGTGGCGACCCGGTGCCACAGCGGGCCTTCGCCGTGCACCAGGACCATCGCGTGCGTGCTCACGATCCGGTGGCGCCCGACGCCCTGCCGGGTGTGCAGGGCCCGGCGGGCGAACTGCGCGGTGGTGACCGAGACCCCGTAGAGCCGTGCGATCTCCCCGACGCTCGGCGCTGGGCCGCGGGACTGCTGGAGGGCGTCCGCGACGCGCTGGTAGCGGGGTCCGGACCCCGCCCGGCGCCGGGCGGGGGCGGTGGGGCCGTTCATCGTCCGGTCCCGGTGGCGCGGTTCCGCGGACCGGCGGGCTCGTCGCACACTATCGTCCTCCCGGAAATCTGGCGAGCTGCTCGAATTTCCTTACAGGGTGGTGGCAGATTCGAGAGGGGGGGAAGGGTCGTAGGTCCTGGATTCACTGCCTCGGTGAGAAATCTCGGCGCCGAATCCCGGCACTGAATCCCTGTGTCGAATGGGGCGGTTCTATTTCAGCACCGTGTCCCCTTTCTGACACTCGTCGAGTTTCTGTCGGTATGGGCGTTTCTGGCCGTTGGTTGACCGGTCTGGCCCCGAGTCGACAGTCCTGTGGCCAAGAGGACGATCGGCCGGCCGGTCGTACGGACCTGCGGCACGGGAAAGGCGGAAAGTCGGGGGAGGGGGGAGCGGGATCGCGATGTTCAGGGACTAAAGGCCCCGCTCCGCGAGGTCCTTTGGTCCCGTAATTCGCGGGACCAAAGGGTCGGATCCGGATCCGCAAGGGCCGTACGCCTCTTACTGGTCCGTCGGGGTCAATATCGTCTTTATGGACAGTATTTAGCGGGCGCGCGTGGTCGATTAGCAAGAAAGCTCCCCTGTCGCCGAAGGATCACAGTGGCTGCTGTTATGGTCCTCCTGTTATTCCGGTGTCAATCGAAGATCGTGAATGCATGCGTGGCGGACGAGGCGCGGTACGCCCACGATCCGAGAGCGCCGACAGGAAACGTGGCGCCGTCCCGGTCTCGTGACAGAGGAACCGGGCAGCGCGCCGCCGACCACCGAGGGTGTTTGTGAAGATCATCTCCGTGGCGACGCAGAAGGGTGGCGTCGGCAAGACGAGCTCCACCGTCAACCTGGGCGCGGGGCTGGCCCTGGCCGGGCAGCGGGTCCTCGTCGTCGACCTCGATCCGCAGGCCCAGGCGGGCACCGCGCTCGGGCTGAACCTCTCCAGCGAGGAGCAGCTCGCCCGCTCGCTCGGCTGGGTCATGCAGGGGCGGCTCCAGGGCATGCGCATGGACCTGCCCGCCATCTGGTTCGACCGCAGCGAGCTGCTCGCCGACTTCGAGGGAGCGGGCTCGCTGCACCTGCTGGCCTGCGAGGAATCCACGATGACGGCGGCCCAGGACCTGATCCACAAGAAGGGGTACCAGGCGACCCCCGTGCTGCGGCGGATGCTCCTGGAGGTCGCCTCCGAATTCGACTTCGTGGTGATCGACACCCCGCCCGCGGTGACATCGATGTCCGCCACCGCGCTGGCGGCCGCCGACTACGTGCTCACCGTGTGCGTCCCCGAGTACCCGGCGCTCAAGGGCGCGGCGGCCACCCGCGGCACGGTGCGCTACGTGAAGGACCGCACCGGGGGCGAGTGCGACCCCCAGTACCTCGGGGCGATCATCAACCGGTCGAATCCGCCGTCCAAGTGGAAGATGCAGGAGGTCAACATCCGCAACGGCATGCTCGACACCGACCTGGCCCCCTTCCGGACGGACATCCGCGTCGACAACCGGATCAGCGACTCGTTCGCCTTCGGGGTGCCCGCCGTCGTCCGCTACGCCAGTTACACCCCGGGCAAGATGTACGGCGAGCTGATGGTGCAGATCCTGCGCAGGATGGGGCAGCCCCCGGAGCAGTGGGAGACGCCCGAACGCATCGAGGGCGAGGTGCCCCGTGTCTGAGGAGTCGACTCCGGGCCGAGCGGCCCGGGGCAAGCGGATGCCGCCGTCCTACTTCCGGATCCAGGGGAGCTCCCTGGTCAAGGACCTGCTCGCCGGTGCGGACGCGGTGGCCGGGCGCTCCTTCCTCGGCTCGGGCGGCCAGGCCCCCGGCCCGGCCCCGCTGCCCGCCGCGGCCGCGTCCCACCCGGACGAGGTGACCGGCGTACCGCAGGCCGGCGTACCTCGGGCCGATGTACCCCGGCCCGAAGTCCCCGCGGCCGACGTCCCCGCGGCAGGCGGCGTACCGGCCTCGCCCGCCGCCGTGCCCCTCGGGCCCCCGGTGCCCGGGGGTGTCGAGCCCGGCGCACCCGTCGACCGGCCCACCGGACCGTGGGCGCACGGCGCCGTCCACGTGAGCTACGCCGACGCCAAGCTCCGCTCCTCGCAGTGGCGCGCGCACGGCTTCCGCATCGCGCCCGACGTGCTCGCCCGGCTCAAGACGCGGGTCAACCGGGACCGGCGCACCACCGGGAACCCGCACCTGGCCATCGGCCACTACGTGGACGCGGCCCTGCGACACATGCCCGGCGACGTCGGCGCGCTCATCGCCATGGCCGAGGAATTCGGCACCGGTCAGCTCTGGGACCAGGAGCGGACCCAACCGTCCACCTACCGGGTCGGCCGGGGGGCGTACGCGCTGGCCTCCGGAATGAAGATGCAGCTCCAGGAGGCGGATTTCGGCCGGCGCGGCACCCAGGTGGTCTCCGCCGGAATCGAGACCTTCCTGGACGCCCTGGAGACGGAGGGGCCGTTGCAGCGGCCGGTCAAGAAGCCCTGACCGACAGCCGACCGCAACGGCCACCGGGCCGGCCGGGCCATCGGGCCACCCTCCGACCCATGGCTGCAACGATGCCTGCAACGCTGTGACGAACCATCTCCGCAACGATCGCTCCATCGATGTCACCAACAGCTCACAATTCCTTGTGACAGCAGTGCCGAAAAACAATGGGAAATCCTCTCGCTGGTGATTCCACGGCTGTTTTCCGGGCGCTGGCGGGGACCCTGGCAGGGCCCTGGCAATTGAGTGCCATCGCCGTTTCTAGTGACGCGAGACTTCATTCCGTTTTGCGTTATGATCCCGTTAACGGTGAACCGCGGACCTGTGACGGAGATGGCGCTGGATGTCCTTGCCCAGTGGAAAGCTCAGTACCAGTGCTGTCGCCGCCGCGGCGGGGCTCAGCGAATCGTGGGCCTGGAAGGCGCGGGACCAGGGCGTGCTCAGCGAGCCGCATTTCGAGGAGGACGTCGTCGCGCTGCGCGTGTACGCCTTCGTCTGCCAGATCGTCTGGCCCGGTACGCGCCGCCCGCGCAGCGCCCGGCAGGATCTGGAGCTGTGGCAGCAGTCGGCGGTCGACGCCGCCCGGCGGGCCGCGTGCGACCCCGCCACCACCTCGGAAACGGCCTTGTGGGTCCTGGAGGACTCCGTCCACCTGGTGACGTCGCCCGACCAGCGGGCTTCCTTCGACCTCAAGTACCTCGGCGGGCGCTCCGCCTTCCGCATCCCGGTGGGCCTGTGGGCGTCCCAGTTGCCCGACGCGATGGCCTCGCTGGCCTCGCGGCGCCGCCGCGGCGGGAA
The DNA here is from genome assembly GCF_044759975.1 of Streptomyces sp. NPDC098789. Taxonomy (NCBI): domain Bacteria; kingdom Bacillati; phylum Actinomycetota; class Actinomycetes; order Kitasatosporales; family Streptomycetaceae; genus Streptomyces; species Streptomyces sp. NPDC098789. The sequence goes on from NZ_JBIWAJ010000009.1 coordinate 68,208, forward strand.
CTCCGGGTCCGCGCGGTGAGGAAGCGCGGCGTCGCCCCGTACGCGGTGCGGCCGTACGTCATTCCGGTCCCCCCTGCTAACGGGGAGGCCGAAATGACGTAGGCCCACGACGGCTCAGCCGTTGGGAAGACACCGGGGGTCGGGGTGTTTCGCAGTCACCCGCCCGGTGTTTCCAGTCTCCGGAAGGCTTCGCAGGCCTTCCGAAGGAATCCGGCGACCGGCTTACGCCCGGTCGTCCCGGCATTCGAACCGTTCCTGCCGAACACCCGAGGAGAAGTACGAGAGTCGGCTTTGCCATGCTCTCGTCGTACGAGAAGGCTTCGCCATTTTGCACTACCGCCATGCCATTTTTCAATCAGGCCGTCTCCGGCCCGCCACCATTCGGCCGTCGAGGGCCGGGGGAGCGAACCGGTGAGCCCCTCGGTGAGCACCCCGGGAAGCGCCCCGGTGAGCGCCCCGGCCCCGGTGAGCGTCCGCGTCGAAGACCCGCTGTGGACCCCCGAGGCCGGGCAATGGGTGTCGACCACGACGGGCCGGATCGCCTCGGACGGCTACGGCTGGATGCAGGCCGTGCACTGGGTCGCCGACGGCGGGCACTACCGCCCCCGCCGTGCCCACGGACCCGCCTTCGGCGACACCACCGTGCGGATCGCGGACGAACTCGTCCGGTTCTCCCCCTGCCGCCCCGGTGTCGACCACCTCGCGCGCCGGCTCGGGCTGAGCGAACGCACCGTCCAGTACCACCTCCAGATGCTCCGGCAGGCCGGTCTGCTCGCCTACGTCCAGCGCGGCACGCGGATACGGGCCCAGGGCCGGCGGGCGAGCGAGTTCGCCAGGATCGTCCCCGCCGCCTTCGACGACCGCCTCGGGGTCCGCGTGATCGGCACCGGGGTCCGGCGCCGTCCGGTCGGGATGGCCGAAGCGGGGCGGGCCGAGATGGCCGCGCTGGGCCGCAAGGCCGTCCGCAGCGCACGGCGCCGGCGCTCCCGTGCGGGCCGGGCGACCCCCTTCGGGGCGCTCGCCCGTTGCACCCCAAAGGGGGTTGCTCCTCCCGCTCTTTCCCCTACCGGTGATACTCGTCCGCCCCCTGAGGCGAAGCTCGGTCGCGGGAAACCACCCACATCCACCACCGGCACGAGCAAGGCCGGACGGCTCAATGCCGTCGGGCACCGCTTCCGGCTCGCCGCCGAACTGATCCGCCGGGTCGGCTGGCTCGGCCGCAGCTCCACCCCCCGGATCGCCTGGATCGTGCGGCACGTCGCCGACGCGGGCTGGACCGCCGACGAGGTGATGGCCTGGCTGCACGCCCGCGGCGAGGCCGATCAGGTCCGCCGCCCCTCCGGGCTGCTGGCGACCCTGCTCCAGGGCGCCGAAACGCTCCTCGACACCCCGCAGAAGCGGGCCATGGCGGTCGAGGACTGGCGGGACTCCCGGGCCGCCGGACAGCGCCGCCACCGAGGCTGGCTGCCCGCCACGAACGCACCGCGGTCCCGCGCCGTACGAGAGCTGGTCACGACCGCCCTCGTGCCCCGGCCGCGCACCGACCTGCGCCCCGCCCCCGCCGCGCCGCGGGCCACCCCCGGCGGCCTGCCGCTGGCACCCGACGACACGGCCCTGCTGCGCGAGACCGCCCGGGCCGAGTTCATGCTCGGGGACAGCACGCTGGTGCGCTCCGCCGTCCGGGCCTGGGGCAGCGAGCGGGCCGCCGAGGTCTACGGCGAGGAGCTGGTGCGGCGCGTGCTCGGGCTCGCCCGGGCCACCGCGCTGCTGACCCTCGCCGACCCCCGGGCCGCGTCGTGACCCCTGCCCCCGGCGGCCAAGGCCCCGGCTCCGGGGCCGACCTGGCCCGGGTCGCCCTGGAGGCCGCCCGCGCGGCCGCCCGGAGCGCCGCCGAGCCGGGTGCCCGGACCGCCGCCCGGCGCGTCCGGTCGGCGGGTGGCGGCGGCGCGCGCGAACCGGAGCCGCTGGGCGCCGTGGTGCGCGGCGTGGTGACCGAGCGGGCCTGGGGCCCGGGCCGGGGTCCCGACGGGGTGCTCGCCCGCTGGCCCGGGGTCGCGGTCGAACTGGCCGGGCACGTACGGGCCGTGGGCTTCTCGGAGGCCGAGGGCAGGCTGGACCTGCTGCCCGACTCCCCGGCGTACGTCCTGCACCTGCGGCTCCTGCGGGACGAGTTGCTGCGCCGCTTCGCCGCGGAGCGGGGAGGCGCGCGGGTACGGGAGATACGCGTCCTGGAGGAGGCTCCGCCGGGGTCACCGGACCTGCCCGACCCGCCGGCCCTCCCCACCCAGCGGGATCCGGCGGACCCGACGACCCGACCGCCGGTGGAAGGGGCACGGGAGGTGCAAGGGGCCGACGGGGCCGCGGAGCCCTCCGCCGGCTACCGCCGGGCGTTGGCCGCGCACCGGGTGGGCCGCCAAGCGGGTCTACGGGCCCGCGGCGCCGACCCGGCGGACGGAGCGGGGGACGGAGCTGGCGGTACCGGCGGGGCGGTCAGGCCGGATCGGTCGTGATGGTGGGTGCCTGGTCGTGCCAGACGCAGAACACGGAGACCGAGGTGGAGCCGCGGGTGAAGGTCACCCGGATCCACTTGGCCTCCTCCCAGCGCTGCACGGACCAGCCGGGCGCCGGCGAGGCCGTGAGCAGGCTGGCGGAGTCCTTTCGGACCGCGAACGTGACGGTGCCGCCTTCGGTGACGCGCGACTGCGTCTCCCCCCGGCCCGCGGAGAGCGACGGTGAGGGGGTGTTCCCGGTGCTCCGCGACGGACCGGTGCTCGGGCCGTTCGTTCCCGGCGGGGTGCTCGGACCGCCGGAGCGCTCGCCCTGGTTGCGCGCACCGGCACCGGCCGGCGGGGAAGAGGAAACGGACGGGGTGTTCGGTGACGGCGCGGTGGACGGTGTGGTCTTCGGTGGTGCTGCGGGCGCAGAGGCTCCGGCCGTGATCAGCAGGGCCTGCGGCGGATCGTCGACGGCCCCGTGCATGACGCTGCGGATGCCCCACCAGGAAACCGCGACCGCCGCTCCCATGGCCAACAGCCACACGGATCTGCGCAGCAATCCTGTCTCCATTCCGGCAGCGTATCCAGCGCCCTTCGCGCGGTGCAAAGAAATCAATACGCTTCGTCCGGATCCAGCGGTGCCGCAAACCGATCACACCGATCGCACCGAACGAGCCGAACGAGCCGAACGGAACGAGCCGAACGAGCCGATCACGCGGATCGCGCCGAACGAGCCGAAGTCCGCATTCCTTTGCCGACGTTCGCTGTCGGGAAGTCGTGTCGTACACTTCGAGCCATGGCATGTGTGCTCGTAGTCGAAGACGACCTGTTCGTGCGCTCGGCCCTCATTCGTCATCTGACCGAATCCGGTCACGTGGTGCGAAGTGCCGGAACGGCGATCGAAGCATTGCGCGAAGTGACCGCCCAGGACATCGACGTCGTCATCCTCGATCTCGGACTGCCGGATCTCGACGGCTCCGAAGTCCTGAAAATGATGCGGGGGATAACCGACGTCCCCGTCATCATCGCGACCGCCCGTGACGACGAATCAGAAATAGTGCGGCTGCTCAACCGCGGCGCCGACGACTACCTGACGAAACCGTTCTCGGTGGAACAGCTCTCCGCACGGCTCTCCGCCGTCCTGCGCCGCTCCGGCCGCGCCTCGTACGACGAGGGCCGCGGCGAGGAGCCGACCCTCATCGCCGTGGGCGAGCTGCGCATCGACCCGGTCCGCCGCAGGGCGGCCCTCGGCGATCGGATGCTGGAGCTGACCCGGCGCGAGTTCGACCTGCTCGCCTTCCTCGCCGAACGCCCCGGCGCCGTGGTGCCCCGGCGGGTCCTGCTGTCGGAGGTCTGGCAGCAGACCTACGGCGACGACCAGACCATCGACGTCCACCTGTCCTGGCTGCGCCGCAAGCTCGGCGAGAGCGCCGCGCAGCCGCGCTACCTCCACACCGTCCGCGGGGTCGGCTTCAAGCTGGAGGCGCCCGGCACGTCGGCGTGCTTCGGAGCGGGCGCCCACACCGCATGAAATGGGCTCTCATACGGGTGTGCCTCGCGGTCACCCTGATGGTCGTCGCCGCCTTCGCGGTCCCGCTCGCCATCGCCGTTCGTGACGCGGCCCGCGACCGGGCCTTCACCGCCGCCGAGCGCGAGGGCGCCGCGATCGGGCCGGTGCTGTCCCTCACCACCGAACGCGAGCCGCTCGCCCACGCGTTGGCGAGCACGCGGGCCGGTGAGGACGGGCGCATGTCCATCCACGTGCCGGAGGTCCCGGTCGCCGAACTCGGTGGTACCCGGGTCCGGCCGCAGGACGTCGAGGACGTCGAGCGGCGCGGCCGGATGGTGCGGATCGCGGTGTCCGGCGGGTGGGTCGTCCTCCAGCCCACCGTGCTGGGCGCCTCCCGGACGGCCGTGGTGGAGGTGTTCGTGCCCGCGCATGACGTTACCGAGGGGGTGCGCACCGCCTGGCTGGTGCTGGCCGGGGTCGCCGTCGCGCTCGTCGCAGGCTCGGTCGTCGTCGCCGACCGGCTCGGCGTCCGGATGGTGCGCCCCGCCGAACGGCTGGCCGCGGCCGCGCAGGCGCTGGGCGAAGGGCGGCTCGACGCCCGTGTGCCGGAGGCGGGGCCGGCTGAACTGCGCACCGCGGCCCAGGCGTTCAACAGGATGGCCGAGCAGGTGATCAGCCTGCTCGAAGCGGAGCGGGAGCTCGCCGCCGACCTCTCCCACCGGCTGCGGACCCCGCTCACCGCCCTGCGGCTGAACGCCGCCTCGCTGGGCGACGGCCCGCCCGCCGAGCAGACCCGCGCCGCGGTCGCGAAGCTGGAGGGGGAGGTCGACACGATCATCCGCAGCGCCCGCGAGCACCGCCCCTGCGCCGGCACCGGACCGGTGCCCGGCCTCGGCTGCGACGCCGCCGCGGTGGTCCGCGAACGCCTCGACTTCTGGGCGGCCCTGGCCGAGGACGAGGGGCGTCCGGTCCGCGTGGCGGGCACCGAGGAGCCCGCGACCGTACCGGTGGCCCGGGCGGAGCTGGCCGCCGCGCTCGACGTGATGCTCGGCAACGTCTTCCGGCACACGCCCGAGGGCACCGGCTTCTCCGTCGACCTGCACCGCGGCGGCGACGCGCTGATCGTGCTGGTCTCGGACGCGGGCCCCGGCATCGCCGACCCGGAGGCCGCCCTGCGCCGCGGCAACGAGGGCGGCCGGGCCGGTTCCACGGGCCTCGGGCTCGACATCGTGCGCAAGCTCGCCGAATCCACCGGCGGCGAGGTGAGCATCGGCCGCTCCGTGCTCGGCGGCGCCGAGGTCCGGGTCCGGCTCGGCCACGCCCCCCGCCCGGCCGGCCGGCGCCCCCGGGCCAGGCGCGGCGGCCGCCGCGCCACCACCGCCCGCCACACGGCGTCGTCCGGCCCCCGCTGACGCGGCCGCCCTAGGGCGCCGGGGGCGTCGTCGCCAGGCCCATGCCGTACGCCACCACCGCGGCCTGGGTGCGGTTCTCCAGGCCGAGTTTGGCCAGGGTGCGCGAGACGTACGTCTTCACGCTGGTCCCCGCCAGGTGGAGCTCCCGGGCGATCTGTTCGTTCGTCATCCCCATGCCGATGAGCCGCAGCACCTTGCGCTCGCTGTCGCTGAGCGAGGCCACCTTCGCGTCGACGCCGTCCACCCGCACCGGGACGCGCCGCATCGCCTGGCGCACCAGGCTGCGCAGCACCTCGGGGGCGAAGACCCGGCCGCCGGTGGCCACCACCTCCAGCGCGGAGAACAGCTCCTCGCAGCGCAGGTCCTTGAGCAGGAACCCGCTCGCCCCGGCCTCCAGGGCCTCCAGCACCTGGCCGTCACCGCTGTAGGTGCTGAGCACCAGCACCCGCGGCGGATCGGGCAGTTCCAGCAGTTTGCGGGTCGCGGCGATGCCGTCGACGTGCGGCATCCGCAGGTCCATCAACACGATGTCGGGCCGGTGCACCCGTACTTGGACGAGGGCCTCGGCGCCGTCGACCGCTTCGCCGACCACCTCGAACCCGTCGCCCGATTCGATCATCATCCGCAGCCCGGACCGGATGATCGTCTGGTCGTCCACGATTACCACGCGGATGCTCACAGGGCGCGTCCTTCGTTCTCGGAGTGCTCGGAGTGCTGGATCTGCTCGGTCTGCTCGGTCGGCCCGCGGGGGGCGGGCATGGCGACCCGGTCCGGTCCGGCCGGCAGCGGGACCACCGCCTGGACCCGGTAGCCGCCGCCGGCCACCGGCCCCGCGTCGAAACAGCCGCCGACCGCGACGAGCGCGTCGGTCAGCCCGCGCAGCCCCAGCCCGGCCGAGCCGTACCCGGCGCCCGGGCCCGGGTGTTCGCAGGTCCGCCCGTTGACGACCTGGAGGGAGACCGTGCCGGGCCCGTACACCAGCCGGACCCGGACCGGCGCCCCCGGCGCGTACTTCGCCGCGTTGGTCAGGGCCTCCCGGCTGACCCGGTAGAGCAGGGACTCGCACCGCTGACCGAGGTCGCGCGGGCGGCCCTCGACCGCGTGCGAGGCGTCCATGCCGATGGCCCGCATGTTGCGGGTCAGGCCCTCCAGGAACTCGTTGCAGCTCAGGTGGCCGCGCAGCGGCTCGTCCGGATCGTCCGGCTCGCGCAGGACGTTGATCACCCCGCGCAGCTCCTGCATCACCGTGATGGCGCCGTCCTGGATCGCCCCGAACTCCGCGGCCACCTCGGGCGTGAGCCCCTTGCGGCGCTGCGCGGCTCCCGCCCGCATCACCAGGTAGGTGGCGTGGTGGCCGACCGTGTCGTGGATCTCGAAGGCGAGCTGGGTGCGCTTCTCCAGGATGGCGAAGCGCGCGGCGCTGTCGATCGCGGACTCCGCGCTCGACAGCCGCTCCCGCAGCCGCTCCCGCAACTCCCGCTGGCGGCGCACGAGGCAGCCGAGCATCGCCGGCACCACGAAGTTGACGACGGCGACGTACACCTGCCAGCGCGGGTCGTCCACGAAGTCCCCGATCAGCGGACGCGTGCACACGTAACCGAGGACCGCCGCGCCGACGACGGCGCCGGGTCGGCGCCGCCCGTACACCGCCGTCGCGTAGACGGCGGCGATCAGCGCGGTGCCCTCGTCCGACGCCAGGGTCGTGGCGAGGGCGACGGCCACGCACAGCTCGGGGCGGGTGCGCCGCCACATCAGGCTCCCGGCCGCCACCAGCGCGCACGCGACGCTGCTCCCGTACCCCAGGAACAGGCCGGTCCCGTGGACGGTGGCCAGGGCCAAGCAACTCGCCGCCCCCACCAACACGGCCAGGACGGCGTCCTGGAAGAGGCGCTGGCGCGGGGACAGGGGCGTCTCGCAGCGGCCGAGCGCGCGCAGTTTCCGCTGGGCGAGGCGGTAGACGTGAGTGGGCATGCGGGTCACTCCAGGGGACGTTCTGTCGGTGCGGTCGCCGGCCGCCCGGCCGGCAGGTGGACGACGACGGTGGTGCCCCGCCACGACGAGTCGAGGCAGACGCGGGCGCCGAGGTGGGCGGCGAGCCTGCCGATGACGTGCAGCCCGATCTGCTCCGACTCCATCCAGTCGGCGGACGGGGCGCCCTGGAGCAGCACGTTGAGGGCGTCGAGCCGCTCGCGGGGGATGCCGGACCCCTCGTCGCGGACCCGGACCACGAGTTGTTGCCCGGGCAGCAGCTCGGCGGACACCTCGACCGGTCGGTCCGGCGGGGAGAAGCGGATGGCGTTGTCGATGACCTCGGCCAGCAGGTGCGTCAGCGTGCTGACGGCTTCGGCCGGGACGGTGACGGCGGGCACCGGCTGGCGCACGGCGGCCCGGGTGTACTCGTCGACCTCCGAGGCCGCCGCGCGCAGTACGTCGATCAGGGGCTCGGGGCGCGGGTGGCCTCGGCCCGGCGCGGCGCCGGTCAACAGCAGCATGTTCTCCCCGTGCCGCCGCATCCGGTTGGCGAGGTGGTCGAGGCGGAAGAAGGAGTCCAGCGCGTCCGGGTCGCCCTCGGCCATCTGGAGCCGGCCGAGCAGGTCCAGCTGTTCGTGGACCAGTACGTGCGAGCGGAGCGACATCGCGGCGAGCCGCTCGTGGACCACCGCGCGCAGCACCACCTGGCGACAGGTCTGCGTGACGGCCTCCCGCACCACGGCGTCGAAGGCCCGGGTCACGTCCCCCACCTCGTCGGTGGCGCCGAGGTCCACCGGGGTCACGTCGAGGGCCAGGCCCCCGGGGTCGGGGGCGCGCGACACCCGGGCGACCAGGGCGGGCAGTTCGTGCTGGGCCTTGAGCGCCGCCCTGCGCAGTCGCTGGAGGCGACGCACCAGGCGCCGTGCGACGAAGGCCGCCACTCCCGCGGAGACCAGCACGGCGCAGGCCACCAGCGCCACGTGGGCGAGCAGCGCCTCCCAGGCGCGCGCCCGGGCGGTGGAGGCCGCGTGCAGCGACTGCTCCTGCAGGGAGGAGGAGACCTCGTGCATCCGGTCCAGGACCCGGGTGGCGCAGCCGCCCCACTCGGCCCGGGCGGGCCGTTTGCCCTCGGCCGCGCGGGCGAGCGGCGCGGCCAGGCAGCCGTTGTCGATCGCGGTGGCGTCCTGCCCGGGCGCGCTGCGGGCGTCGGCGGCGGCCCGGAACTCCCGCGCCGCGTAGCGCCGCTGCCCGTCCTGCCGGGCGAGGAAGGCGGTGTCCTTGCCGGACAGGGCCGTGGTGTCGGGGGCCGCGTCGATCAGGGCGCGCTGCGCGGACAGCGCGGCGGTGCCGGCGGCCAGCGCGCGCACCGCCCGGGCGGTGTCGGTGGCCCGGGCGGCGGTCCCGTCCGCGGAATCGGGTCCGGGACCGGGTCCGGGGGCGAAGGCGAGGGCGCCGAGCGCCTCGATGGCGTCGTGGTAGGCGGAGACCGCGTCGGGGAGGTCGCCGGGCCGGGTGAGGTCGGCCGCGCGGGCCCGGTCCAGCCCGTCCAGCGCGGTGCGCGCGCGGGCCAGCCGGGGCGCGAGGGCGGTGTCGGCGGCGCCGGGGCCGGCGTCCTCGTGGAACTTCTCGACGGCCCGGTCGGTCTCCCGCCGGCGCTGCTCGACCTGGTCGGTGACCTTGCCCCCGGCCAGGGCGAGCGCGCCGCGCTCGTTCTCCAGGCCGCGGGTGACGGCCGTGGCGGCCAGCGCGACGAAGGCGCGGCGTTCGGTGACGACCGTGTCGTGGTGGTGCTCCGCCGCGTCCCGCACGACGGTCACCGCGAGCCCGAGCGCCAGGCAGAGCGGCAGCAGGAGGACGAGTCCGACCTGGGTGCCCAGCCGCCTGTGGTGCAGTGCGTAGGTGCTCATGGGTCCCAACGTCTTCCGGCGCGGGCTCGGTCCGGCCGTGGTGTGGTGCGGGGGCCAGGTCGTCTCTTTCGGATCGTGCCGGGCCCGCGGCGTCCGGCACCGCGCCTGACCGCACTGCCGGTGCGACCGAGTACGTCCAGTACACGAGCGCCCCGGCGGCACGGCCATGCACGGCACCGGACGCCGCGGGCTCGACCGACACGATCCGAAAGAGACGACCTGGTCCCACGGTGGCAGCCGATCGGACCGGCGTCCGGCGCCGAACGGCCTCAACCCCGCTCCGATGGTGGACAATCCGGTGCGGTGGGAGTGAACTCCCTATCAGCGTATGCACCGCTGGACGGACCATCGGCCGACTAAAGGCCTAGGAGCATCGGCCGAAGGTCGCAGCGCGGGGCGACCATCTCGGGCTTAAGGGGCGTAAAGGCCATAAAGGGCGCCAGGGGGTCGGCCCTCACGGGAAGAGCATGCGGGCCGCCTCGACCCGGTTGTGCGCGCCGAGGCGGGTGAGGATCTCGCTGACGTGCGTCTTCACCGTGGCCACCCGCAGGTGCAGCCGGTCGGCGATCGCCGCGTTGGACAGACCGGTGGAGAGCAGCTCCAGCACCTCGCGCTGCCGGTCGGTCAACGCCTCCGACACGGCCGCCGACGGCCGCCGCGCGGCCGGTGGCCGGTGGGCGACGAGGGAGAGGACGTACGAGGTCATCTCCGCGGAGAAGAAGGCCTGACCCGCCGCCACGTACCGCACCGCCCGCCCGAGGTCCTTGTGCAGCGCACCCACGGCCAGCACCCCCGACGCGCCGGCCGCCACCGCGTCCGCCACGATGCGCGGGCCCGGCGGGCCGACGAGCACCACCTCCGGGCCGCCCGGCCCCCGCCGCAACTCCCGGGTGAGGGCGAAGCCGTCGATGCGCGCATCGGCGTACACCACGACGACGTCCGGCAGCAGCACCCGGATCCGCTCGCGCGCGCTCGCCTCGTCCCAGGCCTCCCCGATCGGGTTGACGTCGGCGGCGCCGCGGAGCTCGTCGCGCAGCACCGCGCGCAGTTCGTGATCGCCGCTGACCGGCAGGACCGTGATCATCGCGTGCTGCTCCGAACGGGGGGAGGGGCGGGGGAGGGGTGCGGGGAGGGGAACCGGTACGAGCGGGCCGGAGGTTACGTTGGCCGTACGCCGTGACCGTCTGGAGCCCGCTGTTGCTGATCAAAGTGCTGGTCATCGAGGACAACGTCATCACCGCCGCGGGTCTGGAGCAGATCATCGGCTCCGCCGGGGACATGGAGGTGGTGGGCGTCGCCCGCGATGCGGCACAGGCCGTGGTCGAAGCGGCACGGACCCGGCCGGACGTCGCCCTCGTCGATCTGGTCCTGCCCGACGAGGACGGGCTCGTGGTCGCCCGGCGGCTGCTGGAGGCGCCCCGGCCGCCGCGGGTGCTCGTCATGACGGCCTTCCACGACGAGTCCCGGGTGCGCGAGGCGCTCGACCTCGGGGTGTCCGGCTTCCTGCTGAAGGACCTCACGGTCGACGACCTGTTGGAAGCCGTCCGCGCGGCCCGCGCCGGGCACTCGGTGCTGCACCCGGTGGTGACCCGGAGCCTGCTCGACTCCCTGCGCGCGGACACCGCCGCCTCCGCCGAGGACCTCGACCTCCTCGCCACCCTCACGGACCGCGAGCGTTCCGTGCTGCGCCTGCTCGCGCTCGGGCTGACCAACGCGGCCATCGGCGAACGGCTCGGCGTCACCGAGGCGACGGTCAAGAACCACGTGGCCCAGCTCTTCGGCAAGCTCGGCCTGACCGGCCGGGTGCAGCTGGCCCGCTTCGTCAACCGGCTCGGACCGCAGGAGATGTGAGCCCGCCGCCCCGGTGTCCGGCGTCCGCGCCGGCCGGTGCGGTACGGACGCGCTCACCGCGAAGCCGTCACCGGCGGGCCCGGCCGTGAAGGTGCCGCCCAGCAGCCGCACCCGTTCGGCCAGCCCGGCCAGCCCGTTGCCACCGCCGGGCAGGGTACGGGCGGGCAGCCGCACGCCGCCGCTGTCGCGCACCTCCACCCGGATCCCCTCGACGTCACAGACGAGCCGGACCGTCACCGCCGCGCCCACCGCGTGCTTCGTCGCGTTCGTCAGCGACTCCTGGATCACGCGGTACGCGGCCAGCTGGAGCGGGGTGGGCAGCACCTCGGCGTGCCCCTCCTGATGCAGGGTCACGTCGAGTCCGCCCCGCCGGGCATGGGCGATCAGCTCGGGGATGCGCTCGGCCGGACAGGCCAGGTTGGCGGCCGTGACGAGGTGCAGCGCCTCGCGCAGCTCCTCCAGGGCCCGCTGCCCGCTCTCCCGGATCCGGTCGACGGTCCGCACGGCCACGGGGGGCAGGACGGCGCGGGAGGTGGCGTCGAGCGCGTTCGCGGCCAGCACGATGTCGCTCACCCGGTGGGCGACGATGTCGTGCAGGTCGCGGGCGACCCGGGACCGCTCCCGCGCCTCCGCCCGCTCCACCAGCTGCGCCTGGGCCCGCTCCAGCTCCGCGGTGCGTTCGCGGTCCGCCGCCGCGGCCCGCTCGCGCCGGCCCCAGGTGCGCCCCGCCCACAGCGGGCCCAGGGCGAGGGCGAGGGCCACGAGTGCCTGCCGCGCGTCGAAGGAGCCGGGGTCGAGCGGGCCGGAGGAGCCGGACGGGGGACGCCCGTAGACCGCGACGGCGACCGCGACCGCGACCAGGGAGCCCGTCACGGCGAGGGCGGCCAGTACGCGTCGACCGCGGACCCGGACGCCGGCCGCGTACAGGGCCACGGCGAGGACCAGCGGGGTATCGGCCAGCAGGTGCCCCAGCATTGCGAGCACGGCGTAGACGACCGGACGGGCCGCGTGGCGGACCATCGCGACGACGAGCAGGACGCACAGCACGACCACGAGGGCCGGCCGGTCGGAGAGCACGAGCCCGCCGGGCATGTGGCCCAGCCAGTTCCATGCGCTCCAGAGGGCAACCGCGGGCGCTATGCACCGGCACGCGTGCGGCAGGGACCGTATTTCGGCCGGGCTCTTGAGCATTGTCAGAATTAGAGCAGACCGGGTCGGTTCGCAAAGGGGCCATTGGCCTCTTCGCGGCCGGGTCGAAAGTCCCGAGGTGGCGGACTTTCGAGTTCCTCGCGGAGGACCTGTGGGTTATTTCGCGCAGGCCCTACGGCTGCACCGGGAGATATCCGAGGTGTTCTTCCCAAGTGAGCAGCAGTTCCCCGGGGATGATCGAATCCATCGTGGGATCGCCCAGGTCAGCGACGGTCCGGTCGTACACGGGGGTGTCGCCCGGCCAACCGGACCGGTAACCGGACGGGTAAGGGGTGGTGGAATGAGAACGGCGCTGGTGTTCCACGGGGGTGGCCCTCTCGTCTTCCCGGCGGCAGCGGTGTGACGGGAATTCACCCGCCGGGCCCGCACGGGCTGAAGCGTGTCTTCGGTCCGTACGATACCGCTGATTCGCCGGGCAAATGCCTGTTGGGGGCCTGTTGTGGGCAGTCCGATATTGACATTCCGTCACATGTCCTTTTCCTGCCGTCGATTTAAGGAGTTTTAAGGTTCTTTTGGATCACCGATAAGGGAAGGGCGGTGAGGCTGGGTGAATGAACAGAGCGGGCGGGACCCGGGACGAACGGGCCGGGGACGAACGGGCGGAGACGACGTTGGTGCTCGACACCGTCCGCCTGCCCAGCCGCCGGCGGCCCCCCGGGTCGCGGCTCCCGCGGCGGGCGCTCGCCCTCGCGGCCGTGGTCGTCGTGGCCCTCGTCCTCGTCGCCGTAGCCGTCGGCAGCGACGGCTTCCGCGCGCTCACCGACCCGGCCCGCCCGGGCACCGGCGCCCCGCGGGCCATCGCGGGGAGCGCGGAGAGCGCCGGGTCCGCGGCCCCGTCGTCCCCGGAGTCCCGTCCCGCTCCCGCCACCCACCCGGACCGGTCCGCCGGGCCGGCGCCGTCGCCCGGGTCGGGAGAGCCCTCCGGGGGGACGACGACGCCCACAGGTCCGGTCTCCGGCACGCTCGGTCCGGGGGACGCGGGGGAACCGGTGACGCGGATGCAGCGCATGCTCTACTCGATCGGCATGTACCACGGCCACCGGTTCGGGTCCTACGACGAGGACACGGCGGCGGCGGTGCGCGCGTTCCAGCAGTGGTCCACCGTCGCGGCGGCCGTCGCCGCCGATCCCCCCGGCCGCTACGGCCCGGCCACCCGCACCGCCTTGGAGCGGGTCGCACCCTGACCTCGGGGCCCGCGTCCCCGCTGTCCCGGCGGTCCGGGGGAAGCTCGTGCGGGTTCGATGGAACCGATTTGTCGCTGTATCGATCTCTACCAGCGAGATCCGTTCGAGACCGCGTTCGAGATCCTTCAGTCTGCACCGGAGATCCGAGTGATACACCGTTCCGCCACGCTCTGCGCGGCCCTCGTCCTGTCCGCCGTCGCCGCACTGTCCGGCTGCTCCAGCGATGGAGATCCCGTCTCCTTCGCCCCGAAGGAGTCGGCGAAGCCGGGGGAGACCAAGGCCGCCAGCGACGTACGGATGCCGACCAAGCCGCGCGAGTGGACGACGCAGCGGGAACTGCCCGACGGGACCCGCGTGGTGCGCACCGACTACACCGGGCCGAAGTCCGGCTTCACCGGTCGGGTGTGGGCCTGGGTGCCGAAGCAGTACGGCAAGCCCGAGTACAAGGACAGCGCCTTCCCGGTGCTGACCGCGCTGCCCGGCGCCGTGGGCTACCCGACGAACTACTTCTTCTCCAAGGAGTTCCGCCTCCAGGAGCGGATCGGGGAAGCCGCCGACAAGGGCGAGAGCCTGCCCTTCATCGTGATCATGCCGGTGCTGAACGCCAAGGAGGGCGTCTACCTCGACGGCAGCGACATACCGGGGCAGCCCAAGATGGGCACCTGGATCTCGGACGACGTCCCGGACCTGGTGCGGGAGAACTTCCGCACCTACGCCGACCCGAAGGGTTGGGGCTTCTTCGGCTCCTCCTCCGGCGGCTACGTGGGCATGAAGATGGTGCTCCAGTACCCCGAGCGGTTCAGCGTGGCGATCGCCGGCGGGCCCGACGCGGCCCCCGACTCGCCGCTGTGGAACGGCCATCCGAAGGAGAAGCAGGAGAACAGCCCGGCCTGGCTGGCCGAGCAGCTGATCAAGAAGAGCGGCGGCGCGGGCGGCCCGTCGAGCAGCCCGTCGAGCAGCGCCAAGGCGGGCTCGAAGGCCAGCCCCAAGAGCACGCCCAAGAGCAGCCCCTCGCCGTCCGCCCCGACGACCGGCCACAAGGTCTCGATCTCCTTCCTCATGGGCACGAAGGAGCCCAAGTCGGAGGTCGCGGCGCTCGACAAGCTCCGCCAGGAGATCACCAAGGGCCCGATAGAGACCAAGGTGACGTCCTTCGAGGGCGGCCACGACGGCTACAAGTACACGGACACCCTGTTCGCCGGTGACCTGAAGTGGATGAGCGACCGGATGCGCGGCCCGGTCGCGGCGAAGTGACCGCCGCCCAGGGGAGGGACGTGCCGATGACGACCACGACCACGACCGTCGACCGGGGGTCAGGCAATCCCCGTCGCGCCCTGGTGGCGCTGGCGGCGACCGCACTCGTCGCGTGCGCGGGCGTCGTCCCCGCACACGCGAGCACCCCACAGGCGCCACGGACCCCCGCGCCGTCGACGACACCGACGCCCGGGGCACCCGGCGCCGCCTCCGGTGCTCCCGGCGGTGCGGCGGCGCGCAAGGAGCCGCCGGCGCAGATGTCGAAGGTGGGCGGTGAGCGGCTCGGCAGCGCCGGGGACCAGGTGGGCGCCGGTGCCCCGAACCTTCCGGCAGGGCTCTCCGCGCTGTCCTGGGTGGTGGCCGACGCGGACACCGGCCAGGTGCTCGGGGCGCGCAACGCCCACTGGCAGCTCCCCCCGGCCAGCACCTTGAAGATGCTCTTCGCGGACACGGTGCTGCCGGCGGTGCCGCACAACGGCAGCCGCACGGTGACCCCCGAGGACCTCAAGGGGATGGGCGACGGCAGCAGCGCGGTGGGCATCGTGCCCGGGGGCACGTACCAAGTGCCCGACCTGTGGCGCGGGGTGTTCCTGCGCTCGGGCAACGACGCCGTGCACGTGCTCGCGGCGATGAACGGCGGCGTCGAGAAGACCGTCGCCGACATGCAGCGGCGCGCCAAGGAGTTGGGCGCGGGCGACACGGAGGTGCGCAGCCCCGACGGCTACGACGCCCCCGGCCAGGTCTCCTCGGCGTACGACCTCACGCTCTTCCTGCGGCAGGGCCTGAAGGACAAGGACTTCAAGGAGTACTGCTCGACCGCCTCGGCGCAGTTCCCCGGTGGGCCCGCCGGACCCGGCAAGGACAAGCCCTTCGGGATCAGCAACACCAACCGCATGTTGTCCGGCGCCGACGGGGTGGCCCCGTACCCGGGCCTGATCGGCGGCAAGAACGGCTACACCACCAACGCGGGCAACACCCTGGCGGAAGGGGCCCAGCGGGACGGGCACACCATCGTGGTGACCGTGATGAACCCCCAGGACAACAAGCGCGATCAGGTCTACACCGAGATGCGCGCACTCCTCGACTGGGGCTTCGCGGCGGTCGGCAAGGCCACCCCGGTCGGCACCCTCGACCAGGCCGGGGCGGGCGGCGCCGCGGCGAAGGGCGGGACGGCGGCAGTCTCCGGATCCGCCGCCGGCTCCGGTTCCGGTCCGGGCGCGCTGGCTTGGAGCGTGATCGGAGTCGGGGCGGCGGCCGCGGCGGGGGGCTCGGGCTGGTTGCTGATGCGCCGGCGCCGCCGCGCGCAGGGCTGAAGTCGAGCGTCGTGGTATCGGGGCGTCAAGAGCAAGAAGGCCCGGTATCGCGGCCCCGGAAAAAGAGTGGCCATAAGGCCGATATTCCGTGTGATTCGGTCCCCCGGCGGGTGGCCCGGCCCCGTGTTTTCGTACGAATACAGGGCGCTGGTCAGCGGAAAGGGGAATTCGGACCAGAAATCCGCCCTCCCCGATCACCGTGGGGTCGCTGTTATGGTCCTGCTTGACATTCCCGCGTCACGTACCTGAGGGCTCCGCCGTGAAGATCATTGCCATTGCGACGCAGAAGGGGGGCGTCGGCAAGACGAGTTCCACCGTCAACATCGGTGCCGCGCTGGCCCTGGCGGGGCAGCGCGTGCTCGTCGTGGACCTGGACCCCCAGGCTCAGGCGGGGTCCGCGCTGGGGCTCAACCTCTCCAGCCAGGACCAACTCGCCCGCTCGCTCGGCTGGGTGATCCAGGCCGGGCTGCAGGGCATGCGCACGGACCTGCCGGCCGTCTGGTTCGACCGCAGCGAACTCGTCGCCGGTTTCGAGGGATCCGGCACCCTGCACCTGCTGGCCAGCGAGGAATCGACGATGACCGCCGCCCAGGACCTGATCCACAAGGCCGGCTACCCGGCCACCCCGGTGCTGCGACGGATGCTGCTGGACGTGGCCGACGCCTTCGACTTCGTCGTCATCGACACCCCACCCGCCGTCTCCTCCATGGCGGCGACCGCGCTGGCCGCGGCCGACTACGTGCTGACCGTGTGCGTCCCCGAATACCCCGCGCTCAAGGGCGCGGCGGCCACGCGGGGCACGGTGCGGTACGTCAAAGGGCGCACCGACGGGGAATGCGACCCGGTGTACCTCGGGGCGATCGTCAACCGGTCCAACCCGCCGTCGAAGTGGCGGGCGCAGGAGGTCGACACCCGCAACGGCATGCTGGACGCCGACCTCGCCCCCTTCCCGGCCGACATACGGCTGGACAACCGGATCAGCGATTCCTTCGCCTTCGGTGTCCCGGCGGTGGTCCGCTTCGCCGGCCACGCCCCGGGCCGCATGTACGGCGAGCTGATGTGCCAGGTCCTCACCCGCATGCGCCAGCCCCAGGCGGACTGGGACACCCCCTAGTGCTGTGACCGGAAAGGTTCACCGTGTCACGGCGCCCGGCACGGCACCTCGCCGCGTTGTCGGCCCACGCAAGTACGTCCAGTACGAGCCGTGGCCCTCCGCCTTGCGATGCACCGCACCGGACACCGTGACCCGGCAAACCTTTCCGGCCACAGCACTAGCCCGGCAGCAGGAAGAAGCGGCCCAGGTGGTCGCGGGCGCTGTCGTCCAGGAGGGGGGCGACCTCGGCGGCCAGGACGGCGGTGGCGTAGGTGATCCGGCCGGTGTCGAGGGCGGCGTCGGCGAGGACCACGAGCGAGGTCTGCTCGTCGACGGGGGCCATGCAGAGGTGGTGGTCGCGCATGGTGATCACCGAGGCGGCCACCCAGCCGCTGTCGTAGGCGTGCGAGGCGGCCTTGGTCAAGGACATCAGGCTCGCGGCGAGGGCGGCGAGCCGCTCGGCGTCCGCCTTGTCGGTCGCCGCGTCCGTGCACAGCACGAGCCCGCCCGCTGACAGCAGTACGGCCCGCTCGACGCCGGGGGTGCCGGCACACCGCTCGTGGACGGCGCGGGTGATCGCGGCGGCCCGCTGGTCGGCCGAGTGCACGGGTGTGGACCGCATGGGAGCTGATTGCATCGGAGGTGCTCCAGGAAGGGAAAGGGATGGGGCGGGTCGTCAGCCGGCGGCGGCCAGGGCGGGGGCGGCGGGGGCCGCGAGCCTGCGTTCCAGGGCGTGTTCCACCATCCGGATCAGCAGTTCCTTCACCGCGTCGCGCCGCCGCGCGTCGGTCAGCAGCACGGGTACGTCGTCGCGGATCCGCAGGGCCCCGCGCACCTGTGCCGGGCTGAAGGGCTGGTGCCCGCCGAAGCCGTTGAGCGCCACGATGAAGGGGACCCCGTTCTCCTCGAAGTAGTCCACCGCGGGGAAGGAGTCGGCCAGCCGGCGGCTGTCGACCAGCACGATCGCCCCGATCGCACCCGTCACCACGTCGTCCCACAGGAACCAGAACCGGTCCTGGCCGGGCGTGCCGAACAGGTACAGGGCGAGGGAGTCCTCCAGGGTGACCCGGCCGAAGTCCATGGCCACCGTGGTGGTCCGCTTGTCGGGGGCGCCGCTGAGGTCGTCCACGCCCTCCGAGGCGGCCGTCAGGACGGCCTCCGTGCGCAGCGGCACGATCTCGGAGATGCTGCCGATCAGGGTGGTCTTGCCGACGCCGAAGCCACCGGCCACGACGATCTTCGCGGACGACCGGGCACCGCGCGGGTCCGCCGGAGCGGGCGGTTGGTGCTGCTCAGATGCTGTGAAGTCCACTGAGGACCCTTTCGATCAACGTGGTGGACGGTGCGTCACCCGTGGGCTCGGTGACGGAGACCAACCCCATGCCGGACAGGTCCGACAGCAGGACGCGGGCCACCCCGATCGGCACGTGCAGCAGGGCGGACACCTCGGCCACCGAGGTGGGCCGGACGCACAGCGCGAGGATGCGGTCGTGCTCGGGGTGCCCGGTGCCCGGCCACGGACTGGGCACGGTCTGCACCAGGGCCTCCAGCGGCAACGCCAGCAGGGTCACCGTCCGGCCCGCCGTGATGGCGTACGGGCGGGGGGCGATCGGCGCGGGGGCGGGCGCCGGCGGGACGGGCGAGGGGGGAACGGACGGTCTGAGGGGATCAATCGGCGACGTCGGCATGGTCCCTCAAGGTGGAGCGGAGTTCGGGCGTCAGGACGTGGCCGACGCGGCGCACCAGACGGGTCATCTCGTAGCCGAGGACGGCGCGGTCGGTGCCCGCGTGGGCCGCCACCGCCAGCAGCGAACCGTCCGAGACGGTGACCACGGCCAGCACGCCGTGCTGCATCTCCAGTACGGTCCGGCTCACCGGCCCCGAGCCGTGCAGCGCCGAAGCCGCGCCCGCCAGCGCGGCCAGCCCGCTGGCGATGGGCGCGACCAGCGCCGGAGCCGGCGACTGCACGGCGGTCGACCGGGCGAGCAGCAGCCCGTCGGCCGACACCACGGCGACGTCGAAGACACCGGGCAGGTCGCTCAGGAACTTCTGGAGCACCCACCGGAACTCCCGTACCCGCTCGGTGCCCGTGGGTGCGAGCACGTCACCGGCCGGGGCCGCCTCGATCGCGAACGGACTCATCTGTTCTCCTCCTGCTGCTGCGGACCGACGTCGGCGGAACGCTCCGCCCCGGCCGGACCGGCGTGGGCGATGCCCTCGTACAGCCCGCTCATCCGGCGTCGGATCTCCTCCGGGTCGGGCAGGGAACCGGCGCCCGCACCGCCGCCGCCCGCGGTGCCCGGGCGGGCGGCCGGGGTGGGGGCGGGGACGTGGTCGGGGTTGCCGGGCGCGGTGATGCTCCCCGCGCGCGATCGGCGCCGGCGTACGGGCAGTCCCGCACTGGTCGACTCGTGGTCCGGACCGCTCTGCGGACCGCCTTCCAGGTACTGGCCGGGTGATTGAGCCTGGTTCTGGTTCTGGTTCTGGTTCTGGACCCGGGCCGGGTCCACGGTGGTCGGCAGCGGACCGCCCACTCCGGGACCGCCCAACCCCGGACCGCCCAACGCGCGGAACGTCAGGGTCGGGTGGTCGCCGCCCGGGCGCCGGACGTCGGCGGCCTTCGCGGCGCGGGCTCCGGCCGGTCGGTTCGGGGCCGGGGCCGGCACCGGGTTCTGGACCGGGGGCGTGGGCACGGCCCGGCCGCGGATCACGGGCCGCGCGGCGGGTGCCCGCGCCGCGGGAGACGCCGGGGCGCGCCGCTGGCCGGTGGGCAACGGCCCCGCGGGCGGCTGCACCGCGGCGGGCTGGTCCTGGCGTACGAGCAGGGACTCGGGCAGCACCAGGGCGGCGACGAGCCCGGCCGGAGTGTTCGCGTACAACCGGACGTCCACCGCGTGCTTGCGGGCGAGGGCGCCGACGACGTACAGGCCCATGGACTCGCTCAGGTTGTTCCGCTGGCCGGCCGGCTGGCGCAGTACGTCGTCCGCCCCGGCCAGCTGCTCCGGGCTCATGCCGATGCCCTGGTCGCGGATCTCCAACAGCAGCCGGCCGTCGGGCATCCGCTGGCCGCTGACCACGACCCAGGTGTCGGGGCTGGAGAAGGAGGCCGCGTTGTCCAGCAGTTCGGCGATGAGGTGCACGAGGTCGTCGGCCGCGTAGCCGACCACGCCGAGCGGCGGGACCGCCCGGTAGGTCACCCGCTGGTACTCCTCGATCTCCGAGGCCGCGGTCCGTACGACGGCCAGCAGTTCGGTCGTCTCGCGCCGCTCGGCGGTGATCTCCGCGCCCGCGAGCACCAGCAGGTTCTCGCTGTTGCGGCGGATCTGGGTCGCCAGGTGGTCCAGGTGGAACAGCCGGGCCAGCCCGTCGGGGGAGTGCTCCGCGCCCTCCAGCTCGGTGATCACGGCCAGTTGCCGCTGCACCAGGCCCTGGTTGCGCCGGGAGAGGTTCTGGAAGAGCTGGTTGACCTCCTCGCGCATCGCGGCCTGCTGCCGGGCGAGGCCGACCGCTTCCAGGTAGACGCGGTCGAAGGCGCGGCCGACGTCACCGATCTCGTCGCGGGTCCGCGGCGCCAGCACCTTGCCCTCCAGGGCGGCCGGCAGCTCGCTGCCCGCGTTCAGGTGGCGGGTCACCTCCGGCAGGTGCTCGTCGGCCACCGAGACCGCGGAGCGGCGCAGCCAGCCCAGACCGCGCACCAGGTGCCGGGAGGTGGCGAGTACCAACAAGGTGGCCAGCAGCAGGACCACCACGGCGATCACGAGGTCGGTGACGACCTGGTCGTGCGCGGTCTCCTTCTGGGCCGCCGCCTCCGCCAGCACCCGCCGCTCGACCTTCTCCTGGAGCTGCGTCAGTTCCTCGTCGGTCCGGGTGAGGTCCTCGTACCAGGTCTTGGGCAGGCCCGTCTTGGCGACGGTCAGCTGGCCGGTCGCGGCGCTGACACTCAGCTTCTGGAGGGAGGTCGACAGCGCGCGGGACCGATCGGAGCCGAGGATCCGCTGGAATTCGGCGGCCTCCGCGGGCTGCGCGTAGAGCCCGAACTCCATTCCGGTGATGTCGCGCACGAGCTGTGCGGCGACGATGTTGCCCTGCTGACCGGTGGTGAGCACCCCGGCCTGGCCCGTACTGGCGAGCACCGAACGCTGGCTGGTGACCATCGCCTTGTTCAGGGCGATCGTGTAGAGGGTCCAGCCCGCGCCGCGGGCCTGTTCGCCGATCCCGCCGACCTGGTTGTAGAGGCTGGCGATCGAGACGATGACCCCGCCGTAACCGTGCTCGACCTGGGCGGGGTCGGCGCTGTCCGAATCCGAGAGCTTGCGCAGGTCGACGAGGGAGTCAACGCCCGTGGTGGTCACCTTGCGCTGGCGTTCCATGCCGGTGTGTTCGGGCAGTTCGCCGATTTCCTTGAGGAACTGGCGCGCCTGGGCGTCGGTTTCCGCGCGTCCCTTTTCGTCACCGGCCTTCTTCCCGCCTTCGCGGGTGGGCGCCTGGGGATCGACGGCCAGGTCGCGTTCCCGGGCGAGCGCGGTGATCAGTTTGGAGCCGGTGCGGCTGGTCTTCGCGATCTGCTCCGTGCCCGCGTACGTGTCGGCGACGGCGAGCGCGTCCTTGATGCGCAGCCCGGCGAAGCCCATGGCCGCCAGCAGCGGGACGAGGACGACGATCAACATGCGGGTCGGGACGCGGAGGTCGGCGAGCACGCGCTTGCGCCAGGGCAGCGGCGGCCGGGTGCCTGCTGGGATCACGGGAGACCTGTTCTCGGAGTGCGGAGGAACGCGAAGGGAGCACGGATGCCGTATTCGCGTCGTGTTGAGGCTTGCGCATGGAGCGGCATAGGACACCTGCCTTTGGCCCTTTTGGTACGGGACCAAAGTCACCAGTACGGGGAAAGGTGGAACCGATCTCCCTGCGGGCGATTCGCCAATCATTGTCAATTTGCTCCGTGGAAAGCAATCTGACGATGGTTAAGTGCATTTAAGAATTCGTTACGCCGATCCTAAGTCGGCGCGGGGGACAATGTGATCATGAACTTGACGGCGGAACTTCCCGGAGCACCGGTGGACGCAATGCAGCAGGAGAATCGGCGCACCGTTCTCATCGCCGACGCCGACCCGATGTTCCGCGCCGGACTGCGCCGCGCGCTGGAGGAGGAGCTGGACCGGTACGAGGTGGTCGCCGAGGCCGGTACTCCCGCCGAGGTGACCCGGCTGCTGCGCGGCACGGAACCCGAACTGGTCGTCATGGACCTGGCCCTGGCCCGTAGCCTGGGACTGCGCGCCGACCGGCTCGGCGGCCTCCTGCCGCGCCCGCCCAAGGTGGTGCTGCTCACCGGCGCCGGTTGCCGCGACGGGCTCGACGAGGCCCTGGACGCGGGCGCCCGCGGCTTCGTCACCCGCGACCTCGACGCCGGACTGCTGGGCGCCGTGCTCTGCCACGTCCTCGCCGACGGCTGCGCCATCGCACCCGAGGTCTTCGGCGGGCTGATGAACCGTACGTCCGGCTGCGAGGCCCAGTTCGCCCGTGCCCACCACCGCATCCGGCTGCTCAACGACAGTGAACGGCACGTGCTGCAACTGCTGGGGCACGGCTTCGAGAACGCGCAGATCGCCAAGGAACTCCACCTGTCCCGGGCGAGCGTGAAGACGTACGTTTCGCGCCTGCTGAGCAAACTGCACCTGGAGAACCGGACCCAGGCGGCCCTGGTGGCGAACGAGACCGGGTTGGCCGGGCAGGCGTAGCCCGTGAGTATCCTGTCCCAACGGTATGTATCAACATATATAGGGACAAGGGGCGGTGGTGGGCGGTGGCCGACCGGTCCGAGCGATCTGAGCGATCCGAGCACTCCGTGGAATCCGAGCAGTCCGATCAGTCCGAGCAGTCCGGGACGATGGTGCTGGACGTCGGTGGGCTCGCCAGCCGACGGCGGCTCTCCAGAGCGGAACGCTGGCGCGTTCCGCTCTGTGCGGCCGGCACCCTGCTGGTGTTCGGCGGCGGCGCGCTCTTCCTCGCGAGCGGTGGCGGCGGGCTGACGGGATCGGCGGACCGGGGCGCGAGCGCCCCCGACGGACCGCTGCGCGAGAACCTCGGCCCGGCCGCCGCGTCGGGATCGGCCGGTGCGCACAGCCCCGGTTCCGCCGCCTCCTCCGCCGCCGGTTCGCCCTCGACGGGCCCCGGCGGGAGCCCGGCGCCGCAGGGCGGCTCCGCCGCGGCCGACCGGGCCGGTTCCGCGACGCCGCAGGGCGCGGGGTCCGACGGGGGCGGGCGCAGCCCGGACGGTGATCCCGGCTCGCACACCCCCGGCCCGCCCGTGCCCCCCGTACCGCCCTCGCCGGCGCCGTCCGACGGCACCCTGCGTCCGGGCGACCGGGGCGCCGAGGTGCGTTCGCTCCAACAGCGGCTGTACGGGCAGGGGTTCACCTTCGTCCCGGTCGACGGCGTGTACGGCGAGCAGACCCGGCTCGGGGTCGCGAAGCTGCAGAGCGACCGCGGCCTGACGGGTGACCCGTCGGGCATCTACGGCCCCCACACCCGGGCGGCGTTCGGCCTGGGCTGACCCGGCCCCGTCGAGCACCCCCGGTCCAGTCCGTTCAGTCCCCCAGCAGGTCCAACTCGTGCGCGACGACCGCGGCCTGGGTGCGGTTGTCCAGCTCCAGCCGCTGCAGCAGGCGGGAGACCCGCGCCTTGATGCTGGAGACGGACAGGAAGAGTCGGGCCGCGATCTGGGCGTTGCTCAGGCCCGCGCCGATCAGCGCCAGGACGTGGCGTTCGGACTCGTTGAGCCGGGACAGCAGCTCCGCGCGGCGCTCCGCGGGTACCGCAGCCGTGCTCCGCGTCGCCCTGGTCACCATGTAGCCGAGCATGTCCGGCGAGACGAGCGTGCCGCCGTGCATGACCGAGTCCATGGCGCGGTGCAGTTCCTCGCTGCGGACGTCCTTGGTCACGAACCCGCACGCGCCGGCCTCCAGCGCCTCCAGGGCCTGGTCGTTCACGCTGAACGAGGTCATGACGATGATCCGCGGCGGCTCCTGGGCGCGCATCAGCCGCCTGGTCGTCTCCACGCCGTCGACCCGTGGCATCCGCAGGTCCACGAGGGCCAGTGCGACCTCGTGTTCGCGGGCCCGGGCGACCGCCTCGATGCCGTCCCCGGCCTCGGCCACGACCGTGTACCCCGGCAGGGAATCGACGATGCAGGTGAGTCCGGACCGAGTGATCGGCTGATCGTCGACGACAAGGACACGTACGTCTAGGCCCATGGGAGCCGTTCCTTCTGTTGAGCGGACATGTGGACATAAGGGCATTTCGATCAACTGTTATCAGGCTGGGGCGCTTTCGGCGAGACGGTGCGGGCGGGGGTGGGTGACCTCCATCACACTTTAGATCCAATTAAGGAACTTAAGAATGCTTAGTCCGATCTGTCGGGAATGTAAGCATTTGACGTCAAGATCGCGTGTGATGGATGGTCGATCCGTCCCCCTCCCAAGCCGCCCGTTCGAACGGGAGTTCCTTCATGCGCGCCTCCACCGCCCTCGCCACCGCCGTCGCCGCGGTCGCCACCGGCACCCTCGCCCTCGTCCCCGCCGCGACGGCCACCGCGGCCGTCGCGGCCCCACCGGTCTGCGCCCAGGGCGCCGCCGGACCGCTCGGAGTGGCGGGCACCTACGCGGAGTTCGTCGAGGGCGACGCCGTCCGGTACGCCGACTCGGAGGGCGCCGTCGCCGTCGGCGGCAACGCCACCTTCGGTGACGCCGCGATCGGCCAGGGCTTCTCGGTGGGCGCCAAGCTCACCGCCGCCGACCTGGCGGCCCTGCCGGGTGGCAAGTCCCTCGTCGTCGGCGGCGAACTGACGGCCAACCAGGTCGTCATCGGCAAGGGCGCCGGCGTCTACGGCTCGCTGAAGAACGCCAACAAGCCCGGCGGGTTCGCCATCGACGGCAAGCACGCCAAGGGCGCCTCGCCCGTCGACTTCGGCAAGGCGTTCGCCACACTGCGGGCGGGTTCGAACTCCTGGGCCGCGCTCAAGGGCACCGGCTCGGTCAGTCGGCCCGAGGGCTCCAAGTCCCTGCTGCTGACCGGTGAGGACGCCAAGCTGAACGTCTTCACTGTGGACGCCGCCGAACTCCAGAAGACCGACCGGATCGCGCTGAAGGTCCCGGCCGGCTCCAGCACCCTCGTCAACGTCCTCGGCTCCGGCTACGACATGTCGGCGGGCCACCTGTACGGGGTCGAGCTGTGGGACCCGCAGGCCAAGAAGTTCGTCATGGACGACTACGCCGCCGGCTCCGAGCAGTTCAAGGACATCCGCTCCCGGCTGCTGTGGAACTTCCCGCAGGCCACGTCCGTCAAGAAGAACCACACCTCCTGGCCGGGCACCATCCTGGCTCCGAACGCCGCCGTCGAGCTCGGCTCCAAGGGATCGGGGGGCGCGGGGGGCGCGGGACAGACGGGCCCGGGCCACGTCAACGGTTCGGTCATAGCCAAGCGGCTCACCTCCGTCCCCGGCGCCGAGACCCACCAGATGAACTTCCGCGGCTGCCTGCCCGGCACGGGAGGCGGCGGCACCGGGCAGCCGATCCCGCCGGCCCCGAAGCCGAGCCCGACCAGCACCACCCTGCCGCCCGCCCCGAAGCCCACCCCGTCCGAGCCCGCCACCACGAAGCCGGGCGCGGAGCCCTCCACGAAGCCCTCGGGTGCCACCCCGTCCGGCTCCGCCTCGCCGTCGGCCCAGCCGTCCGGCAACGCCGACGGCTCGCTCGCCACCACGGGCGGCGGGGTCGACTCCAAGATCGTGCTCGGTGCGGTCGGCGCCCTCCTCGTCGGCGGCGCCTGCCTGGCCACGGCCGCCCTGCGCCGCCGCGCCGGCCGCCGCTGACCCGGCGGGCCCCGTACGGCGAAGACGCGACCGGGCCCGGACACGGGCCCGGTCGCCCGCGTCCACCGCTGTGGCCACGGGCGCGCCGTGCGCGTCAGATCGAGCCCCATCTGCCGAAGGGCCAGGCGATGACGAGGGCCCGCCCGACGACATCGCCCTCCGACACGGTGCCCTGACCCTCGTCGCCCAGGTGGTAGCGGGAGTCCGCGGATCGCTCCCGATGGTCCCCCATGACCCAGATGCGGCCCCGGGGGACCGTCAGGGGGCCGAACGGCTTGTCGCCGCACGGCCTGTTCATCGGATAGAGGTACGGCTCGTCCAACGCGTGGCCGTTTACCGTGACCGGTCCGTCCTTCTTGCATTCGACGACGTCCCCGCCGACGGCGATGACCCGTTTGATCACGTGCTGCCCATTACTCGGCGGACGCAATCCGACGAATGCAAGACTCTCGTTGAAGAGCCTTACGACCCCGGAATCCGGCTCGGCCTCCTTTTCCTTCGGCGGAACCCAGTTGCCGGGATCCCGGAAGACCACCACTTCGCCGCGGGCAGGCTTGGCGGCGAACCACGGCGTCAATTTGTCGACGAGGACGACGTCGCCTATCTCCAATGTGTGCTGCATTGATTCCGACGGAATCGAGAAGGTCTGGACGAGGAACGTCTTCACACCCAGGGCGATGAGCAGCCCGGTGCACAGCAGGACCAGAGCGTCGAGCACGACCGAACGGCGCCTGCGCGCGGAGATCTTCTTGAGGATCCGGCGGCGCGCGTTGCGACCGGGGATCCGACGCCCCGCGGGACGGTCGACCCTCCGGCGCCGCCCCGCAGGTACGGCCCGACCAGCCCGAAAGGGCTGGTCGGGCCGTACGCGTGCGCGGGGCGGTCGGAGCGACGCGCCCCGCCGGGTGCCCCTGCGGCGCCCCGCGGGAGCGTTCACCGCGGTGCGGGCCGTCGTCCCGGCCGCCCTGTCCGTCCTGGTGCGGCCGCTCTCGCGCCGGCCTCGGCTACCCACGGACCCGACGCGGCTTGTTCATGTCCACTCGACCTTTCGACGCGATTACCCTACCGCTCC
The DNA here is from genome assembly GCF_044759975.1 of Streptomyces sp. NPDC098789. Lineage (NCBI taxonomy): Bacteria > Bacillati > Actinomycetota > Actinomycetes > Kitasatosporales > Streptomycetaceae > Streptomyces > Streptomyces sp. NPDC098789. Next base: position 95,345 of record NZ_JBIWAJ010000009.1, read on the forward strand.
GCCGCGGTCCGATCGCACGCGTGCCCGACTTCCCCGTGCGCCGCGCCGCACCACACCGCACCGGTTTAACAATCCTTTGCCATATTCGCCGGTGAGGTTTTGTCACCCGATTGGTGATGCCACGTAGGCGAACGTTGAAAACCGTCGATCGTGAGTAATTCCCGGTGTTAGCGTCATTCGAGTGACCGCATCGCGGAGGAATCCGGCGGAGCGTCACTTCATGCAGTTGCCGCGTCTTTCTGTTGCGAACGGCCAGAAGCGCAGGTGCAACCCATTCGAAATCGGCGCAGCCCCATGCGGCTGCTCACTCTGCCCGCACGCAGAAATCCACTTTCAGGGAGAAGCGCATGACGACCATCAAGAAGCCGAGCCGCCTCATCATCGGCCTGTGCACGGCGGGCCTCCTGACCGCCGGAGCGGTCAGCACCGCCCTGGCCACGGCGCCCACCGACGCGCCCAAGCCGCCCCAGGCGCAGGGGACGACCCTCAAGGCCACGGCGGCCGTTGGAGTCGAAGCCGGCGGGAAGCTCACCGGTAGCGCCTGGTACAAGAACGGCCAGTTCGACATCACCAACCACACCGACAAGCCGGTCAGCGACTGGAAGATCGAGTTCGACCTCGACGGGGCCTCCGCCGTCCAGATGAACTACGGCGCCACCGCCTCCCACAACGGCAAGCACTGGGTGATCAGCGCCGCGAAGGAGGGCGGCACCATCCAGCCCGGCCAGAAGGCGAGCATCACCTTCGGGATCAACGGCGACGGCAAGAGCGACATCTCGTTCACCAACACCACCGTCAACGGCCAGGCCTTCACCTTCGACGACGGCGCGAGCAGCGCCCAGGACGACCACAAGGCCCTGCCGAAGGACCCTCTGGAGTCCGGCAAGTACTGGGTGTCCGACAGCTCCCTGGCGGCGGACGTCCAGGTCAACAGTTACAACGGTGGCGCGACGGTCAACGTCAAGCTCCACAACGGCGGCAGCAAGACCGTCAAGAACTGGACCGTCGCCTACGGCGTGGACCCGGGGACGAAGGTGGTCGGCCCCTGGGGCGCGGACGTCACCGTGTCCGAGGACCAGAAGATGATCATCATCCACGGCGGCTCCCTCCAGCCCGGCGCCGACGCGGGATCGATCGGTTTCAGCACCAAGTACGACCCGAACGACCCCAGCGTGCCGGAGACCCCCGTGGCGCCGGCCAAGAACCCGCACCTCGCGAAGAGCGCACCGTACGTGGACCCGACGCTCGGCCAGGGCGACGGGACCATCTCCCTCAACGGCAAGGCGGTGACCATCGCCGACTACCTGAAGCAGACGGGCGCCGAGGACGTCACCCTCGCCTTCCTCCAGGCCGACTCCAAGACCGGCAAGCCGTCCTGGGCGGGCAACAGCACGCACAACTTCCTGGCCAAGCAGATCAACGAGATCCGGACGGCCGGCCACGACGTCGTGGCCTCCTTCGGCGGCCAGGCGGGCAAGACCCTGTGGAGCGCGAGCCAGGACGTCGACAAGCTCGCCAAGCAGTACGAGGAGGTCATCACCCGCTACAACCTGACCAAGCTCGACTTCGACATGGAGGGCGGCCCCAACGAGGGGAACACGCCCAACAACCAGGCCAACGGCAAGGCCCTGGCCAAGGTCCAGGCGTGGGCCAAGCAGAACAACCGCCCGCTGTGGATCAGCGCGACCCTGCCCGTCCTGCCGACCGGCCTCACCGCGGACGGCAAGGGCTCGCTCAAGAGCATGACCGACGCGGGCGTCGAGGTCTCCCGGGTCAACATCATGCAGATGGACTACGGCCCGTCGGGCATCGACATGGGCAAGGCCGGGATCGACGCGGGAGTCAGCCTGAAGGGCCAGCTCAAGGAGTTCTTCCCGGGCAAGAGCGACCAGCAGCTGTACGGCATGATGGGCTTCACCCCCATGATCGGACACAACGACGTGGCCGGCGAGATCTTCACCCTCGACAACGCGAAGACGCTCCGCAAGTGGGCCGACGGGAACGGGGTCGGCATGGTGTCGATGTGGGCCGCCGGCCGCGACCAGACCGGCCGCACCGGTCAGGCCGGACCGGACCAGAGCGGCATCCAGCAGAGCCCGCTCGACTTCTCGAAGATCCTGTTCGGCGGCCGCAAGTAGCGCACCGGCACGGTTCTCAGGGCCCACACGGCACGGACACGTGCAGGCAGGAGGACCCCATGGCCGAGCACGCCCGCCGCCGCGCGAGCCACCGCTGCCCCGCCCCCGCCCCGCGCGGTGGCCGGGGCTCGCGGCGTCTGCCCAACCCCGGGCGGCAGCTGGTGGTCCTCCTGGCCCTGCTCGTCGTCATGGTGTGGTGCGCCCGCCTCGGCAACGGCTGAAGGGCGCGCGCGGCGCCAACTGCCCCAGCTCTAAAAGCGCCTGAGCTCGTCCTTAACGCGAGCATAAGAAATACCCCTAACCATACTTTTATGGGCTCTTGGTGGCTTTTCGGCTCTATGGTCAATGACATCCCCTCCCCCCGCACGCCACGTCCCGACGCGAGGTCTCGATGTCCCGAAAGCCCAAGTCCCGCAAGCGAGTTGTTCTCACCAGTGCTGCCGTCGTCCTCGGCCTCGGCGCCCTGGCCGTCCCGATCGCGGCCAACGCCGGCACGGACACGGGCGATCAGCTGCGCACGACCTGCGGGGTCGCCGAGGGCGCCTCGAAGTGGTGGGCGTCGGGCCGGATGGCCCTCAGCAACCCGGGCACGGACGCGGCCGAGGACTGGAAGCTGGAGTTCGAGCTGTCGCAGGGCCTCGCCACCGTCAACGACCCGGGGACGTACGAGCTGAAGCAGACCGGCAAGAAGGTCACCGTGACGCCCAGGAAGGGCCAGGGAGCCGTTCCGCCCCAGGGTGAGCGCGTGGTGCTCGTCGGCATCAACCCCAGCGGCAAGGCGGTCCCGCAGATCACCGGCTGCAAGGTCAACGGCTCGGACGGTGGCGCGCACGACCGCGACAAGCCCACGGCCCCCCAGGACATGGGCTCCTACGTCATCGACCACCAGACCGTCCACGTGATGTGGAAGCCGTCCACCGGCTTCGGCTCGGAGATCGAGAAGTACGAGGTCTTCCAGGACGGCAAGCTCGCCAAGACGGTCGGCGGCGACATCACGATGACCAACATCGAGAAGCTCACCCCGGACACCGCCTACCGCTTCACGGTGCGCGCCGTCAGCAAGGCGGGGAGTTCTCCCTTCGGCAAGGAGATCCAGCTCCGTACGAAGAAGGCCCCGGGCCCGGACCGTCCGGCGCCGATCCTGCCCAAGAAGCTCGAAGGCAAGGCGAACGGTCCCCACCAGGTCGACCTGGCCTGGCAGCCCGGCAAGGACGGCGACGGCTCGGCGGACGGGGTGAGCGGCTACCGCGTCTACCGGGACGGGAAGAAGGTCCTCGACGTGGACGGCGGTACGACGACCAAGGCCGCGGCGCAGGGACTGGCCGCGGACACGGAGTACGCGTTCAAGGTCACCGCGGTGAACTCCTCGGGCAAGGAGTCCGCTCCCACCGACGAGATCCGCGTGCGCACCGGCAAGGGCGACGGCGGGGGCGGGGGCGGCAACGCGCCCGGCGACCTGACGGCGTCGACGGGCAGCAAGCACAACGGCGGCGTCACGGAGCACTACCTCGACCTCGCCTGGTCCGTCCCGAAGGGACAGGGCACCATCGGCACCTACCAGGTCCACATCGACGGCAAGCTCGCGCAGACCTTCATGTGGGGCACCGGCGACGCCGTGATGCCGATCCCGTCCGGCACCGCGAAGCGCGAGGTCGCGGTCGGTGCCCAGCCGGGCAAGACCTTCAAGGTGAAGATCCGGGCGAAGCTCGCGGACGGCACCTGGAGCGGTTTCTCGGCGGAGAAGACCGTCACCACCGGCGGCTGACCCGCCCCTTCCCCCCGCCCCGACCTCCCTTCCCCACCGAGCCAGTACCGGCCCCCACCGGCCCGAGGAGCCCCGACATGACCAGCACCACCCCTCCCACCCGCCCCGCCCCGCGCGCCGCCGTCCGCTCCCGCGGTACGGTGCTCGGCTCCGCCGCGGGGGTCGTCGTCCTCGCACTGGCGGTGACGGCCACCGGCGTCACCCCCGCCGCCGCGCACGGCGCCACCGGCGACCCGGTCAGCCGGTCCGTGGCCTGCTCCAAGAACCCGACGAACCCGGCCTGCGCGGCCGCGTGGGGGGTCAGCAAGGGCCAGGTCTACGACTGGCAGTCGATCGTCCAGGGCCAGGCGATGGACCACTCGACGCCGAGCTCCTCCCCGCAGCACCGCGGGGTGATCCCGGACGGCAAGCTGTGCAGCGCCAACAAGCCCGATTTCGCGGGGCTGGACCTGCCCCGGAGCGACTTCCCGTCGACGCAGCTGCCCAGCGGAAGGGAGTACACGCTGAAGTACGACATCAGCGCGCTGCACAACCCGTACCGCATGGAGATGTACGTCACCAAGGACGGCTACGACCCGAAGAAGCCGCTCAAGTGGGACGACCTGGAGCCCACTCCGTTCCTGAGCGCCGACAACACCGCGGCCACGACGGCGCCGGACGGCTACCTCGGGCGCGGCAAGCAGATGTTCACGTTCCTCGCGCAGCTGCCGGAGAAGAAGGGCGAGCACCTGATCTACACGATCTGGCACGGCCTGAAGAAGCCCGACGGATCCGCGCAGAGTTCGGAGGCCTTCTACTCCTGCTCGGACGTCGACTTCAAGTGAGCTGAGGGGGAGGGGGCCCCGGAGCCGGCCGGTCACCGCGCCTCGGCCCCCCGCTGTCATGGCAGCCCGCGACCACGGTCGCGGGCTGCTCCGCGTCCCGCCTCCGGACGCGGGGGCCACCCCCGCGGCCCCGATGCCGTAAGGACCTTCGCCCCTGCCGCTCGACGTCTCCCGGGTAGATGATCTTCGCGAAGCGGATTCGCGGACTCCGGTGGACCCCGCGGACCCCGGGCACCAGGGGAGTCGGGTCCCGGTTCTCGCTTCGCCCGATCCACTCGGTTCAACGGACGCGCGGAATCAGGAGACATGGGCCATGGCCGAGCACCTCGATGCCCCACAACCCACCGAACGACGGCGTGAGCACGTTGCCGTACCCCGTCGCGCGGCGGAGTCGCAGGACCGCAGGATCCTGGGCCGTCTCGCCCGGGAAGACTGGGGAGGCAAACCGGAGCACGTCGATCCGCGCACCGCCGGACTGATGCTCGCCCTTGGACCACAGCCGCGCGGGAGCGGCTTCTCCGAGGGCGCGCGGCAGCAGGGCGCGCTGCTGGACGCGGCCGTGCAGTGGGAGGACCTCGGTACCTTCCGGGCCTCGGCCCGGAGCTACGCCGACGAACTCGCGCGGGAGGCCGCGCGCCGGGACGCGGACAAGACCCTGCGGGAGCGGCTGCCCCTCTGGGCCCATTCGCGCGATACCCGCGCGCTACGGGCCCTGCGCAAGCGGGAGGTGGCGCAGAGGACCGACGGCGCCAGGAACCTCCGCGCCGCCGTCGGACGCACCCATGTCCTCGACGACACCGAACTCGCCTACCTGAAGGCCGAACCGGTCGCGGGCGTCGCGCGCGCCGCCGTCAACACGGGCGACGCGGTGCCCGATCTCAGTCGGTTCGCTCCCGAAGCGGTCGCCGCGGCGCACCGGCTGCTCAAGGCCGCGCCGACAGCGGGCGGCGCCGTGTGGCGCGACCCGTTCCACCTCAAGGACGCCATGGCCCGGGCGCGGAAGGTCACGGCCGTCACCAACTCGGTCGAGGCATGGCTCGCGAAGGCGGCGGCGGACCGGGCACGGGCGGTCGAGGAGGAGCGGCAGGCCGCTTCCCGGGCGGCCGAGGCCGAACGGCGGGCGGCCACGCTCGCCTTCGAGGCCGGGCTCTGGGGTTCGGACGAGGAGCGGCTCGCCGACCTGCTCACCGGACCTGGTGCGGGCGGCGAGCCCTTGGCCGGGCACTTGCGCCCCCTCGTCACGGAGCACCTGGCCGTCATGGGCGCGGCCCGCGCCGGTGGCGCCGTGGCCTACCTGGACGGCATGCGCGCGGAGGAGGCCGCGATCGAGCGGGCCAAGCACACGGGCCTCGACAAGTGGCTGCGTCAGGGGTGCGTCTACGGCAAGAAGGGCATCCGCCGGTTGCAGGCGGCCGAGGACCTGGTCACGCGCCGCGCCGAGGACATCGCGGTGATGAGGGTGCTGCTCGTTTACGGTCTGATCCGCCCCACCACCGGGCGCGCGAAGGTCCGGGAAGGACCGGCAGGGCGGGGAGGACGGAGCGGGCCGCAGGACGATCGCCACCGGGAAGGCGCTGGTGGCCGAAGCCGTGTCGGTCCTGGAGGCGCTCGACCGCCAGATCGTGCTCCAACACTCCCCGGCCTACGCCGCCCTGGTGCGCGTGACCGCCCCGGCCTCCCCGAGCGCCCGGCACCAGGTGTCGGCCTGAACCGGTCAGTCCTGCGATGTCCGCACTCCCGTCCGCACGCCCACGTCCACGCCCATCGACAGGCGGTCGTCGTCGGCATCGACGCGGACGGTGTCGCCGTCACGGACGTCGCCGGAGAGGATCTCCTTGGCGAGGCGGTCGCCGATCGCGGTCTGGATCAGTCGGCGCAGCGGGCGGGCGCCGTAGGCCGGGTCGTTGCCGTTGTCGGCGAGCCAGGCCAGGGCGGCCGGGGTCACGTCCAGGGTCAGGCGGCGGTCGGCCAGGCGCCGGGCCAGGCCGGCGATCTGGAGCTCGGCGATGTGCCCGAGTTCGTCCTCGGTCAGCGCCGAGAAGACCACCTGGTCGTCGAGGCGGTTCAGGAACTCCGGCCGGAACGAGCCGCGGACCGCCTCCAGCACCCGCGCCCGCTTGTCCCCGGCACTGGTCGTCGGGTCCATCAGGTGCTGGCTGCCCAGGTTCGAGGTCAGGATCAGGATGGTGTTGCGGAAGTCGACCGTCCGGCCCTGACCGTCCGTGAGTCGCCCGTCGTCCAGGACCTGGAGCAGGATGTCGAAGATCTCCGGATGCGCCTTCTCCACCTCGTCGAGCAGCACCACGCTGTACGGGCGCCGGCGCACGGCCTCCGTCAGCTGGCCGCCCTCCTCGTAGCCGACGTAGCCGGGCGGGGCGCCGACGAGCCGGGCCACGCTGTGCTTCTCGCTGTACTCCGACATGTCGATCCGGACCATCGCCCGCTCGTCGTCGAAGAGGAAGTCCGCGAGGGCCTTCGCCAGCTCCGTCTTGCCCACGCCCGTCGGCCCGAGGAAGAGGAACGAGCCCGTCGGCCGGTCCGGGTCCGCGATCCCGGCCCGCGTGCGGCGTACCGCGTCCGACACCGCGCGGACGGCCTCGCCCTGGCCGATCAGACGACGGCCCAGCTCCTCCTCCATCCGCAGCAGCTTCCGCGTCTCGCCCTCCAACAGCCGCCCGGCCGGGATCCCGGTCCAGGCGCCCACCACGTCCGCGATGTCGTCCGGACCTACCTCCTCCTTGACCATCTGTTCGGAGGGGTCGAGGAGGCGGGCGGCCTCCCGTTCGGCTTCGGCGGCCTCGTCCACCTCCCCTTCGAGCGCGGGGATCTCGGCGTAGACGAGCCGGGAGGCGGTGTCGAAGTCGCCGTCGCGCTGAGCGCGTTCGGCCTGGCCGCGCAGGTCGTCGAGGCGCTCCTTCAGCTCGCCGACCCGGTTGAGGGACCGCTTCTCCTTCTCCCAGCGGGCGTTCAGACCGCGCAGCTCCTCGTCCTTGTTCGCGAGGTCCCTGCGGAGCTTCACCAGCCGCTCGCGCGAGGCCGGGTCCGACTCGTTCTTCAGCGCCAGTTCCTCCATCCGCAGCCGGTCCACGGAGCGCTGGAGCTCGTCGATCTCGACCGGCGAGGAGTCGATCTCCATCCGTAGCCGCGACGCCGCCTCGTCGACGAGGTCGATCGCCTTGTCCGGCAGGAAGCGGGAGGTGATGTAGCGGTCCGACAGGGTGGCCGCCGCCACCAGCGCGCTGTCGTTGATGACCACCTTGTGGTGCGCCTCGTACCGTCCCTTGAGCCCGCGCAGGATCGCGACGGCGTCGTCCACCGAGGGTTCGGGGACGAGAACCTGCTGGAAACGCCGCTCCAGCGCGGGATCCTTCTCGATCCGCTCACGGTATTCGTCCAGCGTCGTCGCGCCGACCATGTGCAATTCGCCGCGGGCCAGCATCGGCTTGAGCATGTTGCCCGCGTCCATCGCGGAATCGCCGATGGCGCCGGCGCCCACCACGGTGTGGAGTTCGTCGATGAAGGTGACGATCTGTCCGTCGCTGGATTTGATCTCCGCGAGAACCGCCTTCATGCGTTCCTCGAACTCGCCGCGGAATTTGGCTCCCGCGATCATCGCGCCCAGATCGAGCGAGATCAGCCGCTTGTTCTTCAGGGACTCGGGGACATCGCCCTTGACGATCCGCTGCGCGAGGCCCTCGACCACGGCCGTCTTGCCCACGCCCGGCTCGCCGATCAGCACCGGGTTGTTCTTCGTGCGGCGCGAGAGCACCTGCACCACCCGGCGGATCTCCTGGTCCCGGCCGATCACCGGGTCGAGCTTGCCCTCACGGGCCGCCGCCGTGAAGTCGGTGCCGAACTTCTCCAGCGCCTCGCACTGGTCCTCCGGGTCGGGAGTGCTCACTCGCCGGTTCTCCTCACATGGGTCGTCTCCCGTGCCCGGCCGCGCGCGACCACAGGTGGGTCCAGTGTCCGAGATCCACAGGTGCCTTGGGCGAGAAGAAAGTTGACTCCCGGGGCATCTGGTTGATCGTCGCCGGTTCAACCGAATTCCGCCGCGGAGGCTCCTCTCCGTAGGCCAAAGGTTGATCGGCCGCAGACCCCGGATGACAAATGCCCGGCAGGCTTCCATATCTATTGTTTTCGTTTGACACGTCGTTGAACCGTTGGCCATGATCCTCAACAGAATCCACGGACTCGAAACCGGCTACAGGCCAGGCGGCGCGGCATTGCTTCCGCACCCGGCCCCGGAGGACGGGTAACCCTTTCCATTCCCCCACGACGGAAAGTGTGAACCGCTCCAGGATTCACCCCCGACCCCAGGATCAGCCCTCGGGGCAACTCACCAAGAAGGAGTGCTGGATGGCAACCTACCTGGCCCCCGGCGTATTCGTTGAAGAATCCGTCGGCGGTTCCCGCCCCGTGGAGGGCGTCGGAACCTCCGTAGCCGCCTTCGTCGGATTCGCTGAGCAGGGACCGCTCAACGAGCCGGTCCGCATCACCAACTGGGGTCAGTTCACCAAGACCTTCGGCGAGTTCATCGAGGGTTCCTACCTCGCGCACTCCGTCTACGGCTACTTCACCAACGGCGGCGGCACCTGTTACGTCGTCCGCGTCGGCGGGTCCGGCAAGGAAGCGGTGGAGGGCGGCACCCAGTCCGTGGGCGCCGCACCGACCAAGGTGCTCGGCGGCTTCCGCGTCGCCGCGCTGCCGGTCGCCGCGGGCCGTGACATCTCCGTCGACGTGCAGAAGAAGCCCGTCGACCCGAAGGCCAAGCGTCCGGCCGCCGGCGCCACCGCGAAGGTGGGCGGCAAGGACGGTGACGCCGCTGCCGAGGGCGACACCTTCACCTTCACCGTGAAGGTGGACGGCTCCGCCGCCGAGACCTTCGACGTCAGCGCCGACAAGGCCTCCCCGGCCTACGTGGTGACGCAGGTCAAGGAGCGCTCCCAGTACGTCATGGTGGAGGAGGCCCCGGCCGCCACCGGCACCGCCCTGGCCCTGCCCGACTCCTCCTCGCTGGCCCTCCCCGGCGCCCCCAAGGGCGAGGCCGCGGGCTGCGAGGTCGTGGCCAAGGACGTCGTCGGCAAGTACGTCGGCAAGGTCAACGACCGCTCGGGCCTGTCCGGCCTGGAGGCCATCGACGACATCACCATGGTGATGGCCCCGGACCTGATGGCCGCCTACCAGGCGGGCAACGTCAGCCGCGAGCAGGTCAAGGCCATCCAGATGGCCATGATCAACCACTGCGAGAACATGGCCAACCGCATGGCCATCCTCGACCCGCTGCCGGACATGGGCCCCACCGAGGTCTACGAGTGGCGGCAGAACGAGGCGGGCTTCGACTCGAAGTACGCCACGCTCTACTACCCCTGGATCCAGGTCGCGGACCCGTCCTCCGGCGAGGGCTTCCTCATGCCGCCGTCGGGTCACGTCGCCGGCCTGTGGGCCCGCAACGACGAGGAGCGCGGGGTTCACAAGGCCCCGGCCAACGAGGTGCTGCGCGGTGCGCTCGACCTCGGCATCCAGGTCACCAAGGGCGAGCAGGAGCAGCTGAACCCGGCGGGCATCAACTGCATCCGCAGCTTCCCGGGCCGTGGCATCCGCATCTGGGGCGCCCGCACGCTCTCCAGCGACCCGGCCTGGCGCTACCTGAACGTCCGTCGCCTCTTCAACTACCTGGAGGAGTCGATCTACCTGGGTTCGCAGTGGGCCGTCTTCGAGCCCAACGACGAGCACCTCTGGTCCAAGATCCGCCGCAACATCTCCGCGTTCCTCACGAACGAATGGCGCGACGGCGCCCTCTTCGGCTCGACGCCGGAAGAGGCCTTCTACGTCCGCTGCGACGCGAGCACGAACCCGCCCGAGGTCATCGACGCGGGCCGGGTCGTCTGCGAGATCGGTGTCGCACCGGTCAAGCCGGCCGAGTTCGTCGTCTTCCGGATCGCCCAGGATTCGATGTCGGGCGAATAGCGCAATCTGCAGTTCGGCATCGATAACCGCAAATTCACATCCAGTTAGAAGGAGAGAATAGTGCTCGTTACTTACACTGCACAGTTCGACAAGATCGAAATCAAGCGCATCGTCCAGGACGGTTCGGGGGCATCCATGCAGCCCCTGGGGTCCAGGGAGGTGCTCGAAATGGTCACCACGGACGAAAAGGGCAATCCCAAGACCAACCTCTACGTGAGCCCCAACGTAAAGGCTGTGGATATCTCGTTCGAATTCCATAACGAGCCGGGTACGGTCGAGCCCTTTACGAAGCTGATGGCTTTGTACCACAAGGCTGACCCGGGTGTGAACAAGGCGGTCACCGGGGTAAGCGGCACCGTTACGAGGTTCACCAACGGCGAAAGCCCCTTCCCGGTGAACTATGAAGAGTGTCTCGTGTCTGAGCTCACTCCCACGGATCACGGCGGCCGCATCACGATCAAGGGTGTGCCGAAGGGTAAGGCGTAATGAGGAGGGGGCGCCTGTCGGAGGGGAATGTCGGCTTTGAAGGCGGCACGTCCAACGCCCTGCACGTGCCCCCGGAGATATCGGTTGCCGCGGGAGGGGCCACCCCTCCCGCGGCAGGCCCGACCGAATTTCCGTTCATCCTGCCGCGGGGCTACGTGGATCAGCGTGGGAAGACGCACAGGGCCGGCTCCATGCGCATCGCCACGGCGAGCGACGAACTCACCTCGCTGACCGACGTGCGGGTCATTCACCATCCCGCTTACCTTTCGGTGGTCCTTCTCGGCAAGGTCATCACTCGCCTGGGTACGCTCGAAGAGGTTGACCCGGAAGTGGCGGGTGGGCTCTACGCGGTCGACCTGGCCTTCCTGCAAAAGTTCTACGAAAAGATCAACGTCGACGGATCCCCGATCGCGTCGACCGTGTGCCCGAGCTGTGAACACGAATTCGATGTGGACATGGGGAGCCGCCTGGGGGGATGAAGGTGTACGCGGCGGCGGACTTGCGTTCCGAGATCGCGTACATTGCCTACCATTTCCACTGGTCTCACAGGGAAATCCTCGATATGGACCACGTTCAGCGGCGTGCCTACATCAAGGAAATCGGGGATATCAACCAGCTGCTCGACGACAGGAATTAGCCCATGAACCCGGCCACCGGACGCACTGCCGCTGCGCCGATTTCCCCGGCCGAGGGCGTTCATCCGGCTCCCCGCGGGCCGGTGTTCCTGCCGGAGTCGATTCGCCCGGTCAGTACGCACGTCCAGCTCACCACCGGTAGGTGGCGGGAGGGCGACGCGCTGGTGGCCTCGCGGGACCACAGGATCCTGAGCGTGCTGGTCACGCATGTCGACCCCGAAGCCCCGCTGATCTCCCGCTTCGACCCGGAATCGCCCGCATGGCAGTTCGCGGCGGGCATCCCGGCCCGGCGCACCGTCGCTCCGTTCCGCTGGCGGACACCGGCCGCTGCCGGCGGGCATCCGGTCGGGGTCCCGGCCGCGGCCGATCCTCTCGTCGCCCGCCCCTGGCGGGGCCTGCCCGTTCCCCGCGAGGAGGCCGGTCCGACGACGCGCCGTGTGACGTCCGGTCAGGAACCGTCTCGGGCGGCCGCCGGGCAAGCGGCAGTGCCACGGGTCCCGTTGTCCGAGCGCCTCGGGCAGGCATGGGCCTCGTCCCGTGCCGCCGTGCGCATCCGGCGGGGCGCTCGGGCCGCGGCTCACACGGAGCGTCGGCAGGAGGCGGGTGCCGGCCCCACTCAGCACCGACCGCGGCCGACGGAGGCACCCACCCCTTCAACGACGGCTCCGCGTCCGGACGGGGCCACCGGCACCGGCATCCCGGCCGGCCCGTCCCCGGAGGCGATCGCGGACCCGTCCGTCGCGCACTTCGGTGCCACGCCGGCGGCGCGTCCCTCCCCCGTCCGCCTTCCCGCTCCGGAGCCGCGGAGCGACGTCGGTACGGAGCCCGCTCACGGGGAGTCGGAGCACACGGCGCGGCCCTCCCGGCCATCGGCCGGCACGCGGGGCGACACCGCTCACGGCGTGGCGTCGGATCCGGGCACTGCACCACCCATCGCGAGGCGATCCGAACGCTCCGCCACAGCCGCGACCGCTCCCGTGGACTCCGCTCCCGCCACGCAGGGGCGTGCCGAGGAGTCCACGCCGACCACCACGACCGCTCACGGCGTCCCCACCGAACACGGAGCGGGCGAGCCCGTACCGACGCCCGCAGGTGCCGCACCCGCACCCGCAGCCGCCACACCCGACGCATCGCTGCGCGGCCTTCAGCGGTCCACCGCCCCCATACCCGCCCCCGAGCCCCAGGTGGCCGAGAGCGAGGGCGTGCCCGTGAGGTTGCCCGAGGGGAAGGCCCACACACCCACACCCACACCCGAGCCCCAGCGGTCCACCGGCCACGCACCCACCCCCGAGCCCCGGGTGGCCGAGAGCGAGGGCGTGGGCGCGAGGTTGCCCGAGGGGGAGGTCCAGGCATCGCTGCGCGGCCTTCAGCGGTCCACCGCCCCCATACCCGCCCCCGAGCCCCAGGTGGCCGAGAGCGAGGGCGTGCGCGCGAGGTTGCCCGAGGGGGATGCCCACGCATCGCCCCGCCGCCCCCGGCGGTCCACCACCCACGCATCCACACCCGAGCCGCAGGCACCCGTGCTCGCCGAGGCCGAAGGCGTGCCCACCGAGGAGACCCCTCGTACAGGCCCGGACGTGTCGGCACAGGCGGCTTCGGAGCCCCGCGCCGCGGAGGCACGGGCGACGGGCACCGCACCGGCACCCGCCGTAGCGGAAGGCCCGTCGACCCTGCCCGCCACCGGGCCCGGCCCCGGCTCTGTGACCGTCGCTGCCCCGGGACGGTACGTGCACACGTCGTCCGCCGCCCCCGAGGACCCGGACGCTCCGCCGCAGGATTTCGAGGTCGTACTCGCGTCTGCGCCCGCACCCGTCGGTCGATCGGCCACGCACACCGGGGCTGAGGAAGCACCGACCGAGACGGCTGACCGCAGCCGGCCGCGCGGGCTCCGCTCCTTCCGGTGGCTCTCGATGACCGGGGCGGCCGTGCGGCGACGCCTTCGCGGTACGGCGCACCGCGCGGCCGAGGGCACCGCGTCCCACCACGCCCCGACCCGGGTGACCACCGGACCGTCCCCCGCCGTGGGGACGCGGCAGGACACCGGCGCGGATACGGGTACGGTCACGGACGCGGCCGCGACGAGCGCGCACACCGCCGGCCCGTCGGCCGGGGGCGGAGCTTCCGAGCCGACGTCCGTCCACGGCCGGGTTCCCGGATCCGGCGCGGTTTCCTCGCGGGGTCGACTGCCCGGGACGACGGCCGACAGCGGTCCGGCTCGACCCGCGGCTGTGCGGACGAACGGCCCGTCGGGGCCGGACGCCGGTGCCCGCGGCCACCGGCAGAGCCACCCCCGGAGCCTTCCGACAGCGAGGCCGGGCAGGGCCGCCGCGCCCGTGACGGCTACGCCCTCCGACACCGCCGTTCCGGAGCCGACCCCGGCCCGCGGGGTCCCCGCGGGTGTCCGCGAGGACGTCACCGGCGCCCCCGTGCCGGGCGCGGGCGCGGAGCCCGCGCCGCTCCCCGGAGCGAGCGCCGCGCCCGGTGCACCGGGCGGCGACAGCACCCCGGCACGGACCTCCGGCCGGATACCCGCCGACCCCGCGCCGCAGGCCGCGCCCCGGGCCGCGGTCCGGCTGAGGACCGGTGCCGAGGCGGACCCTCGTTCCCCGGTCCCGGGTCCGCTGGTTCCCCGCCGGGCCGGGACCCGTGCCGCGGACGCCCGGCCTTCCTCGCCCCGCCCGACCACGCACGTCGAGCGGCAGCGCATGACGCCGCTGGACGCCGGAGTCCCCGGCGACGCCGCGCGGGCGGCCGTACCGGCGCCCGCTCCGGTGCCCCTCCGAGCGCCCACCGAGGCCGCCTCCAACGTCGCTTCCCCGCCGGGCCGTACGCCCGCACCCCCCACCGCCACGGCCGACATCAAGCCGGCTCACGGCCCCACGGCCACGGAACGGACCGTTACCCCCGACCCGGCCACCCGGCCCCTCGCGGTGGACGCCCCTTCCTCCTCCGACTCCGAGAGCGTGACGAAGCCGCTCCCGCACCACTCCGGTGACGCCCCGGCAACCGCTGCGGCCGTGACCGACGAGGCGGTGCGCCGGTATCCGGGGACGACGCCCGCAGATGTCGATCTCGATGTCACGGAACCCACCCCGTCGTCCCGGCGAGCAAAACGGACTGCGCGGGACCTCCCCTCCCGCACCGGCTCGTACGACACCGGCTCGTACGACACCGGCTCGTACGACGCCCCGGCAGCGGAGCACGGAACGAGCGGGCCCGCCCGGGCAGCGGCCGAGGAGGAGCCGCGCGCTCGCGAACCCTTCGAATCCCACGCGGCCCGCGCGCCGCTCCCCGCCGCTGAAGCGAGCCCGGTACCGCTCGCCGCCGGCGCGCCTGACGGCAGCCCGGTCGTACTCGGCGGGGCCGAGCCCGCGCAGCGGTCGGCGCTGCCGGCACCGCACCGCCGCGGAGCCACCTCGTGGCGCCCCGCCGAGCGCACGGACGGTACGGAGCGCACGGAGCGCACGGACGGCGAGGTCGGGCACGCCTCGGTCGTCGTACCGGTGCGGGGCGCGTCCGCCCGGGCGTCCCAGGGGGATGCCGGGACCGCGGCGGCCACGCCGCACCTTCCGATGCCCTCGGCGGGGAACGCGTCGCGCCACCTGGAGAGCAAGGCCACGAGCCGCACCGATCGGGCACGGGGCGACGACGCACCGCGTGCCCGGTCCGCCGCGACGGGCGACCGTCCCGCGCGCCCCGGAACCGCCTCCGACGCCATCGCCCCGGACCGACCGGGGATGCGCGGAGCCACCGGAGTTCCGGACCGCTCGGCCCCAGCCGGACACGAAACCCGGCGCACGGGCGGCCGGCCCACCAGCACGACGACGACCCCTGACCAGTCCGACCAGGCCGACCAGGCCGACCGGCCGGAGCGCCCGCACCGGGCGCCGCGTCGATCCGAAGCCGGGCGAGTACAGCCGCATCCGGCCCCGGCTCCGAAGACGTCTTCGACGCCGACGCCGACGCCGACGCCGGCCCCGAAGACGACGCCGGCCCCGAAGACGATGGCCGGGACCAAGCCGGACGCGGCGCCGCGCGAGGGGACCGGCTCCGGGCCCGGGCAGTCGGCTCCTTCGCGGCCGTCCGGCCGGCGCGGCCGGGCAGCCGCGGCCCCGGGCACGTCCGGGGCGGTCCCCCTCCGCTTCGTAGCGATGAGCACCCCGCCCCCGGCCGACCTCCGTGCCCACCGGCCCACCAGTACGGCCACGGCGCCCCCGTACGTATCCCGGCGGGAGCTTCCGGGGCACCCCACCGGGATTCCCGTTCCGGCGACGGAAGCCACCCAGGTCGTCGCACCCGCTCCGTTCCGGGCGCCCGCCGCCCGTCTTCCGGTTCCGCCGGTGGTCGGCGAAGGCCTTCCGCATGCGTGGGTCCTCACACCCTTCGCCCCTGAGGGGTACCCCGGACCTCCCCGGCCGCTCCCGGGACCGGGAACGGCTCCGGGAACGGCTCCGGGAACGGAAGCCGCCCCGGTCGAGAGGGCGGCCGTGGACCTGATCCCGGAGGCCCCTGATGGGCGGGCCGTCTTCCGGCCGGCCACCGCCGCGGGAGGCCCCCGGCCACCGAGGCAGTCCCGACCCGCCGACGGACAGGCCGTGTTCGAGCCGATCGCCGGAGCGCACCCGTCATGGCGGCCGTGCTCGACCGGTGGGCACGCCGTCTTCCGGCCGATCGCACCACCGGCGCCGAGGGAACCCTCGTACGGGGTCGGCGGCGCCCGCGAACCAGCGGGCGGGACCCAGACGTCCACACAGGCCGAAGCATCCCCCGAGTGGGGCATTCCACCAGGTATCCCCTATGTGAACGAGGAGGCATAGTCGTGGCACCCAAGCCTGGGCTCGCATCGTCCAGAGGTTTCGCCCTGACGTTCCCCCAGCCCCAACCCAAGGACCCCATCTGGCGGTTCACCGGGCTCGAAGGCCTCTCCATGTGGATGGAGGGAGATGAACTCCATGCCGGAGGTGACAACGGGTCCTCGCACTACCTGCCCACCCTCATGAAGTACAAGCCCCTTGTGCTCTCCCGCCCGACCAGCGAGGACACGCCGGCCATGTGCCAGTGGGTCATCGACAACATGAAGAACCCCATGCCCCGCACGGGGCGGGTCTCCGTCTACGTGAACGAACCGAAGTCTCCCTTGTTCGTGATCGAGTTCTACGACCTCGTGCCGGTCGCCTGGCGGGGACCGACGCTGAGCACCGAGAGCCACGTCGTCGCCAGCGAGGAGATCGAGTTCGTCCACCGCGGCTTCAAGTTCCTGACCGAGAAGGAGAAGACCGAGTAGCGGGAGACCGAGAAGCCGAAGATCGACTAGGGAGACGAAATGCAACCGGCCGAACTGACCGCGCACAAGCCGCCCATCGGGGCGCAGACGGATCCTGGCGATGAGGTGGGCAAGCTGGAGATCCACTACAACCCCACGCACCTGAGTCTCGTCAAGGAGACCCAGTGGGCGCGGCATTCCGCTCGCCTGGCACCGCACGCGTCCGTACCGGAATTCCTCGGCAGCCAGCCCAGGGTCCTGACGATGCCCGTGGTGTTGGAAGAGGTCGCTGCCCAGAGCCCGGACGGCAGCCGCAAGGACCCCACCAGCGTCGACAAGGAGATCGAGAAGCTCATCGCGTGGTGCGAGCCCGAAAAGACCGCGCGGAACGCCAACGAGTCCTCACCGCCCTGGCTCAAGCTCAGCTGGGGTCAGGTCAGGACGGTCACGTTCTGGATGGTCCTGAAGAGGGTGTCCGTGCAGTACACCCGTTTCTCCGAGGACGGACGTGTCCTACGGGCCCAGTGCGAGCTCGTCATGGAGGAGATCGGAATATGACGGGACGTCTGACGGACCCGCAGCTCGCAAGGTCACCCGGATCCCCCTCGGCCCGGCAGGTCTGCGTAGTGGTGCGCGGCGACTCCTTGCAGTCGATCGCGGCGCGGCACAGCGGCCGCGCGGTCGACTGGCGGCGCATCGCCGAACTGAACGGGATCGACGATCCGTCCAAGTTGCGGCCGGGACGCACCCTCCTGCTGCCGGGCCCGGCCGAGTACTGACCGCCGACGGCACGCCAGGTATTCCACCGCCCCCTCCCCTCACGTACCCGTCACTCCCGCACACGTAAGGACAGACACATGACCGGGCGCCACACCGCCGGGCTGGACATCATCGTGAACGGCACGTCCATCCTGCCCAAGATCGCCGAGGTCCTGGCATGGGTCTCGGTGGAGGAGGACGGGCGCACTTCGGCCAAGGCGGAGATCGGCTTCCGGGACCCGCGCAACGCGTCGCTGTTCAAGAAGTCCGGCATCGAGCTGAGCAGCGAGATCGAGGTCAAGGCGAAAACGGGCTCGGGTGAACTCATCTCCGTCTTCAAGGGCGAAGTCACCGAGTGCGAGGCCCGGGCCTCCGCCGACACGTCGGGCTCGTCCGGGCACACCGGCGGCATGCTGACCGTGATCCGCGGGCGGGACCTCTCCCACCGGCTGCGCCTGGGCCGGCGGACGGCCGCCTACGAAGGCAAGACGGCGGGCGAGATCGTCAAGCAGGTCGTCGAGCGGGCCCATCTCCACCAGTGTGAGGTCGAGGACACCGGGTTCCAGTACGAGCACCTCAGCCAGCCCGGCATGTCGGACTGGGACTTCCTCGGTCACCTGGCCCGGGAGAACGGACGCGATCTGTACTTCCGTGACGGGAAGTTGCACTTCAAGAAGCGGGTGCCGGCCGGGGCCGGTCAGGATGCTCTCCTGCACTTCGGGGACAACCTGATCAGTGTGCAGACGGCCGCGTCGCTGGCCCACCAGGTCCCGAAGGTGGAGGTGCGAGGCTGGGACCGGGAGGGTAGGAAGGCGGTCGTTTCCGAGGCGAGGACACCCGGGGGCGGGGCGTGGGGAGGTCAGGCCAAGAGTTCCTCCGCCCCCTACGCACCCCTGGTGCTGACGGACCTGCCGCGCACGAAGAGCGCCAGTGCCCCCACCGCGGCCGCCGCCGTGGCCAAGAGCATGGCCGAGGAGGTCGGGGCGGGTCTCATGCGGCTGCACGCCGTGACGCGGGGCGAGCCCAAGCTCCGCCTGCGCTCCGTGGTGAAGCTGAAGGGGCTCGGCGAGCAGTTCGAGGGACGGTTCACCGTGACCAAGGTGCGGCACCACTTCCACCCGGTGCAGGGCTACCGGACCGAGCTGACGGTCGACGAGGGCGGCAACCGGGCGGTGGCCGGACAGCCCGGCGACGCGGAGGCGGGGATGCGCCGCATCCCCGGGTTCATGCGGGGCAAGGTCACCGACATCAAGGACCCGAAGAAGCTCGGCCGGGTCCGGGTGAAGCTGGACTGCCTGGACAAGGACTACGTGACCACCTGGGCGGAGACCGTCCAACTGAGCGGCAGCCGGGGCCATGGCGTCGTCCTGCCGTGGGTCGGAGACGTGGTGGCGGTCGTCTTCGAGCAGGGCCGTCTGGACAGCCCGCTCGTGGTCGGCGCCGTCGACGACCCCATCGACAAGGTCACACACACGATGGACCTCGTCGACGGTGGCAAGGGCAGTCCCAACCTGCGGACGTTCGCCTCGAAGAACGGTCACCGGCTGGAGCTGAAGGACGCGGACGGCTCCGGCACGGGCGCGACCCTGACCACCGGTGGCGACGGCAAGCTGAAGATCCAGCTCGACCTGAGCGAGACCGTCATCTCCATCGACAGCAAGGGCGCGGTCGACATCAAGGCGGCGGACGGCGTCTCGATAGACGCGGGTAAGGGTCTCCTGAAGCTCAAGGGCAACTCCGTGCTCGTCAGCGCCAGGCAGGAGATCTCGCTTGAGGCCGGCACCGTCGATGTGAAGGCGCGGGGCAAGCTCCGGGCACACGGCGCCCTGGCCGAGTTCTCGGGTGACACCGTGGCGAAGCTCACGGCCGCGATGGTCAACATCAACTGATGTCCGCACCTGCGCACACCCCGCCCACATCCCTACCGCAACCCTGTGACCCGAAGACCGGCGGCTTGATCCCATGACCAATCTCTTCCTCGGCCACGGCTGGTCCTTCCCCCTGGGCGTGAGCCCCTCCGGCGGGATCGCCATGGCGGCCGGCCCCACGGACGTCGAGCAGTCCGTCCGGCTGATCCTGAACACTGAGCCCGGCGAGCGGCCCATGCGGCCGGAGTTCGGCTGCGCGGTGCGCGACTACGTCTTCGCCTCGTTCGACTCCGCCACCGGCGCCGCGCTCACGCAGGAGGTGCGCCGGGCGCTGGAGCGGTGGGAGCCGCGGATCGTCGTGGACGACGTGCGGGTGGTGCGGATCGCGCACCACCAGGAGGTGGTCGAGATCCACGTCGTCTACCACCTCTCCGGCACCAACAGCCCCCAGAACCTGGTCCACCCCTTCTACCTGATCCCCACGCGCGACACCGCGGGTCAGCAGACCGAGCCACGAAGGAGGGACAGCGATGTCTCTGCCTAGCCCCCACCTGGACGACCGTCGCTTCGAGGACCTCGTCGACGACGCGATGCGCTTCATCCAGCGCCGCTGCCCCGAGTGGACCGACCACAACGTGTCCGACCCCGGTGTGGCGCTGGTCGAGGCCTTCGCGCAGATGGTCGACCAGCTCTCGTACCGGGTCGACCGGATACCCGAGAAGGTCCAGTTGGGCTTCCTCGACCTGCTCGGTGTGCAGCTGACGGCCCCTCAGGCGGCCACGACGGAGGTGACGTTCACCCTCTCCGCGCCGCAGCCCGCGGCGGTCGTCGTCGAGGCCGGGACGGAGGTGGCGAGCGTCCGGACCGGTAGTACCCCGGCGCGCGTGTTCACCGCGGACCGGGAGCTCACGATCGTCCCCACCACCCTGACCCACATCGGGTCGGCCGGGGCCGGGCAGCCGCCCGAGCTGGTGACCGAGCGGTTCCTCTCGGGCGAGCCCGTCACCTGCTTCGCGACGCCGCCGGTCCCCGGCGACGTCCTGCTCGTCGGCCTGGACAACGCGGCTCCGCGCTGCGCGGTCACGCTGCGCGTGGAGTGCCGGATGGACGGCGTCGGCGTGGACCCGCGGCGCCCGCCGCGGGTGTGGGAGGCGTGGTGCGGGGAGGGCTGGGTGCCCTGTGAGGTGGAGAGCGACGGCACCGGCGGTCTCAACCGGCCGGGTGACGTCCTGCTGCACGTGCCCGACGGACACGTGACATCGCTCCTCGGGCGCCGCAAGGCGGGCTGGCTGCGCTGCCGGATCGTCGACGCGGCCCCGGGGCAGCCGCCGTACTCCTCCTCCCCGAAGGTGTCGGCCCTGGAGGTCTACACCGTGGGCGGGACGACCGGTGCGGTGGAGGGCGAGGGAGTCCCGCGCGACGAACTGGGCGTCTCCGACGGCACCCCCGGGCAGTCCTTCACGGTGCACCGCACTCCGGTGGTCGCCGGATCGCTGCGCGCGGTGGCGGCGGAGACCTCGGCGGGCCGGCGGTTGTGGAAGGTGGTGCCCTCGTTCGCCGAGTCCGGGCCGCGCGACCGGCACGTGACCGTCGACGAGGTGAACGGCACCGTGCGCTTCGGCCCGGCCGTGCGCCAGCCGGACGGCGCGGTGCGCCAGTACGGGGCCGTGCCCGAGATCGGCGCCCGGATCACCGCGGGCGGCTACCGGCGCGGCGGCGGCCGCAGCGGCAACGTGGCGGCGTCCACGCTGACCGTGCTGCGCACGCCGGTCTCGCTGGTGTCCCGGGTGGAGAACCGGATCCCCGCGACCGGCGGGGTGGACGTGGAATCGGTGGAGGGCCTCAAGCAGCGCGCCGGACACTGGTTGCGCACCCAGGACCGGGCCGTGACCGCGAAGGACTACGAGGCGATCGCGAAGGCGGCCTGCCGGGACGCGGGCCGCGTCGAGTGCGTGGCCGAGGCCGAGAGCTCCGAACACGCGGGCCTGGTACGGGTGTTGCTCGTACCCCGGGTACGGGATGTGCGCGAGGAGGACAGCTGGCGCGAGCTGGTGCCCCCGGAGCCCATGCTGGCCGCCGCCGCGCGCGCCGTGGAAGCGGCCCGGCCGCTGGGCGTGCTGGTGTCCGTGAGCGGGCCCGCCTACCAGGGCGTGACGGTCGTCGCCGAGGTGGAGGCGGCCAAGGGCGCGGACCGGGCCGAGGTCAAGGAGCGGGTGCTGCGGTCGCTGTACGAGTGCCTGAGCCCGCTACCCGCCACGCAGGGCCCCGACGGCATCGCCGCCGGCGCGGGAAGCCGGTCGGGCTGGCCGCTGGGCCGCGCGCTGCGGCTGAGCGACCTGTACGCGGTGGCCGCGCGCTGCGAGGACGTCGAGTCGGTGGTGAAGCTGGAGATGTACCCCGCCGACATCGGCACGGGAGAGCGGATGCCCGCGTCCGACCGGATCGAGATCGGCCCCGCGACGCTCTTCCTCTCCTTCCGCCACCAGGTCGCCGTGAAGAACGCCCGCTAGCGCTGTGACCGGAAAGGTTCACCGTGTCGCGGCGCCCGGCACGGCACCTCTCCCCCAGCTACCGCTGGGAGGTGCCCCCTGCGTTGTCGGACCACGACGGTACGTCCAGTACGAGCCGTGGCCCTCCGTCTTGCGATGCACCGCACCGGACACCGCGACCCGGCAAACCTTTCCGGCCACAGCACTAGCGCCGGACACCCACAAGGGAGGGGACCGAACACATGGAAAGACTGCCCTCGGGGGCACCACTGCACCCGGCGCTCGCACAGGCCGTCGCCGAGGTGCCGCCGCTCGTGCACGGCAGCAGGTCGCTGCGCGCGATCCTGCCGGAGAGCTACCGGCAGGGCGACTTCGCCGACCGGTACCTGGCCGGGTTCGACGACGCGCTCGCACCGCTGATCACCGCGCTGGACTGCCTGGACGCCTACTTCGACCCGCGCACCGCGCCCGACACCTTCGTCACCTGGATGCTGGACTGGAGCCTGACCGACCTGCCCGCCTGCGTGGGCTCGCAGGGGCGGCGCAACGCGCTGCTGCTGGGCCACCGGCTGCACGGGCTGCGCGGCACCAGGACCGGCCTCGACCTGCTGGTGCGCTACGTGCTGGGCGGGCGGCTGGAGCTGACGGAGTCGGGCGGCACGCACTGCGCCGCCGGGCCCGACGACCCGTCGATCCCGGTACCGGGCGCGGCGCGGGCCCAGCTGCGGGTGCTGCTGCCGTACGGGATGTCAGGGGGTCGGACCGGGGTCGCCGAGGACGTGACGGAGTTGCTGCGGGAGTGGATCCCGATGCACGTCAGCGCCGAGGTCGTGGTCGAGGACGACGAGGACCCGCTGCTCGTGCGGGGCGGCGCGGCGGGGGGCTCGTACTGATGGGGGCGGCCCAGTCGGGTCGGCGCGGCTGGCACGTGCAGACCGAACAGGACGTCTGCCCCGGCTGCGGCGTCGTGGCCTACCCGGGCGAGATGTTCTGCGTGTCCTGCGGGGCGTACATGGGGTGGGACGTCACCGGGAGCAACCGGGTGGTGGACCCGGGCCCCCCTGGTCCGGAGCCGCTGACCGGCGACGCACCCGGCGCCCGCGCCGGGCGGGGCGCGCACCGGGGTCCGCACACGGAGACCGGGCCGAAGGCCGGCCCGGGCCCGGAGCGGACCGGCCCGCTCCACGCGGCCGGGCCCGGGGCCGGCTCCGGGTACCCCGCCGGGGGAGCCGGACACCCCGCCGCCGTACCGGCCTCAGTCCCCGCGCCCATACCCGCGTCGGTGCCGATACCGGTGCCGCCCCAGCGGCCCACGCCCTCGGACGCGAACGCCTACGGGACCGGGCCCCAGGCCCCGTACCAGGCCGCGTACCAGACCCCTGACCATGCCCCGTACCAGGCCGCCCCGACCGGCCAGGGCAGCTGGCCGCAAGGGCTGCGCGAGAACCGCGCCGGCCGGGCCACCGACCTCACGGGTGAACTGTTCCGCCCCGACCCGCTGTTCGCGCAGGCGCCCACCGCGCCCGCTCCGCCGACCGCCCGACCGCAGCCGGCCCGCCCCCAAGCCGCCCGTTCCCCCGCGGACTTCACCGCCGCTGCCGCCTCGGCCGCGCCCGTCGGGTACGCGGCCGCCCCGGTCGGATACCCGGCGGCCCCGGTCGGGTACGCGACCCCGGCGGCCGAGTCGGCCGCCGAGCGGACCCAGGTGATCAGCGGCCAGGTGGTGCTGCGCACCGCCCTGCCCGACCCGCCCCCGGCCACCACGGGAACCGGCGCGGGAACGGGGTACCCCCAAGGCCCCCGGGATCCTCGGGGCCGCGGAGACGACGCGACCCCGGCCGCCGGCATCCCGCACCTGCTGCTGTGCCCCGAGTGCCGCCAGCCCAACGCGGAGAACCGTGCGTACTGCCACCCCTGCGGGGCGCTGCTGCGGCCCGAGCCCGAGCCGCCGGAGCCGACCCGTTGGGAGCGGATCAAGGAGGACTACCTGGAGCGCCCGGACGTGTGGCACTGGGACCGGCGTTGGGGCGTGGTGGCCGTCGCCCTGCCGGTGTGCATGGCGGCGGGCATGTCGATGGGCAGTGCGGTGGCGGCCGCACAATCGGCCGTGCCGCTGATCAAGGACCGCTTCCTGTCGCAGTACCAGGTGCCGCCGGACAAGGTGTCCGCGTCGAGCAACGCCAAGGGCTTCGAGGCGAACCTGGCCGCGGACGGCGTGGACAACAAGGCGTGGGCGCCCAAGGGCACCGGCCAGAAGGCGGTCGGGCAGTACTGGACCGCCGACTTCAACGCACCGTTCCGGCTCACGTCCCTGCTCATCATCAACGGCGCGTCCAAGAGCCCGGGGCAGTTCTGGCAGACCGGGCGCCCCACCAAGATCACGGTGACGGCCACCACCACGGACCGCGGCCTGGTGGAGAAGGAGATCACGCTCGGCGGCCAGCCCGGTCCCCAGCGCTTCGACCTGGGCATCGACAACGTGGTGTCGGTCCAGGTCAAGATCGAGGCCGTGAACCCGGGACTGAAGCCCGACATGCCGGTCGCCATGGCCGAGATCCAGTTCTTCAGCAGGCAGGCGACATGACCAGGCGGGCGACATGACCCTACGAGCCGAACTCACCGTCCCCGAGGACGTGATCACCCCGGGCGAGGCCCTCACCGCGCACCTGCGGGTGTGGAACGAGAGCCGGATCGTGGACGCGTACCAGCTGCGGCTGGTCGGGCCGCCCGCGTACTGGCCGGACGCCGGGCCCGATCTCGGGCAGCTGCCCGTCTACCCCGGCAACCACGAGAAGATCAACATTCCGCTCTCGCTGCCCCGGGACAGCGAACTCACGCCCGGCCCGCTGACCTTCGCCATCCGGGTCGCCTCCGTGGAGGACCCGGCCGCGGTGGCCGTCCCCGAAGCGGACATCCAGGTCGGCGAGTTCCACGAGGCGACGATCGAAGCGGACCGGGCGCGCGTCGGCGGGGCGCTGTGGAGCAGCAACCTGGTCCTGGTGGAGAACACCGGCAACGCGACGGCGACGGTGCGGCTGCGCGTGGCGCCGGAGGCCGAGGACGCGCCGTTGGCGGTGTCGCTGCGCCGCTCCCGGTTGGTGCTGAAACCGGGGGAACAGGCCCGGGTGGCCCTCATGACCCGGGTGCGGACCCCGATGTTCACCGGGACGGCCGCCAACTGGCCGATCCTGATCCACCTGGAGCAGGAGCACGCGGAGGACGCCAGCGCCACGTTCACCCACCGGCAGCGCCCGCTGGTGCCCAAGCCGGTGCTCAAGGGACTGATCATGGCGGTGACCGCGCTGGTCGCGTTCGCGGTGCTGTGGATCTCGCCGGTGGGCGGCAAGAAGCCGAAGGTCGCGGCCGAGTCCGCCAAGGGCCCCACCCAGATGGAGGCGGTCCAGCAGGAGCAGAAGAAGGAGGAGGACGCGAAGAAGAAGGAGGAGGAGCAGGCCGAGCAGAAGGCCGAGAAGGACAAGAAGGACAAGGAGGATGCGGGGGCCCTGAAGAAGAAGACGGTGCCCATCTCGCTCGTGGTCAGCAGTCGGCCCGGCGGCAAGCTGGAGGACAGCTACGTCGTGCCCCAGGGCTACCGGCTCGCCTTCAAGGCCGTGCAGCTCACCGGTAGTGGGACGGGCACCCTCTTCGTGCTGGTCTCGGGCATCCAGCAGGCCAGCCAGCCCGTGAACAGTCCCAAGGAGGTCCCCATTCCGGAGACCCTATCGCCGAAGGAGAAGGAGAAGGTCACCCTCCGGCTGGACTGCCAACCGCCGCCGACCGGTGGCCAGTCCCCCGGCCCGGGTCCGTCCGCATCCGCCGGCCCCTCGGCGGGGCCGGGCACCCCCAGCACCTGCGACGCCACCGCGGTGATCGTCGGTGAGCTGATCCCGCTGAAGGGCCCCGACTCCGCGGAGATCAAGCCGCCGGCGTGATCGCAGACCCTCTTCGCCATCGCCCCACACCCCCTCAGGAGCCGACCGTCCCATGAGCATCGTTCAGCACGTAGACGACACCCTGGAGCGCGAGCTGCGCGCCGGCCCACTGAGCGGGGTGAACGCGGAGATCGCCTTCGAGACGCCCAACTCCGACTGGGCGGCCCGGCGTTCGGGGCTGTGCCTGAACCTCTTCCTGCACAGCATCGAGGAGGACGTGGCCAAGCGGCAGGCGGGCGACACCAACGTCATCGACGAGAACGGCGTCGTCGTCGGCCGCAGCAAGCCGCCCCGGTCCTTCCGGCTCGGGTACGCCATGACGGTGTGGGGCCACAGCCCGCGCGACGAGCACCGGCTGCTGGGCACCCTGCTGGAGTGGTGCGTCGCCACCGAGCAGCTGACGCCCGCCCCGTCCGTGTACGGAGGTGTCTCCCTGGCGGAAGGGCCGACGCTCCAACTGCGCGATGTCCCCGACGGCGCCGAATCCCCCGCGTCGAAGCTCTGGTCGGGTCTGGGCACCCCGGCCCGGCCGGTCCTGGACCTGTTGGTGACCGTGCCCGTCAGCCCGCCGGGCACGACGGTGACCACCGAACCGATCCGGGAGTTCGGTCTGCGGGCCGCCACGCTCGATCCGCCGATCGTGCCGCCGGAGCCGCGGCCCCGGGCGCCCCGGCCGCGGGGCACGGCCCGGCCGCGGCGCAACGTGGAGGAGATCGGCCGGAAGTACTCCAGTGGATACACACCGTCATCTTCTGCCCCGGATACGGAGAAATCCGACGCCTAGATTGAATCCCGACACCATCGGGATTCTCGGACCACGGGCGGGGAGGGCAGCACAGTGCGGCAGTTCGGCGGGGGAGCGGAGCGGTACGGCGGCGGAGCGGAGCGGTTCGACGGAGCAGCGGGGCGGTACGGCGCAGGGGTCGGGCCGCTCACCGGACCAGGAGCGGAATCCGGCGAGTGGATCGCACCGACCTTCGTGGTCCGGGTCGCCGGAGTTCCGGCCGGGGAGCTGACCGCGCTGCGCGCCCCCCGTACCTGGGCCGCCGTCGACTCCCTCGTACCGGCGCACCGCTGGCTGGCCGAGGAGGGACGGCAGCTCTCCGGGCTGCTCGCCCGGCTCGCGGGCCGGGGCTCCACGACCGGGGCGAGCGGGCTGCGGCCCGCCGTCACCGAGGTGCGCTCGGCGCTCGCCGGGCTGGTGCCGCCGGACGACTGGGTGTGGGGCCAGCAGGTGTGGGACGCGCTCCCCGTCGAGGTGTGCGAACGCGTCGAGCGGTGGCTCGGCGAACTGGAACGCTACCGGCTCTGCACGGCCGAACTCGCCGGGATCCACGCCGCCGAGAAGCCCGCCACGACCGCCGCCCTGCGCACCGCCGTCGGTGGCCGGAGCTTCCGGCGCGGCCTGGTGCAGGGCAGCCCCGAGGTCTTCGAACAGCTCGACGGGTGGCTTCAGGACCCGGCCGCGCTCCCGGGCGACACCGTACTGCGGCTGCTGGCCCGCCAGGTGGCCCGGGCCGCCACCCGGCCCAGCCGGTACGCGACCTACACCGTGACCGCCGACGGCTCCTTCCGCCACGCACCGCGCACGGACGACGCTCCGGCCGCGCCACCCGACCACGACCGTCGCGGCGACGGGGCCGACCCCGCCCCGCGCAGCGTCGTGGAACCCAGCGCCCGGATGCTCCAACAGCTCGCCCGGCAGCTCGCCACCCGCCCCGAACTGGCCCGCCGCCTCGCCGTACGGGTCAACCCGAGCGCCGTCGAGGAGGACGGCCACCTGTGGTTCCTCAGCGCCGAAACCGGCGAGCCCGTCGCCCGGACGCCCGCGGACGAGGGCGTACGGAGCTGCCTGCGCCTGGTCCGCGAGGCCCCCGGCGGGGCCACCCTCGGCGGGCTGCGCGCCGACCTCCTCGCCCTGGGCGGGCGGACCCCGCGACAGGCCGACGCGCTCGTCGACGCCCTGGCCGCCGTCGGCCTGCTGGAACTGCGGCTCCCCTTCGCCGACCAGGCACCGGACCAGCTGGGCGAACTCCTGGCCTGGCTCGGGCCGCCGGGCGGCCGCTCCCCGTGCCTGCCCTACGGCGCCGGCGCACCGGACACCCCGTCCGCCGCTACCGCTACCGCTACCGCTACCGCCTCTGCTTCCGTTCCCGGGAGCCGGAGCGTGGCCGCGCCGCTGCGCGAACTGCGGCGGCTGCTCAGGGCGTACGAGGACAGCGACAGCCCCGGCGAGCGGGCAGCGACCCGCACCGCCGCCCGGACCGTGCCGTGCCGTGCCGCCCTGGCCCCGACCGCCGACCAGCGGACCCGGATCCCCGCCCGTGCCCGGCCCCGGACGGCCGCCCGCGCCCCCTTCCACGAGAGCTTCCTGTCGGACACCTCCACGGCGCTGCCCTGGGAGCGGTGGCAGCCGGTCTGCGCGGACCTCCAGGCGGTCCGCCGCCTCGCCGGGCTCTTCGACGCCGACCTGCCGCTCAAGCTGGCGCTGGCCTCGGTACTGCGCGACCGGTTCCCGGACGGGCTCCCGCTGCTGTCCTTCTACCGGTACGTCCAACAGTCCGCGCACGCCGTGCACGCCCCGGCGCCCGGCCGGATCGGCGCCGCCGAACTGCTGTCCCTGCTGGCCGGACCGGCATCTCCCGAGGACGACCCCGCCGGAACGGGCGCCGCGCCGGCGGGCAGTACGCTCGGCCCGCTCCGGCAGCTCGCACGGCTGCGCGCCCACGCACTGGCCCTCCTCGGCGACGGCCCCCGGGACCCGGCGGGGCCTGACGGCGCGGGTCCGGTCCGGGCCGGGGCCGACCGGCTCGACGCGTTCCTCGACGAGCTGCCGGCCCATGTCCGCGCGCCGGAGTCCCTCACCTGCTTCGTCCAACCGCTGGAAGACGGTCCGTCGGCCGGGGATCCGGAGCACGACCGCGGCCCCGCTCCGCAGCGGCTCGTCCTCGCGGGCCTCGGCACCGGCTTCGGCGCGGGCCGCGCCCGCTACGAGCGGCTGCGCGACCAGGACGCCGCCCGCCGCGACGCCGACCCGGCCGACGCAACCGCACCCGCGCCCGCGCCCCGCCCCCGCTACACCGCTACCGTGCCCGGCCGCGTGTACGCCGAGACCGACGGGGCGTTCGGCTCGAACCTCAACCTGCGCACCCCCGGCGTCGCCCACCGCATCGACTACCCCTTCACGACCACCGGCGCCGACTGCCCCGAGGAGCGGCGGATCCAGCTCACCGACCTGCGGGCGGTCCTCGACCCGGCCACCGGGCTGCCGGTGTTGCGCTCCGCGCGGCTGGACTCCGTCGTGGTCCCGTTGCACCTGGGCAGCATGGCGGTGCCGCTGCTGCCGCCCGCGCTGCGGTTCCTGGTGCGCGGGTTCGGGGTGCACGGCGCGCCCGAGCGGCTGCCGTGGGACGCCCCGGGACCGCCCACGCCGGCCGGTGCGGTGGGGTTCCGGCCGCGCGTCGAGCTGGGGCGGCTGACCCTGCGCCGGGCCACCTGGCGGCTGCCCGTACGGCTGTTCCCGGTCCGCAGGCCCACCGAGCCCGAGCACACCTACCTGGTGCGGCTGGCCGCCTGGCTGGACGGGCACGGGTTGCCGCGGGAGTTCTTCGCCCGGGTGGTGCCGGGCTGCGGGGCGCCGGGTCCCCGCCCGCTGTACGTCGACGTGGCCGTGCACCCCTTGCTGGCCGCGTTCACCCGCTCCTTGCCGGGCGGGGGCCGGGTCGCCGACGCGGTCCTCGTCCTCCAGGAGGCCCTGCCCGGCCCGGAGCGGCAGACCAGGGCGACCGAGTACGCCCTGGAGATCAATGGACCGGAGGTGCGATGTGGTGAGCAGAGGACACACGGGGTACAAGCAGCCCCTGCCGAGCAGGGGTTGGGCCGCGGCCGATGACTGGGTGAGCCTGCACGTGTACCACTGGGGCGACCAGGACCTGCTGTTGTCCCGGGCCGTGAGCCCATTGGTGCGCGGGCTGGAGGAGGTCGGCCTGCTGCGGGGCTGGTTCTTCCAGCGCTCCTGGGAGGGCGGGCCGCACATCCGGCTGCGGCTGCTGCCGGCCCAGCCCGTGCAGAGCGGCGCCGTGCGTCGGGCCGCCGAGGGGCGGCTCGCCGCGCACCTGGCGGCGCATCCCACACCGGCCCCGGTCACGGCCCCGTCCTACGCCGCGTCGGTCACCGCCTACGCCCGCGCGCACCGCCTGGACGCCGCCGACCGGTCGGTGCGGGCGGCCGACACGGTGGAGGAGGTCCCGTACGTCCGGGAGCCCGACTGGTGCGGGCACGGGGAGGCGGTCACCGCCGTCGAACGGCACTTCGCCCAGTCGAGCAACCTGGCGCTGTCCCTGCTGGCGGGGCCGGCGACCCGGCAGGCCCGGATGAACGTGGCGCTCGCGCACCTGACGATGGCGCTGGCCGCGTCGGGCCTCAGCATCGCCGACTGCGCGCGGCTGACGGACCCCCAGGCGATCCTGGCCCACCCGCGCCCGTCCGAGCGGCGGCGGATAGCGAGCGAGGCCCACGCGACCTACCGGGCGCGGGGCGCGAGCCTGCGCGAGCAGACCCGTCGGCTGTGGGCGGCCGGCGGCGGGCCCCGGCCGGTCGCGCTCCACGAAGACGCCGACCCGCGGGCACTGCGCGGGCGGGGCACCGGCCCGGCCGCCGCGTGGTCGCACTCGGTACGGACGCTGGCCGCCCGGCTGACCACCCTCGCCGCCGCGGGCGCGTACGCCCCCGCGGGGCTGAGCGAGCTGTACCCGGAATCGGCCTGGGAGGGCACCCGACGCCCGCCGGACGGGGCGATCGCCGCCCACCACGTACTGGGCCGGGCCGCCCACCAGTTCACCAACCGGGTCGGCATCGGCTGCCAGCAGGAGACGTACCTCCGGCTCCTCCACGCCCAGGCCGTTCACGACCTGGCCGGGCCGGGGCGTACCTGAACGCGACGGGGTACCGCCCCGTCGTCAGGAACGCTCCGGCCCGCGGCCATCAGGTCGACAGCTTCTTCTCAATCGCTTCGATCCACGCCTTCTCCTCCACGGGGGCGCGGAGGGAGTCGCGCCACTCCGCCTCCGTCAGGATGACCCTGCCGTCCAGGCGCCGGTGCTCGGCGAAGTCCTCGTGGCCCAACTGAAGCGCCCGAAGGAGCTCTTGAGCAGCCTGGGAGGCCGGACCGTCAGGTCCTGCCGCGAGTTCGTACAGCCGCGCGGCCAGCACCTGCCGGGTCGAGGTACCCACCGGGCGCCAGAGGGCGAGGGCCCGCCAGAACTTCGCGCTCGCGTTGAGATCACCCGGCTCCCACGCGGCCCGTTGGTACCGCTTGTAGACGGACCGGGAGACCTTGTACGCCCCCGTCCCGATCGACGCCGCCGCGACGGTACCGGCGACCGCCCATCCGGCGACGGGGATGGCGGCTCCGGCCACGGCCGCGATGCCGATCGCACCCCCGGCGGTCCCCAGTCCGTCGGTACCCAGCTGGGCGGCTCGTTTGACCTGCCGCCGAGAGCGCTGCTCCACGGCGTACTCGTGGAGGCCCGCGAGCTGGTCACGGAGCTCCTGATAGGGCTCCACATGCGCCTTCAGGTCCCTTTGGGCCTCGACGAGCAGGGTGGACACCGCGTGCAGTTCACACGCCAGGTCCCCTGCGTCACGCGGCTCCAGGATCTCCTTGAGGAGCCCGTTCCGCCGCGCGCTCAGTGCCTCGACCTTCTCGACGCACTCCTTGCCCTCCGCCGTGTGCGCGTAGGGAGGCATTCCGGGCCATTCCCGTAGCCGCGCCTTCACGTCGCCGCCGCGGACCAGGCTGCTCACGCCCTTGCCCACGTGATACGCGCCGACGGCGGTACCCACCGGGCCGGTGAAGTACGACATCCCCGCGAGCGCCGACGCCTGGACGTGGAAACCGCTCACGGCGTTCTCCGCCAGGGTGAGGCCGCCCTTGGCCAGCGACACACCCGAAGTGGCCGTACCGATGGTCTGCTCGGCCAGGGACGCCGACTTCGCTCCCAGCGACGTCTGCGCATACGTCATCGGTTGGCTCTGCGGCGAGGATTCCAGGCCCGGTGTCCGTTTGCGCGCATGCCACCGTTTACGCAGTTCGAGGATGTCACTGGCCATGCCGATGGGCCCCGCCGGAAGACCGATGATCCCGCTCACCAGGCCGCTCACCTGATGGGGCAGCACTCCGTGCGCGAGTGCGACGTGCGGGTCCACCTGGGGCGGAGCCGTACCGTACTGATCGAGCACGGCTCTGGGCACGGACGTCACGTTCATGCCCATGCCCCATTGCTGGAGCCTGACGGCCGCCTGGTCGTCCATGCCCTGTTGGGGCGCTTGCTGCGGGGAACTCCGTTGACCCGCTGAAAGAGGAGCGGTTGGGGCGGACGCGTCGAACCCGACCGCGCGATATGACGGCGGCGGTGTGCCACCGCTCTGCAGATCGCCTTTCAACCGCTTGGGGTCGACGAAGGCGTAATTCCCTTTTCCAGGCATTCGTATCCTTCCTGGGGGGCCGGGTATAACCCGGTTCCTGGACGCCGCTATGCGGCTACACCAAGCCTACGCCTATTGGTCTTTGACGATGTGTCCGATGATTCGGAACAGGTCTCCCACAATGAGGTCAAGTCCCAATAGGTCTTTTCGCAGTACTCCTTCGGACAAGGACCGGAGCGAAGGGTCGGGCGAGAGCAACTCACGCTGTCGGCATGGGAAGAAGGATCTCCTGTCCCGCCTTGAGGGTGAAAAGGAACTTCCCGATGGCACGCCTGTTGGACGCGTAAATGCTGGCCCAGAGGTTCATGTTCCCGAGTTCCTTCGTGGCGACGGAGTGCAGTGAGTCCCCAGCCCTCACGGTGTACACGCGGAAGGCTTCCTTCTGACACATGGGCACACGGTTTCTCTTGCAGGTGACCTTGTCCCTGAAGACGAAGTTCGTCCCGGCGGCCCGCTGCGCATCCCTCCACTGGTCCTTGGTGAGTTTGCTGGAGAGCCAGATGCTGCTTCTCGTACAGCGGGTCGCCGCTCACCCCGTTCACCACGAGCACCTGCTTGCGCGGGCCCTGGGGCCGGGGCAGGCACGCGGAGACGCCGTCGGCGCCCTTGCGCGCCGCGTGCACCGGGCCGAGGCGTGTGGGGGCGGCTCGGGGCTCAGCCCACCCGGCCGAAGAGGCGGCCGAGTTTGGTGTATTCCGTCTCGATGCCCGCGAGGAGGTCCTCGCCGTTCACCGGGCGGCCCGCCGCCGCCGCTTCGAAGGCGGCGCTCTCCACACAGGCGCGGATGCTGCCGCCCGCCAGGTCGTAGGCCTGCGCGAGGACGTCGACCGGGAGGTCCGCGGGGGCGGCGTCGCCGAGGAGGCCGCGCCACAGCTGGGCGCGGACGTCGGGGCCGGGGCTCTCGAAGTGGACGACCTCGTCGAAGCGGCGGGTGAAGGCGGAGTCGATGTTGGAACGGAGGTTGGTGGTGAGGATCGCCAGGCCGTTGAAGGCTTCGAGGCGTTGCAGGAGGTAGCCGCTCTGCATGTTGGCGTGCCGGTCGTTGGAGCCCTTGACCTCGCCGCGCTTGGCGAACATCGAGTCGGCCTCGTCGAAGAGGACGACGGCCTGCAGTGCCTCGGCCGCGGAGAAGACCCGTTCGAGGTTCTTCTCCGTCTCGCCGATGTACTTGGAGACGATCGACGGCAGGCTGATGACGTACAGGTCCAGACCCAGCTCGTGTGCCACGGCCTCGGCGCCCATGGTCTTGCCGGTGCCGGACTCTCCGGCGAACAGGGCGGCGGTGCCGTGGCCGCGGCCGCCGCCCCGGCGCATGCCCCACTCCCGGAAGACGTCCTCGCGGTGGCGGACCCGCGCGACCAGCATGTCCAGGCGGCGGCGCACGGCACCCGGCAGGACCAGGTCCTGCCAGCCGACGGCCGGCTCGATGTGCCGGGCCAGCGAGCCGAGCTCGGCCGCCGCCCTGAGCCGGGCGGCGGCGCGCACCTCGGGCATGGCGGGGGTGGCGGCGCGCAGGGCGTAACCACGGTGCAGGCGCTCCACGGTGGCGGAGGCGGCCGCGCCGATCTGTTCCCGCGGATGCCGGGCGACGGCGGAGCGCAGGTCGCTCTCGACGGGCAGCGGGGCGTCCCACTCGAAGGCGGACCAGGGCTGGGCGCCGTAGAGCAGCAGGGGCAGCGGGGCCGCGTCGAGGTGGGAGACGATGCGGCGCAGCATGTCGGTGCGTTCGGCGGTGGCCGTACCGGGAGGGGGCACGGGCAGCAGGACGGCGGCCCCCAGCAGCCGGGCCTCCAGGGCGGTCTGCTCGGCGAGTCGCGAGGGCGGGGTGTCGGCGGCGGCGACGACGAACGCCTCCGGGTCGAGGAGCAGCGGCACCAGACCGTGGGCGGCGAGGGCTTCCCGGGCGGCGGGGAGGGCTTCGCCGCGAATGCCCTGGCGCAGATATCGGGTGCGGTCGGGGTCCGTACCCAGCGCGTCGCAGAGGGCAGCGGCGTGCTCGGGATCGGCTCCGTGGGCGGCTCCGGGGAAGGCCGGCAGTACCCGCAGCCAGGGCGCGCCGCCCGCTTCGGGGCCGCCGTCGCGGCCGACGAGGAAGTCGACCAGCCGGCCCGGGACCTGGAGCAGCCTGTGGGGAAACGCCTCGGCGGGATCCTCGTAGACCAGCAGCCCCGCTTCGAGCAGGGGCGAACCGGGCCGCAGCAGACCGGAGGCGATGGCCTCGGGCACGGTGATGCCGTGGGTGGAGAGGGCCACGGAGACGGTGGGACGGGAGGAGGGCCGGCCGCTCAGGAACCGGAAGGCGGTGCCGCAGACCGGGTCGAGTTCCGGGAGCAGACAGGTGAGCAGGAGGTCCGTCTCCCGTTCGGTCAGGCCGAACCCGCGGACCAGCCGGGCCAACCGGTCGCCCTGCGCGTCGAGTTCGGCCAGCTGCCCGGCATCGGGCCACCGGGGCCGGGTGCGGGACGGGCGCGGGCGGTCCTGGCGGTCCTCACCGTCGGAGTGGTCTGCGAAGTCCGCTTCGTACGTCTCGTAGGCCTCGTCCTCCTCGTCCACTTCCGGCGGCGCGTCGGCCGGGGCGCCGGTCTCGTGGCGTATGTAGAGGTGTCGAAGCCGTTCCTCCACGGCGTCGACACGTTCCCTGAACAGGGAGACGGGCGTGGTGCGGATGGGCGTCGCTGTCATGCGGGGGCGGTTTCCTTCGGTGCGCGGGCGTGGTTGCGGGAGCATCGCCCCGCGGTCGCGAGCGGGCCCGGATCACCGACACGTAGGCGGGTGCCCGGTTCTCGTCCGTCGTCCGCGGTGGACGGGGACGGGGACGGGCAAAGGCGGACACCGGTCCCGGCCCGGGGCGGTCCGGGTCAGCCGCCGATCATCACCGTCGGCAGGCCGACTGCGATGGTTCCCCCATGGACGGTGGCATCTCCCTGGCGGGCCGCCGGCAGACCGCCGATCATCACCGACGAGCTGCCGGCGAGGATCATGTCCGGCGCCGGGGCGGCGCAGACGCACTGGTTGCCGACCACGGCCGCGGGCAGCTTGCCGATGAGGACGGTGGGCGGTTTGCCCGGCGCCGGCAGGATGGGGCCGCCGACATGGGGGATGGGGGCCGGGACCGCGGGGGTCTGCATGGGGCAGGTGTGCATGTCGGTCACCCGTGCTGCGGCGGGCATGGGGCAGCTCCTTCCGAAAGGGGTCGTCCAACGCGACCGTACGGTGCGTCGGGCGGGAGGCGGACGGGCAGGAGGAGACCGTTTGTCATCGAAGGGTGACGATCGTGCTCGCGCCGTCCGTACGTCCTGGGCCGGCGTCAGCGCTTGCCGGTGCCCAGGTGACCGCCGACCAGTTCGGCGAAGCGGTTGCCGTTGGTGGCGTCCCAGTTGGTCGACCAGCTCATCGCGCCGCCGAGCGAGGGCCAGGTCTGCGCCGGCTTGAAGGTGCCGCAGCCCTTGCCGTCCGTCAGGCAGGTCAGGGCGTCGTTGACCTTCGCCGGGTCCATGTGGCCGCCACCGGCGGCCCGCTGGGTGGCGGGCAGGCCCAGGCCGACCTTCTCCGCGGGGAGGCCCGCCTTGATCACGGCGCAGGCCTGGGAGGCCACGAAGTCCACCGTGCCCTGCTCGTAGACCTTGCCGTCGCAGCCGTTCATCGAGCCCGAGTTGTAGTACTGGGTGTTGACGATCGTCAGGATGTCCTTGATCTTCAGGGCGAAGTTGAGGTAGCTGCGCTCCTCCTTCACCCCGGAGGGCAGCATGAACAGGGTCTCCGGGGCGGCCGTGATGACCAGGCCGTCGCCCGCCTTCTGGCGCAGCTTGCGCATGGCGTCCGCCATGTGGGTGGCGTTCAGGCTGCCGTGCTCGATGTCGACGTCGATCCCGTCGAACCCGTACTCCTGCATCAGCCGGTACGTGGAGTCCGCGAGCCGGGTCGCCGACGCCGCGTCCGTGACCAGGACGTTCCCCTTCTCCCCGCCGATGGAGACGACGACCTTGCGGCCCGCCGCGCGCAGGGCGGCCATGTCCTTCTTGAACTCCTCGACGCTGCTGTAGCCGGTGCCCGCGAGGTCGAGCTTGAAGCCGATCGAACCGTTCTCGGGGGCGGCCTCCGCGAAGGAGACGGCGATCAGGTTGTACTGGGAGGGGACGTCGGAGAGCTTCTGGCGGGCGGCCCCGTTGTCGAAGTTCTGCCAGTAGCCGGTCAGCCAGCGCTTCTTCTCCGACGGCGCGGGCGCCTTCTCGGTGGTGACGGTGACGGGTGCGGAGTCGGGGGAGGTGTTGCCCGCGCGGTCCTTGGCGCGGACCGTGAAGGTGTACGGGGTCTGCGGCTTCAGTCCGCTCGCGATGTGCTCCAGGGTCTTGCCGTCGACGGAGGCGATCTTGTCCTTGCCCTGGTAGACGTCGTAGCCGGTGACGCCCACGTTGTCGGTGGAGGCGTTCCACTTCAGCTGTGCGGACGTGGAGTCCACCGCCTTGCCGGTCACCTGCTGGGGGGTGCTGGGGGCCTGCTCGTCCGGGGCGCCGCCCTCTTCGCCGCCCTCCTCCTCGCCACCCTCTTCGTGGCCGCCCCCCGCGCAGCCCTTCACCTCGGCACCGTCCAGGGAACAGCCCGTCACCGACAGCGGCTTGTTGCCGTCGCCCTGGACGCCGTAGCCGATGGTGAGGGTGGAGCCGGGCGCGATGCTCTGCCCGGCCTTGGGTTCGATGACGACCCGGGTGCCCTTCCGGGTCGTCTTGGTGGCCCACTCGCCGTAGTTGGCGAACGTGCCCTCGGGGACGTCGAACTCCAGCCGCCAGTTGGAATCGGCCGTGCCCGAGGCATTGCGCAGGGTGAACTCCCCGCCGGAGTACCACACGGACCCCTTTTCGGTCCGCAGCGACGCCTCGATCGGCCGATCCGCTCCGGCGTGGGCGAGGAGGGGAACGGACGTGCCGACGACTCCGATGACCGTCGCACCGATGGCGATGCGGGCGCGTCGGCTCTTCCAGATCTGCATGTGCGTCACTCCGGGAGTGTGTGGGGGAGGGGAGGAGACGTGATCACTCTCGGACGGGCCACACAGCCAGTCAACAACGGTGATTACTGAGCAAATCAAGCTAAACCGGACAAGTGTCCTTAACTCACTCTGAAGTCAGCTTCAAGGCGCCGAACTGGGGTCGAAATGCCCATGGGGGAGGAGTCGTTGGG
Source organism: Streptomyces sp. NPDC098789 (assembly GCF_044759975.1). Lineage (NCBI taxonomy): Bacteria > Bacillati > Actinomycetota > Actinomycetes > Kitasatosporales > Streptomycetaceae > Streptomyces > Streptomyces sp. NPDC098789. Next base: position 133,138 of record NZ_JBIWAJ010000009.1, read on the forward strand.
CCCCGGGAGACACGCCGGGTGACGGACCTTCGGCTCTTCCGGGCCGTACCGGGGTGCGGCAGCCTCGGCTGGACGTGCGTGCGGCGCTACGGAGGCCCGTCCGCGTAGGCCACCCAGGAGACGGAGACCAGCCCGTATGAGCAGCGAAGACAGTGGAGACGGCGGCGGCGACCGCGCTGACGGCGAGGTGTACGCGCCCGGGGTGAGGTGGAGCGGCGGCCTCCAGCAGGAGGCGGTGGACGTGCTGGCCGGAGGAGGTGGGCTGGTCGTCGCCCCGGCGAAGATCGGCTACGCCCTCATGACCACCGACCGGCAGGGACTGGAAAGGAAGTTCGCCGCGAAGAACCGCAGCCGGGCCAAGCCCGGTGTCGTCATGTGCGCCTCCGTGGACCAGCTCCTCCTGCTCGCCCGCACGAACGAGGAGATCCGGGGCTTCATCACGGACCACTGGCACCAGGACCTCCTGCTCGGTTGTGTCCTGCCGTGGCGGAACTCCGGCCTCGCGCACGTTCCTGACGGCGCGGGGGAGCTGGTCATGGATGCCCGCGGGACCAGCTGCTTCGTCATCCGCTGCGGCGCGCCCGTCGACCCGATCACCGCGACCCTCTGGGAGCGGCACGGCAAGGTCACGTTCGCGAGCTCGGCCAACCCGTCGGGCAGGGGCAACCGGGGCACCATCGAGGGCATCGGACGGCGCATAGCCGAACGCGCCGACCTGCTGGTGGAGGCCGACGGCTACGTCCGGTCCGTCCAGCCGGGCAGTGGCCCGCACGACCGGTACGCCCAGGGGGTGATGGTCTCGATGGTCGACTACCGGGGCGGCCTCGTGCCCCGGCAGACCACGGCCGACGCCGGTTCCGCTCCGGCGGCGCGGCCCACCGTCATCCGCCGCGGGCTCGACGTCGACCGTGTCATGCTCGCGCTCGGCCGGCACTTCCCCGCCTGGGACTACCGGCACGGCGCCTACCACTGAGCCCTTTCCAACCTGGGGTCAAGGCGTGGTGAAGGATCAAGGTCGCGGCTCACCGCGTCCGCGGGAACACCCAACCTTTCGCCCTGGTCTGGAGCTTTCACATGCCACGCCGCCACGGCCATTAGCCTCCCTATCGCGTGACGGTCCGTCGGTTCATCCGGCGGACCGTTTCGGCTGATCGGGAGGGGATGTCGTTGCCGGTCGGCGGTCGGCGGTCGGCGGTCGGTCTCGTGGGCGATCGGGGACCTCTGGCCGAGGCGGGAGTGCCGGCTGCGGCGTTGCCCGAGGCGTTGTCCGCGCCGGACCCGATCGCCCCGTGCTCTGCCGGACCCCTGCGGAACCGCGGGTTTCAGCAAAGGTCCTGCGGATCCGCCGGGGCGATCGGGCGCCTTGGCGTCAGGACCTCGGGGAGTACGTCCCACGAATGAGCCGGCCGGGGAAGTCCGCGGCGAACGCTGCGGCGAGCTCCGGATGGACGGCGGGCAGACCGCCGGGTTCGTCGACGATCCTCAGGAGCCCGACGAGCTTGCCGATCTCGTCGTTCGAGGCGCCGCCGTGGGCGAAACCCGGAGATCCGGAGTCCGGGCCCGCCCCGGTTCGGGCCATCATCTGGGCACCGCGGAAGATCTCGTACAGGGAATGGTCATGGCGGGGGAGCATCCACGCCAGGAGGGCGTAGAGGAAGTCGGTCGGCTTGCCGCCCGGTGCCCCGAGGGCGCCGTAGCTGACCAGCATCCGCATGGTGGTGCCGGAGGTGCCGGTGCGGACGGGGTGGCCCTGCTTGTCGTGCACGTCCTTGGACCAGGGGGAGTCCGGGGCGACGGTGAAGTACTCCTCCCCCGTTCGCCAGGGCAACGGAATGTCCGCGTCTGGCACTTGCGGCTGACGGGCGTCCCTGGGCGTCGTGACCCACTTGACCTTTCCAGCGGTGACGTCAACCGTCTCGACGATGACATTTCCATCGGCGTCGAGAACGTACGTTCCGCTCCCGTCGGTTTTGTAATTCTCTTTGACGAGAGCGACATCGGTATGCTTCCGGAGTTCCTTCAGAGACTTCGCACCGTGCTTGGCAAGCGCCTCATCCACCGTGTACGTGGCGGTGTCCAGATCGTCCCGCTTGAAGGCATAGACGAAGCTCCTCAAGTACTCCATCTCATTGAGCCCCATGGGCTCTCGCGCCCCCTGCAGATCTCCCACCGAAGTCATGGGATGCTCGATGCTGGAGCGGAACTTGCGACTCTCCATCGCCCGCGCGTAGTCGCCGGCATCCGCCGTGGAGGAGTACTCGGCGAGCCAGGGAGGGGTGAACACGTCGGGAGCGGTGCCCGGTCCCTTCTTCTCCGCCAGCTCCCGTACGAAATCGGACAGCGCCCGCAGGTAGGTGTCGTTGAGCCCCGCATCGTGGATGAAGCTCTCGGCGGAGACGGCCTCCGCCGCGGGGGTCAGATAGAAGTCGGTGATGACCCCCTTGAGAGAGAGGACTTCCGGGTCGCCCGAATGGCCGAAGATCTTGGCGTAGGAGGCGTTGAAGACAGCCGTCATGATCTCGCGCACGTTGGCGTCCGGAGCCAGGAGCGATTCATAACGTTCCTGAACGTCGGCCAGGCCGACCTGACCGGCACTTCCCGGATCGTCCTGGAAGAACGCCTGCCGGACCAGACCATCAATTTTCTCTTCCGGAAATCCCTTCCAGCCGGCGTAGTGGGTCAGCGCCTTGTAGAGGGCGCTCAGCATGTCCTGTGCCGCCTTCCGCGGCCCCTCCTGCTTCGACAGGAAGATGCCGAACCTGTCCTCCTCGCCGGCGACCAGTGAGGTCAACGCCCCCTTGCCGCCATGGGTGGCCTGCCCCTCGGACCATGCCCTGAGACGGTGGATCTCCGATGAGGTGATGGGTCCCTTGGGGATCCGGTCGCGCTCGCCTGCTGGTTTGCTCCGCTCCCTGGTCCGTCGGTGCCGTTCTTGATGGGTGCGTGGCATGCGATGTTCCCATTTCTCTATCGGAGAGTCGACAGCCCTGATGGCCACCCTGAATCAGATCCAACTCGTCGTCGACCGCGGTGGAACACCACGGTAGGACGCGCTTCGGATTTCTATGAAAAGCTCTGCACCGGGCGGAAGGTATCCCGACGTACAGAATATTCCGCGTACTGCGTCACCGTTCCGTTGGTCACCGTCACCCGGATAATGGAAGGGCCTCCCGACATATCGGATACGGTCCACCCGGATCCGAAGCGTCCGCTCACCGCCCGTTTCACCTGATCCAGCAGCGGAGGCTTGGCGGCCTTGAATTCTGCTTTTGCGGAATCGTCGTTCAACAGCGTGTAGGAGTTTTCGCTGTGTACGAGGATCAATCCCTGGGGAGTGGCGTAGATGTGCACGGCATTCCCGATGTGGTCTTTTGCGCCCGAGAACCTCTCCCATTTTTCGGGCCAGAACGTCTGCTGTGCAGACCCGTTCCCACGCCGCTTCTTGGAGTACTTCTGTCCGGTGAGGCGGATGGATTCCACCGCGTAGAAGTCGCCCTCGCTGCCACCGGTCACCTTCAGGACGAAGACGACCTTCTCCCCCATGGGCCAGACGCCCTCCACGGAGGACTGTCCGAACACCTTGAAGGTTTTCTTGAGGTACTGCGCAAGATCGGGAAGCTCTTCCCAGGCCCCCGCCGCGGTGGTGTGCCGGAACACTTGCCCGCTGACCCGGTTGTAGGCGACCGTCTCACCCGCGTGCATGCGGGCGTACGTGAAGCCCTGCTTGTCGAGGGGGCGAGAGAAGTCCGCCTTGGGTTTGAGGTGCTCGCTGGTGACCGTGGTCCGCCCCTCCAGGATGTCGTTCGCATATGTCCTGACGCCGTCCTTGACCGACTGGCAGGCCTCCCCCGACTTCTTGACGAACTGTTTCGCCGCTCCCCACTTCACGTTCTGCAGCTGCTCGCGCACCACGGCGTTCTGCCGGGCCCGTTCCCTGTCAATTTTTCTCTGACACCGGAACACTATTTCGTTCACTTCGTTCTTGAATTGCTCATCCCGGACACTTGAGGCCCCTCTCCTCTCCGCCCGGTCCCACGCCTTGAGGAAAATCATCTGCTTGCAATTGTTCGCAAATCCCTCGACCGCACCTGCGAGCTCTTCGTTCAGCTTTCTACCCAGTGCATTTCCGCGCAGGCTGTTGTTGTTCCGCAGCCGCATCGAGAAGATTTTCCAGGTGAAGTCCACCCCCCAGGCGACGGCCCCGATCGTTCCTGCCCTGAGCTTGGCGCCCTCCCTGAGGGACGCCCATACCGCACCGAGCTTGTCCTCTGAATTCCACTTTGCTGAGGGGTCGAACGGAGCGGACCCGATGACCGGAATTCCGGCGTTCTTGGTGAATTCGAGAACGGGCCGCTTCCCGTCGCCCATAGACCCCAGGCCGCCGCTGATCAGGCGCCTGACGGGACCTCCCAAGCCGCTCAGGTCACGCTTGTTGTGGCCACTCTCTCCGTCTTCGTAGCCTGATGCCGTGGAGTTGGAGAAGGGGGTGTTCTGGGTGGGTGACACAGCGTTCACTCCCGCCATGTCACCCATGGCCGTGCTGCCGGACGCTCCTGCCCCGTACCCCGCCCAGCGCGCGAGACCGTACAAACCGCCGCCCAGGAAAACGCCCCCGGTCACGATGGCGGCGCCGAGGCCGATCGCCTTGGCATAGTCCCAGGACGTCAGCTCCTCCGTACTGTTCTCGGGGTCCTGACGCTCGTAAGGGTTCTCCGTGTGCTCCAGAAGTCCCGCCGACTGACTTGCCTGGTCCATGGCCAGTACGAAGGAATCAGTCGCCCGCGGCCGCAGCGGCCGCATCTCCGTCTTCGGCTCGGACTGATTCTTCTTCACCGCATAGGAAGGTCCTGGAGGCATGGTTTCTCTCGTTGTTGGCTGCTGCTCGGGCGTGGACAGCACGACCGTAGGGCAGTTACGGATCCCTATCGACGGGCACAAGTGGACAGCACGGGTACAAAAGTAAATCCGGGGGAAGGCGCCGTAGTCGGGATGAAAGTGCCGGCCAGCATCGTTCGTGCGGGATGAATTCTGCGGACCGGTCTGCCTAGACTCGCCGGAGCGATGGGATCCGGGTCGGTGTGCGACGGCCGGACCTCGCTCTGCCCATTTCCTGTTCCACGTCGTGGGTGCGACCTCGACGGATTTCTGAATCGAACCCCTCATGTCCTCATCGTTTCTTCCTGATGATCCGGCCGTTCAGCTACGAGACCTCTGCTTCGGCTACCCGGACCGACCCTGCGGCGGAGCCGGCCGCACGGTGCTGGAAGGCGTCGGCCTGGCGGTGGAACGCGGCCGTTTCGTCTCCGTCGTCGGCCCGTCCGGCTGCGGGAAGTCCTCCCTGCTGAACCTCGTGGCCGGACTGGCCCGTCCCACCGCGGGGAGCGTGGAGGTCTCCGGCCGTCCCGTCACCGGCCCGCAGTCGAGCGTGGGATACGTGTTCCAGCAGGACGTGCTCCTGCCCTGGAAGACGCTCCTGGACAACGTGGCGCTGGGCCCGCTCCTGGCCGGGATGGAGCGCGCCGCGCGCACCGGCCTGGCCCGGGACTGGCTGCGCCGCGTCGGTCTGGCCGGGTTCGAGGACTCCTACCCGCACCAGGTGTCCGGCGGGATGCGCAGGCGCGCGGCCATCGCGCAGACCTGGATAACCGATCCGGACATCCTGCTCATGGACGAGCCCTTCGGGTCCGTGGACGTACAGACGCGGCAACTGCTCGGGGACGAACTGCTCGCCCTGTGGGCGGATTCCGCGAAGACGGTCCTGTTCGTGACGCACGACCTGGAGGAGGCGGTCTCGCTCTCCGACGAGGTGGTGGTGCTCTCCTCAGGACCGGGCAGCACCATCGTGGACCGCTTCGACGTGCCCCTGGAGCGGCCCCGGGCCCTCATGGACATCCGGACCGGGCCCGAGTTCCGCGAGATCTACGCCCTCATCTGGGACTCGCTGCGCGGCGAGGTCGCCCGGGCCCAGGGCCGCACCGGGCCGTCGGCCGACGCGGCGGCGGACGCGGGGCGGCTCCGATGAGGCTCCGGAGCCGGGTGGCCCTGCACACGGGAATCGTCGTCCTCGTGCTCGGCGGCTGGGAGTTCGCCACCGCGCGGGGCTGGAGCGACCCGTTCTACCTCAGTCGTCCTTCGGCGATCGCCGACCGGCTCGCCGACTGGTTCGGCTCCGGCAGCATCTGGCCTCACCTGGGCACCACCGCCGTAGAGGCCCTGCTCGCGCTGGTCGCCGGTACCGCGCTGGGGCTGGCGGCGGGGCTGGCGTTCGCCCGTTCCCGCGTGCTGTCGACGGTGCTCGGGCCGTACGTCACGATGCTGAACTCGCTGCCCCGGGTGGTGCTGGCGCCGCTGTTCCTCATCTGGTTCGGGCTGGGCATCTGGTCGAAGGTGGCCTTCGGCATCACGCTGGTCTTCTTCGTCGTCTTCTTCAACGTCCACCAGGGCGTCCGCGACGTCGATCCGGTGCTGGTGCGGCACGTGCGGATGCTCGGGGCCAGCGACGCGCAACTGCTCCGCCAGGTCCACCTTCCCGCCGCCCTGACCTGGTTGTTCTCCAGTCTCCACACCGGTGTCGGCTTCGCCCTCGTGGGCGCGGTCGTCGGTGAGTACCTGGGCGCCTCGCAAGGCGTCGGCTATCTCATCTCGCAGGCCGAAGGGGTACTGGACACCACCGGCGTCTTCGCCGGGATGGCCGTCCTCGCCGTGCTCGTCCTCGCGGTCGACGCGGTCGTGCGCCGTGCCGAGCGGCGCCTGCTGCGCTGGAAGCCGTAGCGCCCCGCGCCCGCCCCGTGCCCTTCTCGCCCCCTCTCTCCCCCCTCCACCCCTTTCTCCCTCCCCCGTCCCGTCCTGGAAGGACGTCGATGCGTTCCGTACGCCCCGCTGCCCCCGCCCGTCCCTCTCCGCGCCGCCCCGCAGGCCGTCCAGGGCGCCGTCGCGGCGCCGTACCCCTCCTCGCCCTCGCCCTCGCCGGCCTCCTGACGCTCGTGCTCGGCGGCTGCGGGTCGGCCGCCGACGCGGGTGGCGCACGCACCAAGGTGACGATCGGCATCGGCGGACAGCCCCTGCTGCCGTACCTCCCCACCACCCTGGCGCAGCAGCTCGGGTTCTACGAGGACGAGGGCCTCGACGTCGAGCTGCAGGACCTCAAGAGCGGGTCCAAGGCGCTCCAGGCGATGCAGGGCGGCAGTGTGGACGTCGCTTCCGGGTACTACGACCACACCGTGCAGATGCAGGCCAAGGGCAAGGACGTGCGCGCCTTCGTCAACATGCTCCGCACCCCCTCCATCGTGCTCGTGGTCTCCCCGAAGGCGTCGCGGGAGATCACGAGCCCGGCGGATCTGAAGGGCGCCAAGGTCGGGATCACCGCGCCGGGTTCGTCCACGGACTTCTTCCTGAAGTACCTGCTGGGCAAGAACGGGCTGGCGCCGGACGCGGCCTCGGTGCAGGCCGTCGGCGGTGAGGCCGCCGCCATCGCCGCGATGGAGTCCGGCCGCGTGGACGCCGCCGTGATGGTCGACCCGGCCGTCTCGCTGCTCCAGAAGCGCATGGGCGGCCGGGAACTGCGGATACTCGCCGACACCCGTACTCCGCAGGGCTCCCAGGAGGTGTTCGGGGTGTCCAGCTACCCGGCGGCGGTCTTCTACGCCGGTCACTCCTGGCTGGAGAAGAACGAGGCCACGGCGACGAAGCTGACCCGCGCGATGCTCCGCACGCTGCGGTGGATCCAGGACCACTCGGCGCAGGAGATCGCCGACGCGATGCCCAAGGAGTACGCCGCCGGTGATCCGGAGGTCTACCGCGCGGCCATCGAACACGCCAAGCCGGGCTACTCCGCCGACGGCGCCATCGACGCGGCCGGCGCCCGCGCGGCGGCGGCGTTGCAGAAGTCCTTCTCGCCCGAGGTCGCGGCCAAGGAGATCGACCTCGGCCGGACCTACACCAACGACCTGGTCGGGGCCGCGGCGCGCTGACTCCGTACACGCCGTCCGGCGGTTCGAGGCTTCGCCGTCGGAGCGGGCACCCGGCAGAAGTGCCGCTTCCCGTTCGGGGGAGGCGGCACGGGGTCGGCTGCCCCATACTCGGACCACCGCCCCGCCCCTTCGCGCTCCGTGGGACCCCTTCGTGTTCGAGAACCTGAAGAAGTGCGGCGCCCGTCTGTGGTCCGCGCTCGTCGTCTCCGGCCTGCTGGGCGATCCCGCGGTCGACGGCATCGATGCCGAGGCCCGGCTCGCCGCGCTCGACGCACACCTCCCCGGGACCGCCGTGCCCCGCCCCGTCGAAGGCGACGGGGAGCCGGCCTGATCGCGTCCGGCAGTCACCTGTCAGCCGCTCACTCGTTCTATCCGTGTCATCACCGCCGAGGAAGGGACGGGACGCGGATGAGCCGTCGTCAGAAGGGCCGCAAGCACCGTGAGGTGAACCGGACACCCCGCCCGGTGGGCCGGGCGCCGCTGCGGCTGCCGGGAAGTTCGCCGCGCAAGCGGCGGTCACCGGCCGCGCAGCCGGCGGGGGGCGCGGTCGCCGCGCCGGCCGCCGCCGAGGCGGTGCGGGTGCCGGCGCCCGCGGCCGGGTCGCCCGGGGACACCGGGCCGGCCCCCGTGTTCACGGTCCCGGTGAGCGGTGGTGGCCTCGGGCTGCCCGCCGCGCGTACCTGGCAGGGGCTGCGGGGCTCCGGGCCGGCGGGGGCGAGCGTCGCGGAGCTGTGCGCCGCCGCCGGGTTCACGGCGCCGACCGTGGTCCGGCACCTGCGGGCGCTCGCCGGCTTCGGCCTGGCCCGCCGGTCCGAGGGCGGCCAGGTGTGGCACCCGACCGACGCCGACCCGGCCGCGATCGCGCTCGTACCCGCCCCGGCCCGCGGCGGGGCCGAGGCCGGGGCGCGCTGACGCGAAGCCGACGCGCGGGGCCGGCTGTCGCCGCTACCGGGCGGGCCCCGCCCCCTCTCTCTTCCCTTTCCCTCCCGGTCGGCCGGGAGGGAAATCGGACAGGGAAGCTGTTTTGTGATGGACATGCCTAATCCCGTCCTGTTGCCTGTGCCCGCCGAGAGCATGGGGGGCGAACGGACATGGCGAGGACAGGACGTCCACAGGGGGCTCCGCGGGGCCGCTCGCAGGCGGCCAACGAGTTGGCCGGGCTGCTGCGGGACGTGACGCGGGGCATGACGGTGAGGGAGCTCGCCCGGCGCTTCGGGGGCGGCAAGACGGCCTGGAGCGAGTACCGGTCCGGGGCCCGGGTGATCCCGCTGGGGCGCCTCGGCATCGTGGTCGAGGACCGCGTCCGCGATCCCCGCGGCAGGCGGGAGCTGCTGGACCGGGCCCGGCAGCTGCACGGCCGGGCCCTCACGGCGCAGGCCGAGGCCGAGGCGGAAGCGGAAGCCAAGGCGCCGCCCCGACTGGAGGACGCGCTCGGCCGGGCGCAGGACGACCTCGCCGCATCGGGCCAACTCGTCGAGGGGCTCCTGGTGTTGATGACGATGCTCCAGGAACAAGCCAAAAGCGCTCCGCCGGTCCGTCCGGAGGGGGACGGCCCGGAAGGCGACGGCGCGGAGCCCGTGCGTACCGACTCGGCCGCCGCGGGCTCCTCCGGGCCCCTGGTTCTCCGGCCGGACCAGGCGTTCGACCAGCTGATCGCTGCCCGGGAGGCCGGGGAAGCCGTACGACAGGCGGTCGTCGAGGCCCGCTCCCACGGCGGTGCCCCGCCCGCGGCCACGGCGGACCGGTCCGTGTCCGTCGAACTGGCCCGGCTGCACAGCCTTGTGGAGCAGCAACGAGAGGACGCGCACTGGCTCTGGGAGCGCACGCGGGCCGCCGGCCGGGAGCGCCCCGGTCCCGCCGGTCCCGCCGGGCCTGTTCAGGGGGTCGTTCTCGAACGCCTCGACCACCTCGATCACCTCGACCGGCTTCCCGCGGTGCCGACACGGGCCCCGGCCCTCGTCCGCGTGCCGCCGCCGGGGCCGCGGACCGACAGGTCCCTGTCCGCGGCCCTGGCGGTCTGCGCCGTCCTCGCCGTCCTCGTGCTCGTCGCGGTGGCGACCCTCGCCGGGGTCCTCCTCGGACGGCAGCGCACCGTGCCCGCGAGCGACGCCGTGCAGGCACGGCCCCACGCACGCCCCGTGGACCCGCGCGCCGCCCCGACGCCGTCCGCGTCCCCCTCGCCGTCCCCGTCCCCGATGCCGACCGGCACCGCACCGCCCGTACGGCCGGGTCCGCCGTTCCCGGCGCCGCCTTCGCCCTCCACGGTGCCCCCCGGCCCGGGTCCCACGACCCCTGCGCTCCCGCCCGCGCACCCGTCTCCCGGCAGCGCCTACGCCGTCTCGCCGGACCACCGCAGCGTCCTGCGCTGGACCGCGGGGGACGGCGCCTGGAAGGTGATCGGCCCCGCGGCCGAGCAGGTCTACGCCGGGCCCGCCGGGGTCTTCACCACCAGCCTCGGCGACGGCCGCATCTTCAAGCACGACGAAGCCTCCAGCTCCTGGACCCAGATCGGAGCCCCGGGCGAGCAGTTCGTCCTGGCGGGCGAGGGCCTCTACGCGATCACCGAGCAGCGGAACGCGGTGATGCGGTGGACCGGCCGGGGAGCGGAGTGGATCCCCGTCGGCGGCGCGGCCACCCGGCTGTACGCGGGTGGCGCCGGACTCTTCGCCACCAACCCGGAGACGGGCGGCCTCTTCCGCTACGCCGGGTACGGCTACACCTGGCTGGAGGCGGGCGGCCCGGGCGCCGACTTCGCCGTCGGCCCCGACTACGTCGCCCGGATCTCCCCCGACGGAAAGGAGGTCTGGCAGGCCGACGCCAAGGGCAGCAACTGGCGCCGGATCGGTGGTCCGGCCCGCAACCTGTACGCGGGCGGCGCGGGGCTCTTCGCCGTCGACGCCGCCACCGGGCAGCTCCTCAAGTACGGCGGGGCGCCGGACGCGTGGACCCCCGTGGGCGCCGCCGGCATCAGCCTCGCGGTGGGCTCCGACGCCGTCTACCGCGTCGACAGCGCCCTGCGGGTCTCCCGCTGGACCGGCAGCGGTGGGTGGACCCCCCTGGGCATCTCGGCCAGCTCCCTCGCGACGTCGGGCTAGGGGGTGTCCGGTGGACCCCGGCCCTGATCCGCCAGACACCCCCCTAGGGCGTGTTTCGAAAGTCCCGCCTGGCTCGCGACGCCTGGTACCGCACCTCGCGGCGTTGTCGGAACGCCCGATTACGTCCAGTAGGCGGGCGGTCCTCCGCCTTGCGATGCACGGCACCAGACGCCGCGAGCCGCGCCCTTCGGGCGCCCGGCGCCACTTTCGAAACACGCCCTAGGGCCAGCTCCGTCTACGCGCCGCGCAGTGCGGCGTTGACCCGGGCGGACAGTTCCAGGACGCGGCGGCGCAGGCCCTCGTGGTCGTCGATCGCGAGGGTGCGGCCGTAGACGCCGGCGGCGATGTCGGAGCGGTCGGCCGCGGAGGTCGTCTCGTACTCCTCCTTGCCGCCGCGCAGGGCCAGCAGGGTGCCGTCGTCCGAGCCGATCTCCTCCAGCTGGGTCAGCAGGGCCAGATCGGCGTCCGCGAGGCCCGAGCCCGAGGTCTCCAGGACGCGGCGGGCGGCGGCCGTCATCCGTCGGAGGTACTTCGCGCTGCGGTAGAAGGCCTCGCCCGCGTCGGTGTAGTGGCGCAGGTCCTTGAGCAGGTCGCCGAGCTGCTCGTTGAAGGACTGGAGGTAGTGGGCGCCGGTCACGCTGACCGCGCTCCCGGCCTGCTTGCCGACGACGTCGAGCACCGCGCCCTGGGAGTGGTACGCCTCCATCGCGTGCCAGAGCGCGTAGCTCGTGTCCCGCCGGATCCGCAGCGCGAGGTCGTCGGACGGATGGTCCGCGAACTGCTGTTGGGCCTCGCCCAGTCGGGCCGCGTGTTCGGCGTAGATGAGGTTGCGGGCCCGGATGACGGCGTCGGGGCTGCTGTGTTCGAGCTCCTCGATGTAGGCCTCGTCGTGCGTCGCCGGCCGTACCCGCCCCGTCTCCGTGCGCAGCCGTCCGGCCAGCTCGCGCACGGCCCGGCGGTGGACGGCGTCCGCCGCGTCGTGGCGGGCCCGGGCGACCTGCGCCGCCGGGGCCGGGAGCAGGTCGGCCAACCGCTCCACGTACGCACGCCACTGTTCGGCCGTCAGGTACTTGCGCAGTTTGCTGAGCGCGGCCACGTCCTGGTCGGCCTCGGCCACCTCGCCCGCCGCCGCGCCGGTCGGCGCGACGATGCCGACCGGGTCGGGTGTCTCCGAACCGAGGGTGCGGGCCCCGACTCCCTCCCACCCGCCGTCCGCCCGCGGGGTCCAGCGCCGGGGTCGCAGTGCCCCCCGGCCGTCGCCCACCAGGAGTTCTGTCTCCTCCCAGCGCAGGCCCGGGGTCCCGGGGACGTAGGGGAAGGCGAAGTTTCCGCGCTCCGGCATGAAGTCCTTGACGTAGAGGTTCACGTCGAAGACGGTCGCCGACTCCTTGCCCCACTCGGCCCGGAACTCCGCGTTGAACAGGGCGACGGCCTCGGCCGCGCCGGCCCCGCTGACCGTGATGTCGTAGTCCGAGGTGGGGTTGTTGCTGCCGACCGAGCGGATGCGCAGGTGCGGGTAGCGCTCACGCAGCCGCAGGAGCATGGAGTCGATGAGCACCTTGCGGTAGAAGAACACCTCGCGCATCAGGTCCGCGGAGCCGCCCGAGCCGCCGTACATCTCCTTCGCCGTCGCCCAGTCGTTGCCGGCGTCCTCCAACAGTCGGCGGGCCCGCTCGAAGGAGGTCCGTTCGAGCGGTCCATGCGCCATCCGCCCCGGTGGGCCGCTCGACGCCGGGCTCGGACCCGTGGTGGAGGACGTGCGGTGCCGGGCGGCGGTCCGGGGCCGCGCCGCCTCGGGACTGGTCTCGGTCATGGGGGCTGCCTCACAGGTGCGGTCGGTTCCGCCTCCCGACGCTATGGGCGCCCTTCCGAGGGCGGTAGCGCCAGGAGTACAGGACCTGTCCTCTTCCGGCGGACGTTCACGGCGCCGGGGTACCGGCGCGCGCGGCGAGGTAGCCGTGGTCGAGGAGCCACCTCACGTTCAGGCGCTGTCCCGGGCCCGGGTCCAGCAGGGCGGCGTCCAGCTTGAACTGGGTTCCGCCACCGGGCTGTTCGAACCAGGGCGCCGCGGGACCGCGCCGCACCGGCAGCGTGCGCAGCACCTCGTACACGTGGTAGTCGCAGGCGGCGCCGCCCGTGCGGGTCCGCAGGCTCTGGGGCGGGAGGGAGCGGGCCGGGTAGGGGTCGCCCGCCGGTGCGAGGAAGCTGCCGCTGTCCGGGCCGAAGCGGTCCAGCACGCTGCCCGGGGGCAGCGCGTCGTCGGTCCGGTCCGGTACGCCGTTCAGCTCGGCGAAGCCGTCGTGCGGCGGGTACTTCCAGCGGCCGTTCTCCGGCGGACCGTCCCAGTACCGCTGGAGGAACGCGGACGGTTCCAGCGCGCCGGTCCGGTGCCAGCCGGCGAGCAGCTCGCCCAGGGGGTGCAGGCCGACGGCGGGCAGCACCTCGGGGCCCAGTCGGGCGTCGTCGCCGAAGCGGCCGGTGCAGACGTCGGCCGTAGCCGGCGGGGGAGTGGGGGCAGGCGGAGGGGTCGCCGCGGTCGCGGGCGGGCTGGCCAGTGCGAGCAGGAGGAGGGAGAGAAGCAGGGAGGGGAGGGTGCGTCCGGGCGTGCGGGTCCGCCTCACGGGGGGGCTCCGTTCCAGAGAGGGGCGGGGATCCCCGTCATGATCATCTCGGCGGTGCGCGGGGCCCGCGCCCGGTGCCCCGATCCGGCCAGAGTGGACGGCCCGTACGTGCCTGCGCACCCGTCACATGTCGGCCGGGCGGGGTCCCGTGCGGCGGTGCGCGGGACCCCGGCGCCGGAAGGCGGTGGGTCCGGCGGTGGATCTGGGAGCGGATACGGGGGTGATATCCGGACGGTCCTGAGTTGTCCTGATCCGTGTCCATCTGGTTGTCAAGATCCATGGATCCGCCGAATGATCACGTCCGGTGCGGTGCGGCCCTGACGGAACCCCGACAACCGGCGCCCGCACCCCTCGGACCAAGGAGACGACGTTGTCATCCCGACCCCTTCCCCTTCCGTCCCGCCGCCTCGTCACCGCAGCGGCAGTGACCGCCGCCGCCGCGCTGACCCTCGGCCTCGCACCGGTCGCCGCGCAGGCCGCGGTGCAGCCCGCGACCGGAGCCGCCGCGGCAGCGGTCGCGTCCGGTCCGGCCGCGGCCACGACCGACACCCCCAACCCCTTCGCCTGGGCCGAACTCGACGGGCTGCGCGCGCGCCAGCTGACCACCTGGCACGGCGGGCAGCCGCTGAGCCACTGGGCCCTCACCCTCGACGAGGCGACGGCCGCCCGCAGTTACACGGGCGGCGTGTTCTTCCTCTACGCGCCCGCGACGGGCGACCGGGGCTTCTTCCGCAACCTCGACCTCGTGTCGGCCACGGTCAAGGATCCGCGCCAAGTGACCGTCACCGACGCGCAGTTCATCCGCTCGCACCCGCGGGTCGAGGTCCGCTACGGCGACCCCGCGCAGCCCGATCGGGCGCGCGTGGTGGCCACCTCCACCATCTGGATGTAGTCCGGCCGCCCTCGCGTCCATGCGGTGCGTCCGGGCCGATACGGGCCCGGGCGCACCGGATCGCCCGTACGAGCACATCAGGTGATATGCCGGAAACCTTTCCCTTTGGCATGTACGGCCGCCCCGCGCCGCCGGTAGCGTCGGCCGCGCTCACTTCCCGTCAGAAACGCCCCCGTGCCGCGGGCCCCGGCACGGGGGGCGTTCGCGGGCCGTGCGCCCGCGGCCTCGGTCGCCGCCACGGGTGCGGCGCAGGCCGATCCGGTACGGATCGACATCGCGACGCGCAAGCAGGAGGAGACCAACTGGTGCTGGGCGGCGGCCCGGCCCGGCGCCCGTCGACCTGGTGCGGGCCCGAGAAGCGGCCGGTGCGCCCCACTCCCTCGGCACGGTCGAGGCGTTCCTGGCCGCCGACCGGGAACGCTCTACGCCGAGGCCGCCCCGGCCCCCGCACTGCCCCTCGCCCTGGCCGCCCTGGCCGCTCTGGTGCTCACCGCCGCCGGCCTGGCGGGCAGCCGCCCCGCCCCGGGCCCTCAGGACGCGCCCAAGGGTGACGGCGAGCGTCTTTGGATCACGGTCGATCGGGTGAACCGGAGGCGGCCCCGGCGCGGGACCGTGGCAAGGGACGACACCTCCCTCCCGCGCCAGCACCGTCCTCTCGGAAGGCAAGCCAGACATGTACGTCACCCACAAGAACCAGGTCGAACTCGCGTACACGGGCAAGCAGAGCCAGCAGAAGGCCCAGAACAAACTGAAACAAGTGGACAAGGACCTGCAGGCGTACCTGAAGGGAGCGGGCCCGTTCGCCTCCGCCGGCGGTTTCTGCAGCACGTACGGGTATCGGCAGGGCGGCGGGCGGGCCGACCTCGCCCGGCAGCTGTTCGAGTGGACCCAGGAGACGCGGAAGGAGATGAGCGGCGCACAGCAGCGGGCCGCTGCCAAGCGGCAGCGCAACAAGCAGGAGGAGGAACAACGGATCCTGAGCCGGGCGGAGGCGTGGTTCTACGGAACCGAGCTGGGCTCCGCCTACCTCTCCCAGATGTTCCGCCTCAGCAACCGCGATGACCTGAGCGACGCCGGGTTGCGCCGGCCCACGGCCGGGCAGGTGGCCGACGAACTGCGCGGGACCCTCACCGACTGCGGCCGTGACGACGACGTCCGCCTGATGGAGCCGCTCTTCGCGAAGTTCCTCCGGATGAGGCCGGCCGAGTTGGCGGCCCACTTCCGCGAAGCCTTCCGACTTCCCTCCGTGCCCGGGAAGAGCAGGTCCTGCTACCGCGCGGAGGTGTTGTCGGGACCCTTCGCCCACAAGCCGGGTGACGTGCTGCGGACACAGGCACCCACCTCGGTCTCGACCTCGGAGGAGAAGGCCTCCGCCTTCCTCGGCCATCGCAAGCAGCACGGCTCGGAGCGGGTGCTGTACACCTTCGCCGGAGTGCCCACCCGACCCCTGAACACCGCGCTGAACGTGTCGAGCACGGGTGAGGGCGAGGCGATCGTGCCCGACCGCACCGACGTGCGGGTCATCGCGGTGCAACGGACCTCGTTCGAAGGAGAGCCCCTCGTCCGGGTCACGCTGGGTCCGGCGAAGCGGGCCCGGGCGAACGGGTGGGATTGGCTGGGCCACGACGCGGGCCTGGGCCGCGCGACGGGGCACTGACGGAGGTCGGCGAGCGGGGTCGGCGGGGGCGCTCGCGGCGAGCGCCGTGACCATCCTCCGAAAGGCCGGTTCGGCCCGGCCTATCGGCCGGTATGCGATCCACCCGAGGTGCCTACCGTGGAAGGAGGGGGACGTCACCTGCCGGACGCCGAGGAGCCCGCCGTGTCTGCTCACCTGATCGACATCACGCTGCCCGCCACCCCCGCCGCCGCCTCCGTCGCCCGGCAGGCCCTGGGGGTGTGCGTGGGCGCCGGGGAGCTCGCCGACGACGGGCGGCTCGCGCTCTCCGAGGCGGTCGCCAACGCGGTGGAGCACACCGTCAGCGATCGGCTGCGCCTGGTGATCAGCCACGACGAGGAGACGGGCAGCCTGATGTGCGCGGTCCGCGACGGGCACGCCGACCTGGCGCCGGCCGACCGTACCCGCACGGGGTGCGGCGATGAGGAGGGCGGCCGGGGCCTCGGGATCATCGCGGCCCTGAGCCGGTCCTGGGGCTTCAGCACCTTCGGGCACGGCAAGTGGCTCTGGTTCTGCCTCGGCGCCGCCCCCGCGTGAGCGGTACCGGCGGGCCCCGAAGAGGCCTCGAACAGTCCCCGAACGGTCCCCGAACGGGCCCCTAACAGGCCAAAGAAAACCGAGCGCGCCTGGTGGTGGAGTAGCTGGTACATCGTTGTCGAGCCCGTGGATGGCAAGGCGTACAAGGCCCCCACCTGCCCTAATCGAAGGGCGGGGGTCCGTGGCGTGAACAGGTCTCACCCTCTGTGAACATTCGACTCCGATTGCTAGAGATGGTCGCTGACCGATCACCACAGCTCCTCGGAAGGGCGCCCGCCATGTCCACGTCCATGTCCACGTCAACGTCCACGTCCATGTCCATGTCCACCACGCACGCCCGCACCACCGCTCCCGCCGCGCCCCGCGCCGTACGCCCGCCCGCCTGGGACGTGAGCGCCCTGTTGCCCGGCCAGTGGGACGCCTTCTACACCGCCGTGCTCGACGCCTTCCACGAGAGCGAACCGGCCGGGGCGACCGCCCTGTGGCGGCGCCTCGCCGAGCCCGAACGCTGCGTGGCCGTGCGCGACGGCGCCGACCTCGTCGGCACCGCCGGGATCTTCTCCTTCCGGATGAGCGTCCCCGGCGGGCACCTCGTCCCGACCGCGGGCGTCACCATGGTCGGCGTCCGGCCCACCCACCGGCGCCGTGGGATCCTCTCCGACCTGATGCGCCATCAACTGGAGTCCCTCCAGCGCCAGGGCGAACCCCTCGCCGTCCTGACCGCCTCCGAGGCGCCCATCTACGAACGGTTCGGGTACGGAGCCGCCGCCCGCCAACTCTCCCTCGACGTCCAGTCGCGCCGGATATCGCTGCGCACGCCCGCCGAGCCCGCCGGGGCCCCGCCGCTGACCCTCACCCTCGAAGACCCGTACGAGGCCCTGGAGATCACCGAGGAGATCTACGCGCGTCAGGTCCCCACCCGCCCCGGGATGCTGGCCCGCGCCCCCGGCTGGGAACACCTCCCGCTGCTCGACCCGCCCGCCACCCGCGCCGGCGCCCGCCCCCTGGAGTGCGTCGTCGCGCGGATCGACGGCCGGCCCGTCGGCTACGCCCGCTACACCGTGAGCGTCGCGTGGTCGGCCGCGAACACCGCCGAGGGGACCGTCCGGGTCCGCGACGTCGAGGCCACCGACCCGCGCGCCTACGCCGCCCTGTGGCGCTTCCTCCTCGACACCGACCTCACCTCGCGTGTCGTGGCCCCCAACCGGCCCGTGGACGACGCCCTGCTCCACCTCGTCTCCGACGTGCGGCGCTGCGCCCCGACCGTGCTCGACAGCCTCTACGTGCGCGTCGTCGACGCCCCGATCGCGCTCACGGCCCGCTCCTACGCGGCCCCGCTCGACCTCGTCCTGGACCTCGACGACGCTCTCGCGCCCTGGAACCGGGGCCGCTGGCGGCTCACCGGCGACGCCTCCGGAGCGGTGTGCGCCCGGACGTACGACGCCCCCGACCTCGGCCTGGACGCCAGCGCCCTCGGCTCGGCCTACCTGGGCGGCACCACCCTCACCGAACTGGCCGCCGCGGGCCGGGTGCGGGAGCACACCCCGGGCGCGCTGGCCGCCGCCACCACGGCCTTCGCCTCGCCCGCCGCGCCCTGGCTCCCGCACGGCTTCTGCCGCTCCCTGCTGCCCCGGCTCTGAACCCGCGGGCCGGCGGCGGGTCGTCCGCGGGTCGGCCGCCGTTGTCGGACCCCCTCGGTACCGTCGGTGCATGAGAGCTACGGCAACCTTCACCGTCACCGCATTCACCCCCGCCGCGCTGCAGCCGGAACCGGCTGTGCCCACCGGGACGCCGGTGGGCGTCGCGACGATGGAGAAGCACTTCGAGGGGGAGGTCGTGGGGCGCTCGGCGACCCTGTTCACCGCCGCCTTCGACCAGTCCACCGGGGTCGGCACCTACGTGGCCATGGAGTCCTTCGAGGGCGCGCTGGGGGGCCGCGAGGGTTCCTTCAACTTCGCGCACTCGGCGACCACGTCCGGCGTCGACCGCACCGCGGAGTTCTTCACCATCGTGCCCTCCAGCGGCACCGGCGAGCTGGCCGGCATCACCGGCGCCGGCGGCCTGGCCGTCGACGCCGATGGCACGCACCGGATGTGGTTCGACTACGAGCTCGGCTGAGCCGCTCCGGGCCGGGGCGTCCCCGCGGCGCGTGGGGACCGGTGGGGGCCCGATGGCGAGTCACATGGTGATCGTCATGTCTCGTCCCACGGGTCGTTGGCGAGCGGATCGGCCTGACTGGAACTCAGCCGCCCGTCCTGGATCAGCCGGTTGGTCATGCTGACCTTGTTCGGGGCGGGGCGGCCGACCTCGTCGTAGCGCCTGCGGGCCCGCTCGATGTGGGTGGCGACCGTGCTGGGGGTGATGTGGAGCTTGCGGGCGACCGCCGGTTTCGACAGCCCGCCGCACCAGGCGAGGAGGACCTCGACCTGCTTCTCGGAGAGTTCGGGCCGGTCGGGGGCGCGGGACCCGACGATCGTGCCCGCGTGCCGGGGAGCCGTGTACGTCTTCCCGTCCTTCGCGGCGCGGATGGCGTTGATCAGGTGCGTCTCGCCCTCCGCCTTGGTCACGAAGGACAGGGCCCCCAGCCGCCCGCACTCCAGGATGTTCTCCGGGGACGTCTCCCCGGAGAACACCACGACCCGGCGCCCGCTGCTGACCAGTTGGCGCAGCTCGTGGAACTGGAAGACCTTGTCCACCAGGTAGGCGAGGTCGAAGACGACCACGTCGGCTCGGGCGCCCTCGCCGGTCCACACCCGGCTCAGCAGCCCCTCCGCAGAGATGAGGTCGATCGGTGGTCGCGCCCGTGCGCACCATTCGCGCACTCCGGTGACGACCACGCCGTGGTCGTCGAGCATCACGACGGTGATCGGTCGGTCCGCCATTGCGCCTCCATCCAGAGGGTGTCGTCGTCCGCGTCGAAGAAGCTGTCGGTCGTGATTCCCGGCGCGCGGGCGTCGGGGGGCGCCGGCTCGATCGCCCCGCAGTCGCCCACCACTTGCACCGAGACGAACTCGGGGGTGAAGACCACCGTGACCTTGGCCCAGCTCCGGGCGCTCGCCAGCGCCGGGAGCAGGAAGCCGCCGAGCGCCAACCGGACCTCCGGCGGCGGGTCGACCGGGGTGCCGTGGGCGATCACCTCCGCCCGCACCCGGCGCCGCTCCGCCGCGTCCGCGTACTCGTGCAGCTCGTGCACCAGTTGGTTCGGTACGTCGTCGGTCTCGGCGAAGAGCCGGCGCATCCGGGCGGCCTCGGTCCAGCACTCCCGCTGGACCTCCGGGTCGTTGCTGTCGAGGGTCCCGTCGGCGAGCCCGCGGAGCAGGGGGCCCGTGCTGCCCTGCAGACCGGCGTAACTGTCCTGGAGCGCCTGGGCGGTCCGGGCGGCGATCCGTTCGGAGTGCCGGATGTGCTCGGTCCGCCGGCGGGCCGCCTCCGCCTCGTGCGCGGTGCGGCGCAGGGCGGTGGCGGCCACCCCGCAGGCCAGCGGAAAGCCGATCGTGCCGAGGGAGCCGGTGACGAAGTTCAGTACGGCGCCTTCGGCCACGGGCCCGGACAGGGCGAGGTTCACCGCGGTGATCGCCTCGTGCGCACCCAGGAAGAGGACCAGCTCGACCATCGGCCGGTCCAGGAGCAGTACGACCCCGATCCAGCCGACGGTGCCGAAGGCCCAGTCCGCGGCGGTCGTCGGCGTCCCGGCGGGCAACGAAGCGCAGGACAGGACCGACGCGCCGAGGGCGAGGACCACACCGACCCAGCGTTCGGCGCCCCACGGCCGGCGGCGCAGCGTGAACGCCCCCTCGACCACGGCTATGCCCAACAGCAGCCCGTACGCCAGGAGTTGCATCCACAGCGGCCGGTACGCGTCGAGGTTGCGCAGCCAACTCATCGACAGCAACACGACGCCGGAGATGCCGAGCACGGCGAGGCGCAGGTGGTACAGGAACTCTTCGGCGGCAGGAGCGGCGCCGGTCGACCCGCCCGCCCGGTGGATGCTGTTCATCGTGGCCACTCCAGACTGACGGTGGTTCCCCTGCCCTGCCGGGACCTGATGGCGGCCCGGCCGCCGACTTCCTCGACGCGTTCGACGATGGACGTGCGCACCCCGCGCCGGGTGGGCCCGACGGCGGCCGGGTCGAAGCCGATCCCCTCGTCGCTCACCTCGACGCGCGCGCCCGCACCCGGTCCGTCGCTCGTGACGGTCACCGAGCAGTGGCCCACTTCGGCGTGCCGGGCCACGTTCACGAGCGCCTCTCCGGCGGCGTCGGCCAGCGCCACGGTGACCGGCGAGGGCAGCCGCAGCGACCGCGGCCCCCGCAGCTCGACCCGTACGGCCGTGAGGTCGATGGCCGCCTTCAGCCGCTGCATCAGGTCCACCTCCATGGCGGGTTCCGACGTCCAGGACAGCCGTTCCAGATCGCGTTCCGCTTGCGCCGCCAACAGGGCCGGTGAGATGCCCTCGGCGCCCGAGCCGACCCACAGCAGGGTCGTGGCCGCGGTGTCGTGCAGGGTCCGGTCGTAGGCCCGCCGGGCGGCCCGGATCCGTGCCTTCGCGCGCTGCTCGGCGCGGGCCGCCTCGGCGTCCGCGGCGTCGGCGTCGGCCAGCCGGCCGCCGCGCAGCATCAGCTCCCACAGCATGCGCGCGAGCAGGGCGATGACGAGCGACCACGCCGCGGTCACCAGGCTGTCGAGCGAGCCGCGCGCGGGCAGGGCCGCGGCCGTGCCGACGATGGCGCCGGACAGCACCAGCAGCGCCGCGACCCCGCCGAGCAGCCGGCTCGCGTAGTACTGGTAGCCCACGCAGGCGAAGGACAGGAACGGCAGCAGCCAGGACCTGCCGTGCTCCAGCCAGTCCAGCGGCACCGACCACGGCGCGCTCGCGGCCAGCGTGGCCAGTACGACGGCGTCGGTCAAGGTCGCCGCCGCCCCCGGCCCCCGGAGCAGGGCCCGTACGTACACGGCGCTCCACACCGTCGCCAGCGCCAGGACGGCGAAGGCCACCCGCGCGGAGGGGGCGGCGGGCGCCGCCCAGGAGGCGACGACGAGCGTCGGGACGCCCGTCGCGATCCGGATCACCGCCACGTAGCGGTGGCCGAGCAGGTAGAGGTGGGCGACCGCGCTGTCGGTTACCGGCATGAGCCCTCCCTCGCGCGTCCGGCCCGTGTGCCGGGCCGAGGATTCGATTGTGCCGGTCGGTCGGGCCGCGTGCTGTCGGTCGGTCGCACGACTCCCAACCGGCTTCCGTTTGCCTAGCGTTGGGTCCGGAGACGGGCCGCCGGCCCGTCCCCGCTCGCCCCTGCGACGAGGAAGGTGCCATGTCCACTCCGCACCCGCACGTGCAGTCGAATCCACAGTCGAATCCGCAGCCACAGCCGAACCGGCGGCCCCACTCGCACCGCCGGCCCCGGGGCGGCGGCGCCGTCCGCCGGCGGCTGATCGCCGGCGCCACCGCGGTGCTCGGCGGCGGGGTCCTGCTGCTGGTCCCCGCGTCCACGGCCGCGGCGACCACCCGCCCCGGCGTCAACGCCACCCCGTACAACGAGGGCGGCGAGTACTGGGACACCGACGGCTGCACGGACGTCCCCGACTCCGGCTTCCATACGGCCCGCGTCATGTACGGCAAGCCGCCCGCCGCGCTGTACGGCTACCTCACCGGGAAGTTCGACTTCCACCACGCGTGCAAGCACCATGACGGCTGCTACAAGTTCCGCTGGGCGGACCGGGCCACCTGTGACCAATGGTTCCGCAACGACATGCACGCCTCCTGCACCGCGATGAAGTCCAATGCGGCGTGCGACGACATGGCCGAGCTGTACTACCGGGGCGTGCGCGTCTTCGGCGAAGTCCCCTGGAAGCTGCACGACATCAGGATCTCGATGAACCAGTACGTCGGCTGGTGAACCAGTACCTCGGCTGAGGATCCGACCGGCAGCGGCCCGCGCTGTCGGTCGGATGGGCTATATGTTCGTCCAGCGCTTCGACGCGCTCCGGCTTCGACGCGCTCCGTCCCCGCCCGGCCTCCAACAGCGGCCGGGCGGGGACGGTTCAGCGCGCCCCCTGTTGTTCTCGGCACGGGAGCGGGCCGCTTCCGGATGGAAGGCCGACACCAACGGTGCCCTGCACCCATTGACGGGGGTCGGCGCCGGGATTGCAAGGAAATCCGGGAACTTCTCCCGGAGGCACGCGCTTGTGCCCTCGACCAGCACCGGAACGGTCATCCGTGTTCAGCCCCGCGACACTCCGTGATCGCCATTGTTCCGTGAATCCATGATCACGTGGCGTTGCGGAGGGTCGGCGGTCCATGCTGAGCCTCCCCAACAGCCGGCCGGCACCCGGTTGTTGAGGACTCCCGTCGCCCGGCCCCGGATGGCCGGACGGGTCATGAGGCCGACTCCCAACGAAGTCGAGGACGACCATGCCGAAGAAGTACATCGTGTTCATCGTCGCGCTGCTGATGGTGCTCGGTTGGAGCGTGGCGATGACCGCCATGGGCCAGAGCGCCGCGATCGCCACCCTCGCACCGGCCCTGGGCCTCACCGTGCAGCAGGTCTTCCAGGCGGCCCGATCACGGACCGCCGCGGCGTCCGGCCACCGGGTGGCAGCGGTCCCCGACGGGGAGGACGGCACCCCGTGACCATGTCCTCCGAATCGAAGGTCCCGGCTCCCCAGCCGGTCCCCGCGCGCCCCGGGCGCAAGCTCGGCCCGATAGCGGACACCGTCGGCAGCTCCCACCGCGCATGGCTGGAGCACGCACGGGACCAGTACCTCGCCAGCGGCCTGACCCTCAGCGAGCTCGGCCTGCGGGTCCCGCTGGCCAAGTCGAAACTCTCCGAACTCCTGCGGGGCCTGGGCCTGTACCCCCGGTGGGAGGTCATCTACCGGCTCTCCGCCGAGCTCGACATGCCGCTCATCCCCCTGTACCGGCTCTGGCGCCAGGCGGCCCTGGACGCGCAGAAGACCTACGAGTGGGTCCAGCGGTGCAGCGACAAGTCGGCCCTGACCGCCCCGCAACCCAACCCGCCCGTGGCCCACGAACCCTTCCGCCGGACCGTGGAGGGCGGCTACCGCCGCTACGCCCAGGCGTTCCTCACCGACGCGCCCTGCGACGCGGCCGTCGACGACACCTTCGACATCCTCTGGCTGTCCTGGAACAGCGCCCTGGCCAGCCCCGACATCCGCCGCTACGCCTGGAAGATCCTGCGGGCCACCGTGATGGCCAAGACCCCGCACCTGGACGGCTGGCCCGAGCTGGTCCCCGCCGCCTTCGACACCGTCGCCGTGCGCCGGCTGACCCGCTCGACCGACCCCGCCGAGCAACTGGCCGAGAGCCTGGAGCTGTTCCGGGCCATCGGCCGACTGCCCGCCAACCTCCAGGACGTCATGGTGCTGCGCCACCTGTGCGGCAACACCGTCGAGGAGTCCTCCGCCCTGCTCGGAGTCCCGCCGCCGATGGTGCGCTCGGACGAACGTCACGCCCGCCGCATCCTCTTCCCGCCGCCCGAGAGTGAAGGCCCCATCGAATGACAGCCGTCGAAGCGATCCTGGCCCGGGCGCTGCTGGTGCGCGAGCGCACCGTACCCCGGGACGTCGTCCGCACCCACCCCTGCTCCCCACCCCAACCCCACCTCCGCCCGCGCGCGCACGCCCTCCCGTCGAGCGACACCACCACCGCCGTGGCCGCCGAGAACCTGCGGGCCCTGTGCGAGACGCTGGTCAGCCACACCCCGGCCGTCACCGTCACCAAGTTCGTCACGGACCAGGTGCCCGAGCCGCGCAGCGCACTGGTGCTGGCCTGCGTGCTCCAGCTGACGGAAGCCGACGACGGGGCCCGGTTCTGGTGGCAGTACGCGGCGGGCGCCGGGCAGGCGACCGCCGCCTACTGCCTCTACCTGCACCACCTGTCCCTCGGCGAGACCGACACGGCCCAGTGGTGGCTCCGGCAGACCGACGACGTCCAGTCGACCCCGCTCGACGGGGCCGCGGGCGCGGGTGCGGCCGAGCTCGACGAGCGGATCAACAGCCCGTCCACGGCCACGATCCTGCGCGTGCTGCACCGCCTCGCCAAGCAGATGGCCCGGCACCGCTCGGCCGCGGTGATCGAGCTGATGGACTTCATGCCCACGGCGGTGGCCACCGGCTACCTCCGCGAGCCCGACATGGACCTCCCCATGCCGGGCCCCGGATTCGCCGCCCGCATCAGCGCCCTGCTGGCACCCCGACCCCGCAACATGCCGCCCTCCGCCCCGCTCCCGACGATCCGTACGAGAGGACTCCACCCCCTGGGCGAGACCGCCACCCGCTGACCGGACCGGGTGGGGTGCGCGCACCCCACCCGGCCTTGTCCTCTTTCGGACCCGGGAAGGGGCCGAAGGGCGGAAGAAACGATCGGCCCCCACCCGGTTGGCTCGTTCCGGTGACCACTTCTCCCACGGCACCGACCTCGCCGCGCCCGCCCTCCCCACCGCCCCCTGCCGTCCTCGCGGCGGACCGCGTGGACCACTACTTCGCCGCCGCCGGCGGCGGCGTGCTGCACGCCCTCGACGGGGTCAGCCTGAGCGTGCGGGAAGGCGAGTTCGTCTGCGTCGTCGGACCCTCCGGCTGCGGGAAGTCGACTCTGCTGCGCCTCCTCGGCGGCCTGCTCGCCCCCTCCGCCGGCCACGTCGCCACGGTCGCGCCGGGCGGCACCGGCCCGCGTCCGGACGGCCGGCCGGACGTCGCCTTCGTCTTCCAGGACTTCGGCGTACTGCCCTGGCTGACCGTACGGTCCAACGCGGCCTTCGGACTGCGCATGGCCGGCATGCGCAGGCGCCCCGCCGAACGGGCCGCGGAGCCCTGGCTGGCCCGGGCCGGGCTCGCCGAGTTCGCCGACGGCTACCCGCACCAGCTCTCCGGCGGCATGCGCCAGCGCCTCGCCATGGTCCGGGCCTTCGCCACCGGCAGCCCCGTCCTGCTCATGGACGAACCCTTCGGCTCCCTCGACCCGCAGACCCGGCGGCTGATGCGCGAGCACCTGCTGGAGCTGTGGCAGCAGGAGCGCAAGACCGTCGTCCTGGTCACCCATTCCCTCGACGAGGCGCTGCTCCTCGGCGACCGGGTGCTGGTGATGTCCCCGCGGCCGGGCGCCCTGACCGACTCCTTCACGGTGCCCTTCCCCCGGCCGCGCACCGCCGACGTCGAGGACTCCGCCGCCTTCGCCCGGCTGCGGGCCGAGGTCTGGGAGGCCCTGCGGGCCGCCCCGGCGCGGGACGGGGGACACCGGTGAGCGCCACCGCGCCCCGTCCCGGCCCGTCGGGCACCGCGGCCGCGGCGGCCCGGGCCGCGGTGCGCCGCGGCCGCCGGGAGTCCGCGATGGCCCTGGCCCTGGGGGCAGGCGTACCGGCCGCCCTGCTGCTGGGCTGGGAGGCCGCGGCCCGGCTCGGCGCGGTGGACCCGCTGCTCTTCCCGCCGCCCTCGAAGATCGCGCGGTGCCTGGCGGACCTGCTCGGTACGGGCGAACTCGGCACGCACCTGGGGGCCACCCTCGCCCGGCTGCTGCCCGGTTACGCGCTGGGCGCGCTGGCGGGCGTACTGGTGGGTCTCGCGATGGGGGCCTCCCGGCACACCAGGGCCGCGCTCGGGCCGCTGTTCGCCGCGCTGTACTCCGTACCGAAGATCGCCACGCTGCCGCTGCTGCTCCTCGTCTTCGGGCTGACCGAAACGCCGAAAGTGCTGTCCGTCGCGATCACCGTCTTCTTCGTCCTCCAGATCAACACCACCGCCGGGGTGCGCCAGATCGACCCGCGCGCCCTGGAGACCGCCCGCGCCTACGGGGCCAGGGGGCCGCGGCTGCTGCGCCTGGTGCTGCTGCCGGGAGCCTGCCCCGCGGTACTGACCGGGCTGCGGACTGCCGCCGGGCTCGGGGTGGTCGTGGTGGTGGCCGTCGAGTTCGTCGCCTCCGAGAGCGGGCTGGGTTTCCTGATCTGGAACTCCTGGACCCTCTTCCAACCCGAGCGGATGTACGCCGGCATCGTCGCGGTCGCGGTGCTCGGCTCGGTGCTCTCGGCGCTCCTCGCCCTGACCGAGCGGGTGGCGATGCCCTGGCGCCGGGGCCGGGACCGCACCGCCGCGTGACCCGCTCCCGTCCCCGTCCCGACCCGTCCTCCCACCCCGACCCTCAGGCTCGACCTCACCTTGAGAAGGAACGATTCACCATGCGCCGCGGCTTGCCCGTCCTCGCCCTCACCACCGTCTCCGCCCTCCTCGCGGCCACCGCCGCCTGCCAGCGCGCCAGCCCCGCCGACGCGGGGGCCGCGGGGCCCGTACCCGTCAAGGTGGCCCACGTCCCCTCCACCCTCTTCGCCCCGCTCTACGTGGCCGAGGCCAAGGGGTACTTCAAGGACGCCGGCCTCGCCGTCGAGCTGAACAAGGTCAAGACGGGCCAGGACGCCGTGCCCCTGGCGGGCACCGGCAAGGTCGACGCGGTCGCCGCGGGCTTCTCGGCCGGTCTGTTCAACGCCATGGCCAAGGGGGTCGAGGTGAAGGTGGCCGCCTCCATGGGCGGCTCCACCGGCGAACACCCCTCGCCCACCACCCTCGAAGTGTCCCGGCGGCTGGCCGACTCCGGGGAGCTGGCCCGGCCCGAGGACCTGCGCGGACGCAAGGTGGCCGTGGCGGGCGGTGGGGGAGCGGCGGGCGGATACCAGCTCGCCGCGACCCTGCGCCAGGCCGGGCTGACGGTCAAGGACGTCACCGTCGTCAACGTCGCCATCCCGGACATGAAGAACGCCCTGGCGAACGGCGGGGTCGACGCCGCCATGGCACCGGCCCCCTTCACCACCGCCATGGAGGCGGACGGCACCGCCAAGGCCCTCGCCGTCCCGCCGCGCGGCACCACCGCGAGCGGACTCGTCCTGGGCTCCGCCTTCGACGGCACCCCCGGCGCCGCCAAGTTCCTGACCGCCCTGCGCCGGGCGGCGGCCGACCTCCAGGGCGACGGCGCGAAGAGCGAGGAGGTCCTGGCCGCCCTGTCCCGGGCCACCGGCCAGAGCGTCGAGGTCCTGCGCGCCACCCCGCCCTACCGGTGGACCCCCGACCTGGCCCCCGACACCGCCGAACTCACCGCCCAGCAGCAGGCCTACGCCACCGCGGGCCTCCTCGACTCCGCCCCCCTCCCCGCGGACCGGCTCGTCGCGGACTCCGCCCGCTGAGGGCCGCGGGAGCGGCGCGGCCCCGGCTCAGATCAGGGCGTCCTGGCGCAGGAGTTCCGAGCGGATCGAGCGGAGGTCGTGCGCCGGGCCGCCGCGGGCGGCGAGGGCCGCGGCGACGCCCGCCGCGTGCCCCGTGGCGAAGGCGGTGCCCATGACCCGCAGGGAGGTGAAGGCGTCGTCGTCGGAGCCGGTCAGCCGCCCGGCGGCCCAGAGGTTCTCCCGGTCCACCGAACAGATCGCCCCGTAGGGGATGTCGTACCAGCCGCGGCCCTCGATGGGTTCGTACCGCGTCACCCCCGGCGCCTCGTGGTCCTCGATCGGCCAGCCGCAGCGCGCGATGGAGTCGTACGGGCGCTTGCGGGCCGAGCGGACGTCGTCGCCCGTGACCACCTCGCGCGCGGCGATCCGGCGGGCTTCGCGGATGCCCAGTTGGGGCCCGGTCGCCACCAGGTACGCCCCGGACCAGCCCGCCAGGCCCGCGCGCAGGGCGTCGAGGTATTCCCGCGCCTGCCGGCGGGCCCCGGTCTCGGCCCGGGTCAGCGCCACCGGGTCGAGGGTGTCGACGTGCTCGTCGACCAGCAGGGAGAGCACCTCTCCCGTCACCGGCAGCCGGGCGAGCACGCCCCGGTCCCGGGGCAACGTGCGGCCGGTCACCGCGTTGTGGGCCGCGATCGCGGCCGCCGTGCCCTCCCGGGAGAGGTCCGCGTCCGGACGGACCCCGCCGATCCGGCTGACCAGGGTGCTGGTCTGCCGGGCCGCGACGGGAGCCACCACGACCCCGGCCCCGGCGAGGGCCGAGAAGGTGCCGCAGCCGCTCGCGTCGACGAAGGACCGGGCCCGGACCCGGTGGCGGCCGGCCGGATCGGCGACCTCCACCTCCCGCACCCGCCCGCCCGAGCTCCGCGCGTCGACCACCCGGCTGTGCAGCCGCACGTCGACGGTGGACGCGGCGAGCTCCTCGTCCAGCACCGCCTTGGTGATCTCCACGTCCAGCAGCACGAAACTGTTCCCGGACCAGGGGAACCCGGAGTCCCAGGAGCCGCCCGCCGCGTGGAGGCGGCGCAGGATCCCGGCGCCGACGCCCGCCACCACGCGCTCGCGCCGCTGATCGGTGAAGCCGCAGTAGATGGCGACGCCGGAGGCGGTGGCGGCGCCGCCGAGGAAGCCGTACGCCTCGATCAGCCGGGTCCGGGCACCGGCCCGGGCGGCGCCCAACGCCGCGGCCACACCCGCTGATCCACCGCCGACCACGACGACATCGAACTCCTCGGTGGGCAGGGGGGTGCTGTGCACGGTGGCGGTACCGCTTTCATGTCGGGGGCGCCGCGGTGTTCGGGACGTCGTGGGACATGGCGGTTCCGCGGAGCAGGGTGATGCTCCCATCGTGCGCGGCCCGCGCGTCCGGCGCACTCGCCCAAGGGACAGTCCGCGTCGCCGAAAGAGGACGTTCCGCCCGGTCCGCGGGACGAGCGGATTCAGTGGCCGGTGCCGCAGTGCGCGAGGTCGCTCTCGGCCAGGGGCTTGCCCTGGGGGGTGACGTAGGTGACCCACAGGACCGTGTCCTCGGTCCCCTCGTTGCGGCCTTCGTGGACGTAGCCGCTGCCCTCGACGATGGAGTCACCGGCGCGGTAGACGTGCACTCCGCCGGGGTAGACGGGCGCGTAGTGGGTCAGCGTGCCGGACTTCACGACGCCCACCAACTGCCCGTAGTGGCAGTGCCGGCCGGTGCCGGCGCCCGGCGGCAGGGTGATCTCCCGGAAGTCGACCTGGGTCGGGCCCTTCACGGACACCTCCACGGACCCGTCCTGCCGGCCCTGTGCGATCTCCTTCACCACGGGAGCGGGCCCGGCGCCGGGCGCCCCGGCGGCTGCCGAGGCTCCTGTGGCGGTCAGGAGGACCGCGACGGCGGCGGCCGTCCCGGACAGGGTGCGGAACGGCTTGCGCATGGGGGTACTCCCTCGATCACGGTGCGGGACGATCCGCGTGCGGCGGCAGGGACGGCTGCCGCCGCCGGACGCGTTCCATCGTGGGAGAGGGTCGCCCCGCGCAGCAGGGCCGAAGGTCACCGGTCGCCCGGGACCACCGTCCCGGCCGTCCCTCCCGACGCCCCGTCAGTGCCAGCCGGCCGACTCGGGGGTGCGCGGCGCCGACCTTGGGTCGGAGGAGCCCGCGGCGGCCGATCGCACCCGGTCGTTCGCGGGGTCCGGTGCGGTGGAGGGCCGCTCCGCCCAGAAGGCGCCCGACGCCATGCGCCGCGCGAGCATCAGCAGCACTCCCGCCAGGCCCAGGCCGAGCGCGATGACGAGCGGGGGTCCGAGTCCGAACCAGGAGGCCCCGCCCGCGGAGTTGGCGGGGTCCGCCATGTCGGCGACGGATTCGCCGAGCAGCCACAACAGCAGCCCCGCGCCGAGGAGCGGACCGGCGCCGATGAAGAGGAACTCGCGCACGCCCGAGGTCAGTCGCCGCCGGTGGTAGACCGCGCAGGCGATGCCCGTGAGGGCGTAGTAGAAGGCGATCAGCAGGGAGAGGGCGGTCAGCGAGTCGGCGAGTGCGTTCTCGCTGATCCGGCGGATGACCAGGTACCAGACGGTCGCCGCGGCGGCGACCCACCAGGTGCTGATCGCGGGCGTGCGGTGGCGCGGGTGGATCCGGCCGAAGCTGCGGGGCAGGGCCTGCCTGCGGGCCATCGACAGGGCGGTGCGGGAGGCCGGGATGATCGTCGTCTGGGTCGAGGCGAGCGCCGAGGTGGCGACGGCGAGCAGGACGATCCAGTCCCAGCCGCCGAGGGCCTCCCGGGCGAGCGCGGCGAAGACGGCCTCCTCGTCGTCGGCGTGCGCGGCCAGGTAGCCGGTCCCGGCGAAGGCGACGACCGCGAAGGCCACGGACACGTAGGTGGCCAGGAGGATGACGGTGGACCAGATCCCCGCCCGGCCCGGGGCGGAGGAGGAGTCCTTGGTCTCCTCGGTCAGGTTGACGGCCGACTCCCACCCCCAGTACACGAAGACGCCCAGGAGCAGACCGCCGGTCAGCGCCGAACCGCCCGCCCCGAAGGGATCGAGCCACTCGACGGAGGGCCGGACCGCGTCCGGGGAGCCCGTGGCGGCGTAGACCCGGTAGAGGGCGACACCGGCGAAGACGAACAGGCACAGGGTCTGGAGCAGGACCAGTACGTTCTGCAGCCGGGCCGCGGCCTGCGTGTCCCGTACGCACAGGGCCGACATCACCAGGATCACCAGGACGGTGAGCACCTCCCGGACCAGGGTGTCGCCCGCCAGGTCCTCCAGGCCGACGGCCAACAGGCCGAAGCGCACCGCCACGTCGGCGAGCGAGCCGACCACCAGGACGCCGGTCATCGTGATCGCCCAGCCGCCGAGCCAGCCCGCGGTGGGCCCGAGGGCCCGCGTCACCCACGAGAAGGTGGTGCCGCAGTCCGGATCGCTGCGGTTCAGGTAGTGGAAGGCCGAGGCGATGAGCACCATCGGGACGAAGGACGCGAGCATCACCCCGGGGGCGTGGACGCCGACCAGGGCCACGAT
Organism: Streptomyces sp. NPDC098789; assembly: GCF_044759975.1. Lineage (NCBI taxonomy): Bacteria > Bacillati > Actinomycetota > Actinomycetes > Kitasatosporales > Streptomycetaceae > Streptomyces > Streptomyces sp. NPDC098789. Next base: position 164,644 of record NZ_JBIWAJ010000009.1, read on the forward strand.
CGGCCCGATCACGGCGGCCAGCGAGTACGCCGGTGAGGTGGCGTTCAGCCCGATGGCGAGGGCGTCGACGAAGCCGATCGCATTGGGTCTGAGCGTGGCGGCGGGCGTCCCCGGGGTGTCTTCGACCATGGTCCCTCACTGGTGCGGTGCCGTGTGGTGCGCTGCCGTACTGCGGTGCGGCGCGCGCACACGTGAAACGTGAACGTGGCGTGAATGCGATGAGGAAACCCGTGCGTCGCGGGGCGGGTCAATGGTGTTGGCGTAAGGGGGGCCGCGCACCCTCAGGCGGGCAGCTGCCGCTCGGCGCTCTCCAGCAGCATCTCCAGTGCGACCGGGTAGGCGCTGTGCGGCATCCGCGCGGCCAGCAGCCCCGCCGTGGCCGCGATGTTCGGGTAGGCGTCCGCCGGGAGCCTGGCGTACGTCGACTCCCACATCTCCTCGTCGGAGGCGCGGGCCTTCTCGGTCAGCGCGAGGGAGCCCGCGTCGAGCGCCGAGAAGGCCAGGCACTGGTCGATGTAGGCGTGGTAGATCCGCACGGCGTCCACGTCGGGGAAGCCCGCTCCGCGCAGGCTCCCGAGCACCGCCTCGTCGGCGGCGATCTCCCGGGGACGGCCGGTCACCCGGCTCGCGGTCAGTAGCGCGGCCTGCGGATGGGCGAGGTAGGCGGCGTGGATCCGCAGCCCGAGGGAGCGCAGGTCCTCGCGCCACCGCCCGGTCGCGGCCCACCCGTCCAGCGCGCGGCCGATCAGCTCGTCGCCGATGGCCAGGGTGAGCCCGTCCATGCCGTCGAAGTACCGGTAGAGGGTGCTGGGATCGGCGCCGAGCGCCGCGCCGAGCCGCCGGGCGGACAGACCCGCGCTGCCGTGTTCGCGCACCATCCGCAGCGCGGTCTCGACGATCAGCCGCTCGGAGAGCACCGTCCCCTGCCGGGTCGGGCGCCGCCGCTTGCGCGCCTCCTCCGGAACCACGTCCTTCGCCATCGCCCGCGCCTCCGCCCCAGGTCAGCCGCTGCCGCCCTTATGCCAACACCATTGACCTTACATCGGAGCAGCGGGTTCCATCAGCCCCCGGAGGCACCGGCCTCCTGGAGAAAGGACCTCGTCATGCGTGTTCTGCTCGTGGGTGCGGGCGGTGTCGGCAGCGCGATCGTCGAGATCGCCGCCCGCCGCGGATTCTTCGACCGCTTCGTCGTCGCCGACTACGACCCGGACCGCGCCCGGGCCGCCGTCGCGGCGCTGGGCGAGGAGGAGCGGCGCTTCAGCGCCTGCCGGGTCGACGCCTCCGACGAGGCCGCGGTCACCCGGTTGCTCACCGAGCAGGGCTGCGACGTCCTGATGAACGCCACCGACCCGCGCTTCGTGATGCCGCTGTTCAACGCCGCGCTCGCGGCGGGCAGCCACTACGTCGACATGGCCATGTCCCTGTCGCGCCCGCATCCCGACGACCCGTACGGCACCTGCGGGGTCAAGCTCGGCGACGAGCAGTTCGAACGGGCCGGGCAATGGACGGAGTCGGGCCGCCTCGCACTGGTCGGCATGGGCGTCGAGCCCGGGCTCTCGGACGTCTTCGCCCGCTACGCCGCCGACGAACTCTTCGACGAGATCGACGAGATCGGCATCCGCGACGGCGCCGACCTGGCCGTCGAGGGCTACGACTTCGCCCCGTCCTTCAACATCTGGACGACGATCGAGGAGTGCCTGAACCCGCCCGTCGTGTACGAGCGCGAGCGCGGCTGGTTCACCACCGCGCCCTTCAGCGAGCCCGAGGTCTTCGACTTCCCCGAGGGCATCGGCCCCGTCGAGTGCGTCAACGTCGAGCACGAGGAGGTTCTGCTGGTCCCGCGCTGGGTCGGCGCCCGCCGGGTCACCTTCAAGTACGGCCTCGGCGACGACTTCATCGGGAAGCTCAAGACCCTGCACGCGCTGGGCCTCGACTCCACCGAGCCGGTCACGGTCCGCGGCGCGGACGGCAGCCCGGTGCGGGTGTCGCCGCGCGACGTGGTCGCCGCCTGCCTGCCCGACCCCGCCACGCTCGGCGACCGGATGACCGGCAAGACCTGCGCCGGTACCTGGGTCAAGGGCACCAAGGACGGCCGGCCCCGCGAGGTCTACCTCTACCACGTGGTCGACAACCAGTGGTCGATGAAGGAGTACGGCTCCCAGGCCGTGGTCTGGCAGACCGCCGTGAACCCGGTCGTCGCCCTCGAACTGCTCGCGAGCGGCGCCTGGTCCGGCTCCGGCGTACTGGGCCCCGAGGCGCTCGCCCCGCGCCCGTTCCTCGACCTGCTCACCGCCTACGGCTCCCCGTGGGGCCTCCGCGAACAGGAAGCGGCAGCGACCACACACCACTGACCCCGCCCGGCGAACCCAGCCCCTCCGGCGGAGCCGACCCCGGCCCCTTCGGCGGAGCCGAACCCAGCCCCTCCGGCGTTTGAGGAGCGGGGTTCGGGGCGGAGCCCCGAGAGGCCCGGCGCAGCCGCCCTCCCTCCCTTCTCCCCCCGCGGGCCCTACAGGCTCCGCCGAGGGAGAGGGGGCTGACGGCCCCTCAGGCCCCCTGCGGCCCCGCCCCGTTACGGGCATCGATCCGCCGCCGCGCCCGAGCGATCATGCGCCGCCCCCGATCGTCCCCCAGGGCACACAACGCCCGCAGCGCCCGCGCCTCGTAACCGCCGCCGCGCACCCCGCCGAGCACCGCGAAGCGCGTGCCCTCGCCCTCGGCGACCGCGGCCATCCCGCCGATCACCCGCCTGCTCTGCATCAGGCAGTAACCGGGCTGGAGCAGCACGTCGAACCGGGCCCGGTAGCCGAGGGGACCGTGCGCCCAGCCCTGGACCTGACCGGGCCCCCCGGCCATCCGGAATTCCCGAAGGGTCGGCACCAGGTGCGGCAGCTCCCCCTCCAGGTCGCCCGCCACGTCCCACACGACGTCCGGGGGAGCGGCGACGTACTCCTCCACGTACATGACGGCGCCCAGTCCGGCGGCCATGACGCGCAGCCGCTGCACGGGGTCGAGTTCTGTCGTCGGCCAGCCGGTGGTCATCGCGTCCACGCCTTCCGAAAGCTGTTGCGGGCCCGGTGCAGCCTCGACTTCACCGTGCCACAGGGGATGTTCAGGGCATCGCTGGCCGCGCGTTCGTCCAGCCCTTCGAGCTCGCGCAGCGTCAGCACCGCGCGGTGCTCGGAGGACATCCGGCTCAGGACGTCGTGGACCTCGCAGGCCAACTCCGCGTCGAGCGGACCGGGTACGTCGTCGAACTCGCCCCACGGGGTCTCCCGCCGGGCGCGCCGCGCGACCCGCACCGCCTCGCGCACGGTGATGGTGCGCACCCAGCCGTACAGGGCGGTCGGGTCCTTCAGCCGGGGCAGGCCCTGGAAGACGGCGATCAGGGACTCCTGCACCGCGTCCGCACTGTCGGCGAGCGCGATCGGCCGGCAGAGCCGACCGACGTACGGGGTCAGCAGGGTGATCAGGTCGTCGACGGCCAGCGCGTCGCCGGCCTGGGCGGCGCGCACCAGTCGGGCCGCGGGCTCCCAGGGACCCGGCTCGGGGCCGGGCCGTGGCGTGCGGGCCCGTCCGGGGTCGGGCTCCTCCGGCCGTGGAGTGTCCGGCTCCTGGCGCCGGGTCGGGGCGTCGACTGCTCTCATCTGCCGGTCTCCTCCGTTGCGTGGGGCATCGCTCCGTCCGCACGCAGGCGGCGCAGATCGCACGGTGCTTCACAGGACAGAGGTGCAAAACGGAGCGGACACTCCCACGCCCCGCCCATTTGCTCGAAGGAATCGCGGACCGGGGGGAGTGCGCGGAGCGCGGACCGCCTCTTGTCTGGTGTCGGCAATGCCCGCCAGAGCTGTGAAGGGGCCGAGGACAGTGGAGAAGGAGCGTGAACCCGAGGTGCGCACCGGCCGGGGCGCGGTGCGGGGTCGGGTCGAGGACGGGATCGCCGTCTTCCGGGGCATCCCCTACGCGCGCCCGCCCTTCGGCGCGCTGCGCTTCGCCGCGCCGGAGCCGGCGCGGCGGTGGGACGGGGTCAGGCCGGCGCTGGAGTTCGGGCCGCCACCGCCGCAGTACGACCGGATGAGCCCGCGGCCGGCCACGGAGCTGCGGGATCCGGCTCCGGACTGCCTGACGGTCAACGTGTGGACCCCGGCGCCCGGGGCCGCCGCACTGCCGGTGATGGTGTGGTTCCACGGCGGCGCGTACGTGTTCGGCAGCGCGGCGGACCCGGTCTACGACGGGGCGCGGCTGGCCCGCCGGGGCGTGGTGGTGGTGACCTTCAACTACCGGGTCGGGATGGAGGGGTTCGGGCAGCTCGCCGGCGCCCCGGCCAACCGCGGCCTGCTCGACCAGATCGCGGCCCTGCGGTGGGTGCGGGAGAACATCGCGGCCTTCGGCGGCGACCCGGACGACGTGACGCTCTTCGGCGAGTCCGCCGGGGCCGGTTCGATCGCGGCCCTGCTGGCGATGCCCGCGGCCGCGGGGCTCTTCCACCAGGCGGTGGCGCAGAGCGTGCCCGGCTCGTACTTCGCCCCGGAGCTGGCCGCGCGGATCGCCGGCGCCGTGGGGGCGCGGGTGGGCGCCGGGGCCACGGCGCGGGAGCTGCGGGAGGTCGATCCGCACCTGCTCGTGCGGGCCGCGGACGAGGTCTTCGCCGCACGGGGGGAACACGCGCGGGAGTGGGGCGCGGTGGCGCACGCGGAGACCGTGTTCTCGCCGGTGGTCGACGGGGAGTCGCTGCCGTGCACCCCGTGGGAGGCGGTCGCCCGGGGGGACGCCCGCGAGTTGGCCCTGGTGTTCGGCCACAACCGGGACGAGTACTGGCTGTTCATGGCCAAGCGGGCGGAGTTCGGGTCGGTGAGCGGCGAGCGGGCGGAGCACGCCCTGCGGGTGTTCGGGCCGGGCGGCGGGAGCGGGGGGAGCGGCGGGAGCGCTGCGAGCGCGTACCGCGGGGCCTACCCGGGGGCGGGCCCGGAGGAGTTGTACGAGACGGTGATGTCCGACTGGATGTGCCGGATGCCCACGGTGCGGTTGCTGGAGGCCCAGGTGGCGGCGGGCGGCGTGGCGTACGCCTACGAACTGCGCTGGTCGGCCCCGGTGTCCGGGGGACGGCTGGGCGCCTGTCACGGTCTGGACGTGCCGCTGGTGTTCGGGACCCTGGACGCGCCGCTCGCGCGGCAGATGCTGGGGGAGGAGGCTCCGGCGGCGGCCGGCGCGCTCTCGGAGCGGATGCAGGCGGCCTGGGCGGCCTTCGCCCTCCACGGCGATCCGGGCTGGCCCGGATACCGGGCGGCGGACCGCCTGTCGAAGGTTTTCGACTGCGAAGACGCTCTGCTGGGAGACCCGGTGGCGGCATCCCGGAAGGTGTGGCGGAATCATTCATTCACTGCGCTGGAGCCGCGGTAAAGACCATTCCCGGGCAGGGGGGTGGTGGCCGTCTCAGATCTCGGAAGTTCTTTGGGGCAGGCCAACTTCCTGATGTTAGGGTGGCTGCTGCTGCTCATGGTCGGATTCTGGTTGCGACGGGGGTTGAATGACCGCAATCCGGCTGTTTGCAGAGGGTTACTCGCGAGTTAATCATAGGCAGAGCTCTATCCGTTTTCGGATTTCATGCAGTGGACATCTGTTATTGACAATGAACAATCGAATGGCGTGATGCCGCCCCCGTCCGGCGATACGAATACCGACAATGGGGGCGCAGTGGCCGAAATCGAAGTTGCGCGGACGACCGGCTGGGACATGCAGGAATTGGCCCGGCTCGTGGAAGGCGCGCAGCGGGGCGATGCGCTGGCCATGGACGAACTGCTCGGCGTCGTCGCACCGTACGTCGGTCGGATCTGTGGACCGGTGGCGCTCCAGGACGCCGCGGACGCGGCGCAGGAGGCGCTCATCGCGGTGTTCCGCAACCTCGGCCAACTGAAGACCCCCGCGGCGTTCCTCGGGTGGGTCCGGTCGATCGCCGTCCGGGAGGCGCTCAAGTACGCCAAGCAGCGTCAGCGGCAGGGCCCCCGGCCCGCGGACTGGGACGAGAAGCCGGCGCTGGAGGACGTCCAGCTCGCCTCGGACATCGCCGACGTGATGGGACGGCTGGCCCCCGAGCACCGGGTGGTGCTGACCTTGCGGCACATCGACGGCCTGGACGAACAGGAGGTCGCGAGGATCCTCGTGTTACCCGTGGGGACGGTCAGGTCCCGGTTGTTCCGGGCCCGCCGGTCATTTCGTTCCGCTTGGGAGTGAGCGGGCGTCCAGGCGCCGCTGCAAGCGGTCGAAGAGCATGCCGGTCCGTTGTTCCGCCCGCAGCAGGCGCACGCGGTCGACGAGCCGGCCCCCGGGGAAGCGCAGGCTGCTGTAGAAGGCGAAACGGGTGCGCTCGCCCTCGGCCACGGCGGCCATGCCGCCGACCAACACCTTGCTCTGCATGAGGCACCAGCCCGGTCGCAGCACGATGTCGAAGTGCTCGCCGTGCCCCAGGACGCTGACGGCCCGCCCCGTCAGCCGGTCGTTCCCGGATCCGGTGACGGCGAAGGAACGCAGTCCCGGGACGATATGGGGGAGTTCTCGTTCCAGATCGGACGCGACGGCCCACAGGGCATCGAAGGGCGCGTCGAAAAGGCGCTCCCCGTAACTCGGGTACTTCGATGCGGAGGCGATGACCTTCAGGCGCCGGAGCGGATCGATTTCGACCGCCGGCCAGTCGCTGTGCAGCGGACCAGTCACTGGAAGCCGCCCCCCTCTGTTTCGTATGGGAGGAAGGCTCGCAGCATCCCCCTGCATGGTCAAGCACTTCGAAATACCCGATCGGAGCGACCGCGCGCAATAGCGTATCGAGACGGCCCGGATGTGGATCACCCCCATTTCGTCCTCGGAAATAAATCCGGTCCCGCGGGAGTGCATCCGCGCCGCGCGTCCTCTTCCTCCTCGAAGGAACACGGTTACCCGAGCATCGTACAAGGGGAGCGGCGGCATGCGGTTCGCCCAGTTGCCGGAGCGCAATGCGGGAACGAAAAGAACGGGGAGGGCAGTCGTGCTGACCAAGGGGGCTCCGCCGAGGACCCGACCGACACTGCCGCGCGCCCTGGCGGACGCCAGGCCGCGCGCGGCGGGACTCGGCTTCGGCACCTGTTCCGTCCACGAGGGGCCGCCGGTGGCGGTGCGCGAGGCCGAGCGCCGGATGGCGAAGGCCATGCCGCCCCGGCGGCGGGCGGACTTCCTGATCGGCCGCGGCGCGCTGCACCGTGCGCTGCGCGCGGCGGGACTGACCGCCGACGCCGTGCTGTTCGAGGGGGCGCGTCCGCTCCTGCCCCCCGGGATCTCGGCGTCGATCAGCCACTGCGGCGGGGTCGCCGTGGCCGTGGCGGGGCCGGCGCGGCTCTTCCCCGCGCTGGGCGTCGACCTGGAGCTGTCCGGCCCGCCCCTGCGGGCGGCCCACCTGGTGCTGCGCGGGGCCGAGGCCGCCGCGCTGCACGGGGCGGGGCGCGCGGCGGAGCGGCGGCTGCTCGCGATGTTCTCCGCCAAGGAGGCCGCGTACAAGGCCCTCAGCCCGCTCCTGGGCCCCGAACTGCGCGGCCTGCGCGACCTGGTGCTCACCGCTGACACCGCTGACACCGCGGATGCCACTGACTTCGTTGACTTCGCTGACATCGCGGATGCCGCTGACAGCGTGGCCGGCGGCGGATTCCTGGCCCACGCCGCGAGCCGCCCCGACCTGCGCCTGCGGGTGAGCGTCCGCGAGCTCCCGCGCGGCGGCGTCCTGTGCTGGGCCCGCCCGCTGGCCACCCCGCCCGCGTCCTGACCGGACCCGGCGACATCCCACGTGACGCCCCCCCCGCGATCACACCCTCACGGAACGCACCCTCACGGAGGTCACGCCGCCATGGACGCACCCACCCTGCTCGCCCCGCCCCGGCCGGCGGACTGGACGCCGGCCGGCTGGCGTCGGCACCCGGCCGCCCAGCAGCCCGATTGGCCCGACCACGCCCTGCTGCGCCGGGTGCGCACCCGGCTCGCGGGCACCGCACCCCTCGTCCACCCCGGCGAGATCCTGGAGCTGCGCCGGGGGCTCGCCCGGGCCGCCCGCGGGGAGGGCTTCGTGGTGCAACTGGGCGACTGCGCCGAGACCTTCGAGCCGCCCACCTTCGCGGGCACCGCGGCCCGAGTGGAGCTGCTCCACACCACCGCCCGGACGCTGGGACGCGCCTTACACCGGCCGGTGATCCCGATCGGGCGGATCGCGGGCCAGTACGCCAAGCCGCGCTCCTCGCCCACCGAACGCGTCGGTGACCTCGTACTGCCCTCCTTCCGCGGCCACTTGGTCAACGACCCCGCCCCCACGCCCGCCGCCCGCGTCCCCGACGCCACGCGGCTGCTGCGCGGCCACGCCCACGCCCGTGACGTGCTCGCCCTGCTGCGCGAACTCGCCGCGTCCGGGATGGTCGTGCGGGAGCCCGCGGTGGCCGGCGCCCCCGCCGTGTGGACCAGCCACGAGGCCCTGCTGCTCGACTACGAGGAGCCGCTGGTGCGCCGGGACCCGGTGACCGGCGGCTGGTTCCTGACCTCCACCCACCTGCCCTGGATCGGCGCGCGCACCGGTGAACCCGACGGCGCGCACGTCCGCTTCCTGGCGGGCGTGGCCAACCCGGTCGGCGTGAAGGTCGGCCCGGGCACGGATCCCGAGCGCCTGGCCGAACTGTGCGCGCGGCTCGACCCGGACCGCCGGCCGGGCCGGCTGGTGCTCATCTCGCGGATGGGCGCGGACGCGGTGCGCTCCGAGCTGGCGCCCCTGGTGGAGCGGGTCGCCCGGCTCGGCCACCCCGTGGTCTGGGTGTGCGACCCGGTTCACGGGAACACGTACACCAGCGGTACGGGCCACAAGACCCGCCACGTGGACGTGGTGGGCGAGGAGATCCGCGGCTTCTTCGCCGCGGTGCGCGCCGCCCGCGGCTGGCCCGGCGGCATCCACCTGGAGGCCACCCCGGCCGACGTCACCGAATGCGTGGGCGGCGCGCCCGCGGTGGCGGAGCGGGACCTCCCGCTGCGGTACGAGACCGCCTGCGACCCCCGGCTGAACGGCGCGCAGACCGCCTGGCTGGTGGAACTCGTCGCGGAGCTCTGCGCCACGCCCTGACCCGACCGCTCGCGGTCGCGAGGGAGCGGGTCACGAGGCGGCCGGGCCCGGAAAGGTTCCGGTGAGGTCCGTCGCATTCCCGGGCGGAACGTCCGCCGCCGTCGCCGCCTCCTGACGGGGCGACCGGCCCGCACGGGGCCGGTCGAGCCACCGAGCGACCCTGGGAGTTGTCATGCAGGACCGGACACCGCCGACACCGCCGATGCCCGAGCTGGAGGGCGTCCGGCACCACTACGTCGACGTGCGGGGGGTGCGGCTGCACGTCGCCGAGGCGGGCCGGGGCCGGCCCGTGGTGCTGCTGCACGGTTTCCCGCAGCACTGGTACGGCTGGCGGCGGCTGATCCCGCTGCTGGCCGACGACCACCGGCTGATCTGCGTGGACCTGCGCGGTTTCGGCTGGTCCGAAGCGCCCGCCGGGGGGTACGACACCGACAGCCGGGTGGCCGACGTCCTCGCGCTGATGGACGGGCTCGGGCTGGACCGGGCCGCGCTCATCGGCCACGACTGGGGCGCGTGGACGGGCTTCCACCTCTGTCTGCGGGCCCCGGAGCGGTTCAGCCACTTCCTCGCGCTGAACATGCTCCACCCGTGGCCGCTGCACCACCGGTTGATGCCGCAGTCGTGGCGGTTCTGGTACACGGCGCTGCTGGAGCAACCGCTGCTGGGCCGCTGGGTCCTGCGCAACCGCCCTGCCTTCACCCGCTACTTGATGCGCAAGGGGGTCACCGACCCGGCCGTCTGGGAGCCCGCCGTGATGGACGGCTTCGTCAGTGCGAGCCAGGAGCCGGACCGGGCGCGGGCCGGCGAGGCGCTGCACCGGGCCTTCGCGCTGCGGGACATCGCGAAGCTGCTCCTGGGCAGCTTCAAGAAGCACCGGCTGACCACGCCGACCGTGATCATGGCGGGGGCCCACGACTTCATGCTGCCGCCGAGCGTGCTGTCGGGCGGCGGCCGGCACGCCGACGACCTGCGGGTCGACGTGGTCGCCGACTGCGGGCACTACCTGCACGAGGAGCGCCCCGACCTGGTCGCCGAGACCGCCCGCGGGCTCTTCTCCGAGGGCGACTGACCCCTCGCGTGCCCCCTGGCGGCCCGTCCGCGTCCGGCCCGGTCCCCGCCCCTCCCGGGGGGCGCGGGCCGGGTCGGACGCGTTTCGCGCGGACGGCGCGGGGGCCCGTACGCGATCCGCGCGGCCCCACAAGTCCCCCGGGCAGGGCGGATCTTAGGCCCGCACGGCCGGAGCGAGGGGCTCCGGAAAAATTTTCGAATCTCGGTGGAGTGTGACGGCCCCTCCCCGTCTCTTATCTGGTGTCGGCCGCTTCGAGCCGCTTGCCGCGAGACCCCGAAACCCCAGCGCCCCACGACCGCCCCAGGGCGGAATCAGCGCTGCCCGAAAGCACCAGCCAGGCCGAGCAGAGGGATGAACATGCCCGACATATCCGCACTCAACCTCGACGTGATCCCCCAGCCCACCGCATCCCTCGGGGTGCTGCCCACCGTCGCCGCGGAGAAGCACCCCGACACCCCCTTCCTGTCCGACACGGCCTGGCGCACCTACGACGGTCCGGTCCGCACCTTCGCCGAGTTCGCGCGGGCCGTCGACGACTACGCCGACCGGCTGTGGGCCGCCGGCATCCGCAAGGGCGACGTGGTCGCCGTCGTCCAGCGCAACCACATCGAGGTCGAGGCCGTCATGTGCGCCCTCGGCAAGATCGGCGCCCTGCCCGCCCTGCTCTCCTCCGGCATGGAGGTCGGCGAGCTGCTCGAATGCTTCGCCCGGCTGGACAACCCGTACCTGCTCGTCGACTCCCTCGGGCTCTCCCTCTTCGGCGATGCCCGCCGCGCCCTGCGGCTCCTGGTGCGCAACGTGCTGTGCCTGGAGCCGACCGAGCAGAACTGGGTCGTCCCGGTCCAGGACCGGCTGCCGCACGTGGCGAACCCGCGCGACGAGGACGAGTGGTTCGTCATCACCCACTCCTCGGGCACCACCGGCGCCCCGAAGATGGCGGCCCACTCCACCCGTTCGCTCTTCGGCATGGTCGCCCCGATGATCATGATCTTCCGGGACCAGTACTCGACGGACGACCTGAACGCCAAGCACCTGTCCTTCGTCCACGCCCGCACCTGCGCCGGCACCCTCGCCTCGCTCGAAACCGCCATGCCCGCCCTGGCCATCGCCGACCCGGACCCGGCCAACGTCAAGCGCCTGATGCTCGAACACCGCCCCACCTCCCTGGAGACGCACCCCAACGTCTACATCCAGTGGGAGTCGCTGGCCGACGACCCGGACCGCCCCTTCCAGCACGTCGAGCGCTTCATCAGCACCTTCGACGCGATGCACCCCCGCACCGTACGGGCCCTGCTGGGCGCCTCCGAGCACCCCGACGCCCACTACTTCCAGGCGTACGGCCAGACCGAGTCCGGCCCGATCTGCCTGCGCATCGTGACCCGCGAGGAGTCCGCGGACTACTCGCCGCGCAACGTCGGTCACGCCGGCGGCGGCATGGAGATCCGCATCGTCGACGAGCAGGGCGTGCCGCAGCCCGCCAACACCCCCGGCATCATCGAGACCCGCTCGCCCGGCCGCATGCGCGGCTACGTCGGCGGCGACCCGATGCCGCCGCAGGACTCCTGGTGGCCGATGGGCGACATCGGGCGCCAACTCGACGACGGCTCCCTCGAACTCCTCGACCGCGTCGTCGAACACGTCGACGGCGTCGGCAGCCTCCTGGAGAAGGAGGACCACCTCCTGGAGGCCCTGCCCGAGCTGGTCGAACTGGTCCTGGTGAAGGCCGAGGACACGGAGGACAGCGAGGTCTTCGCCGTCGCCTGCCCCCGCCCCGGCACCGTCCCCGACCCCGAGCGCTTCCGCGCCGTCGCCGCCGAGGCCGGGCTGCCCGACCTCCAGGTGCGCTTCTGGGAGTGGGAGGCCATGCCCATCACCGGTTCCTACAAGGTCCGCCGCTCCGTGCTCCGCCGCAAGCTCGCCCGCCGCATCCAGCGCACCACCACCCCCGCGAAGGAGTCCTGACCGCGATGGTCCAGCTCTGGAACCTGCTCTCCGCGTCCGTGCACGACGCGACGACGCTCCACACCCCCTCCCGGCAGGAGGAGCCCGTCAGCGGCCCCGCCCTGTTCGCCCGCGCGGAGCGCACCGCGGGCGGCATCCTGGCCGCCTGCGACGGCCGCCGGCCGCTGCGCGCCGGACTGCTCATGGCCAACGGCGAGCCCTGGGTGCGCGGCCTGCTGGCCCTGTTCCGGCTCGACGCCGCGGCCGTGCCGCTCGCGCTGCCGGTCGCCTTCGGCGGGGCCGACGCCTACGCCGCGCACATCCGGCGGATCGCGGCCGACGCCTGTCTCGACGCCCTGCTCGTCGACGGGAGCCTCGGCAGCCGGATCGTCTCCCGCGTCGCGGCCGCCGTACCGCACCTACCGGTCATCGACATCGCCGAACCGCCCCAAGGCGCCGTGGAGCTCCCGCCGGTGCGCGGCGGCGGCGACGCCGCGGCCGTCATCCAGTACACCTCGGGCAGCACCTCGGCGCCCAAGGGCGTCGTGATCACCCACGCCAACGTCGAGGCCGGACTCGACGCCATCGGGGACGGCACCCGCTGGGGCCCCGAGGACGCGCTCGGCCAGTGGCTGCCGCTCTTCCACGACATGGGCCTGTTCACCCTGCTCGCCTCGCTGCGCCACGGCACCAGGACCTCGCTGTGGCAGCCCGGCGACTTCGTGCGCCGCCCCATGCAGTGGCTCGGCGAGTTCGCCGCGTCCCGCTCCACGATCCTGCCCGCGCCCAACTTCTTCTACGACTACCTCGTCGCGGCCGCCGCCAAGGGCATCCCCGACGACCTGGACCTCTCCGCCTGGCGCTACGGCGGCAACGGCTCCGAACCGGTCAGGCTGAGCAGCCTGGAGGCCTTCCAGCGGACCTTCGCCCCCTACGGGCTGCGCCCGCAGGTCGTCCAGCCGAACTACGGCCTCGCCGAGGCCACCCTCATCGTCAGCAGCGGCGTCCCGCGCACGGACTACCGCAGCCTGCTGGTGGACCGCGCCGACCTGACCCTCGGCGACCGGATCACCGAGAGCGCCGAGGCCGGACCCACCGTGCGCTCCGTCGTCTCCTGCGGTCCCGCCGTCGCCGGCATCGAGGTCCGCATCGGTGACGCCGAGGGCGCCCCGCTGCCCGAGGGCACCGTGGGCGAGGTGCAGATCGGCGGAGCGCCCGTCACCGCCGGGTACCTAGGCCTGCCCGCCGCCGAACAGCCCTTCACCGCCGACGGGTTGCTCCGTACCGGCGACATCGGCTTCCTGCACGAGCGCGAGCTGTACGTCATCGGCCGGATGAAGGCGATGGCCGTCGTCCGGGGCCAGAACTACTACGCCGAGGACGTCGAAGAGATCGTCAAAGCCACCCCCGGGGTCGACCGCAGGCACTGCGCCGCCTTCGCCTGGGACGTCGAGGGCGAGGAACGCATGGTCGTCATCTGGGAGTCCCGGCTCGACGGGGAGAGCGCCGCCGCCGTCGGCGAGGCCATCCGCGCGCGCCTCCTGGAACACCTGGGCCTGGGCGCCGTGGAGACCCTCGCCGTCTCCCCGCAGACCCTGCCCTTCACCAGCTCCGGCAAGGTCAAGCGCTCCGGCGCGGCCGACCTCTACCGCCAGCAGACCGCCACCCCGACCGCTACCCAGACCGCCACCCTGACCACCGCACCGGAAGGACCCGCCCAGTGAGCGCCGAGAAGACCCTGGACACCGTCGTACGCGCCCTGGCCCACCAGGCCAACGTCCCCACGACCACGATCGACACGGACAAGCCCCTCACGGCGGTGCCCGGCATCGAGTCCGTCAAGGCGCTGCGCGCGATCACCGACATCGAGGACGAGTACGACGTCGTCATCCCCGACGACTTCCTCTTCGAGACGGCGACCGTCAGCGAACTGGCCGCCTTCGTCGCCTCCTTGATCCCGGAGGGCAGCTCCGCATGACGACGACCGTGGAGAGCGCGGCGCCCGAAGCGCTGCTCGGCGCCCTCGGCCGCTTCACCGTCGTGCCCCGGGACATCGGACGCTACGACACCGACGCCCGGACCGCGGCGCAGGCCCTGCGCGCCGCCCCCGAACAGGTGTCCCGACTGGCCGCCGAGGGACTGCCGCACGTCACGGACTCCGCGCGCGGCCCCCTCTTCGACTACGACGACCTGATGAACGTCGGCATGTTCTGCGGGACCGGACAGACCGTGCCGGAGCTGGGGCTGCGCTTCCTCATGCGGTTCGCCGCCGCCTCCCGCGACAGCTGGTACGCGCCCCGGGAGTGGGAGATCGGCGTCCACCCCGCCCGCAGCGCGGGCGGCGAGGACGCGGGCGCGACGGCCGCCGCCGGCCGGCTGCCCGAGGTGAGCGTACGGGTGCCGGACCTCTCGGCGCCCGGGGTGGAACTCCTCTCGGAGCACCCCTTCGAGGACCCCCTGCGCGTCGGCGGCTACACGGCCACCGTCCGCCTGACCGGCGCCGACCAGAGCGTGCGCGACCCGCGCATCCACGCGGCGTGGAACGAGGTCGTCGAGGGCCTCGCCTCCCGCCGGGTCACCTACCAGACGGTGCCGGAGGCGCTGCGCGCCGACCACCACCGGGCCTGGGAGATGGGCATCGCCGACTGCGTGGTCGCTTCCCGCCTGCTGGCCGACCGGCTGCGGGCGGCCGGTCTGCGGGCCACCGCGCGGCGCGGCTACCTCCTCGGCCTCTTCGGCAGCGACCACGCCTGGTGCGACGTCGTCGAGGACGGGGTGCACAAGTCCCTCGACCCGGTCTTCGCCTTCGTCGCCACCGTCGGCGACGAGCGCGGGGTCGCCGAGTCCCCGGAGTTCGCCGCCGCCTGCTTCGGCAGCCGCTTCAACCGACTGCTGCCGTGCCGCACGGACAGCGCCGAACCCCTCGTCTACTTCGACGGCGAACCCGCCCCCTACTGGGCGATGGTCGGCGTCAGCGCCCGCCCCCGGAGGAACGCATGAGCCTGGCACGCACCCTCGTACGGCAGAGCCTGGACCACCCGGCCCTGCTCGACCGGATCACCGACGGGGCCCCGCTCGCCGGCGCGGGGGTCAACTCCGGCGAACTCATCCGGCTCGCCCTGAACATCGAGGACCACCTCGGCCGGCCGCTGCAGGACGAGGAACTGCTGGAGCTGACCTCCATCCACGCCGTCGCGCAGCTGGTGGGGAACGGGGCGGCCTGAGATGTGGCTCAACCACGTGGTGCGCCGCGCACTGGAACGCACCCCCGACGCCCTCGCCCTGCGCGACGCCGCCCGCGACGTCAGCTGGCGGCGCCTGCACCGCGACGTGGAGGCGCTGGCCGCCCGACTGCGCCGGGACGTCCCGCGCGGCAGCCGCGTCCTGGTCCTCAGCGGCAACCGGGTCGAGGTCATCGAGACCTACCTGGCCTGCGCGTCCGCCGCGCTGGTGGCCGTACCCGTCAACCCGGCCCTCACCGACCGCGAGCTCGACGCGATCGTCGCCTCCGTGGAACCGGCCGCCGCGGTCGCCGACACCGAGGGCCTCGCCCGGCTCGCCGCCCTGTACCCCGCGCTGCCGCTGACGGACATCACCGTCGTCGGCGACCTCCCGGACGCCGGGCCGCGGCCGACGCCCCACGACGGCGCCGGCCTCGCCGACCCGGTGATGATCCTGCACACCTCCGCCACCACCGGCACCGCCAAGGGCGTCGTCGTCGACCAGCGCTCCCTCCAACTGAACGCGCTGTCGTGGCTGGCCGACGTGGGGCCGCGGCCCGGCACCGTCTTCCTCAACGCCGGCCCGCTCTTCCACGGCAGCGTGGTGATCGCGCTCGACCACCTCGCGGCGGGCGGCACGGTCTGCGTCCTGGACCGCTTCACCCCGCAGGGCTGCCTCGCCGCCCTGGAGCGCTGGCAGGTCGAACACGCCTTCCTCGTACCGTCCATGGTCCGCCTCACCCTCGACGCGCGGGCCCTGCCCACCACCGACCTCGGCGCGCTGCGGCTGCTCCTGCACGGCGCGGCCCCGATGCCCGCCGAGCTGGCGGCCGAGGCGCGCGAGCGGCTCGGCGTCGAGCTCCAGACCGTCTTCGGCATCACCGAGGGCGGCGGACCGGTCGTCTCGCTGGCCCCGGACACCGAGGTCGGCGCGCCCCCGATCCCCGGCGCGGTCTGCGTCGGACGCCCCATGCTCGGCACCGCACTGCGGATCACCGACGCCGACGGCCGCGAAGCCGCAGCGGGCGCCCTCGGCGAGGTCCAGGTGGCCGGCGCCGGCCTGATGCAGGGCTACTGGAAGCGCCCCGAGGCCACGGCCGAGGTACTGCGCGACGGCTGGCTCAACACCCACGACATGGGGTGCGTCGACGCGGACGGCCTGGTCTGGATCGTCGACCGCCGCAACGACCTGATCCTGCGCGGCGGCCAGAACGTCTACCCGGCCGAGATCGAACACGTCCTGCGGCAGTCGCCGAACGTCGCCGACGTCGTCGTCGTACCGGTGCACTCCCCGGTCTGGGGCCAGATCCCCGTCGCGTTCGTCCAGCCCCGGACCCCCGAGTCCTTCGACGCCGCCGAACTGCTGGGGCTGTGCATCGAGGAACTGGCCGCCTACAAGCGGCCCAGCCACTTCCTGCCGCTGGAGACCGTCCCGCGCAACCCCGCCGGAAAGGCACTGCGGCCCCGGCTGCGGGAGCTGGCCCACCGGCTCGTCATCGAAAGCGAGAACACCCCGTGACCACCACCGACTACACGCGCCCGGAGATCCTGACGGCGCTGGCCGGCGAATGGGCCGTCCCGGTGCAGGGCAACGCCGTCATCCAGTGGGACTACGACCGGCGCAACGACAAGATGGTCCGGCTCTACCAGCAGGGCAAGCAGCGCCAGTGGGACATGGACGACCGCCTCGACTGGGACCACGAGGTGGACCCCGACGACCCGCTCGGCCTCCCCGACGACTTCATCTCCATCTCGGGGTCCAAGCTGTGGGACCGCATGCCCGAGAGCGAGCGGACGATCGTACGCAAGCACAGCAGCGGCTGGCTGTACTCGCAGTTCCTGCACTCCGAGCAGGCCGCCCTGATCGCGGTGGGCAAGATCCTGCTCACCGTCAACGACCTGGACTCCAAGCTGTACGCGGCCACCCAGCTGATGGACGAGGCCCGGCACGTCGAGGGCTTCAACCGCTTCCTGCACACCAAGATCGGCCTGCGGTACGGGCTCTCCCCGTCCATCGCCGCGATGTTCGAGCACGCGATGCGCGAACCGCGCTGGGACTTCGGCGTGCTCGCGGCGCACATCCTGGTGGAGAACATGGGCCTGGCCACCTTCGGCGTGCACCGCGAGCGCCTCAAGGACCCGCTGGCCCGCGCGTTCAGCGCCTACGTCGCCCGCGACGAGGCCCGCCACGTCGCCTTCGGCCGACTGCTGCTGCGCGAGTACTACCCGCAGCTCAGCGAGACGGAGCTGAAGGAGCGCGAGGACTTCGTCGTCGAGGGCTGCTGGGCGCTGCGCGACCGGTACGTCGACGACGACATCTGGAACACCCTCGGCTACGGCGAGGAGGCCATCAAGGCCTCGCGCCGCTCGCCCGCCAAGCGGGAGTTCCGCCGCCTGGTCTTCATGCGGATCGTGCCGGGCCTCAAGGAGATCGGCATGTTCGGCCCGCGGGTGCAGGAGGCGCTCCAGAAGATGGGCGTCCTCGGCTTCCACTCCGTGGACGAGGCCGCGCTGCGCGAGCTGGACGACAAGGCGGCCGTGGACGAGCTGACGCGGCGCGAGATGGACTTCCGCCGCCGCGACATCGCCTCCGTCGTCGACCTCGGCTCCCTCACGGCGGACGGCGTACCCGTCGCGGACGGCGCACCCGCCGCCTCCTGAGCGGATCCTGCGCGCCCCGCCGCCTCCTGAGCGGGCTCCGCCCGCCCCCATCCGTCCCGCCCCCGGACCAGCGGAGAGACCGACATGCTCGAAGCCACCCTCCCCCCAGCCCGGCCCGGTCGCATGCGCGGCCTCGCCGCCCCCGACGCCGACACCAGCGGGCGGCGGACCCTGACCGGGCTGGCCGACGGGACCGTGCCCGACCCGCCCGCCGCGCACACCCTCGCCCTGCCGCCGGCCACCTCCTGGCTGCCCGGCCTGGTCACCTGCGAGACGGAGTTCGACGCGCGGCTGACGCTGACCCCCGGGGTCGTCTTCGGCGGCTGGATCGCCTGCCTCGTCGACCACTTCGCGGGCCTGGTGATGCTGTCGGCGATCCCCGACGGGTCGGGCTTCCTGACCGCCGGGCTGTCCGTCGTCTACCACGCGCCGCTGTTGCCGGGGCCGGTGACCGTGGAAGCCGTACTGACCAGCTGCTCGACCCGGCGCGCCGTCGCCGAGGTGCGCTTCCACCAGGACGGGTGGCCCGCCTGTACCGGGACGGTCGAGCAGATCATCCACCGGGCCGGGAGCCACCGTGCGTGAGAGCGAGCTGGACCAGGAACACCTCGACTTCCGCGCCATGGTGCGCGCGTTCGTGGACCGGGAGATCGCCCCCTTCCACGCCGACTGGGAGCGGGCCGGGCTGGTCGACCGGCAGGTGTGGCGCGCCGCCGGCAAGCACGGCCTCCTCGGCATCGACGTCCCCGAGGAGTACGGCGGCGGGGGCGTGCGCGACTTCCGCTACCAGGCGATCATCAGCGAGGAGATCATGCGGGTCGGCGCCACCGGCGTCGGCTTCGCCCTCCACAACGACGTCGTCGCCCCGTACCTGCTGGACCTCGCCACCGAGGAACAGAAGCGCCGCTGGCTGCCCGGCTTCTGCTCGGGCGAGCTGATCACGGCCATCGCCATGACCGAACCGGAAGCCGGCAGCGACCTCCAGGCCATCCGCACCAGCGCCCGCCGCGACGGCGACCACTACGTGCTGAGCGGCGCGAAGACCTTCATCACCAACGGCATCCACGCGGACCTGGTGATCGTGGTGGCCCGGACCGAGCCGGGCAGCGGCTCGCGGGGACTGAGCCTGCTGGTCGTCGAGCGCGGCATGCCCGGCTTCGAGCGCGGCCGCAAGCTGGAGAAGATCGGCATGGCCGCGCAGGACACGGCCGAGCTGTTCTTCGACGAGGTGCGGGTGCCGGTCGCGAACCTGCTGGGCCGGGCCGGACGCGCCTTCCTGTACCTGGCGAACAACCTGCCCCAGGAACGCCTCGGCATCGCCGCCTACGCCGTGGCCGCCGCCGAGACCGCCTTCGCGCAGACGCTCGCCCACTGCAAGTCCCGCAGCCAGTTCGGGCGGGCCATCGGTTCCTTCCAGCACGTCCGCTTCGAACTCGCCGAGATGGCGACCGAGTTGGACGTGGCCCGCACCTACGTGGACCGGGCGCTCGCCGAGCACAACGCGGGCCGGCTCGACGCCGTCGCCGCCGCGAAGGCCAAGTGGTGGGCCACCGACGTCCAGCGCCGCGTGCTGGACCGCTGCGTGCAACTGCACGGCGGCTACGGCTTCATGCGCGAGACCCCGGTGGCAAGGGCCTTCGTGGACAACAGGGTGCACGCCATCTACGGCGGCACCAACGAGGTCATGAAGGAACTCATCGGCCGCGACCTCGGCGTCTAGTCCTGTCCTGTGGCCCTCTTTCCCGAACGGAGAACGTACGTGAGTGACAGACAGCTGGAGGTCTGCGTCATAGGCGCCGGCCCCCGTGGGCTCTCGGTGGTGGAGCGGCTCTGCGCCGACGCGCGCGAGCGGGCCGCCGGGACCACCGTCACCGTGCACCTCGTGGACCCGGCCCGGCCGGGCGCGGGCAGCGTCTGGCGCACCCGGCAGTCGCACCACCTGCTGATGAACACGGTCGCCTCCCAGGTCACCCTGTTCACCGACCCGAGCGTCGAGATGGCCGGCGCCCCCGACCCGGGACCCAGCCTGTACGCCTGGTCCCGCGGCCTCGTCGACGCGGCCGCCCACGACGCGAACGCCCACGACGGAACCGCCTACGACGACCAGGTGCTGGCCGAAGCCAGGGACCTCACCCCGGACTCGTACCCGACGCGCGCCTTCTACGGGCACTACCTGGAGTGGGTCTTCCGCCGCGTCGTGCGCACCGCACCCCCGCGGCTCACCGTCCACGTCCACCCCCTGCGCGCGGTCCGCCTCCACGACCAGGCCGACGGACGCCAGTGCGTCACGCTCGCCAACGGCACCCGCATCGCCGACCTCGACGCCGTGGTCATGGCCCAGGGCCACCTGCCCCTGCTCCCCGACGCCGACGAGCGGCGGCTCGCGGAGTTCGCCCGTACGCACGGCCTGCGCCACGTCCCGCCGGCCAACCCCGCGGACACCGAGCTGTCCGCCGTCGCCCCGGGCGAGGCCGTCGCCCTGCGCGGCCTCGGCCTCAACTTCTTCGACCACATGGCCCTGTTCACCCTCGGCCGCGGCGGCACCTTCGAGCGCCACGACGGGAGCCTGGTCTACCGTCCCTCGGGCCGCGAACCCCGCCTGTACGCCGCCTCCCGGCGCGGAGTCCCGTACCACTCGCGCGGCCGCAACCAGAAGGGCGCGCACGGGCGCCACCACTCCCGGCTGCTGACCCCGGACCGGCTGGCGCGGCTGCGCGCCGTCGCCGACGTCGAGGGCCTCGACTTCGTCCGCGACCTGTGGCCGCTGATCGCCAAGGAGGTCGAGACCGTCTTCCACACGGCGCTGCTGGCCCGCCGGGCGGCCCCCGAGCAGGCCCGCCGGTTCGAGGAGGACACCCTGGCGACGCCCTGGGGATCCGCCGAGGAGAGCGAGGTGTTCGCCCGCTTCGGCATCGGCCCCGAGGACCGCTGGGACTGGGAGCGGATCGCCCGCCCCTACGGCGACCGGTCCTTCCGCGACGCCGAGGACTTCCGGGCGCGGCTGCTGGAGGTCCTGCGCCGGGACCTCGTCGCCTCCGAGGAGGGGAACGTCGACGGCCCGCTGAAGGCGGCGCTGGACGTCCTGCGCGACCTGCGCAACGAGATCCGGCTGGTCGTGGACCACGGCGGGCTCACCGGCCGCTCCCACCGCGAGGACCTGGACGGCTGGTACACCCCGCTCAACGCCTTCCTGTCCATCGGTCCGCCGCCGCGCCGCATCGAGGAGATGATCGCCCTCGTCGAGGCCGGGGTGCTCACGGTCCTCGGACCGGGCATGCGGGTGGAAGCGGACGAGCGGGCCCGCGCCTTCGTCGTCGCCTCGCCCGAGGTCCCCGGCTCGCGCACCGAGGTCACCACCCTGATCGAGGCCCGGCTGCCCGAACCCGACCTGCGCCGCACCGCCGACCCGCTGCTGCGGCACCTGGCCGCCACCGGGGCCTGCCGCCCCCACGAGATCCGCGACCTCGACCACGGCTCCCACCGCACCGGTGGCGTGGCGGTCACCGCCCGCCCCTACCGGCTGGTCGACGCCGCGGGCCGGGCGCACCCGCGGCGCTTCGCCTACGGGGTGCCGACCGAGGCCGTGCACTGGGTGACGGCGGCCGGCATCCGGCCCGGCGTGAACTCGGTGACCCTCGGGGACTCCGACGCGATCGCGCTGGCGCTGCTCGACCTCGCCGTGCCGGCCGCGGTGCCCGTGCCCGTACCCGCCGGAGCCGTGCCGCGGGAGCGCCCGTGAGCGCGCCGCGCCCGGTGGGGGAGCCGGTACCGGACGCCGGCCTGTTGTCGCCCGTACGGGCGGGCACCGCCGCCGAGGCCGCGACGGGCGACACCGCCGTCCTCCAGGCGATGCTCGACGCGGAGGCCGCGCTGGCCCGGGCCCAGGCCCGGCTCGGCGTGGTGCCCGCCCGCGCCGCCGGGGCCGTCACGGCCGCCGCGCGCGCGGAGCTCTACGACCTGCGCGAGGTCGCGGTGCGCGCCCGGGCGAGCGCCAACCCGGTGGTGGCGCTGGTGCGGATGCTCACCGAAGCGGTGGCCCGCCAGGACCCCGGGGCGGCGCAGTACGTGCACCAGGGATCCACCAGCCAGGACGTCCTGGACACCGCGCTGATGCTGGTCGCGGCCCGCACCGCGGACCTGATCCTGGCGGACCTGGACCGTACGGCCGCCGCGCTGGCCGCGCTCGCCCGCGCACACCGGGACACCCCGATGGCCGCGCGCACCCTGGGCCAGCACGCGGTGCCCACCACCTTCGGGCTCAAGGCGGTCGGCTGGCTCCAGGCCGTACTGGACGCCGAGGAACGGCTGCGCCGGGTCCGGGAGGAGGGCCTGCCCGTCCAACTGGGCGGCGCGGCGGGGACCATGGCCGGCTACCTGGAGTACGCGCGCCTCGGCAGCGGCAGCGGCAGCGGTGACGGCTTCGCTCCGGTGCGGGAGCCGGACGACTACGCGCCGCGGCTGACCGCGGCCGTCGCCGCCGAACTCGGCCTCGCCGAACCGCTGGTGCCCTGGCACACGGTGCGCACCCCGCTCGCCGACCTGGCCGCCGCCCTGTCCCTGACCGCCAGCGGGCTCGGCACGCTCGCCGCCGACGTCCAGCTGCTCTCGCGCACGGAGACCGCCGAGGTCACCGAGGCGGCCGCCGAGGGGCGCGGCGCCTCCTCCGCCATGCCGCACAAGCGCAACCCGGCCCTGGCCGCGCTGATCCGGTCCGCCGCCTACCAACTGCCCGCTCTGGTGGCCACCCTCGCCCAGGCCGCCGTCACCGACGACGAACGGCCCGCCGGAGCCTGGCACGCCGAGTGGGAGACGCTGCGCACGGCCCTGCGGCTGACCGGCGGCGCCGCCGCCACCGCCGCCGAGCTGGCCGCGGGACTCGTCGTCCACCCCGCGCGGATGCGGGCGAACCTGGAACTCACCGGCGGCCTGGTGGTCTCCGAGCGGCTCGCCGCCCTGCTCTCGCCGGAGCTGGGGCGCGCCGGTGCGCGGAGCCTGGTCTCGGCGGCCTCGGCGCGCGCCGCCGGGAGCGGCCGCCACCTGGCCGACGTACTCGCCGAGGCGCCGGAGCTCGCCGGCCGCCACGACGCCCCCGCGCTGCGCGCGCTGTGCGAACCCGCGCACTACACCGGGGCGGCCGCGGCCCTCGTGGACCGGGTCCTGGCCCGCCACGCGCGCACCCGACGCCCGGGCTGACCGCCCCCCGACGACGCAGAAGGACGACCACACGATGACGGCAAGCACGGCAAGCACGGCAAGCACGGCGACCGCCACGGCACACGCTCCGGATCCGGGGCGGGCGGCGACCACCCTGCGCTGGACCACTCCGGCCGGAGTGCAGGTCACGCGGCTCTCCGAACCCCTGGACCCTGCCGGGGCCGAGGCGGAACTGGCCCGCCTGGAGGAAGCCCTCGACACGCGGCGCGGACTGCTCATGTCGGGCCGCTCCGAGCAGCCCGGCCGCTACCGGCCGTACGACCTGGGCCACGTCGACCCGCCGGTGGAACTGACCGCCGTCGGCGACCGGCTCCACGTACGGGCCCTCAACGCCCGCGGGCGCGTCCTGCTGCCCGCCCTGGCCGACGCCCTGCGCCCGCACGGCGCGCTCCACGACGCCGCGGACGGCACGTACAGCGCGGACGGCGCCTTCGCCGTCGCCGTCGGCGCGGAGCCCGGTCCCGTCGGCCGGGAGGAGGACCGTACCCGCCGCCGCTCCGTGCTCACCGTCCTGCGCGCCGCCGTCGCCGCCCTCGCCAGCCCGCGGGACCAGGTGTGGGGCCTGTACGGGGCCTTCGGCTACGACCTGGTCCTCGGCTTCGACCCCGTATCGCTCCACCAGGACCGGGACCCGCGGGACCGCACGGTCGTCCTGCACCTGCCGGACACCATCGTGGAGATCGACCGGACGCGCGGCGCCGCGACGCGGCACACCTACGAGTTCGCGTACGCGGGCCGCTCCACCGTCGGTCTCGACCGCGCCACGCCCGCCGCCCCCTACGGCCCCCCGGCCGAACCCGCCGCCTACCGCGACCACGCGCCCGGCGAGTACGCGCAGCTGGTCCGCACGGCCCAACAGCGCTTCCGGGACGGGGAGATGTTCGAGGCCGTGCCCGGCCAGAGCTTCCACCGCCCCAGCGCCGACGCCCCCTCCGAGGTGTTCCGCCGGCTCCGCGCCCGCAACCCCGCCCCCTACGGCCTGCTGATGAACCTCGCCGCGGGGGAGCACCTGGTCGGGGCCTCGCCCGAGATGTTCGTCCGGGTCGACCCGGACGCCCGCACGGTGGAGTCCTGCCCGATCAGCGGCACCATCGCGCGCGGCGCCGGCCCCCTGGAGGACGCCGAGCGGATCCGCACCCTGCTCGACTCCCGCAAGGAGGAGTCCGAGCTCACCATGTGCACCGACGTGGACCGCAACGACAAGGCCCGCGTGTGCGAGCCGGGCAGTGTGGAGGTGCTCGCCCGCCGCCAGATCGAGCTCTACTCCACCCTCATCCACACCGTCGACCACGTGCGCGGACGGCTGCGCGGCGACCGGGACGCCCTCGACGCGTTCCTCACCCACATGTGGGCCGTCACCGTCACCGGGGCGCCCAAGCGCGCCGCCGTCGCCTTCATCGAGGAGCACGAGCGCAGCCCGCGCCGCTGGTACGGGGGCGCCGTCGGCCGCATCGGCTTCGACGGCGGCCTGGACACGGCCCTGACCCTGCGCACCATCCAGATCCGCGACGGGGTGGCCACCGTACGCGCGGGCGCCACGCTGCTCTTCGACTCCGACCCGGAGGCGGAGGAGAGCGAGACGATCCTGAAGGCCTTCGCCCTCATCGACGCGGTGGAGAACCCGGCGCCCCGCGCGGCGACCGGGGCCGGGCCCGTACCCGGAGCCGTGGGCAGCGCTGTGGGCAGCGGGCGGCCCCCGCGCGTGCTGCTCGTCGACCACCAGGACTCCTTCGTGCACACCCTGGCCGACTACGTCCGCCAGACCGGCGCCGAGGTCATCACCTACCGGGCGGGCTTCCCGCCGGCGCTGCTCGACGCGCTCGCCCCCGACCTGCTGCTGCTCTCGCCCGGCCCCGGCCGCCCCGCCGACTTCGCAATGTCCGCCCTGATCGAGGAGGCGCTGGCCCGGCAGCTGCCCGTCTTCGGGGTCTGCCTCGGCCTCCAGGGCCTGGTGGAGCACTTCGGCGGCACCCTCGGCGTGCTGCCGCGCCCGGTCCACGGCAAGCCCTCGCCCGTGGACGTGCTGGACGGCGGCGGCACGGTGTTCAAGAACCTGCCGGCCCGCTTCCCCGCCGGCCGCTACCACTCCCTGTACGCCGAAGCCGGCACGCTGCCCGAGGTCTTCGACGTGACCGCCCGCACCGCCGACGGGATCGTGATGGGCATCGAGCACCGCGAACTGCCCATCGCCGCCGTCCAGTTCCACCCGGAATCGATCATGACCACGGACGGCCGGGCCGGTCACACCCTGATCGCGAACGCCGTCGCCGGGCTCACCCGCGCCGCCGCGCCCCGCATCCCCGCCGGGAGCCTGCGATGAGCGCCCCCGAACCTGGCGCCGGGCCCTCCTCCGATTCCGCCGCGGGCCCCGTGCGCCGCCCGGCGCGGGACATCCCGCGCTCCCCGCTCACCCGCAACGCCCGGCTGGCCTCCCTCCCCCTCGGCTTCGCCGGCCGCAGCGCCCTGCGCATGGGCAAGCGGCTGCTCGGCCAGCCCGTCGAGCGGCTCACCGGCGAACTCCAGCGCCGCACCGGCGAGCAGCTCTTCCGCGTCCTCGGCGAACTCAAGGGCGGGGCGATGAAGTTCGGGCAGATGCTGTCCGTGTTCGAGGCGGCCCTGCCCCCGGAGGTCATCGGCCCCTACCGGGCCGCCCTCACGGTCCTCCAGGAGGCCGCGCCCGCCCTGCCGGCCCCGCGGATCCACGCCGTGCTCGCCGCCGAACTGGGCGCCGACTGGCGCGAGCGGTTCACCTCCTTCGACGACGAACCGGCCGCCGCCGCCTCCATCGGCCAGGTGCACCGCGCGGTGTGGAAGGACGGCCGCCCGGTCGCGGTGAAGGTCCAGTACCCGGGCGCGGGGGAGGCCCTGCTGGGCGACTACCGCCAACTGGGCCGCCTGATGAAGCTGTTCTCCCTCGTCACGCCCGGCCTCGACGTCGAGCCGATGCTCGACGAACTGCGCGAACGGGTCACCGAGGAGCTGGACTACCGCCTGGAGGCGGCCGCCCAGCGGGCCTTCGCCGACGCCTTCCGCGACGACGCGGAGGTCCTCGTCCCCGAGGTGATCGCCTTCAGCGAGCGGGTCCTGGTCACCGCGTGGATGGAGGGCACCCCGCTGTCGGCCGTCATCCGCGACGGAACGCAGCGGGAGCGCGACGAGGCCGGGCTGCGGTACGCCCGCTTCCTGTTCTCCGGCCCCGAACGCGCCGGCTACCTGCACGCCGACCCCCACCCGGGGAACTTCCGGATGCTCGCGGACGGTCGCCTCGGCGTCATCGACTTCGGGGCGGTCAAACACCTGCCGGACGGCTTCCCGGCCGCCCTCGGCACCCTGAACCGGCTCGCGCAGCTCGGCGACTGGGGCGCCGCCCACGAACTCCTCGTCGAGGAGGGGTTCATGCGCCCGGGATCCGAGCCCGACGACACCGCGCTCGCCTCGTTCCTGCTGCCCATCGCGACCCCGACCCGGGAGGACACCTACCGCTTCACCCGCCAGTGGCTGCGCGAAGAGGTCGTCCAGGCCGTGGACCGCGGCCCGGGCAGCCTGCTGCGCCGCTTCAACCTGCCGCCGTCGTACGTCCTGGTGAACCGCGTCGTCGGCGCGGCGACGGCCGTCCTGTGCCAACTGGAGTGCGAACTCCCCTTCCGCGCCGAAGCCCTCCGCTGGCTCCCCGGCTTCGCCACCCCGCAGGAGGCGCCCGCCCCCGCGTGAGGTCACTGCCAGAAGAGCTGCTCGACGACGATCTGCGGGTCCGCGCTCCGGTGGACGAAGGTGTAGCGCAACCACCCGTGTCCCCGATCGAAGTAGAGGACGTGCGCGCCACGGGGATCGGTCGAGCGGACGGGCTCGATGCTCACCTTGGTCGTGTCGAGGTGATCGTCGCGGTAGGGATGGCGCGAGGTCTTGAGCTCGGTCACCGCGTCGACGATCAGCTCCCGGACCCCTGCGGGGAGCGCCTCGCGGTACTCGGCGGCCAGCTTGGTCCAGTCCGTGGCCCAGGGCGGTCCGGTGAAGTCCGAGCTCACTCGCCGGGTCCGAGCGAAGCCACCGCGTGGTGGATCCGGGACGCCTCTTCCAGGAGGTCCTTGGCCTTGTCCGGGTCGGCGCACTGCGCCGCCCGCGCTTCGAGGTCCCGGACGTGGTGGTCGAGTTCGGGATCCCGGGCCAGTGCGTACGCACCCCACCAGCGCGCCAGGAACGCGGGCGCCGCGCCGATGTCGTAGGTGTCCGCGATCCTGGCCCGCCAGTTGGCTTCGAAGTCGGCCAGCAGCTGCGGGGCGTGCGCGGCGATCGCGGCGCGGAGTGCGGGGACGCTGCGCTCGGGCATCGGCGGGACGCCTCGCGCGGCCCCGGGGGCGGTGGTCATGGTCGCTTCCTCTTCCGTCGGCCCCGCCCACGATAGTGCGCGGGGCCCATGACGGGACGGTCGAACGGGGCCCTTGCTACCGCGGCGCCCGTACGGAGAACTCGTTGCCGTCGGGGTCGGCCAGGAGGACGGGGCCGTCCTCGGCGCCGGTCGTGGCGGCCGGGTCGAGCCGGGTCGCGCCGAGGGAGAGGAGCCGGGCGACCTCGGACCCCAGGTCTTCGCCCGCCGGTACGGCCAGTTCGAAGCGGACCCGGACCCGACCCGCCTTCGGCGCCACCGGGGGGCCGCCCCACGTGATCTTCGGGCCGCCGTGCGGCGAGCGGATCGCGGTCTCCTCGTCCTGGTCCCAGACCAACGGCCACCCCAGCGCCTTGCTCCAGAAGTACCCGACCTCCTGCGAGCCGTCGCTGGCCAGCGCTCCGAGGAAGCCGCATTCGGCGAGGAAGCGGTTGCCCGGGGCGAGCACGCAGAACTCGTTGCCCTCGGGGTCGGCGAGCACCACGTGCCCCTCCTCCGGGAGCTGGCCGACGTCGATGTGCCGGCCGCCGTGTCCCAGCGCCGCGTCCACCGTCCCCTGCTGCGCCTGCGCGGAGGCGCTCGTCAGATCGAAGTGCACCCGGTTCTGCTCGACCTTCGGCTCCTGGCTCGCCACGAAGCGGAGCCGGAAGCCGGTGTCGTCCGAGGGCACCAGCGCGACGCCGTCCCGCGCGTCGTCGCTCATCTCCCACCCCAGGACCCCGGACCAGAACCGGGCCACGCGCAGCGGCTGGCCCGCGTCGAAACTCACCGCAAACAATTGAGACGTCATTCTGCGGAGCCTAAGCGCCGCCCCATCCTCCCCGCCAAGGATTATCGGGGCGAAATGCCCCTAATTGCGGGTCCGCTCCTCGATCGTGCGCTGGACGCGGGGCGATCCGGACCGGAGAGCCGGACGGCGATCCGCTCGCAGTACAGCGCCGCAGGCCGGCCCAGCGACCGGGCGTAGGCGATTCCACGTGATGGGCGGGTCTGGTGCACGCCTCGCCGGTGGTGCTGGAACAACCGGCCCGGCTCTGCTGGCCAGGGCCCGAGCACATCCACGACCAGCGCCTCCACCTGGACAGTGGTCGTAGCCGGCTCGGATACCGTGTCCCTCTACGGGGTGCCATAACGGATGTGACGCCCCCCACCGGAGGTAGTCAGCGTATGAGCTCAAAGCGCAGCAAGAATCCAGCCCTGCCCGTACTTGACGACGCGTTCCGACTCTCGTCGGTCAAGGAGGCCGAAGAGTCCACCCGTGACTTGGCCGCGCGGCTGGCCACCACCGAGCTGCGCCGTGCTTCCCACCCGGGGCGGGTCACCTGGGAGCCCATCGACCAGGCCGAGCCCGTACCGGTCCCGCCGACCGTGGTCGACGGTGACGGGGACCTGTGGCTGCGGGACCGGGGCACTGGCACCTGGACCATGCCCGAGTTCAACCCCAAGGAGTTCCCGGCCCGCTGCGGCGAGGTTCTCACGTGGAACCAGCTCGCCAGCGAGTTCGGCCCGCTGACCGCACTGGCCGACGACCGCCGCATGGGCGGCGGCAGGCGCTGACCGCGCGGCCTTCTGGGGAGTCCGGTCTCCGGCGTCATGTTGAACCCCGCGCGTAGGTGCTGGGGGTCGGCGCCGGTGACGGCGGCCCCTTCGAGGACTCGGCCCTCGCGAAGTCGCTGGGCGGTGACCGGGAGGCCGCGCAGCAGAGGCTGCATCCAGCCGGTTGTCACCGGGGCGCGGATATGTGGCCAGCGCTGTGCCCGGAGGCGGATGTAGCCGACGGCGGCCTGCCGGGTGAGGGCGGCGTGCGCACCGAGCTGGGCCCGGGGTCCCGGGCTCACGCCGCGTGCGGGGTTCGCGAACAACAGCCACGGCCGGCCCGGTGCCCGTGAAGGTCCGGGCGGCCGTGCGGACTTCGGGCCGCCCGCGCGACACCGGCTACGGCGTGGTGGTCGGCGGTGTTTCCGGTTTCGAGTGGAGGACCGCGCGGGCCTGGTCCGCGGCGCGGGCGATGCTTTCGGAGACGAAGTCGACGAAGCGGGCGATGTTCTCCAGGCGGGCCGCGGCCGGGGTGCCGGGGCCGAGGACGCCGACGCCCTGACGGGCGATCTCGCCGAGGTGGGCGGTGGCGCGGGCGCTGGCCATCGTGGACTGGTAGAGGACGTCGTCGTCGACGATGTAGCGCTCGCGGCGGCGCTCGTCGCGTTCCCGGCGGATGAGGCCCTGGCTTTCGAGGAACGCGATCGCCTTGGAGATGGACGCGGGGCTGACCTCCAGGCGCGCGGCGAGTTCGGCGGCGGTGAGGCTGCCGATGTCGGTGGTGTAGAGGGCGGCCAGCACCCGGGCCGTCATCGTGGGCAGGCCCGACTGCATGAAGACGGTGGCGAACACCTCCTCGTACGCGCGCACGGCCTCGGTGTCGCGGCCGTGGGCCGGCGGCGTTGCCTTCGGGTCGCGCGGCGCGCTCTGTCCGCGCCGGTGCGCGCGGCGTTCGGTGGCGCGGTGGGCGAGGTCGGCGCGGTAGGTGGTGGGGCCGCCGTTGCGCATGACCTCGCGGGTGACCGTCGACGTCGGGCGGTCCAGACGCCTGGCGATCTCCGCGTAGGCGAGCCCGTCGGCGAGGCCCAGCGCGATCTGTTGGCGTTCCTGCTGGGTGAGTCTGCCTCCCGGCATCGCGGTCTCCTCCGTGGTGGTCCTGGGTGCGGTCAGCATAGCGTTCATTCCTGGTTCATTGCAACGCGCGGGAGGGTGTGTGTTGCATTGAAGGTTCGCTCATTGCAATGAAAAGGGGGCTTTGAGCTGCATGTATGTGGATCCTGCGCAACGAGTGTGTTGCCTCGTCTGTGAACGCAACGTAGCTTTTCCCATGTCGGAAACAACGAGCGAGTGAAGGAAGACATCATGCAGAAGTTCATCACCCCCGCCCCGGTCGCCGCCGTCGTCGAGGTTCCCGCGGGTCGGATCCGGTTCATCGCCGCGGACCGTGCGGACACGACCGTCGAGGTGCTGCCCGCGGACGCGTCGAACGGGCGTGACGTGAAGGCCGCGGAGCGGATCACGGTCGGCTACGCCGAGGGCGTCCTGCGGATCGGCGCCGAGCCGGCGAAGAGCCGGCTGCTGGGCAGCTCCGGTGCGGTCGAGGTGACGGTGCAACTGCCCGCCGGTTCGCGGGTCGAGGCGAAGGTGGCCAGCGCGCAGGTGCGGGGCGTCGGGCGGCTGGGCGAGGTCGTCTTCGAGGGGGCGCAGGCCTCGGTCAAGCTGGACGAGACGGCGGGTGCGCGGCTGACGCTGCAGGCCGGCGACGTGTCGCTGGGGCGGCTCGGCGGTCCCGCGGAGATCACCACGGCGAAGGGCGACATCCGGATCGCCGAAGCCGTGGGCGGCCGGGTCGTGTTGCGGACGCAGGCGGGGGAGATCTCGGCGGGCGCGGCGCGCGGGGTCTCGGCCTCGCTGGACGCGGAGACCGGCCACGGGCGGATCCGCAACGCGCTCCTGAACAGCGAGGGCGCGGCCGCCGGCCTGACCATCCACGCGAGCACGACGTACGGCGACATCAGCGCCCACAGCAACTGAGCGCCCGGACGTGCGCCACGCCCGCCGCGCCGGCCCCGGTTCACGAGACCGCGTCGACCGGCTCCGGGTGCTCCGCGGTGAACTGGGTCACGGCGGCGGGCACGAACCCCGCCACCGTGTCGCCCTCGGACACGGGCAACGACAGGACGCTGCTGATGACGACGAGCGAACTCCCCACGCGCACGACGGTCGCGTCGCCGCGTTGGGAGTCGCCCTTGGCTCCCGTCACCCGCGCCTGGACGACGAGGCTCTCGTCCCCGATGCGGGGGCCCTCGGCGACGACGAAGGCGGCCTTGTCCGCGGGCTCGCCCGCCGCGTGGGGCAGTTCCACGCTCCGGCACCGGCTCACCAGGTCGCGCAGGTCCAGCATGGCCCGGGTCGCGCCGTTGCCGGCGAAGGAATAGAGCGTCTCCCTCCCGGGTATGACGCCGCCCCCGGCGGAGCGTCCCCCGCTGAAGGTGGCGCGGGCGGAGGCGGCCGAGCCCCCCGTGCTCGCGTCCACGACGCTCTGCCCGTCGATCAGGTCCGTGCAGGGCGACTGTGACGGCGACTGCGACTGCGACGGTGACGGCGGCGCGTCCGGGGCCGGATCCGCCACGGAGGTCCAGCCGTAGGGCAGGGTGGCGGGCAGGAGGCGGGTGCGCAGCTCGGCGGCCGACAGCGGTTGCGCCTCGGTGGACGCTTGCGACTTCTGGTCCTCGGCGGAACTCCCGCACGCCGTCAACGACGCGAGCGACGCGAGCAACACGCATCCGGCCACGCGCCGGAACTTGAGGTTCCGCACCTCGACACCTTCCACCCCGAGTGATCAAATCGCCCGAAGGTAACAGGCCGACGCGCCTTCGCCAAACGTTTCTTCCCGCCGTGAACCCGCCACTCCACTTGTACTGCGTTCGGGTGTGCGTTCACCCGGTCGAGTCAAGAACCGCGTCACCGATGCTCCGCGCGCCGGTGGACGGGAGAAGATCGGCGCGTACCGCGGCGAGGTGCCCGCGGACGTGAACAAGAAGGAATCGGGACATGGCTCAGGGCGCGGTCAAGTGGTTCAACGGGGAGAAGGGCTTCGGCTTCATCGAGCAGGACGGGGGAGGCGCGGACGTCTTCGTGCACTACTCCGAGATCATGGGCAACGGGTACAAGAGCCTGGAGGAGGGCCAGCGGGTCGAGTTCGAGATCGGACAGGGCCAGAAGGGCCCGCAGGCCCAGCAGGTCCGCGCCATCTGATCCCGATCCCGATCCGGATGCCGATCCGGATCCCGATGTCGTAGGTCGGGCCCGCGTCAGCGGGCCCGCGCCGGTGCTCTCACTGCTCGATCAGGCGCTTGAAGGCCGCCGTGTCGAAGACGTCCTCCATGCGGGCGGCCCGGCCGTCGCGCAGGGTCCAGGAGTGGACGAAGCTCAGCTGCTCGGTCCGGCCGCTCACCGAGGTCACGTGCCGCACGCCGAACACCACGACCCGGTCGCCCGACTCCACGAATTCCAGCGGCTCCAGCAGCATCCCGCCCACCACGGTCGGCGCGTGGGCCAGGAACGCCTTGACGCCCGCGTGGCCGTGCTTGGTACCGCCCAGGTCGTAGTCGGACATGCTGTCGGGGTGCACCCACTCCACGTCCGGCGCCAGGGCCTCCAGCAGCGCCCCCACGTCGCGGGTGCGGAAGGCGTCGTAGGCGCGGCGGATGAGCGCGAGGTTCTCCGACTGCGTGGGGCAGGGGCCGCAGGTGGTGATGGTCATGCTGCTCTTCCCAATCCGTGGTCGGCGTACTCGGTGTCGTCGGCGTACTCGGCGTACTCGGTGTGTTCGGCGTACAGGGCTTGCTCGACGGGCTCGCGGACGAGCTCGGGGTGCAGGGCGCGCAGGGTGTCGCGGATGCCGTCGCGCCAGGGGACCGTGCAGGGCCCGGTCAGCGCGCGGCGCAGCGCGGGATCGAACTGGTAGGTCTCGCGGGTGACGGCACTGGGCACCAGGCGCGCCTCCACGCCCGTCAGCTCCTCCATGTGGCGGACGCAGTCGGTGATCCCGACCGCTTCGTCACCGCCCCAGTTGACGAGGGTGGCCGGGGTGGTGGCGGCCCTCCACAGGTGCGGCACCTGCCGCACGAGGTCGTCCGTGTGCAGCGGCGAGCACCAGTTCTGCCCCCGCAGCGGTACGGCGATGGGCTCACCGGCGAGCATGCGCGCGAAGTACAGCATCGGGACCCCGCCGTAACCACCGGGCCCGTAGGCGATGTTGAGGCGCGCGATGGTCGTGGGCAGCCCCAGGACCTGGGCGAAGGCCCGTACGGCCCCCTCCGTCGCGAGCTTGCCCACCGGGTAGGCGGGCAGCCAGTCGGCGACGCCGTCGACCGGGTCGGACTCCGTGTAGCGGTGCTCCAGGGTGCGGCGGGCGTAGACGGCGCCCGTGGAGACGTACAAGAACGCCTCCGCGTCCCGGCAGTGGCTCATCAGCCGGCCCGCGGCCACCGAGTTGACCTCGGCCGCGGCGTTGAAGTCGCCGTCCTCGCCGCGGCGGACCGCCGAATGGATCACGTGGGTGAAGTCCCGCGGGAGGTCCCGCAGGGAGCCGCCGTCGGGGTCGTCCATGTCCCAGTGCCAGGTGGTGACGGACTTCTCGTTCAGCGCCCGCTCGATGCCCGGGGCGCCGAAGCGGCCCAGGCACCACACCTCGTTGTGCTCGGCCAGGGCCTCGGCCACCGGCCGGGCGACCTGACCGGTGCCGCCCGTGACCAGGATCTTCTTGCCCTCCATCCGTTGGCTCATCCGTTCGCTCATCGGTTCGCTCATCGGTTCGCTCCCTGCGGGGTCGTGGGGCGCGCCGCGGCGGCGCGGGCGACGCTGATCCGGTCGGCGTCGCCGAGGGCCAGGTCGAGCTCGCGGCGCAGGACGCTCTGGAAGGCGGCCACGTGTCGGCGGCCCATCAACGTGTAGTGCTCGCCGGGGACTTCGACGTAGCGGTTCGGCCCCGTCGTGTGTTCGTCCCAGCGCCGCAGCTCGTGGTCGAGCCAGTCCTGCTTGGTGCCGCGCAGCGGGGTCGCGTAGAAGACGTGCATGGACGGGACCGTGCCGCTGGGCTCGTAGTCGCGGCCGAGCTCGGTGAGCCGTGCAGCCACCTCCGCCCAGGCGTCGAACTTCGCCCGGTCCAGGTCCAGTTCCGCCAGTCGGGCGGCGGGGGCGAGGCCCATCAGGCGGTCGACCTGCTCCTCGCGGGGCAGCCCGCGCAGGCTCCCCGGGAGCTCCCGCGCCTGCCGCTTGTCGATCAGCTCCAGGAAGAGGGCCAGATTGACGGCGGTCTCCACGAAGTCGAGTTCCTCCATGCGGTACTTGATGTGCGGCGGCAGATTGAAGCTGCCGACGAAGTCCACGCGCTCGCCCGCGGCGCGGAGCACCTTCGCGATCTCGAAGGCGACGGCGCCGCCGTACGAGTAGCCCGCGACGGCGTAGGGGCCGTGCGGCTGGCGGTCCCTGATGGCGGCCACGTAGGAGTCCACCATCTGCTCGAAGGTGGCGAAGGGCTTCTCCCCCTCGTTGAAGCCGCGGGCGCGCAGCGCGTGGAAGGGCCGGTCACCCGCGAAGTACGTGGCGAGGTTGACGAAGACCAGGACCTCGCCGACCCCCGGGTGGACGCAGAACAGCGGGGTCCGGTCCCCGCCGCTCTGCATCGACACCACCGGGTCGTACTCCCGCGCGGCGGAGCCGCCCGCCGCGCCTATCCGCGCGGCCAGCGCCCGGACGGTGGGGGAGGTCAGGACGGTGATGACCGGCAGGGCGTCGATGCCGAGGCGCCGGGCCACCTTGGCGCGCAGGCGCAGGATGTCCAGCGAGGTCCCGCCCAGGTCGAAGAAGTTGGCGGTGGCGCTGATCGAGGCCGGGTCCGCCTCGAACAGCTCCGCGAAGACCTCCGCGACGGCCCGCTCGGTCGCGCCCTCGGGCGCGGTGTACCCGCCGAGCCTGCGCAGCGCCAGGTCC
Organism: Streptomyces sp. NPDC098789; assembly: GCF_044759975.1. Lineage (NCBI taxonomy): Bacteria > Bacillati > Actinomycetota > Actinomycetes > Kitasatosporales > Streptomycetaceae > Streptomyces > Streptomyces sp. NPDC098789. The sequence continues at coordinate 199,782 of NZ_JBIWAJ010000009.1, forward strand.
GCGAGGCGGTCGCGGACGGCGTCGTAGGCACCCGATTCCAGACGCCGGCGCATCAGCGCGCGCTGGATCTTGCCGAGGCTGGTCTTGGGGAACGCCTCCCGCGGCAGCGCCAGGACGAGCGAGGGGCGCAGGCCCCAGCGCATCACCACGCTGCTGCGGACCGCGGTGAGCACGCGGTACAGCTCGGCCTCGTCGTCCTCGGCCGCCTCGCAGTGGAAGGCGACCACCAGCTCTTCGGTGTCGCTGCCGGCCGAGCGCGTGGGGAAGGCCGCGACGAAGGAGCCGGCGACCCCGTCCAACTCCTCCAGCGCGGTCTCCAGTTCGTGGCTGAAGTAGTTGACCCCGTTGATGATGACGCTGTCCTTGCTGCGCCCGACGAGGGCGAGGCGGCCCCCGTCCACCCGGCCCAGGTCGCCGCTGCGGAACCAGCCGTCGGCGGTGAAGGCGGCGCGGGTGGCCGCTTCGTCGTTGTGGTAGCCGCGGGTGACCATCGGGCCGGTGAACTGGAGCTCGCCCACGCCGCCCGCCGCGAGCGGCCGGTCGTCGGGGCCGACGATCCGCATCCGCAGGCCCGTCACGGCGGTGCCCAGGTCCGCGAACTCCGCTCCGGCGCCGGCCGGCTCCGGGAACTCCCTGGAGTAGACGGAACCCGCGCAGGTCTCGGTCATTCCGAAGGCGGGCCACAGGGCGCCCGGGGCCAGTCCGTACGGTGCGAACCGCTCCAAGAAGCTTTCACCGGTGCTGCGGACCACCGCCTCCCCGCCGCTGATGATCTGCCGCAGACCCCGAAGGTCCAGTCGCTCTCCAGTGGACTTCAAGCGGTCCGTGCTTGAATTCAGCTGCCCCAGGAGGAAATTGGGCGTGAAGGTCATCGTCACGCCGTGCCGGGAAATGAGCCGCAGGAATTCCAGGGGTTCGTCGAGGATCACCGGGGCCTGCGTGTGGAGCTGGCGGCAGCCCACGGAGAGCGGCAGGAGATGGCACTCCAACAGGGCGGCCACGTGGTCGAAGGAGACCCAGTTCATCGTGGTGTCGGCCGCGGTCAGCCGGTGGTGGCCGTTCTTGGCGGCCATCGACGCCAGCAGGTTCGCGTGGCTGAGCACCACCGCCTTGGAGTTGCCCGTCGAGCCCGAGGTGAGGACGAGGACGGCGGCGTCCTCGGCGCGGGCGTCGGCGTACGGGGCGGCCGGCGCGGGCCCGTACAGGGCGTCGAGCTCGGCGACCTCCAGGCCGTCGACCGCGGGCATCTCGGCGGCCAGTGACGCGGTCGTGACGACCAGGGGTCCGTCCAGGAGCGAGCCGACGTGGGCGAGCTGGGCGGCCCAGCGGTCCCGGTCGCCGCGCAGGGGCGCCATGGGGCAGGGGACGAAGCCACCCAGGACGGCGGCCCAGAACGCGGTGAGGAACTCCTGCGGGCGCTCCAGGACCAGCACGACCTCGTCCCGTGGGCGCAGCCCGCGGGCGCGCAGGCCGGTCAGGACGCGCAGGGCCTCGTGCAGCAGCTCCGCGTGGCCCTGGTCGCGGTAGGCGCCGTCGGCGGGGCCCGGGCAGTAGCGGAAGCCCTGGTCGGGGTGGTGCCGTGCGGCGTCGAGGAGCAGGTCGGCGATGCTGTGGGGAGGTGGGGTGTTCACGAGTACTCCGTTGCCTGGTGGCGCGGCGGGGCGGCGTTGGCCCGCGCGGCGCCGGAGGTAGGGAAGACGTGGATTCGGGGCGGCCGATGGCCGGACGACGAGGCCGGGCGGGCCGGACGACGGGGTCAGGCGGGCCGTACGACGACGGTGCGGCCGACGCCCGCCGGCAGCGCGACCGCCGCCGTCCAGCCCGCGGGAGCCTCGACGTCGGCCACCCACCAGGTGGACGGCGCACCGAGGGCGAGCGTGGTCACCTCGACCGGTCCCGGCGTCCCGGCGTGGGTCTCCAGCCGGGTGAGTTCGTCGGTGATGCCCACCCCGGCCGCCTTCAGCACCGCCTCCTTGCGGGTCCAACAGCGCAGGAACGCGAGGCTGCGCGCGGCCCCGGCCGGCTCGGCCAGCACGGCGCGGCGCTCCCTGGGGGTCAGCGCGACGCCGGCGACCTCCGCGACCGGGACCTCGCGGACGGGCTCGGCGTCGATTCCGACGGGGTGCGGGGAGACGGCCAGCATGCCGAGGCCCTTGGTGTGGGAAAGGCTGATGCGCGGAGAAATCGTGGGACGCACTATGGCGGGCGGGCCGTGTTCGATATCACCGCACCCGCCGCAGGGAGCGCGGCCTATGGAGATTTCACGGGCGGGAACGCGAAGGGCATCTGACATTATGCGGCGAATAGTGGCGCGGGAGCTGATGAATTCCGCAGCCCGCGAGGGCGATGTGAATGCGTGTGCACGACTCAATTCCTCGGTGTCCAGAAGGGCGAGATCGGCCGTGCTGGAACGACCGTCCCGAATCGGCCACCACCACACGAGGACATCGGCAGAATCGAGGCTGGAAGATGCGGTACCGGATGTCCGAACGGTGTGTGCATGGCGTGTGGTCACTGGGGAACCGTAGGCAGCAACAGGTCTGACCTGGGGACTCGTTGACAAATTCCGGTCAGCTGTGAAACGTAGCGTGAGGGTGGGACTGCTGACGGTGTCCGAAACAGCAAGGGGAGGTACCGTTTCCGGCCTCTGCGTGCAGCTTCCTGACATGGCTGGCAGGTATCCTCGACGCCCCGGGGGCGCCGGGATATCCCGTCCGGTCGGGCGGTCGCGTCTCAATAGGTCGATGGTTTGTTGACGGTGTCTCAGGATCTGAACTCGGGACGAGCCGATTCTCGCCGCTCTTGACACGGGTTCGAATAGTTCGGGCCTCAACCAGATGTCCGTGGATGGCCGGTTTTTTTGGCCGGACACGCCGGGTCCAGTGGTTAGGATGGGTACGACCAGTGCATGCCCTGTGGTTCGGGGCGGCGCTAAACATACGGGGGCGAAATGATGGGAATTAGATTTGAAACACCAAGCGCGGCAGAGGCCGACGGGGAGGATGGAGCAGGGACCGATCACGCGGCATATCTGGAGCGAGCCCTGCTCCAGGCCCACGCGCTGATCGAGTCGACCGTCTCCCTGCACCGGACGCGACCGGTGGCGCCGTCCGCGGTGGCGCGCACCCGCGCCACGCTGACCGGGGACACCCTGGAGCAGCTGGTCAAGCGGGCGCGGCACTCGGTCTGTGTCGCCCTCACCGACACCGGTGACTTCTCGGAGGCCGTGCTGGCGCTGTTGGCGACGATCCCCGCCCGGGCGGTCGTCCGTGTGCTCTGCACCGCCGAGGCGGTGGGGCCGGTCGTGACCTTATCGGAGCTCCCGGACCGCCGGGTGGAGGTCAGGGTCTCCGAGAGCGACCTCCGCGAGATCCTCGTGGTCGACGGATCGGTGGCCCTGGTGCGGGCGGCCGGCAGCGCGGGCGACGAGGCGGCCGTCGTGAACGACGTGGCCGCGGTGCGCGCCCTGGAACTGCTCTTCGCCGGAGCCTGGTCGCGCGGCACCCGACTCGCCGACCACCTCCAACTGAGCCCGCGCCTGCGCACGGAGCTCGCCCGCAACATCCTGGAGAGGCTCCGGGCGGGCAACACCGACGAGATCGCCGCGCGGGAGTTGAACGTCTCCCTGCGGACCTACCGGCGCCACGTCGCGGACATCATGCGCGAGCTCGACGCCAACTCCCGCTTCCAAGCCGGCGTGCGGGCCGTGGAGTTCGGTCTCCTGGCCGAATAGCGGACCCCGCCCCGGCGTCCGCGAGCAGGACGCCGGGCGCTTCACGGCTGCCCGCGGGCAGCCCCACGCCGACCGGATCGTCAGGAAGAGGGAGACACGCGTGTCCCAAAGGGCAGAGGACGTGATGGAGCGTGCCCTGCTCCAGGTGCGGGAACTGCTGGAGTCGACCGTGGCCATGCACCGCGGCCGCAGCCTCCAGGAGCAGGTCATCAGCGTGCTGGAGAACGACTACGAGGTCGTTCTCGACACCGCGCACCGGTTGATCGAGAGCGCGACCGAGAGCATCGACATCGTCCACGCGAGACTGCTGGGTTCGGACGAGAGCCCGGTGCGGACCGAGAGGGGACTGATCTACAGCGCGGCCGAGGGGGTGTCCGTACGACTGCTCGCCTCGCCCGCCCTGCTCGACGAGGAGTTCGTCCGCGAACAGCTCGGCAGGGAACGGCCGGTGGCGGTGCGGGTGGCCAAGGTGCCCCCGTTGCAGGCGCTGATCGTCGACGGCCGGGCCGCCCTGGTAGTGGCGGAATCGGCGGTCGGCCGACGGGCCTCGGTGATCCGGGTCCCCGAGGTCCTGCACACCCTGCACACCCTGTTCGAGAGCGTGTGGAGCAACGCCGTGCCCGCCGGCGAGCGCATCGTCTTCGGCGACCGGGACCGCGCGGCCCTCGCGCGGCAGATCCTGGGCGCGCTGCAGGACGGCGCCACCGACGAGGTGGCCGCCCGGGAGCTGTCGGTCTCGGTGCGCACCTACCGCCGCTACGTGGCGGAGATCATGGCCCTGCTGGGTGCCAACTCCCGCTTCCAGGCGGGCGTACGGGCGGCGGAGCTGGGGCTGCTGCCCCGGTGACCGGGATGCGGCCGCCCCGGTGACCGGGGCGCGGCGGGCGGGTCCGCTGGCAACTTCCTGAAAGGGGCGTTGTACGTACACCCGCCCGCCCAGTTGTATGGGCCGTCAGGGACGGGGAGCGCGTCGCACGGCGCGATCCCCTTCCCCTGGCGGCCGGTCCCCCCACCCGAGCGCCGTCGCCGTACGGGGGGGCCGCTGCCCGGATCGTCGGGCCGGCCTCCCGTGCCCCCAGGTGAACGCCCAACGGAAGGCAGGACCATGAACCAGTCGGCGGTCGCTCCCGACGTCCCGGCCCGGGGAACCCACCGGTGGAGGTCCGCCGTGACGCGCTCCGCCCGCCCGGGGGACGGGCGATGAAGGTCCTGACCCAGGAGCCGCGGATCAGCGGAGTCGGCGTGCTCGACAAGGCGTCCGCGCTGCTGGCCATCGTGGAGGACGGGCCCGCCACGCTGGCGGAGCTGGTCACCATCAGCGGCCTGACCAGGCCTACGGCGCACCGGATCGCGCAGGCGCTGGAGCGCCTCGACCTGCTCACCCGGGACCACTGCGGCCGCTACCTGCTCGGCACCCGGCTGGGCAACATCGCCGTGGAAGTGAAGCGGGACCGCCTCCTGGGGGCCGCCCTGCCGGTCCTCACGGACCTGGCGGCCCTGACCGGGCTCGACGCGAGGATCTTCCGGCGGCGGGGAGAGCACCAGGTCTGCGTCGCCACCTCGGTGGACCCCTTCTGCCTCACGGACTGTCTCCCCGTCGGCACCGCCCGACCGGCCAAGGCGGGTGCGGCCTCGCAGGTCCTGCTCGCCTGGGAGGAGCCGGAAGAACTGTACGAGGGCCTGCGCGGCGCCCGGTTCACCGCGGCCCAGCTCGCCCTGGTGCGCCGCCGCGGCTGGGCGCACGGCCCCGATGCGGCGGTGCCGGAAGCGGTCTCGATCGCCGTGCCCGTGCGCGCCGACGAGAACCTGGTGGTGTGCGCGCTGGTCCTGACCGGCAAACGACCCCGGATGCCCATCGAACCCAACCGTGCCCTGCTGGGCGCGGTGATCGACGCGGCGTCCCGGCTCTGCGACGCGGCGGCGAGGACCCGGGCGCCGGGAGTGCGGCGGCCGGTCGCCCACGCGGGCGCGGTTGTTGGCAGCTAGTTGTCAGGCGTCACCCCGGGTGCGGCGGGCGTGATCGACTCGATCATGGGGCACCGGTGCGGTGCCCCACGGAGCGGGGAGGTCGGACATGGCGCGGCTCAACGCGCTCGACGTCGGCGGGATCGAGGTCGTCGCCGTGGTGGAAGAAGGAGGTCCATGAGCGTGAACACCGCCACCGGACCGGGTGCGGGAGCAGCTGTTGGCCAGGGCGCGAACGAGGGCCGGAGCGGGAACGAGGACCAGGACTGGGTCGAGCGCGCCGCGGGCGCGCCGAGGTTGTTGTTCGTGGAGAACCGGGCGCGGGAAGGGGATCGGGCCGGCGAGCCGGACGGTTTCCGCAGCGATGCGGTCACGCAGGTGCTCATGGGCAACTCCGTCGTGCTCTTCCTGGTGCAGGAGGGAGTGGTGCTGGCGGTGCCCGGCCGGGACACCGACATCGACCGGTTCCAGCGCGAGGGCGGACTACTGGCCGCCGACCGGTTCTCCCTGGAGGAACACGGCCTCGCCGAGGACGCGCTCCGGCGCGGGACGCGGATCACCGGCATGGACGAGGTGGCCGGCTGGATCCTCGACCCGTCCGTGCGCGTGCTGTGGCACTGACGCCCCCGGCCGGTGGGGGAGCGGGTACGGGCCCCCACCGGCCGGGCGGACGGGTCACGCGCAGCCGCGCTGCCAGTTCCAGCCGATGAAGGTGCTCTTCAGCTCCACGTCGAAGGTGCAGGTCGAGGTCCCGTCGCCGTTCAGCTTCACGTACGAGTGGTGGGAGTTCGCGTAGGTGTTGCCGGACAGGTCGAAGATGCCCTTGTAGGTGAAGTCCGCGTGCGCCGCGTAGGACGCGGTGGCGGCGCCCTGCGTGCTCGACGACTTCAGGGACCAGCCCGCGTTCCACGGCTCGCGGTTCCACTCCTGGCGGGCCGTGCTGGCGGCGCCTGTGACCTGGCCGTTCGCCGCGTCCCAGGTGGAGTTCGTGTACAGGCCGGTCATCCGGATGTTGCAGCAGTCGAACATCTCGTTCCAGCTGCGGACCGTGCGAGTGGTGGCGGCGGCGGAGCCGGCGGCCGCGGCGTTCGACCCCGTGGCCTTCGCCCCCTCGGCCCGCTGGCCCGCGGCCGGTACGTAGCGGACCTCGCCCAGCACCGGCTCGCAGTCCGCGCCGATCGTGACCTGTTGCTGCACGGCCATGCCGGCGGGCGGCAGGGGCAGCGACCCGGACAGCTTCACGCCCTCGCACTTCCGGTCGGCCGGGGCCGGGGCCGAGGCGTCGGCAGGAGCCGCGACGGCGGCGGGGCCCATGAGGGCCAGCAGACCGACCGAGGCTGTGACGACGGTTGCGATGCGCATTCTTAATTCCCCTTGTTCTTCAATGAGTTCCTCGGTGCGTGAGCTTAACCACGGTTATTCGGCGGCAGGCGGGACGCTCCGATGTTGGCAGGAAGATGGCACTGAGCTGGCACGTCGTCAGATGGCGGAGCGGTGGCACCTTCATGCCAATTCCCTTGGGCGACCTTCCGGTGCGGTGCCAGAGTTTCGCGGAGAGCCGCTGTTCGGATGGCGAATGGCGATCCGGCGTGAGGTGGGGGATTCCTCGTGGGTCGTATTCCGGCGCGATCGGCCGCCGTAGCCGAGCGGGCGGCCGCGGGCAGTTCTCTGCTCGCCCGACTGTGCCTGGACGACCCGGAGTTCGAGGTCCGCATGGGCGATGCGCTGGCCGGTGCGGAGAAGAGGCTCCGGGACTGTGCCACGGACGCCCCGGACCCCAGGATCGCCGACCTCACCGGGCACCTCGCCGCCGCCGGGGGCAAGCGCATGCGTCCGGTGCTCGTGCTGCTCGGCGCCGAGTTCGGCGACCCGTGGCGGGACGGCGTGACGGACGCCGCCGTCATCGCCGAACTGGTCCACCTCTCCTCGCTCTACCACGACGACATCATGGACGAGGCCGAGACCCGGCACGGCGTGCCCAGCGCCAACGTGCGCTGGGGCAGCCGGGCCGCGGTGTTCGGCGGGGACTGGCTGCTGGCGCGCTCCGCGCAGCTCGCCGCCGGACTCGGCCCGCAGGCCCTGCGGCTGAACGCGCACACCGCCGGCCGGCTCGTGGCGGGCCAGCTGCGCGAGCTCACGGGACCCGCGCCGGACGAGGACCCGGTCGGCCACTACTTCGAGGTGGTCGCGGGCAAGACGGCCGCCCTGATGGCGATGGCCCTGGGCATCGGCGCGCTCCAGGCCGCCGCGCCCGCGCCGTACGTACGGGCCCTGACCACCTACGGGGAGCACCTCGGCGCCGCCTTCCAGATAGCCGACGACCTGCTGGACCTGGCCGCCCCGGCCGACGCCACCGGCAAGGAGCGGGGCAAGGACCTGCTCGCGGGGGTCGCGAGCCTGCCGGTCCTGCTCGCCCTCGCGGACCGTAGCCCGCAGAACGAGGAACTCCGGGTCCTGCTGGCCGCCGGCCCGGTGACCGAACCGGCCGCGCACCGCCGGGCCCTGGAGCTGTTCGCCACCGCGTCCGCCACGGCCGGGGCCGCGGCGATCATGCACCAACGGCTGGCGTTCGCCCGGGACGCGCTCGGCGTCCTGCCCCGGTGCACGGCACGCCGTGCGCTGGACGCGCTGTGCGACTTCGTCGCCTTTCGCACCACATGACAAGGACAGGGGTAGGCCATGACGATGCAGGAGAGGGTCGGCGAGCTCACGCGGATCCGTGACGAGGTCCTGGACGGCGGGGCGCAGGGCACCGCGGCGCAGCACGGCAGGGGGAAACTGACCGCGCGCGAACGCCTCGCCCTCCTCTTCGACGAGGGCTCCTTCACCGAGATCGAGCAGCTGCGGCGGCACCGCGCCACCGGCTTCGGCCTGGAGGCCAAGCGGCCCCACACGGACGGCGTGGTCACCGGGTGGGGGACGGTCGAGGGCCGTACGGTCTTCGCCTTCGCCCACGACTTCCGGATCTTCGGCGGAGCGTTGGGCGAGGCCCACGCCGCCAAGATCCACAAGGTGATGGACCTCGCCCTCGCGGCGGGGGCGCCCCTGGTCTCGCTGAACGACGGCGCGGGGGCCCGTATCCAGGAGGGCGTCAGCGCGCTCGCCGGCTACGGCGGCATCTTCCAGCGCAACACCCGCGCCTCGGGCGTGATCCCGCAGATCTCCGTGATGCTGGGCCCCTGCGCGGGCGGCGCCGCCTACAGCCCCGCGCTGACCGACTTCGTCTTCATGGTCCGCGACACCTCGCAGATGTTCATCACCGGACCGGACGTGGTGAAGGCGGTGACCGGCGAGGAGATCACCCAGAACGGACTGGGCGGCGCCGACGTCCACGCGGAGGTCTCCGGCGTCGCGCACTTCGCGTACGACGACGAGGAGAGCTGCATCGCCGAGGTGCGCTTCCTGCTCTCGATGCTGCCCGCGAACAACAAGGAGATGCCGCCCGGCACGCCCGTCGACGACCCGGTCGAACGGCGCTGCGACCGGCTGCTCGACCTGGTGCCGCTGGACGGCAGCCGCCCGTACGACATGCGGGGGGTGATCGGTGAACTGGTCGACCACGGCGAGTACATGGAGGTCCACGAGCGCTGGGCCACCAGCGTCATCACGGCGCTGGCCCGGCTCGGCGGCCAGGTCGTCGGCATCGTCGCCAACCAACCGCAGTCCTTCGCCGGGGTGCTCGACATCCGGGCGTCGGAGAAGGCCGCGCGGTTCGTGCAGATGTGCGACTCCTTCAACATCCCGCTGGTCACCCTCGTCGACGTGCCCGGCTTCCTGCCCGGCGTCGACCAGGAGCACGGCGGGATCATCCGGCACGGCGCCAAACTGCTCTACGCCTACTGCAACGCCACGGTGCCGCGGGTCCAGGTGATCCTGCGCAAGGCCTACGGCGGCGCCTACATCGTCATGGACTCCCGCTCCATCGGCTGCGACCTCTCCCTCGCCTGGCCCTCCAACGAGATCGCCGTCATGGGAGCCGAAGGCGCGGCCAACGTCGTCTTCCGGCGCCAGATCCAGGCGGCCGACGACCCCGACGCGACGCGCGCGCAGTTGGTCAAGGAGTACCAGGCCGAGCTGATGCACCCTTACTACGCGGCCGAGCGCGGCCTGGTCGACGACGTCATCGACCCGGCCGACACCCGCTCCGCGCTGATCGGGGCGCTCTCCATGCTCCGGGCCAAGCACGCCCCGCTGCCGTCCCGCAAGCACGGCAACCCCCCGATGTGAGGAGACGCGCCATGACGACGCACGCACTCGACGGACCCCTCGGTCCCACCTTGATCGAGATCATCCGCGGCGCCCCCACCTCCGAGGAGATCGCAGCGCTCGCGGCGCTGCTCACCACACTGGCGGCGGCCGTCCCGGAACCGGAGACCGGGCCCGTGCCCGCCGCCGGCTGGCACCGCACCGAGCGGATCCCGCCCGTCTCCTGGCGGTCCCGAACCTGACGTGGCCGCCCGTCTCCTGGCGGTCCCGGCCCGGCCGTGGCAGCTTGCTGCCAGCCGCGTTGCCTCCCCCCGCACACACCTTGTTAATTCAGTGGAAAGCGGCACGAACGCGCCGCGTGACCTCGGCCGCGGCCGAGTGATGGGGAGGCAGCTCGTGCGCCAGGTGGTGTTCCGGGTCCTGGGTTCCTTGGACATCAGCGCGGACGGGACACCGGTGAACCTCACGGGCGCCCGCCAGCGCACGATCATGTCCATGCTGCTGCTCGCCCCCAACCGGATCGTGTCCGTCGACACCCTCGCGGACGCCGTCTGGGACGGGAACCCGCCCGCCACCGCGCGCAACCAGATAGCCATCTGCGTCTCCGCCCTGCGCAAGACCCTCAAGGCCGCCGTCGGCGTCGAGGACGTTCTGGTCACCAGCCACCCCGGCTACATGCTCTTCGCCGCCGAACACCGCATCGACGCGGTCGAGTTCGAGGAGCTCGCCGAACTGGGGCGCGAGGCCGCCCGCGGCGGACGGGCCGAAGAGGCCTGCGGCCACTTCGGCGACGCCCTCGCCATGTGGCGCGGCCCGGCGCTGGAGGGCATCACCACGGAACGTGTCGCGGCCGGGGCCGACCGGCTCACGGAGCTGCGCCTGGACGTGTACGAGGAGCACATGGGGCTGCGCCTGCACCTGGGTCACCACCGCGACGTGATCGGCGAGCTGACCGCCTTCGTGCGCGAACACCCGCTGCGGGAGCAGGCCAAGGGGCACCTCATGCTGGCCCACTACCGCTCCGGCCGGCGGGCCGAGGCCCTGGAGACGTACCGCGAGGGCCGGCGGGTGCTCAATGACGAACTCGGCATCGACCCCGGTCCCGGTCTCCAGGAACTCCACGAGCTGGTCCTGGCCGACTCCCCGAAGCTGAACCCGCCCGTCCGGGCCGCCGTCGAGGTCCCCCCGCGCGGCGTTCCGGCCCAACTGCCCTCCGACGTCGCCTCCCACACCGGACGCGGCCCCGAGCTCGTCGCGCTCGACCGGCTCCTGGACCACCTCGACGGCCCGTCCCTGCCCGTCGGATCCGTCACGGGCATCGGCGGCGTGGGCAAGACCGCCCTCGCCGTGCACTGGGCCCACCAGGTCGGGGACCGGTTCCCGGACGGCCAGCTCTTCGCCGACCTGCGCGGCTACGACGAGGAGGCGCCGTTGCGCCCCGGGGCCGTACTGGACCGCTTCCTGCGCGCGCTCGGAGTACCGGGAGCGGAGGTCCCCGGCGACCCGAACGAGCGCGCCGCGCTCTTCCGCAGCGTCCTGGACGGCCGCCGGGTGTTGATCCTGTTGGACAACGCCCGCTCCTTCCGGCAGATCCGTCCGCTGCTGCCCGGCACCGGGCGCTGCTGCGTCCTGGTCACCAGCCGCGACCCCATGGGCGGCGCGCTGGCCGGCGACTACGCCTTCGTCCCGCTGCACCTGGGCGCCCTGGAGCAGGACGAGGCGATCGCCCTGCTCTCCCGGGTGGCGGGCGACGACCGGCTGTCCGCCGACCCCGCCGGGGCGGCCCGGCTCAGCGCGCTCTGCGACGGGCTGCCGCTCGCCCTGCGCATCGCGGCGGCCCGGCTCGCGGCCAAGCCGCACTGGCCCGTGCGCACCCTGGTCTCCCGGCTGGAGGACCAGCACCGCCGGCTCGACGAACTCAGCCCCGACGAACGCGGCGTCCGCGCGGGCCTGCGTCTGAGCTACCGCGACCTGCCGGCCGCCACCGCCCGGATGTTCCGGCTGCTCGGTGCGGCGAACCTGCCCGACTTCTCCGCCTGGGCCGGCGCCGCGCTCCTCGACATCGACCTCCTGGACGCCGAGGACCTCATCGAGGAACTCGTCGACGCGCAACTGCTCGTACCGCAGAGCGTCGCCTCCGCCGGCGGCCACGTCCGCTACCGCTTCCAGGCGCTGCCCCGGCTCTTCGCCCGGGAGGTCGCGCTCGCCGAGGAAGCGGCCGAGGAACTGCGCGCCGCGACCCGGCGGGTGGCCGGCGCCTGGCTGGGGCTCGCAGTGGCCGCCCACCGCAAGGTGTACGGGGGCGACTACACCGTCATCCACGGCCCGGCGGAGCCGCACGCCCTTCCGGACCACCTCGTGGAGAGCCTGCTGGTCGACCCCATGGAATGGTTCGAGTCCGAACGCGCCACGATCACCGCCCTGGTGGACCAGACGGCCCGGGACGGTGAATCGGCGTACGCGTGGGACATCGCGGTGACCGGGGTGACGCTCTTCCAGAACCACAACCACCTGGAGGACTGGCGCCACTGCGCGGAGCGCGCGCTCGCGGTCGCCCGCACGAGCGGCGACCGGCTGGGCGAGGCCGTGATGCTGCACTCGCTGGGAACGCTCGACATCGTCGAATGGGACTACGCGTCCGCCATCGAGCACCTCGGCCTGGCGCTGCTCCTGTTCGAGGAGCAGCGCCAGGATCGAGGACGTGCCCTGGTGCTCAGGAACCTGGCGCTGTGCGAACGCCACCGCCGCGATCTGAAGGCGGCACGAGAGCTGGGACACCAGTCGCTGGAGATCTTCCGAGCCGTCGGTGACCACTATGCGGAGGCACACGTACTGGGGCTTTTGGCCCAGATAGAACTGGAGGGAGGACAACCTCAGACGAGCCTGGTGCTGTCCTCGGAGGCGGTCGCCCGGAGCAGGGGATTGGGCACGGTCCGGGGCGAGGCACAGGGGACCGTGCGGCTCGCCGAGGCGCTGATCCACCAGGGCGACGGGCCCCGGGCGGAGGAAGCTTCCCGGCGCGCCCTGGAGCTGGTACGGGGCAGTGGCGACCGCCGCGGCGAGACCCACGCGTTGCGGACGCTGGGCGAGTCGCTGTGGCGGCAGGGGCGGTACGAGGAGGCCGAGGCGGTCCTGGGCGAGGCCCAGTTCACCGCGACGAGCGTGCCTGACCGCTACCTGGAGGCGCGAGCCGGGGCCGCACTCGGTTGCGTGCGCGGCCTGCTGGGCGACCGGGCCGGCGCCGCGGGGTCCTTCAAGTCCGCGGGTGATCTGTTCGCCCAGGTCGGAGCGCCGGCCTGGCAGGACCGGACCGAACGCCTGCTGCAACTGCTGGGCACCGGCGAACGGATGGAGTCGGGAGAGCTGTTCGCCCTGATCCAGCCCTGATCCAGCCCGGAAGGCGGGGTGGACGCGGTCAGGTCCAGGGATCGTCGGAGCCGGGGGCGGCGGGGTGACGGAGGCCGAGGAGCAACGGGTTCGACATGGTCACCTGAACCGGGGGATGAGGTGCTGCATGAGGTCCTCCTGAGATCTGCGTGACGCGTCTTCGGCCGCTGCGGACCGCGTCGTCTCGTCCTGGGGTACGGACAGGAACCTACCGACGCAGCTTTTCCCGGCGGTTTCGTATCGCTTTCGCGTGCACGAAACGGATCCGATGCCGCCGGGTAAGCACCGCGCCCTAGCGTGCCGCAGCAGGTGGCGCGCGGTCCGGAGCGGGCCCGCGGCAGGCGGAGGACGTCATGCACTTCACGGTCCTTGGAACCGTGTCGGCCCAGGTGGAAGGCCATGCGGTGGCACTGGACGGCAGTAAGCAGCGCACCGTGCTCGCCGCCCTGCTCCTGGCCCGCGGCAGGGTCATGACGGACGAGCGGCTCACCACGCTCCTCTGGGGCTGGGAGCCACCGGCCAGCAGCACCAACCAGCTCTACACGTACGTGTCCCGGCTGCGGACCCGCCTCGGCGTCCGCAACGGCCTGGAGCGGGTCGGCTCCGGCTACCGGATGGACATCGGGGACGCCGACTTCGACTGGGACGCCTTCCGGAGACTCGCCGACACGGGCCGGGCGGACCTGGCGGCGGGCCGGTACGAGGACGCCGAAAGCGGCCTGGCCGCCGCCCTCGCGCTGTGGCGCGGACCGGCCCTGACGGACGTCACCGCCCAGCTGACGGCGGCCGAGGGGCCCCGCATGGAAGAGGCCCGCCTCGGCGCGCTGGAGGACCACACCGAGGCCGCCCTCGCCCTGGGCCGGCACGCGGACACGGTCCCCACCCTGACCCGGCAGGTGGGCCGGCACGCCGTACGGGAGCGGCTGCGCGGCCAGTTGATGACCGCGCTGTTCCGCTGCGGCCGGCAGGCCGACGCACTGGCCGTCTACGAAGAGGGGCGGCGCGTCCTGGCCGAGGAACTCGGCATCGACCCGGGGCCCGAACTGCGCACACTGCGCCAGAGCGTCCTCACGGGCACCGTCCCCGCGCCGCGGGCCCCCGGGCACACGAACGCCGTCCTACCGCTCCCGCCCCCCGTCGGTCCGCCGGCCGGGCGGGGCGGATGGCCCGGTCTGGTGCCCGCGCTGCTGCCCGCCGCGCCCGGTGACTTCACCGGCCGGGAGGAGGAGACCGCCGAGATCCTCGCGGCCCTGCGCACGGGCCGGGACGCCGTCGTCACCGGGGCGCCCGGCATCGGCAAGACGGCGCTGGCCCTGCGGGCCGCGCAGCTGTGCCGCGGCGCCTTTCCGGACGGCCAGCTCTACGCCGACCTGCGCACCCCCGCCGGCGCCGCCCGCACCCCGTACGAAGTGCTCGGCTGGTTCCTGCGTGCCCTGGGCACCGAACCCGCCCGGCTGCCCGACGGTCTCGACGAGCGCGTACAGCTCTACCGGACGCTGCTCTCGGGGCGTCGCGTGCTCGTCGTCCTCGACGACGCGGACGACGACGACCAGGTGCGTCCGCTGCTGCCGGGCGGAGACAGCCGCACCGTCGTCACCGGCACCCGCCCACCACTGGCCTCGCTCGCGGGGACCCGGCTGCTGCGCCCCGCCCCGTTGACGCCCCCGCAGGCGTTGGCGCTGCTGGCATCGGTGGAGGGAGCGGGCCGCATCGCGCGGGACCCGCGGTCGGGTGCGCGGATCGCCGAGTTCTGCGACCGGCTTCCGCTGGCCCTGCGCATCGCGGGTGCGCGGCTCGCCGCCCGTCCCCAGTGGACGGCCGCCCACCTCGCGGCCCGGCTGGAGCCCGAAGGGCGCAGGCTGGACGAGCTCCGGCTGGGCAGCCTGGACGTACGGGCCGCCCTCACCAGGGCCGTCGACCGGCTGCCGCCCGATGTCCGCGGAGCCTTCGACGCCCTGGTGGGAACGGGCCGCACGCGGGTGACGGTCGCCGAGGTGGCCGGCTCGCTGGGGACCGGGACCGAGGAGGCCGAGGCACTGCTGGACCACCTGACCGACGCGTGCCTGCTGGAAGGGTGGAGCGTCGCCGGTGACCCCTGGTCGCACTACCGCTGCACGCCGCTGGTCCGGCTGCTCGTCCGGGAGCGCGGCCGTCCCGCGCTCGTCGCCTGAGGCCGCTCGGCCCCGCGGCTCAGCCGCAGCCCCCCGCGTGGCCCGCGTCGAGCCCGTACAGCTCGGCGGGGACGCGGGAATCCTGGGCATCGGACATGAGCGCGGTGAGCTTCTCGACGTAGTCCGCGAGCAGGGCGGCCCAGGGCGCGGCGCTGTCGCGCAGCAGGATCTCGTGATGCCTCGACGCCCGCTGTTCGATCTCCGTCAGGAAACTCAGCACGTCGGGCGCCTTGAGCGGGGTGATCTCGCTTTCGAACATCTCTGCTCCCGTGTCACCAGGACCTCATACGGGTCCCGCACGGACACAGGCTCGGCGCCACCGATAGCCGAAAACATGCGTGGTTCTGTACCGCCCGGCCCGGCCCCGGGCGGCCCTGTACAGATTCCGTACAGACGGCCGCGGCGGTCGCCGCGGGCAACGGCTGCATGAAGCTGCCACGTTCCACCGACCCCGCGCGAGATCGGCCTAGGGTGGCCCGCGACCTACCGAGGGAGCACCTTCATGACCCGATTGGCCGACGGCGCGATCGACGACATCTCCCTGACGCTCATCATCCTCGCGACCGCGGCGGTCCTGGCGGGCATCGTCTTCGGTGTGTCCACGGCCTCCCGCCGGTTGCTCGGCATCAGGGTCGGCCCGGTGCGCGCCTTGTGTGCCGGACTGGCGGGGGTGGCGACCCTGGCCGTCCTCGAACAGGCGATGGGCGACACCCAGGACGGGAGCGCGCTCTCCACCATCCAGATTCCGCTGGCCCTCCTCGCCGCGATGGCCGTCCTCGTGTTCGTCGAGGTGTTCCTCCCGTACGGCAGCTGGTCGAGGCCGCTCCAGGCGCTGCGCGGGATGGGCGACCGGATGCGTCGTGCACGCCGCTACTCCCAGGTCAGCCGCATCTTCATGCGGCACGGCCTGAGCCGGATGCTGCGGGGCCGGGTGGCCTGGGAACGGGCTCTGCGGCCGGGCGAGTTCGGCGAGCAGTCGGCCCGATCCGCCCGGCTGGCGCTGGAGGAGTGCGGCGGAGCGCTCATCAAGATCGGGCAGCTGATGTCCACCCGGCGGGACCTGCTGCCCCCGCACTTCATCGACGAACTGAGCCGACTTCAGAGCAACGTGCCCCCGGCGCCGTGGCCCGAGGTGGAGGCGGTCCTCCACAAGGAAC
Organism: Streptomyces sp. NPDC098789; assembly: GCF_044759975.1. Taxonomy (NCBI): domain Bacteria; kingdom Bacillati; phylum Actinomycetota; class Actinomycetes; order Kitasatosporales; family Streptomycetaceae; genus Streptomyces; species Streptomyces sp. NPDC098789. The sequence goes on from NZ_JBIWAJ010000009.1 coordinate 216,401, forward strand.
TCGGCAAGCCGGTCGCCGACGTGTTCGAGTGGATCGAGCACAAGCCGCTGGCCGCGGCCTCGATCGCCCAGGTGCACAAGGCCCGACTGCTGGGCGGCCCGACCGTGGTCGTCAAGGTGCAGCGGCCCGGCATCCGGGAGACGGTCGAGCGCGACCTCGACATCGTCATGGCCATCAGCCGGAGCCTGGAGAGCCGGACGCGTTCGGCGCAGACCTTGGGCTTGCGCGAACTGGGCGACGGGTTCGCCGCATCGGTGCGCGAGGAGCTGGACTTCTGCATCGAGGCCCGCAATTCGACTGCCGTGGCCTCGGCCAGCGGGGGATTGGAGCCCGATGCGCCCGTACGCATCCCGCGGGTGTACTACGGGCACACCTCGGCCCGGGTCCTGGTGCAGGAATGGCTGGAGGGAGTGACCCTGGACCGGGCCGGACCGGTCGCCGACCGGGCGGGTCTGGACCGGGAGGAGCTCGCCCGTACCGCCTTCACCGCCGTCCTTCACCAGATCCTGCGGGTGGGCGTCTTCCACGCGGACCCCCACCCGGGCAACATGCTGCTGCTGGAGGACGGGCGGATCGGGCTGCTCGACTTCGGCTCCGTGGGCCGCACCGACCCCTCGATCCGGCTCGCGATCCAGGAGCTGCTGGTGGCCGTGGACCGCGGGGACCCCGCGGGACTGCACGACGCGCTGCTCATGCTGCTGGGGACGCGGGCCACCACCCACGAGGACCTGATGCCCGACACGGCCCTGCTGGAGCGGGAGTTGGGCCGCTTCATGGCCCGCCACCTGGGAGTGGGCGCGCAGCCGGACACCGAGATGTTCACGGCGCTCTTCCGGATGCTCTCCAGGTTCGGCCTGGCCGTTCCGCCCGAGGTCGCGGCCGTCTTCCGCGCGCTCGCCACGATCGAGGGCACGCTCACCCAACTCGCCCCCGGATTCAACCTCCTGGACGAGGCCCGGGGATTCGCCGTCGCGATGCTCATGGACCGGCTCACCTTCGGCGCGGCGAAGGGCAGGCCGAAACCGGGAAGGGGAGAGGGCGAGGGCGGCGGGGGCTCGGGGGGCTTCGGTGTCCCCGACCTCTCGGCCCTGGCCCACGGCGCGGCCCAGGAGGTGCTCTCCGTCCTGCCGATGCTCCGCCGGCTGCCCCGCAGGGCCGAGCGCATCAGCGCCTCACTGGAGGAGGGCCGGCTCGGGGTGCGGGTCCGGGTGCTCGCCGACGAACGGGAGCGGCGCTTCGTCTCGGGTCTCATCCACCAGATGACGGTCACCCTGCTGGCCGCCTGCACCGGGCTGATGGGCGTGGTGCTGGTGGTGTTCGGCACCGACCGGGGACCGCGCCTGACCGGGAAGCTCGAACTCTTCCCGCTCCTCGGCTACCACACGCTCACGGTGAGCGCGATCCTCATGCTGCGGGCGCTGTACACGGCGATGCGCCGCCCCACCTGACCGGCGCGACGGCCGGCCGGCCCCTCAGGAGCTGCCGCCTCCTCGCACCGGCGCATGAGGCCGCTGTGACGGCCCCGGGGTTTCGCGTCCAGTGCGGTGTGACGCTCGCCGACCTCGTCAGGGAGTAGCCCCGACCCGCAGGGCGCCGGCCGGGGCGGTCTTCAGACTGGGCTGTTCGCCTTCTCCGTGGCGCCGCCACCGCGGCATGCCAGGCAAGGCTCGCTGTACACCACGCGACGTTCGCCATCGACGAGGATGACCCGCTGGACACCTCGACATGCTCCGCAGCCACCGATGCCCTTGCTGCGACGGTTGGGGATTCTTCCCTTCCGGCGCAGCTCCTGGAGGTGGTTGACCAGCGGACCGTAGTCGGGGCTCTGCCACTCGCTCATAGCAGATCAGCCGAGCGCGACCGACTAGTTCGGGTGGGCCTGGAGGATGAGGCAGTGCCAGCCCTCGTCGACGGTCCGTGATGGCCGCATGCTGCCGGGGGACTGCGCGGCGGCGGCAACGAACTTGAGGGCCTCCAGCGTGACGCCGGCGGCGTCCGTGGAGCTGATGTCCGGGTTGTTGCTGGAGACCGTCGCGACGACGCCCTCGAACTCCGCTGTGCTCAGGAGCGAGCGGGCGTCCCTGGCGATTGTGGTCTCGATGGTGGTACTCATGCGGTGGTGCCTCCTTGTGAGATGGGAGGTGCTGTGACCCGCTCCGGTCGCGGTCCTGGAAGATGCGCGGCCTGCGCGGGGGTCAGTGGGTGCCGATCACGATCACGGCGAGAATGCCGAGGACGATCAGCACGTACAGGGCCTGGCGCGGCCACTCGTTCACCGGGTGGCCTGTCGCGCGCGTCGCCGGGCCTGGTGCTGCTCTTCTTCGAGGAGCAGGTCCCGCGTCGCTCGCGCGAGGGCGGCGACCTGTGCCCACCCGGCGCTGAGCCGGACCGCGGTGTCCCATGCGGCGATCGCCCGGACAGCCTCGGGTGTCCGGCGGCCCTGGGCCTGGAAGTGAAAGCACTTCACCCCGTGGGCGACGAGCCCGCCCTCGTTGAGGAAGTACGCGATCCAGACCGCAGTGAGTGCCTTATCAGGTTGCTCCTCGACGTGGCTGAGTACGTCTTCGATGCCCTTGTGGAGCCGTTCCTCGCGGGTCACCGCTCGTCCGTGCGCAACGGCTTGCACGACGGGTCACGGATGTCGTGCGTCCAGCTGGTGGGCCGGGCGCCGGAAGCCGAGTGCGGGGTGAACTCGTGCCCGCCGGCCTTGATGGGGCGGCCACAGAAGGCACAGATCTGCCCGACGGCCGGCGCCGTGGCGCTCACGCCTGCTCCAGGGTGCCGGGCGCCGCGGTGAACTCCAGGCCGTCGGCTCCGCGGACGTACGCGGTCCGCGTGTACTTCTGCTCACCGGCGACCGTGCCGACGAACTCTTCGACGACGGCCATCAGCTCGCCCTCACGCTCCGATTTCGGGTCGCGGACCTGCTGGTGCAAGAGACTGTGATCGACATGACCGAAGATCTCTTTTGGTCCGCCCTCGCGTACTTCCATCCCGGTCTCCTACCGCAGTTCGTCAGCGCCTCATGTGCTCGTAGGTGGATGATGTCCGTGCACGCAGACGGGCAGATAGGCCATCGCGTGGCCATCGTTGGCCACGTAGCGGCCACGGCCGAGGACAGACGCGATGACACCTCACACTGGGGCCATGGGCCACCGAAACGACGCTCTGCGGGCCGCCCGGCTTCGCGCGGGCTGGCGCAGCATGGATGACGCAGCCGAGAAGCTCAGCCTCCATGGACAGCGGCTCCTCGACGACCGCTCCTACACAGTGGCTGCACGAACCTGGCGGCGCTGGGAAGGAACCCGGCCCGGATGGCCGTCAGAGGAAACCGCGCTGGTCCTCCACGACGCGCTCGGCCGGTGGCCAGAGGACTTGGGATTCACGGCGCCCGCTGGGTGGATCCGACCCGAGGCACACCACGAGGACGACATGAAGCGCCGAACCTTCGTCAACGTCACCGCCGCCGCGCTCATGCCCGGCCCTGTTGCCACCCAGCACGTCGACCCGGCCCTCATCGACTACTTCCAGCAACAGTTGGAGGGGCACTACCGCGCGGACATGTTCCTCGGCCCGCACGATCTCATCGGCACCGTCAGCGCGCAGTACCAGCTCATCGACAAGCTCGTCCGCTCGGCGTCGGGCCAGACTCGATGCGGTCTACTGCGGGTTGGAGCCGCGTACGCAGCGCTCGTCGGCTGGCTCTACCAGGACGCCGGTGACCTCGGCGCAGCCACGTTCTGGCGGGGGATAACGCAGGAAATCGCCGCCCGGTCCCGGGACCCACACCTCGTCGGCTACTCCCTTGTGAACCTCGCGCAGGTCCGCACCGACCTGGGGGACGGGCACGGTGTCATCGACCTGTGCGAGGCAGCCCTCGACGGCGACCGCGTGTTGCCCAAGGTGCAGATCATGGCGATGCAGCAGCAGGCCCACGGCGCGAGCCTCACCGGGGACCGGAGCGCCGTCGACCGCCTCATCGACGCCGCGGGAGGGCTCATCTCCCGCGTGGATGACGACCTGCCCTGGGGTAACGCCTGCCGGCGCACCCCGGGCTACCTTGAGGTTCAGCGGGCCACGTGCTACGGCCGTCTCGGGCTCGGGCGGGAGGCCGAGGCCCTGTGGTCGCAGGTACTCGACGCGGTGCCCGCGAGTGCCCGCCGCGATCGAGGCGTGTACCTCGCCCGGCACGCCACGGCGGCGGCCGGGGCCCGGGAGCCGGAGCACGCGGTAGAGATCGCCCGCGCCGCTGCCGAGATCGCGGCAGAGACCGGGTCCGCCCGCATGCTGCGTGAACTGCGCGGCCTGGAGCGGGCCATGCGGCCATGGCACGATGCCCCGGTAGGCCGGGACCTTGCCGAGATCCTGGCGCCCGTGACTGAGGGGAGCTGACATGGGCGTACCAACGCCGCTGTCCGACGAGGCGATCGCCGAGCACTTGACGGGGTTGCCGGGGTGGGAGCGGAAGGGCGACGAGATCACCCGTACGTACGAGATTCGCTACCACGCGGCGGTGGCCGCGATCGTGACCATCGCCGACCGATCCCGACGCGTCCAGCACCACGCCGACCTCGATCTCCGAATCGACCACCTGCGGGCGTCGATCACCACGCACGATGCCGGCCACCGCCTCACAGCGGCCGACTTCGACCTTGCGCACCGCATCGACGCGATCGTCGCCGCTCATCAGGCGCTTCCGCTGAACTGAGTCCGGACACGCAGAAGTCGCCTCCTCTCAGCCCGAAGGCTCAGAGGGGGCGTTGTGCTGCTGGGGTGGGTTAGCACACGCCGTACCACTGCGAGGCCCAGCCAGTGGAAATGATCGATGTGACCTGCTGCGTCAGGTCGAGGGTGTTGGGGAGCGTGGTTTGCGCGGTGAGCATGTTCGAGTACCGCAACCGCGGCCGCGACGAGCCCACAGTTCACCGTGATACCGGCCCCGGTCGCCTTGAACGTCAAGCTGTTGGTGGTCCACGTGCCGTTGAGTAACATCGCCACGTAGTACTCGCCGGGCGCCGCAGTGAACGGGGCGACGAGGTCGACGGACTTGCCGGTCGCGCCGGACATGAGCGTCGTGGAGATGTCGGCGGTGACGCCCACGAGCGTGCCCGAGCTGTTGTAGACGCCCAGGTAGCAGTTCGTGAGCGTCGCGCCGCTGTCCACACCCGCGAGCCCGAACCACAGCTTCGACCAGGTGATCGACTTGCGCATTTGCACCTTCACCAGCGTCACCCGGCCCGCGACACCCCCGCTCGACTGCGCCGTGACGTGCCCAGCGTCGTTCGGGTCCCCAGTCCACGCCAGAAGCCCCTGATCGGACGGCAGCGGGTACGCCTGGGCCAGGTCGATCCCCGACGCCGACGTGCTGGTGCGGGTCTCGCCCGAACCGTGGTGAACGTCCGTCGACCTATCCGACAGCCTGCCGATGCAGCTCAAGCAGGCGATCGATCGGGAGGCGCAGAGCCCTGCCGATGGCGGCAACCGTCGCTGCGGATGGCACGGGCCTGCCGGTGGCGAAGGCCTCATGCACGGTGGTCCTTCCCAGGCCAGTGCGTGCCGCGAGCTGGGTCTTGGTCATGCGTATCTCCGCCAGAGCAGTAGCCAACAAGATCCGTAGCTGCTCCAACGCTTCCGCGTCAGGTACCCGAGCGGGATCCGGCTGGCGAACTACAGGCGTGACCTCGGCCTCCACGACGTTCACGGGTATCCGGCTCCGCATAGCAGCCAGCTGTTCCTCGACGTCGCGCCGCAGCTTCTGCCACTCGGGGATGCCCTTCTCCCCCCGCGGATGCCAGGCGGACACCATCGCGCACAGCGTGTTCATCGATGCCAATCGAGTCCCATTGAGCGCGGCGTAGATCGCCGTCCTACTCGTTTCCCACGTGCCGGTGGCCACCTTGTCGATGCTGAGCTCCCGAGCCGCTTGACTGCCGCCGGCTCGCGCGGTGGCGTTGTCCCGCAGTTCACATAGTTGCTCGGCGAACCCGCCCAGCGGGTGTGAGCGATCGATCGTGCGTCGCCGATTCGGCACGGATCCCCCTCGACGAACGGCAGGCCAAGTCCCGGGAAGTCCCGCTTGGTTCCGGCTGGTTCCCGATTCTGAACAGTGTGCTCCCCAGCGTGCTGACATGGAAGCGGCCCGCCGGATGGCGTCCGACCAACACCGACGGGCCACTCAGGATCCATCCTTGAGAGGGGACCCAGATGCCCAACGCTACGCGCCAGTCAAGCCCTGAGGCCAGGACAAGCGTCTCCCTGCAGCTTGTCGGGCAGGCCGTCCGTGGAGTCTTCGCCGGCGCTTCCCGCGCCGTCGCCGAGCGGCTGATCAAGCTGTTCTCGGAGTAGGCGAACACCCTCCCGGCTGCGGGATCCGCGCTGCAGTCGGGAGGGTTGCCCCTCGGGAGGTGCTCGCGACCGAGGCCGCACAGCCGCCTGCGGATACGGCGGTCAGAGGTGGACGGGCAGCGCCTCCAGCGGGCGGACCACCACGTTCTGCTGGTAGCGCAGTTCCGCGGGATCGACGGCGAGGCGGACGTCCGGGAACCGCTCGAAGAGCCGGCGGGCGGCGATCTCGGTGATGACCTTCGCCATGTGGGCTCCCGAGCAGTAGTGGATGCCGAAGCCGAAGCTGAGGTGCGCGGGCTTGTGGCGGTCGAGGTCCAGGCGGTCGGGGTGGTCCGGGAACTGCTCCTCGTCACGGTTGGTCGACATCACGCTGATGATGACGACCTCGCCCGAGGGGATCGTCACCCCGCCGAGTTCGACCGGTTCGGTCGTCACGCGCTGGAGGGCGTTGCTGATGGGGCTGACGTAGCGGATCAGTTCGTCCATCGACTTGCCCCAGCGGGCCGGCGAGGCCAACAGCTCGGCCCGCTGCGCCGGGTGGGTCAGCAGCGCCGAGATCACACCGCCGACCAGGCTGGCGGTGGTGTCGTTGCCGCCCGTCATCAGGGCGAAGCCGGTCGAGAGGATCTCGGTGGGGGTCAGCCGCCGTTCCGGGGCCGCGTGGATCAGGGCGGACAGCAGGTCCTCGCCCCCCTCCCGTTCCTTCCGCGCGATCAGCTCCGCCATGAAGGAGGAGAGCTCCTGGATGTTGGCGTCCAGGACCCCCGAGCCGTCGGTGGGCGAGTAGCTGCGCAGCGCGGCCGACCAGCGCAGGAAGTCGGGCCAGGCCGAGGCGGGTACGCCCATCAGCTCGGCGATGGTGATGACCGGCAGCGGGTCGGCGTAGCCGGTGATCAGGTCCGGGACCGGCCCTGCCACCAGAGCGTCCAGGAGCTCGTCGGCGATCTGTTCCACCTTCGGGCGCAGCGCTTCGGCCCGGCGCGGGGTGAACGCGAAGCTGATGGCGCGCCGGAGCGGGGTGTGCCGGGGCGGCTCGACGTTGGCGAGGTGGTTGGCCTCCTCCGCGGGCGGCGTCAGCAGGCGGCCCGACCGCTGCGACATCAGCCGGAAGTGCACGTGGATGTCGCGGCTCAGCCGCGGGTCGGCGAGCGCGGCCTTGGCGTCCTCGTACCGCGTCACCACCCAGGCGCGGCCGCCGCCGGGCATGGACAGCTCGCGCACGGGACTCTCGCGGCGCACGTACTCCAGCACCGGAAAGGGGTTCTGGGTGAAGTCGTTGGTGAGCATCCAGAACTTGGAAAGTGCCCTGGTGCCAGTCATATCCGTCCTCCGTGCCCTAGGCGCCGGCGGCTGCCCTTTCTCGGGACGTTATGGCGCTCCCGCGCTCGGCGCAGGCCCGATCTCAAGAGTTCTATCTGGCCTCGGAACCGGACGACGGGAGGGGCCAGTATCTATGCCGATTGGCAGATGCGTCCGTCCCCGGACCGCTCCTAGTCTCAACTCAATTGCCGGACCACGGTGCACAGTGCTCCGGTCATCGACTGTCAGAATTGAAACCCGATATGGGGAGTGTGAGTCGTGTGACCGCGACCATCTCGACGAAGCGGCAGATCGCCGCCCGAGCAGTGGGCGTAACCAAGCTGTACGGCGAGGGCGAGGCGCAAGTAGCGGCTCTGCGCGGGGTGAACGTCGACCTGGTCGGCGGTGAGTTCACCGCGATCATGGGGCCGTCCGGCTCCGGCAAGTCCACCCTCATGCACTGCCTCGCCGGGCTGGACACCATCACCGCGGGTGAGGTGTTCATCGGTGACGCCCGGGTCGACGGGATGTCCGACAAGGACCTCACCGCACTGCGCCGGACCCGTATCGGCTTCATCTTCCAGCAGTTCAACCTGCTGCCGACGCTGACGGCGCAGGAGAACATCCTGCTGCCGCTCGCGATCGCCGGCCGCAAGCCGTCCCAGGACTGGTACGACCGGGTCGTCGACACCGTGGGCCTGTCCGACCGGCTCTCCCACCGGCCCACGGAACTCTCCGGTGGGCAGCAGCAGCGGGTCGCCTGCGCCCGTGCCCTGGTGTCACAGCCCGAGGTGATCTTCGCCGACGAGCCGACCGGCAACCTCGACTCCACCTCGGGCACCGAGGTGCTGAAGTTCCTCCAGCACTCGGTGCGCACCCTGGGCCAGACCATCGTGATGGTCACGCACGACCCGAACGCCGCCTCGTACGCGGACCGGGTCGTCTTCCTCGCCGACGGCGCGATCGTGAACGAGCTCAGGGAGCCGACGGCGGACGCCGTCCTGGACATGATGCGGCAGATCGACGTCCGCACGACGGTGGCGTGATGCTGAACGCAACCCTCAAGAGCCTCTTGTCGCGGAAGTTCCGCCTCATCCTGTCCGGTCTCGCGGTCGTGCTCGCCGTGATGTTCGTGTCGGGCGCGATGGTCATCCGCGACACCCTCGACAGGTCCCTGAACGCGCAGTTCGCCGGTGCGTACGACGACATCGCGCTGCAGGTCTCGCTCGCCCCCACGATGGACACCGCGACCGGCGACGCGGCCGCGGTGGTGCCGCCCGTGGACGCGGCGGCCGTGGACCGCGTATCCAAGATCGCCGGCGTCGGCTCCGCCACCGGGCTGGTCAAGGCCGAAGGCGCGCGCGCCGTCGGCAAGGACGGCAAGGTCGTGCCGAGCACCGGTGGCCCCCGCTACGGCGAGAGCTGGCGGGGCGAGAGCAAGCTGATCAGCCTGCGCGCCGGCCACGAGCCGCGGACGGACACCGAGGTGGTGATCAACGCGGGCCTCGCCAAGAAGGGCGGCTTCGCGGTCGGTGACCGGATCGGCGTGCTGACCCACGAACCACAGCGGACGTTCACCGTCGCCGGCGTCTTCGGGTACTCCCTGGACCGCGACTCGGTGGGCGGGGAACAGACCGTGGCCTTCACCGCCCCGGTCGCCCAGGAGCTGATGATCGGCAAGGCCGGCGGGTTCACCGGGATCAGCGTCGCCCCGGCGTCCGGCGCTTCGGTCGCCTCGGTGAAGACGGCACTGGCGAAGGAGCTCGGCGAGGGCTTCGAGGTGAACACCGGCACGGAGCTCGCCAAGAAGGCGTCGGACACCTCGCGGGGCGTCCTGAGCCTGATGAACCAGGTGCTGCTCGGGTTCGCCGCCGTGTCGGTGCTCGTCGGGATCTTCCTGATCGTCAACACCTTCTCGATCATCATCGCCCAACGGCTGCGGGAACTGGCCCTGATGAGGGCCCTGGGCGCCAGCCGCGGCCAGATGATCCGCTCCGTCCTGGTGGAGTCCTTCGTGGTGGGGCTGGTCTCCTCCGCCCTCGGCCTGGCCGCCGGCATCGGGATCGGCGCCCTGGGCGCCGATCTGCTGGCCGGCGCGATCGACGGGCTCAAGGTGGCCTCCCTCGGCGTCCCGGCGAGCGCGGTGGTGACGGCGTTCACCGTGGGCATCCTGGTGACCATGCTCTCCGCGCTCTTCCCGGCGATGCGAGCGGCGAAGGTGGCCCCCATCGCGGTCATCCGCGCCGCGGCCGCGCCCGAGGGCAAGGGCCGCAAGCAGACCTGGACCGGATCGATCCTGCTCGGTCTCGGTGTCGTCCTGCTGGCGCTCGGCCTCTTCGGATCGGGCGGGATCCCACCGATCCTCACCGGCGTCCTGCTGGCCTTCATCGGCATCGCGCTGCTCACCCCGCTGATCAGCCGTCCCTCCGTGTGGGCCCTCGGGGCGCTCTTCTCCCGCTCCCTGCCCGGCCAGCTCGGCCGGCGCAACTCGGCCCGCAACCCGCGGCGCACGGCCGTCACGGCCTCGGCGATGATGATCGGCGTCGCGCTGGTCACGGCCCTCAGCACGGTCGCCTCCTCGTCCGAGGACAGCATCAACAACGACATCTCGCACAACCTCAAGGCCGACCTGGTCGCCTTCGGTACGGGCGACACCGCGGCCTCGGCGACCATCGACCCGGGCGCGCTGGCCCGGGCGGCCCAGCTGCCCGGCGTGAAGAACATCGCGGCCGCGATGTACGACTCCGGGACGGTGTCCAAGGAGGCGCAGGGAGTCTCCTCCTGGCAGGACTGGGCCACGGCGCGCGAGGTCCTCGGCCTGCGCGTGCACGAAGGGTCCATCGACGCCGTGGGCGGCGGCACCGTGGTCATGAACGCGGCCACGGCGAAGACCCGCGGCGCGAAGGTCGGCGAGAGCCTGACCGTCCAGCTCCAGCGCGGCGAGCCGCGGACCTACAAGGTCGCCGGCATCTTCGAGGACACCGCCCTGGCGAACGGTCTCATCGTTCCCTGGGCCGATGCGGAGGCCGGATTCGGCAGCAAGCTGCCGACCCAGGCGTTCTTCCAACTGCGGGACGGCACGCCGGTGGCCGGCGTGCAGGCACAGATCGAGGACCTGCTCAAGGGCAGTCCGGAGGTGGCGCTCTCCACCCGGGCGCAGGTGATCGAGAAGTTCAGCAGCGGGTTCGCCATGATGCTCACCGTGGTGCAGGTCCTGCTCGGCGTGGCGATGCTCATCGCGGTGCTCGGCATCATCAACACCCTCGCCCTGTCCATCCTCGAACGCACCAAGGAGATGGGCGCCCTCCGGGCGATCGGCCTCAGCCGAGGTCAGACGGTACGCATGATCATGACCGAATCGGTGGTGATCTCGCTGTTCGGAGCGGTGCTCGGGATCGTGGTCGGCGGTCTCCTCGGACTCGCCATGGCGCACGCGATGAAGGACCAGGGCGTCAGCGAGCTGTCGCTCCCCTGGTCGCAGATGCTCGCCTACCTCATCGGTGCGGGTGTGGTCGGTGTCATCGCGTCGATCGCGCCGGCGCGCCGCGGCGCACGGCTCAACGTGCTGACGGCCATCAGCCAGGCGTGACCGGGGTGCGCTGAGCACCCCGCGCCGAGGGCGCCCCCGCAGGACGCGGGGGCGCCCTCGGCGCGTCCCGGTGCGCGCCCGGTTGCAGCTTCCTGCCTCATCCATTGCCCCTGCCCCGCAGGTGGGCTGGTATGGACTCGATTTCGTCGGACGCCACCGCTGCGGCGGGCGGTACCGATGAAGCCGGTCGTGGTCTACCAAAAAGACGGGGGGCGAGATGCACGAGCGGGAATTCCGCGCTTTTGTGTCCGTGGCTGAGATTGGGCGCATGGACCGTGCCGCGAAAGTGCTCGGGTATTCGCAGCCTGCCATCAGCTATCAGATCAAGTGCCTTGAGCAAATGCTGGGCACCAAACTCTTCACCCGCGATTCCACGGGAGCGACGCTCACCCGGGAGGGGCGGATGATCCTTCCGTCCGCGCGGGCCGTACTGGTGCTCATCGACAGCATGAAGGGCGTGTGCGCGGCATGACGCGGCCGGACCCGTGCACCTCCTGACGAAAGCGAAACCGCCATGCCTTCCCTCTCCACCCCCGCACGCCCCGCCGCACCCGGACGGCCGGCGCCGCCGGCGACCGGCAGTCGATTACCCCCGTGGTCCGCACGAGCCGCGCTCGCCGCGGTCCTCGTCCTCGCCGCAGGCCTCTACGGCTGGTCACTGGGGAACGTGGGCTGGGGGAACGTCTACTACTCGGCGGCCGCGAAATCGATGGGTACGAGCGCGACCAACTTCCTCTTCGGCTCCTATGACGCGGCCGGAGTGATCACGGTCGACAAACCGCCGAGCTCCTTGTGGCCACAAGTGCTCAGCAGCAAGATCTTCGGAGTGCACGGATGGTCACTGATCCTCCCCCAGGTGCTGGAGGGCGTGGCCGCCGTCCTCGTGCTGCACCGCACGGTACGGCGCTGGGCCGGCGAGGGCGCGGGGCTGCTCGCCGCCCTGACGCTGACCCTGACGCCCATCACCGTCGCCATCAACCGTGACAACAATCCCGACACCCTGCTGGTCCTGCTGCTCGTCTCGGCCGCGTACGCCCTGACCCGCGCCCTGGAGGGGACGGACAACGCCGCCCTCCGCTCGGCGACCTGGTGGCTCTGCGCGAGCGGCTTCCTGATCGGGTGCGGGTTCCTGACCAAGATGCTGGCCGCCTGGATGGTGGTCCCCGCCTTCGCCGCGGCCTGGCTCGTGGGCGGGGCGGGCAGCCTGGTCGCCCGACTGTGGCGGCTGCTGGCCGCGGCCGCGGTCCTGGTCGTGTCCTCCCTGTGGTGGATCGTGCTGGTCGAACTGTGGCCGGGGGAGCGCCCCTACATCGGTGGCGGCAAGGACGGGTCCGCCTGGGACCTGGTGATCGGCTACAACGGCCTCGGGCGGATCTTCCACGCCGAGGGCGGCGCCGGGAGCAGCGACGTGTTCGGTGGCGCGGCCGGTGCCGGCCGCCTGTTCAACGAGCAGGTGGGCGGCCAGATCAGCTGGCTGCTGCCGATCTGCGCCCTCGCGCTGGTGGTGGCCGTGACGGCAGGGGTACAGCGCCGTCGCGCCGGGCTGGCGGCCGACGCGGTGATGCCCACCTCCGGCTGGGTGCTGTGGGGCGGGTGGCTCCTCGTGTGCGCCGGCTTGTTCTCGACCCAGCGCGGCGTCTTCCACCCCTACTACACCAGCGTCCTCGCGCCGGCCGTCGCCGCACTGTGCGGTGGGCTGCTGTCCGCACTGGTGCGGGCGCACCGCGCGGGCGCTCGCTGGGCGGTCCCGGGGGCGGTGGCCGCCGTCGTCGTGTCCACCGGTTGGGCCGCGGTGATCATCCGCCGCACCCCGGAGTGGCACGGATGGCTCCTCTGGCCGGTGCTGGCGGCCGGCCTCCTCGCCGTCGCCCTGCTCGCGGCCTCGCGCCTGCGAGACGCTCTGCTGCCCGCCGCGCTCTGCGGCGCCGTGATCGCCGTACTGGTGGCGCCCGGCGCCTGGGCGGCGACCGTCCCGGGATCCACCCAGGTCATGGGCGGTCTCAACCCGATCGCAGGGCCGACGGAACTTCCGCCCGTGCCCAGCAGCAGCGCCCGGCTGAGCGAACTCCAGCAGCGGATCCTCCAGTACGTCACCGAACGGGCCGGTACCGAGCGGATCGCCCTGGCCGTCGAATGGGGCTCCATGGGAGCCTCGTCCTACATCCTGAACACCGACGCCCCGGTCATAGGTATGGGGGGCTATGGTGGCGACAACGACTCGCCCTCGGTCGAGCAATTGCGGGAGTGGACCCGTAGCGGCGAGCTGCGCTACGCGCTCAGCGCGGACCGGGCCGCCCCGGGAGCCGAGATGTTCACCAAGCGGACCCGGTGGATCGGCGACCACTGCGCCAAGGTTCCCGCCACCGAGTACGCGGGCCCCCCGCGGCCCGAGCAGGCACCCCCGGCCATGGGATTCGGCGACGACGTCATCCTGTACGACTGCGCGCCCAGGTGACGCGGGGTCAGTCGGCGAGGCCGTTGTCCCACACCCAGGCCGCGATGCCGACCCGGTTGCGGGAGTCGAGCTTGCGCTGGATGTTGGCGACGTGGGTCTTGGCGGTCCCGGCGGAGATGAAGAGTTCGGTCCCGATCTCCGCATTGGTGAAGCCCTTGGCCACCAGCCGGGCGATCTCCGTCTCGCGCTCCGTCAACGCCTCGACCGGCTGACCCGCCCTCACCTGCGCCGGACGGTGGAGGTGCTTGAGCAGGCGCACGGTCAGTGACGGGCTGATCAGGGTGTCGCCCGCCATCGCGGCGCGCACCGCTTCGATGAGCAACGTCGTTCCCGACCGCTTCAGCAGGAACCCGCAGGCACCGTTGCGCAGCGCGGTGTGCACGTACTCGTCAAGGTCGAAGGTGGTGACGACGACCACCCGCACGGGCTCCTTGACCTGTGGGCCGGCGAGTCGTCGCGTCACCTCCAGCCCGTCGAGGCGCGGCATGCGGATGTCGGCGAGCACGATGTCCGGCTTCAACTCCTGCGCGAGTGCGAGGGCTTGGAGACCGTCGGCGGCCTCACCGACGACCTCCATGTCCGGCTGGCTGTCCAGGATCAAACGGAAACCGATGCGGACGGCTTCCTGATCGTCTGCGAGAAGTATGCGGATCGTCACGTCCAGCACCGTAGTTGCAGGTCGGGCAGGTCACCAACGCGGCGTATTCAAAGATTCTCTGCGGGCTTCGCCCGGGATGAGGCCACTGACAGCCTCGGGAGGGTTGAAACCCGAGCGCCGCGCACGGTGCACGTCCGATGTTTTGGAGTGGTGAATGGGTATGGCTCCCCCCGGAAAACTCAGAGCGCTGACGACGACGACCGCCGTGGCGGCACTCCTCCTCACCCTGCTCGGCGCCGAGTCCCCCGCGGCGGCCGGATCCGGCGGGAAGACCCCGGCGTCCCGGTCGGCGTTCCTGGCGGCCCCGGCGGGCCCGCCCGTCCAACCGGCCTGGCCGTCCGGCGTGTTCGCGGGCGGCTCCGGACCGATCACGGCAGGTCCGGCCGCGCCGGCCCCCGCCGGGCCCGCCGACGGGGAGACCCTCACCGACTCCGTGCCCCGACTCGCCGCCGAGCAGCAGACCGGCGCGGCCGCCTACGAGTTCGTCCTCTCCACCGGAGCCACCGCGCGCACCGGCCTGGTGACCTCGTCCGGCTGGATCGACGCTCCGCAGTGGCAGGTCCCGGCCGGACTGCTGAAGGACGGCGGCCAGTACAAGTGGACCGTGCGGACCAAGGACCGCAGCGGGCGCAGCGGCGCCGACGCTCCCGCCCGTTCGTTCTCCCTGAACCAGCGGCTCGGTGCCCAGGCCCCCGGCAGCCCGGTGCCCACCGACGTCCTCGGCCCCGTCACGGTCGCCCTGCCCACGGGGAACGCCGCGGTCTCCGTCAAGACCCCGCAGGTGTACACCGGTTCCGGTGTCCTGGGGGCGACGTTCCAGTACGACTCCCAGGCCGTCGCCACGTCGGCGGGGCTGACCGGCTCGTACTATCCCGGTGACGCCGACTCCGGCATCGCCGCCGACGAGAAGGCGGCGTTCGTACGCACCGACGCCCGCATCGGCTTCCGCTGGGGCGCCGAGGCCGCTTACCCGGGGGGCGCGCCCGACGCGCCCTTCCGCGCGCGGTGGACCGGGCGGTTGCAGGTGCCCGCCGACGGTGTCTACCGGCTCGGCGGCTCCTACGACGGTGGTGTGCGGATCCTCGTGGACGGCCGGCCGGTCCTCGACGAATGGCGGGGTGCGCACCCCGCCGGCGCCCGCGAGGTGTACGGCCGGGGCGTCACGCTCCAGGCCGGGCACGGCTACGACATCACGGTCGAGTACCGCCGCGGCGCGAGCGGCGGGGAGGCCGGGCTGTGGATCAGCCGGGCGGGCCGAGCCGTCCCGGTACCGGCGTCCTGGCTCCAGCCGGCCGGCGCCGTGCTGCCGCCGGGATGGAGCGTCACACCGGGCGCGGCCGGCCCGGACGCCGCGAACGCGGCCGACCCGGCGGACGGCACGGCCGCCCGGGGCGCGGCACCCGTCCCGTCCGGACCCCCGGCACGGGCGGC
Organism: Streptomyces sp. NPDC098789; assembly: GCF_044759975.1. NCBI lineage: Bacteria > Bacillati > Actinomycetota > Actinomycetes > Kitasatosporales > Streptomycetaceae > Streptomyces > Streptomyces sp. NPDC098789. The sequence continues at coordinate 232,178 of NZ_JBIWAJ010000009.1, forward strand.
CGCACCGGCGGGTGCGGGTGCTCCGGCCCGGGGCGCGCGGAAGGCTCCCGAGCCCGCGGGCGGCGGGGACGCCGCACGCGCGGGGATCAAGAGCGCAGAGGACACCGGGCTCAGGTTCTTCTATGCCGGCAGCACGGAGTGCGCGGACGGCGGAGCGCCGGCCGGCCACGTCTGCGCCGTACGGGTTCCCTCGGCGGGCACCACCCAGCTCGTCTACCGGGGCGGGAAGCTGGTCCGCTTCGTCAACCCCGGTGAGGAGACCACCGACTTCGGCTTCACGGCGGACCACCGACTGACCGCCGTGCGCCCGCCGCTCGTCATGGACTGGATCGCGGCGGGCCGCGGGCGCGACACCGGGGCCGCCCAGTACCAGATCGCCTACCGGGAGGGTTCGGCCTCGGTGGCCGAGGTGACCGCACCCGACCCGGCGGGCACCGCCGGCCATCCCGAGCGGCGCCCCCAGCACGCCTACGCCGTCTCCCCCGGGTCCGCGCAGGTGCGGACCGCCGGCGTGAGCACGGCGCAGGGCTGGACCCGCAAAGTGACCTTCGATCCCGCGGGCCGGCTGCTCACGGACACGGACGCGACCCTGCGCACCACCCGGTCCACGTGGACGGCCACCGAGGGCCCCGCGTCGACCACGGACGCCGCCGGCCGCATGAGCACGACGGTGTACGGCGAGAACGGCATGCCGTCGGGGTCGTACGGGCCCGGCCCGCGGGAGTGCTTCGGCGCGGACCTGCGCCCGCTCTCCCCGGCCCCCGACGCCTGCGCCAAGGTCGCGGCCACGACGACGTCGTACGGCCCGACCGGATCGAGGACCGTGCGGGCGGACTCCGACGGGGTGCCGCAGCAGGTCGTGGAGACCCGGCTGAACGCGTTCGGCCTGCCCGTGGCCACGGTCGCCGACCCCGACGGCCTGGCACTGAGCACCGGTTACGAGTTCGACGACGCCTTCCGGCTGACGGCCCAGGCGGCGCCGGGCGGAGGGAAGAAGACCACCGCCTACTACGGGGCGACGGAGGACGCGGACAACCCCTGCACGGCCGCGAACGACCCGGCTCCCCAGCGCGGCCTGCCGAAGTCCGTCAGCCTGCCCGATCCGGCGACCGGCTCGGCGCGGGTGGAGAAGCTCGTCTTCAGCGCACGGGGCCTGCCGATCGCCGTGACCAACGGCGCCACCGACTGGACGTGCGTCACCTATGACGCGCGCGGCCGGATGTCCGGCACCTTCGTGCCCGCGGACGCCAACGCACCCGCGCGGACCGTGACGTTCGACCTGGCGGTCGGGGGCGACCCGCTGGCGTCGCGGGCCACCGACAGCCTCGGCGCCGTCAGCTTCACCACCGACCTGCTGGGCCGCACGACGCGCTTCACCGACGTCCACGGCACCCGCACGGACACGGAGTACGACCGCGCGGGCCGACCCGTCCGGGAGCGCGTGACGCCGCCCACGCCCTTCGACGCACCGCAGGTCAAGACCCTCCGGTACGACGCGGCCGGCCGGGTCCAGGCCGTGTCGCTCGACGGCGCCACGCTCGCCTCCGTCCGCCACGACGCGGGTGGGGACGTCGCCGCCGTGGACTACGCGAACGGCACGCGGCTCGCCGTGGAACGCGACCCCCAGGGCCGCACGATCGCCAAGAACTGGATCCTCGCGGACGGGCGCACGCTCGCCAGCAAGGTCACCCGGTCCCGGTCCGGCACCATCGTCGACGAGTCGACGGCGGGCGAGGACCCCCGCCCGGACGGCCCCAACTACCGCTATGACGCGGTCGGCCGGCTCACCGACGCCTACGTCACCGGGCACCACTACGGCTACGACTTCACCTCGCCCGCCTCGGCCGACTGCCCCACGGGCACCACCGCGAACGCGGGCGCCAACGGCAACCGGGTCGCCCTCGTCGACCGCACGGCGTCCGGGACCTCCACGACGCACTACTGCTACGACGGCTCCGACCGCCTGCTGGCGAGCACGGGCGCACAGGTGATCGGCCGCACCCGGTACAGCGTGGCCGGCGCCCTGACCCGCTACGACCTGGGCGGGACCCCGATGGGCCAGGTCTTCGACGCCGCCGAGCGCTACCTCGGCAAGAGCGCCGCGGGCCCCGACCCGGCCGTGATCGCGTACCCGGGCGACCTGCTCGACCTGCACGCGGGCCGGACGATCGCACAAGGGCCGGCGGCGGGCACCCTGCTGTACGGGTACACGAGCGCCGCCGATCCCCAGCTCGACCTCGTCATGGACGGCGACAAGCGGCTGCTGACCCGCACCGTCGCGCTGCCGGGCGGCGTGGTGTACGTGGCCAAGGGGCGCTCGTACCGGGGCGAGACCAGCTGGAACCTGCCGACGGTCCGCGGCGACATCTTCCTCGTCGCCGGCGCCGACGGCCGCCAGCGGGGCGACCTCTACCGCTACGGGCCCTTCGGCGAGGCCCTGCTCGCCGACGGCCGCGTGGACAGTGACCACGTACCGGACAACCTGCCCGGCGAGAACGACTACGCCTGGCTGGGACAGTACGAGGTCCGCTACGAGCACGCCGGGAGCAACGCGGCGTACTTCCTGCGCACGCGCGTACTGGAGCCCGCCACGGGCCGGTTCTCAGGACCCGTGACGCACGGTCCCTTCGCGAACTCCTACGACTACGGATCCGGCGATCCGATCAATCGCGTGAGCGTCGACGGAGTCGGCCTGAAGGAGGAGGACAAGTGACGTCGGAGCGGTTCACCTCGGCTACCACCGAGGTCATCGAGCACGGGGGGACCCGCCTGGTCCGCGTCACCCCGGCGCACGACGGCGAGCGCCGGGACTGGTTCCGGCTGAACACCGGGGCCCTGCGCGCCGCGATGTACGAGCACGGAGCGGTGATGGTCAAGGGCGGCTTCCTGGCGGAGCAGGCCGAACTCGCGCTGCTCGCCGCGGAAATCGGAGGGGAGACCCTGGAGTACAACGAGCGCTCCACGCCGCGCAGCCGGGTCACCGGAAACGTGTACACCTCCACCGAATACCCGGCCGACCAAACGATTTCCCAGCACAACGAGGCCGCCTATGCGAATTCCTGGCCGCACAACGTCTTCTTCTATTGCGCCCTGGCGGCGCGGAGCGGCGGCGAGACCCCGGTGGCCGACAGCGCCGCGGTGCTCGACCGCCTCCCCGTCGCACTCGTGGAACGGTTCGCCGCACACGGGGTGCTCTACACCCGGACGTACCGCCAGGGCATGGGCCTCTCCTGGCAGGAGGGGTTCCAGACCGAGGACAAGGGCGAGGTGGAGAGCTACTGCGCCGACCACGACATCGCGACGGACTGGGACGGTGACGTCCTGCGCACCCGCCAGCGCCGGGCCGCGCTGATCGTGCACCCGGTGACCGGGAAGCGGGTGTGGTTCAACCAGGCACACCTCTTCCACGTGAACGCGCTCCCGGAGGACCTGCGGGAGGGCCTGCTGGAGCTCTGCGGACCGGACGGGCTGCCCCGCAACGCCTACTACGGCGACGGCACGCCCATCACCGCCGACGAGCACGCCGTCATCACCGCCGCCTACGAGGAGGCGACGCTGGCCGAGGAATGGGCCACCGGGGACCTGATGATGGTGGACAACATCCTCACCACGCACGGCCGGCGACCCTTCACCGGTGAGCGCAAGGTGCTCGTCGCCATGACCCGGCGCACGAGCTGACCGACTGCCGGGCGCCCCCCCCACGGAGCGCCCGGTCCCCGGGACCGGAACCCCCGCCGGTTCAGGACCCGAATGCCCGGCCTCCCCCCGGCCGGGCATTCGGCGTTCCCCCGGCCGCCGAAGGGCTCCCCTACGCGGCGAACCCCGCCCCCGACAGCTCGATTTACATTCTTCGATATGCGATTCCGGGCGCATCGAAGTTTTTCATGAGCCCGAAGCCGACGGTGCAGATTTTCGTAGTGTGGGTGCCGGATGTTTCGTCGCGCTTACGCAATCGAGGTGGATGGCAATGGCCGATCAGAATCGGTACGAAATGCCGTTGACGGCCGCCCAGTCCGGAATGTGGCTCGCGCAGCAGATGAACCCGGACAACCCCATGTACAGCATCGCGGAATGCGTGGAGATACAGGGCGGGGTCGATACCGGAACTTTCGAAGCCGCGCTGCGCCGCGTGGTCGACGAGGCGCAGACCCTGCGGATCCGCTTCGTGCCGGGCCCCGACGGTCCGCTCCAGGTCATCGCCCCCGCGCCGGTGGAGCTGCTGCACACGCTGGACGTGAGCTCCCTGGCCGACCCCGCGGCCGCCGCGGAGGAGTGGATGCTCGCCCGCACCGCGGAGCCGGTGGACCTCGCCGGGGGGCCGCTGTTCACCTTCGGTCTGATCACGCTCGCCGCCGACCGCCACACGTGGTTCAGCCGCGTGCACCACGCGATCGTCGACGGCTACAGCTGGTCCCTGATCGTCGCTCGGGTCGCCTCGCTCTACACGGAGCTGGCAGCGGGCCGGGAGGCGTCGGCCACGCCGTTCCACCCCTTCGGCCGGCTCGTCGAGCAGGACGCCGACTACCGGGCGTCCGAACGGTTCGCCGCGGACCGCGCGTTCTGGACCGAACACCTCGCGGGGCTTCCCGCACCGGTGAGCCTCGCACCGCGTCCCACCCGGGTACCGACCGATCACGTGCGGCAGACCGGCGAGGTGTCCGCCGCCGCCGCCGACGCGCTGCGCGCCCTGTCCACCGACATCGGGGTCAGCTGGCCGACGGCGGCGGTCGCGGGCATCGCCGCCTACCTGCACCGCCTCACCGGTGTCGAGGACATCGTGCTCGGCCTCGCCGTCGCCGCCCGCCCCGACGCGGTCGCCAGGGCCACGCCCGGCATGGTGTCCAACGCCGTTCCCGTCCGGCTGACGGTCCGCGGCGACACCACCGTGGCGCAGCTGCTGCGCTCCGCGAGCGACGAGGTCCACGCCGTCCTGCGGCACCAGCGCTACCGCTACGAGGACATCCACCGCGACCTGCACCGGGTGGGGGAGAGCAAGCGGCTCTGGGGCCCCGAGATCAACCTCATCATGTACGGCCAGCCGCTCTCCTTCGCGGGCCACCCCGCCACGGTGCGCGGCTTCTCGATCGGCCCGGAGGAGGACCTCTCGCTGATCGTGGACAACCGCGAGGCGAACGACGGCTTCCTCGTCGACCTCCACGCCAATGCCGACCTGTACGACGCGGACGCGGCCCGAGGACACCGGGAGGGGCTCGTCGCCTTCCTCTCGACCCTCGCCGCCGCCGCCCCCGATCAGCGGCTCGACGCACTCGATCTGCCCCTGCCCGCGCACTGGACGCGCCCCGCCGACTCCGACTCCGACTCCGTCGACACCGACGGGGGCCGCAGCCGGGAGCCCGCTCCCTACCGTGCACCGGGCACCCCGCGCGAGGAACGGCTGTGCGCGCTGGTCGCAGAGGTCCTCGGCCTGCGGCGGGTCGGTCTCGACGACGACTTCTTCGCCCTCGGCGGCCAGTCACTGAGCGCCATCCGGCTCCTCAGCCGGATCCGGGAGGTCTTCGGCGCCGAGCTGTCGATCCGGACGGTCTTCGAGGAACCCACGGCGGGAGCCTTGGCACGGCGGATCGAAGGCGCCCGCCGCGCCCGCCGTTCGGTGGCGCCCGTGGCGCGGCCCGAAGAGGTTCCGTTGTCGCCCGCCCAGCAACGCCTCTGGTTCATCGACCGGTTCCAGGGAGCCACGGGTGCGTACAACATGGGCCTCGCCCTGCGCCTCGGCGGCCGGTTGGACCGGCTGGCGCTCGCGGACGCGCTGGCCGACGTGGTCGCCCGGCACGAAAGCCTGCGGACCGTCTTCCCCGACACCGAGGGCAGGCCGCGCCAGCAGGTCCTCGCTCCCGAGGACGCACGACCGGTGCTGGGGGACCTGCGGGTCGAGGCGGGCGACCTCGACCGCACGGTCGCGGAAGCCGTCGCGGAGGGCTTCGACCTGGCGGCCGGCCCGGCGATCCGGCCGCTGTTGCTGGAGGTCGGTCCCGAGGACCACGTCCTGCTGGTGATCCTGCACCACATCATCGGCGACGGCCTGTCGCTGACCCCCCTCGCCCGTGACCTCGAACGGGCCTACACCGCCCGGGCTCAGGGGCACGCGCCCCGCTTCGAGCCGCTGCCCGTGCAGTACGCCGACTTCACCCTGTGGCAGCGCGAACTCCTCGGCGCCGAGGACGACCCGGAGAGCCCCGTCGCGGAGCAACTGCGCTACTGGCAGGAGGCGTTGGCCGACCTGCCGGAAGAGATCGCGCTGCCGGTGGACCGGCCGCGGCCGGCCGAGCTGAGCCAGCGCGGGGAGATCGTCCGCTTCGACGTCGACACCGCCCTGCACGAGCGGCTCACCGCGCTCGCACAGGAGCACCAGGTCAGCCTGTTCATGGTGTTCCAGGGCGCCGTGGCGCTGCTGCTGAGCAAGCTGGGCGCCGGCCAGGACATCCCGATCGGCGCACCCGTCGCCGGACGCACCGATTCCGCACTGGACGACCTCATCGGCTGCTTCGTCAACACCCTCGTCTTCCGCACGGACGTGTCGGGGGACCCGACCTTCGGCGAGCTGCTGGCCCGGGTGCGCGAGACGACGCTCGGGGCACAGGCCCACCAGGACGTCCCCTTCGAGCGACTGGTCGAGGCCCTCAACCCGGAGCGCTCCCGGTCCCGCAACCCGCTCTTCCAGGTCATGCTGGACGTGGACACCGCCCAGAGCCCCACCATGGCGCTGCCCGGTCTGACGGCCGTCCCGCAGCAGGTCGACCCCGGCCTGATCAAGGTCGACCTGGTCTTCGGCGCCGAGGAATCCCTGCGCACGGACGGGACGCCGGCCGGCATCGCGGCGCGTCTCGAATACAGCCGCGACCTCTTCGACCGGGAGACCGTCGAAGCGATGGCGGAGCGGCTGCTGCGCCTGCTCACCGCCGCGGCGGCCGATCCACGGCGGCCGGTGAGCCGGATCGACGTGCTCTCGGCCGACGAACGGCAGCGCATCCTCGTCGAGTTCAACGACACCACGAGCGGGACCGCACCCGGCGGGACCTTCCCGGAGCTCTTCTCGGCGCGGGCGGCGCTCACCCCCGGAGCACCCGCGGTGCTCTTCGAGGACACCGTGCTGAGCTACGCGGAACTGGACGCCCGCACGAGCGCCCTCGCGTCGCTGCTCGCGGAGTACGGCGTCGGCCCGGAGAGCCGCGTCGCGGTGGCCCTGCCGCGGTCGGTGGAGTTCGTCGTGGCGGTGCTCGCCGTCCTCAAGACGGGCGCGGCGTACGTGCCGGTGGACACCGACTACCCGGCGGAACGCATCGCCTACATCCTGGAGGACTCCGCTCCGGCCCTGCTCGTGAGCGTCCGCGAGATCGCGGGGACCCTGCCCGGCGGGGGCGTACCGGTCCTCCTGATCGACGAAGCGGGCGACCCGCGCCCCGGCCCGCCCGCGGCACGGCAGGTGTCGCCGTCCGGGGCCGCGTACGTGATCTACACCTCGGGGTCGACCGGTCGGCCGAAGGGCGTGGTGGTCTCCCACGCCGGCGTCGCGAGCCTGGCGCGCTCGCAGGCGGAGCACCTGGGCGTCGGACCGGGCAGCCGCGTGCTGCAGTTCGCCTCGCCCAGCTTCGACGCGGCGTTCTGGGAGCTGTGCATGGGGCTCCTGACCGGGGCCGCCCTGGTCCTGGCGCGGGCCGAGCGACTGCTGCCGGGGCAGGACCTGGCCGACGTGCTGGCCCGGCACCGGGTCACCCACGCCACCATCCCCCCGGTCGCCCTCGCGGTGCTGACCACGGCCCAGGTGCCGGCCGCGATGACCCTCGTGGTGGCGGGCGAGGCGTGTGCACCGGAGCTCGTGGCCCGCTTCGCGCCCGGCCGCAGGATGATCAATGCGTACGGTCCCACCGAGACGACCGTCTGCGCGACCATGAGCCTCCCGCTCGCCGCCGACGCGGGCGGCCCGCCGATCGGCGGGCCGATCCGTGACACCCGGGTCTACGTCCTGGACGGCGCCCTGCAGCCCGTCCCCCGGGGCGTGGCCGGCGACCTGTACGTGGCCGGAGCCGGCCTGGCCCGCGGATACCTGGGCCGGCCCGGCCTCAGCGCCGAGCGCTTCGTCGCGGACCCCAACGGCACGGGCGGCGGCCGGATGTACCGGACCGGCGACCTGGCCCGTTGGCGCGCCGACGGCCAGCTGGAGTTCCTCGGACGCGCCGACGAACAGGTCAAGCTGCGGGGCTTCCGCATCGAGCTCGGAGAGATCGAGTCCGTGCTGGCGGGCCACCCGGACGTGGCCCGCGTCGCGCTCGCGGTCAGGGAGGACGAGCCCGGACGCAAGCTGCTCGTGGCCTACGTCGTGCCCGAACAGGGCCGGCGGACCGAGGGGCCGGACCTGCGCCGGCACGTGGCCGCGGCCGTTCCGGACTACATGGTGCCCGCCGCGTTCGTCGTCCTCGACAGCATGCCGGTCACCCCTAACGGCAAACTCGACCGCCGCGCGCTGCCCGCGCCGCAGTTCGGCACGGCCGACGGGAACGGTGAGCCCCGCGACGAACGGGAGGAAGCCCTCGCGGCCCTGTTCACCGAGGTGCTGGGACTCGCCGGCGTCGGCCTCGACGAGAGCTTCTTCGAGCTGGGCGGCGACAGCATCCTCTCCATCCAACTGGTCAGCAAGGCCAGGCGACTGGGCCTCGACCTCTCGCCCCGGGACGTCTTCGAACACAAGACGGTGGCCCGGCTCGCCGAAGCGGTCACGATGCTGGCCGCGGGCCCCGTCGTCTTCGACACGGACGCCGGCATCGGCGAGCTGACCGCGACTCCCATCATGCGGTGGCTGGAGGACCGCGGCGGCCCCGTCGACACGTTCAACCAGTCGATGCTGCTCCAGGTCCCCGCCGGCCTCGGCGCGAGCGAGCTGACTGCCGCGCTCCAGGCGGTGCTCGACCAGCACGACGCCCTGCGCATGCGCCGCCGGCGGGAGACCGCGAGCGGACCGTGGGCCTACGAGATCGCCGGGCGCGCGGACGTACGGGCCGAGCGGCTGCTGCGGACGGTGGACATCACCGCCCTGGCGGACGACCGGCTCGGCGCGGCCATCGGCGCCGAGGCCCGCGCGGCCTGGTCGCGGCTGGCGCCGGAGGCGGGGCTGATGCTCCAGGCCGTCTGGTTCGACGCGGGGACGCAGCGCCCCGGCAGGCTGCTCCTCGCCGCCCACCACCTGGTGGTGGACGGCGTGTCCTGGCAGATCCTGCTCCCCGACCTGCGCGCTGCGTACGAGGCCGTCGTCGCCGACAAGCAGCCGCAGCCGGCCCCGGTGGGCACACCGCTGCGGCACTGGGCCCAGCTGCTGCGATCGGAGGCCCTGCGGGACACCCGGGTGGCGGCGGAGACCACCCTCTGGACCGAGGCCCTGCGCCTGCCGGCGCCCACCCTGGTGGACGCGGAACTCGACCCGGACCAGGACGTCGTGGGCACCGCGCGAAAGCTGAGCCTGACCCTGCCGATCGAGCAGACGCAACGCCTGTTGACCAGCGTGCCCGCCGCCTTCCACGCCACGGTCCAGGACGTCCTCGTCACCGCCCTCGCCCTGGCGGTGACCGACTGGCGCCGGCAGCGGGGACGCACCGGAGCGGGCGAAGTCCTCCTCGACATCGAGCGGCACGGCCGCGAGGAGATCGCCGACGGCCTCGACCTGTCCCGCACGGTGGGCTGGTTCACCAGCCTCTACCCCGTCCGCCTCGACCTCGACGTCGAGGACCGGGAGCGACTGTGGGCCGGTGGGGCGCCTGCGGGCGCCGCGCTGCGCACCGTGAAGGAGCACCTGCGGTCCCTGCCGGACGGCGGGATCGGCTACGGCCTGCTGCGCCACCTCAACCCCGTCGCGGGACCGGCACTGGCGGCGCTCGCCCGGCCGCAGATGCTCTTCAACTACTTCGGGCGGGCCGCCGCCCCGGGCGATACGGCGAGCGCCGACTGGGGTCCCGCCACCGAGTCACAGGTCGTGATCGGCGACGGCGACGCGCGACTCGCGCTCACGCACGTCGTGGAGGTCAACGCCCTGGCCCAGGAGCACCCCGACGGTCCGCGGCTCCTCGCCTCGTGGACCTGGCCGGAGCGGCTCCTCGCCGAAACCGACGTGCGCGAGCTCGCCGAAGGGTGGTTCCGGGCGCTCAGCGTGCTCATCGACCACGCGGACGGGCCGGACGCCGGCGGCTACACCCCATCGGACCTGGCTCTGGTGGACCTTTCCCAAGACGAGATCGACATGCTCGAAGCCGAGTGGAGGACGTTGTAATGACGAAGTCGGGTCCCGAGGACATCCTTCCGTTGTCGCCGCTTCAGGAGGGCCTGCTCTTCCACGCGCTGTACGACGAGCAGGGCCACGACGTCTACACCGTCCAGGTCGTCCTCGACCTGGCCGGCACCGTCGACGTCGAGGCCCTGCGGGCCAGCGCCGCCACCCTGCTGCGCCGTCACGCCAACCTCCGGGTCGGCTTCCTGCACCCGAAGCAGAGCCGGCCCGTCCAGGTGGTCGCCCGGCAGGTCGAACTGCCGTGGGAGGAAACCGACGTGGCGGGCCTCGACGCCCCCGAGCGGGCCGCGGAGCTGGAGCGCATCCAGATCCAGGAGCAGGCCCGGCGCTTCGACCTGGCCCGCCCGCCGCTCATGCGCTTCCGCCTGATCGACCTCGGCGACGGGACGTACCGGCTGTTGTGGACGTTCCACCACCTGCTGCTCGACGGCTGGTCCACCTCCGTCCTGCTCGGTGAGTTCTTCGAGCTCTACGGGCACCAGGGCGACGACCGCGCACTGCCCAAGGTCACCCCGTACCGGGACCACCTCGCCTGGCTGGCCAAGCAGGACCGGGGCGCGGCCGAGTCGGCCTGGCAGCGGGCGCTCTCCGGACTCGACGAGCCGACCCGGCTGGGCGGGGGACAGGAGCAGGGGCACGCCGTCGTCAAGCCCGAGCTGGTCTTCCTGGACGTACCGGCCGACACCACGGAGGCGATCGCCGCCGTGCTGCGCGGCCACGGGCTGACCTTCAACACGGCCCTCCACGCCGCCTGGGCCGTCGTGCTGGGCGCGCTCACGGGCCGGGAGGACGTCGTCTTCGGCACGGTCGTCGCGGGTCGCCCGCCGGAGATCGTGGGGTCCGAGCGGATGGTCGGCATGCTGATCAACACGCTGCCGGTCCGGATCCAGGTGCCGACGGACGCACCGCTGCTCGACGTACTCGGCCGCATCCAGCGCGAGCACACGGACCTGATGCCGCACCAGCACCTCGGCATGAGCGACATCCAGCGGGTCTCCGGCCACACGGAACTCTTCGACACCTACGTCGCGTTCGAGAACTTCCCCTTCGACCTGGAGGCGCTGCGCACCCAGGCGGGCGGCCTGCGGATCGAGAACTTCGAGGTCCTCGACGCCAACCACTACCCGCTGTGCCTGATCGCGCACATCGAGGAGGGCCGTCTCCGGCTGCAACTCAGCTTCCGTCCGGATGTGTTCGGGCGTGGGGTGGTGGAGTCGATCGCTGGTCGTGTGGTGCGGGTGTTGGAGTCGGTGGTCGGTGGGGTTTCGGGTGTGGTGGGTTCGGTGGGGTTGTTGTCGGGTGAGGAGTTGGGGTGGTTGTCGGGTGGGGGTGTGTCGGGTTCGGTGGTGGTGCCGGAGGCGTTGACGTTTCCGGAGTTGTTCGGGGTGCAGGTGGGGCGGACTCCGGGTGCGGTGGCGGTGGAGTCGGTGGGGGTGTCGTTGTCGTATGCGGAGTTGGATGCTCGTGTGGAGCGTTTGGCTGCGTATTTGGTGGGTTTGGGTGTGGGGCCGGAGTCGGTGGTGGCGCTGGTTCTGGGTCGTTCGGTGGAGTCGGTGGTGGCTTCGTTGGCGGTGATGAAGGCGGGCGCGGCGTATTTGCCGGTGGATCCGGATTATCCGGGTGAGCGGATCGCCTTCATGTTCGGGGATGCGCGTCCGGTGGCGGTGGTGACGTCTTCTGGTTATGCGGGTGTGGTGCCGCGGGTTGACGGTGTGGCGGTGGTGGTTTTGGACGAGGTGGTGTTGCCCGAGGTGGTGTTGCCCGAGGTTGGTGCTGGAGTCCGTGGTTCGGGTGTGGTGTCGGTTTCTTCGCCGGCGTATGTGATTTATACGTCGGGTTCGACGGGGGTGCCGAAGGGTGTGGTGGTGACGCATGCGGGGTTGGCGGCGTTCGCGTCGTCGGTGTGTGAGCGTTTTGCGGTGTCGGGTTCGAGTCGGGTGTTGCAGTTTTCTTCGCCGAGTTTTGATGCGTCGGTGTTGGAGTTGTGCATGGCGTTGACTTCGGGTGCGGCTTTGGTGGTGCCTGGGGTGGGGGTGTTGGCGGGTGAGCCGTTGGCGGAGTTGATTTCGGGTCGTGGGGTGACGCATGCGTTGATTCCGCCGGCGGCGTTGGCGAGTGTTTCGTCGGTGGGGTTGGAGGGTTTTGGGTGTTTGGTGGTGGGTGGTGATGCGACGTCGGCGGAGTTGGTTTCTCGGTGGGCTCCGGGGCGTCGGATGGTGAATGCGTATGGGCCGACGGAGTCGACGGTGGCGGTGTCGATGAGTGTGCCGTTGGTGGGGGGTGGTGGTGCGCCGCCGATTGGTGTGCCGGTGGTGGGGACGCGGGTGTTCGTGCTGGATGGTGGGTTGCGTTTGGTGCCGCCGGGTGTGGTGGGTGAGTTGTATGTGGCGGGTGTGGGTTTGGCGCGGGGGTATTTGGGGCGGGCTGGTTTGACGTCCGAGCGGTTTGTGGCGTGTCCGTTCGGTGGTGTGGGTGAGCGGATGTATCGCACGGGTGATGTGGTGCGGTGGGGTGTGGATGGTCAGTTGGAGTTTGTGGGGCGTGTGGATGATCAGGTGAAGGTTCGGGGTTTCCGGATCGAGTTGGGTGAGATCGAGAGTGTGTTGTTGCGTCATGGGGGTGTGGGTCAGGCGGTGGTGGTGGTGGATGAGGCGCGGCCGGGTGTGAAGCGGTTGGTTGCGTATGTGGTGGCGGGGGGTGGTGTTCCGGTGGATGGGGCGGGGGTTCGTGAGTTTGTTGCGGGTTCTCTGCCGGATTACATGGTGCCTTCGTTGGTGGTGGTTCTGGATGGGCTGCCGTTGATGGCGAATGGGAAGTTGGATCGTAGGGCGTTGCCTGTTCCGGAGTTTTCGGTGGGTGTGGGGCGTGGTCCGGGTTCGGAGCGGGAGGAGCTTCTCGCGGGGTTGTTCGGGGAGGTTCTTGGTTTGGATTCGGTGGGTGTCGATCAGTCGTTCTTCGAGTTGGGTGGCGACAGCATCATTTCGATCCAGTTGGTGGGTCGGGCGCGTAAGGCGGGGTTGCATTTCAGTCCCCGGGACGTATTCACACACAAGACAGTGGAGGCCCTCGTGGCGGTCGCCAAGGAGGCCGCCGCACCCGTGCGCGGGTCCTCCGACGACGGAATCGGCGGAGTTCCCCTCACTCCCGTCATCCACTGGTTCAGCGAACGCGGCGGTCCGGTCGACCAGTTCAACCAGGCCATGCCCGTCCCGGTTCCGGCGGGCCTCGGGCAGCAGCAGCTCGCCGAGGTCCTCCAGGCCTTCCTGGACCACCACGACGCGCTCCGGTTGCGGCTGACCCGGATCGAGGGCGTCGAGGACATCGAGGACTGGGCCCTGGAGGTCGCGCCGCGCGGAGCGGTCGCGGCCGCGGACCTCCTGCACCGAGTCGACGTGGCGGGTCTGGACACCGAAGCACTGGCCGCCCTGACCGAGAAGGAGTTCGCCGCCGCGCAGCAGCGGCTCGCCCCCGGGGCCGGGACCATGGTGCAGGCCGTCTGGTACGACGCCGGACCGCGCTCCGTCGGCCGGCTCCTCCTGGTGATCCACCACCTGGCCGTCGACGGGGTGTCGTGGCGCATCCTGCTGCCCGAGTTGGAGCAGGCCCTCGCCGCAGCCCTCGCGGGCCGTCCGCTGGAGCTGGAGCCCGTGGGCACCTCGTTCCGCCGCTGGGCACAGCACCTCACGGCGGCCGCCGGAGAGCCGGCCCGCATCAGGGAACTACCCCTGTGGCGGGAGGTCCTGTCCACCCCGGACCCGCTGCTCACCGACCGTCCCCTGGATCCCGCACGGGACACCCTCGCCCGGGCCGGGCACCTCACCGTCGAGCTGCCCGCGGCCGTCACCGAGCCGCTGCTGGGCAAGGTCCCCGCCGCCTTCCGCGCGGGCGCCAACGACGTACTGCTCACCGCCCTGGCGATCGCCGTCGCCGCGTGGCGCCGCGGACGCGGCCGGGGCGACGGCACGGCCGTGCTCGTCGGGCTGGAGGGACACGGACGCGAGGAGATCGCCCCGGACGTCGACCTCTCCCGCACGGTGGGGTGGTTCACCAGCCTGTACCCCGTGCGCCTGGACCCCGGCGCCATCTCGATCACGGAGGTGGAGGCGGCCGGTCCCGCACTGGCCACGGCCCTGAAGGCGGTCAAGGAGCAGCTGCGGGCGATCCCGGACAACGGCATCGGCTACGGCCTGCTGCGCTACCTCAACCCCCGCAGCGCCGTCGCCCTGGCGAAGCTCTCCGAGCCGCAGATCGGCTTCAACTACCTGGGTCACCTGGGCTCCGCCACCGATGCGGACCACGGCGGACTCGGCGGCGGCGCGGACCAGGACACGGCCCTGCCCCACACCCTCTCCGTCAACGCCGTGACGATGACGCACGCCGACGGGCCCCGGCTCGGCGCCACGTGGACCTGGCCGCGGGACCTGCTCGCGGAGCAGGACGTGCGCGAGCTCGCGCAGCTGTGGACGAGGGTCTTGGAAGCGCTGGTCGCCCACACCGAGCAGCCGACGGCCGGCGGCGGGTTCACGCCCTCCGACCTGCCCCTGGTGACCCTGACGCAGGACGACATCCACGCGCTGGAGGCGGCCCAGCCCGGGCTGATCGACGTGCTGCCGCTCTCCCCGCTCCAGGAGGGTCTGCTCTTCCACACCGCGTACGACCAGCGGGCCGAGGACGTCTACATCACCCGGCTCGCCGTGGACGTGCGCGGGAAGCTGGACGCCGAGGCGATGCGCGCGGCCGTGCGCGGGCTGCTGGTGCGCCACGACAGCCTGCGCGCCGGATTCCACTACACGGCGGACGGGCGACCCGTACAGCTCATCCCGGACCGGGCCGAACTCGCCTGGAACGAGCTCGACTTCAGCGATCTGGTGGGCGCGGAGCAGGAAGCCGCCCTGGACCGGCTGCTGACCGAGGAGCGCGGCCGACGCTTCGATCCACAGCGCCCGCCGCTGCTGCGCTTCACGCTGATCCGGCTGGGCGAGGACCTCCACCGGCTGCTGTTCGCCGCACACCACCTGCTGCTCGACGGGTGGTCGGCTCCCGTGCTGGCCGCGGAGCTCTTCGAGCTGTACGGGCACCGCGGCGACGCCGCCACCCTGCCCCCGGTCGTCCCCTACAAGAACTTCCTCGCCCATCTCGCCGCCCAGGACCGCACCGAGGCGGTCGCCGCCTGGCGCACCGCACTGGCCGGAGTGGACGAGCCCACCCTGATCGCCCCCGGCGCCGCGGCCGGCGAGTCCGTGCTGCCCGGGCGCGTGGTCGACCAGCTGCCGCCGGAGCTGACCGCCGCGCTCGTCGACCGGGCCCGCGCGCACGGGCTGACCATGAACGCCGTCGTCCAGGGCGCGTGGGGGATCGTGCTGTCCCGGCTCACCGGGCGGGACGACGTGCTCTTCGGCGAAACGGTCTCCGGCCGGCCGCCGGAGCTGCCCGGAGTCGAGTCGATGGTCGGACTCTTCAGCAACACCGTGCCCGTACGGGTCCGCCTCGACCCGGCGGTCCCCGTGATCGACACCCTGGCCCGCGTGCAGCAGCAGCGGGTGGACCTCCTCGCGTACCACTACCTCGGACTCTCCGAGCTCCAGCAGATCGCCGGCCTGGGCACCCTCTTCGACACGGCCGTCGTCTTCGAGAACTTCCCCCCGGAAGCCGAGGACGGGCAGCCACCGGTGCACGGCCTCACCCTCTCCCAGGTGGACACCCGGGGCGACAACCACTACCCGCTCGGCATGGTGGTGATGCACGAGGGCCGACGCACCGTCCTGAACTGGTACTACCGCCCGGACCTCTTCGACGAGGACGCGGCCCGCGACATCGTCGGGCAGATGCGCCGGGTGCTGGAGGCCGTCGCCGCCACCCCGCAGCTCCCCGTCGGTCGGCTCGACACCCTCGACGGGGCCGAACGGGAACGGCTGACCCAGGGCTGGAACGGCCCGCCGACCCCCGCTTCCGACGCGGCCGTCACCGAGCTGATCCAGGACCAGGCGGCGCGCACGCCGGACGCCGTGGCCCTGGTGTCCGGTGCGACCGAGCTCACCTACGGCGAGCTCAACGCACGGGCGAACCGGCTCGCGCACGAGTTGATCGCCCGGGGCGCCGGACCGGAGACCTTCGTCGCCGTGGCCGTGGAGCGGTCCGCGGAGCTCGTCGTGACCCTCCTCGCGGTCCTGAAGTCCGGGGCGGCCTACGTGCCGGTCGACCCCGCCCATCCGCGGGAGCGCATCCGCTACGTGCTGGCGGACTCCGCGCCGCGGCTGGTGGTGACCACCGCCGCGGTGGCCTCCGGGCTGCCGGACACCGGTGTCGAACACGTCCTCCTCGACGCCCCCGCCACGGTCGCCGCCCTCGCGCTGCGCCCCGTCGCCGACCCCGTCGACGCGGTGCGCACCGCGCCCCTGACCCGGGAGAACCCCGCCTACGTCATCTACACCTCCGGTTCCACCGGGCAGCCGAAGGGCGTGGTGGTCACCCACCGTTCCGTGGTCGACTACCTGGGCTGGACCGGGCGCGCGTACCCCGGGGCCGCGGGCGTCGCGCTGCTGCACTCGCCGGTCTCCTTCGACCTCACCGTCACCGCACTGTTCACCCCCCTGACCGTCGGGGGCGCGGTGGTCATCGGCGACCTGGCCCAGGACGCGGCGCTCGACGCGCGCCTCGCCGCGGCGCCGTGCACCTTCATGAAGGCCACCCCCAGCCACCTGCCGCTGCTCGGCGCCCTGCCGCCCGCGTACTCCCCGAGGACCGAACTGCTCCTCGGCGGCGAAGCCCTCGTGGGCGAGGCGCTCGCGCCGTGGCGCGAGCTCCACCCGCACGCGACCGTCTGGAACGTCTACGGGCCCACCGAGGCCACGGTCAACGTCACCGAGTACCGCATCGAGCCGGGGGCCGCCGTTCCCTCCGGTCCGGTCCCCATGGGCCGCCCGCAGGGCAACGTACGGGCCTACGTGCTGGACGCGAACCTGCGGCCCGCACCCGTGGGCACGCCGGGTGAGCTGTTCGTCGCGGGGCCCTGCCTGGCCCGGGGCTACCTGAACCGGGCGGCCCTGACCGCCGAGAGGTTCGTCGCCGACCCCTTCGGCCCGGCCGGGGAACGGATGTACCGGACCGGCGACGTGGTGCGCCGCCGGCCGGACGGCGACCTGGTCTTCGTCGGCCGCGCCGACGACCAGGTAAAGGTCCGGGGCCACCGCATCGAACTCGGCGAGATCGTCGCCGCGGTCGCCGCCCACCCCGGCGTCGCCGCGCAGACCGTGGTCGTCCGCACCGACCGGCCGGACGCCCAGCAGCTCGTGGCGTACGTCGTGCCAGGGCCCGGAGCGGTGGTCGACGCCCAGGAGGTGCGCGAGCGGGTCGCCGGCCTGCTGCCGGAGTACATGGTCCCGGACGCGGTCGTCCTGCTGGACTCGCTGCCGCTGACCCCGAACGGCAAGCTCGACCGCGCGGCGCTGCCCGCACCCGAATTCACCACCGCCGCGGCCGAGAACGTCGCCCGGACCCCGCAGGAGGAGATCCTGTGCGGCCTGTTCGCACAGGTCCTGGACGTGCCGCGGATCGGCGTGGACGACGACTTCTTCGCCCTCGGCGGGAACTCGCTGAGCGCGATCCGGCTGCTCAGCCGGGTCCGGGCGGCCTTCCGCACCGAGGTGGACGTGCGGGCCGTCTTCGACGCCCCGACACCCGCCCTGCTCGCGGCGCAGATCACCCCCGGTCACCGCGAACGACCCGCCCTCGACGTGCGCGAACGGCCCGCGCGGATCCCCCTGTCGTACGCCCAGCGGCGCCTGTGGTTCCTCGGCCGGCTGGAGGGCGAGACCAGCACCTACAACATCCCCATCGGCATCAGGCTGTCCGGCACCCTGGACCGCCAGGCACTGACCCGCGCGCTCGCGGACCTCGTCGGGCGACACGAGAGCCTGCGCACCGTCTTCGCGGAGGAAGGGGGCAGGCCGCGGCAGTCCGTCCTGGACCCGGCCGCGGCGGTCGTGCCCGTGGAGAGCGTGCACACCACCGAGGAGGCCCTGCCGGAGGCGATGCGGTCCGCGGCCGAGCGGGGATTCGACCTGGCGGCGGAACTCCCGCTGCGGGCCACCCTGTTCGTCCTCTCGGACACCGAGCACGTACTGCTCCTGAGCGTCCACCACATAGCCACCGACGGCTGGTCGAACGGCCCGCTCGCCAGGGACCTCTCCGTGGCCTACACGGCCCGCCGGGACGGGCGCGCGCCGCGGTTCTCCCCGCTGCCCGTGCAGTACGCGGACTACACCCTGTGGCAGCGGGAACTCCTGGGCAGCGAAGAGGACCCCGACAGCCTCATATCGCGGCAGCTGGACTTCTGGGACACCACGATGGCCGGGGCGCCCGCGGAACTGGAGCTCCCCTCCAGCCTGCCGCGCGGGTCCGAGGTGAGCCACCGCGGCGGGTCCTTCGAGTTCACCGTCGACGCCGCACTGCACGCACGCCTCGCCGACCTGGCCCGCACCCACCAGGCCAGTCTCTTCATGGTCGTGCAGGCGGGCCTCGCCACGCTGCTGAGCCGACTGGGTTCCGGCACCGACATCCCGATCGGCACCGCCGTCGCCGGCCGCACGGACCAGGCCCTCGACGACCTCGTCGGGTTCTTCGTCAACACCCTGGTGCTGCGGACCGACGTCTCCGGCGACCCCACCTTCGCCGAGCTGGTGGCCCGGGTACGGGCCGCCGACCTGGCCGCCTACGCCCACCAGGACGTGCCCTTCGAGCGGCTCGTCGACCACCTGGGCGTCGAGCGTTCGGTGGCGCACAGCCCCCTGTTCCAGGTGTTCCTGTCCTTCCAGAACAACGCGGCCGCCCGGCTGGAACTGCCGGGTCTGACGGTCGGCGTCGAAACCGTCGAGCTGGCCTCGTCCAAGCTCGAACTGGGCGTGGAGCTCGGCGAGGAACGCGACGAGAACGGCGCCCCCGCCGGCCTCGCCGGTCGCGTGGACTACCGGACGGACGTCTTCGACCGGGCCGGGGTCGAGGAGCTCGTGCGACGCTTCGTGACCCTGCTCGACGCGGCCTCCGCGGACCCCGGCCGGCCCATCGGCCGGCTCGACCTGCTCTCGGCCGAGGAGCGCCACCAGGTCCTCGACGAGTGGCACACCACCGAGCGCCCGGCCGAACCGCAGACCTTCCCGGCCCTCTTCGAAGCGCACGCCGCGAGCGATCCCGAACGGGTGGCGCTGGTCTGCGGAGACCGGTCGCTGACCTACGGCGAGCTCAACGCGCTCGCCAACCAGTGGGCCCACTTCTTCATCGCGAAGGGCATCGGCCCGGAGCAGCGGGTCGCCGTCGTGGTGCCGCGGTCCGTCGACTGGATCGCGACCACGCTCGGTGTGCTCAAGGCGGGGGCGGCCTACCTGCCGGTGGACCCCGGGTACCCCGCCGAACGCATCGGGTTCACCGTGCGGGACGCACGGGCGGCGCTCGTACTGACCACCCGGGACGCCGGTGGGGACCAGCCCCCCTGGGCCGCCGGATCGGTGGTGACCGACGCGCCCGAGACCCGTACCGCGGTCGCCGCCATGCCCGTCACCGACCCCACAGACCGGGACCGCACCGCACCGCTGTCGGTGGCCCACCCCGCCTACGTCATCTACACCTCGGGCTCCACCGGGCACCCCAAGGGCGTCGTGGTCACCCACACCGGATTCGCGAGCATGGTCGGCGCGCAGCGGGAGAACCTGCGGGGCGGGCCGGACGCCCGGGTCCTCCAGTCGGTCTCCCCGAGCTTCGACGTGTCCGTCGGAGACCTGGTGCTGTCCCTGCTGAGCGGGGCCGCGCTGGTCCTGCCCGAAGGCCACCGGTCACCCGTGGGGCAGGAGCTCGCCACGCTGATCGAGCAGCACGGCATCACCCACCTGCACACGACCGCGGGCGTCATCTCCACCCTGCCGGACGTCGAACTGCCCACCCTGCGCACCATGGTCACCGGCGGCGAACCCATCGCGCCGCACCACGTGGCGCGGTGGTCGCGGGGCCGGCGCTTGATCAACGCCTACGGACCGACCGAGGCGATGGTGTACGCCACGATGAGCGGAGCGCTCACCGGGGACGGCCCGGCCGCCATCGGCCGGCCGCTGTGGAACGCCCGCCTCTACGTCCTCGACGGGACGCTGCGGCCCGTACCGCCCGGCACGGCGGGCGACCTGTACATCGCGGGGGTCGGGCTGGCGCGCGGCTACCTGGAGCGGCCGGCCCTGACGGCGGAGCGGTTCGTCGCCGACCCGTTCGGGACGCCCGGCGAGCGCCTCTACCGCACCGGCGACGTCGTGCGCTGGAACGCCGGGGGCGAGCTGGAGTTCGTCGGACGCTCCGACGACCAGGTCAAGCTCCGCGGCTTCCGCATCGAGCTCGGTGAGATCGAATCGGCGCTCGTGGCCTACCCGAAGGTCGCCGACGCGGCCGTGATCGTCCACGAGGACGCCGCGGGCCGACAGCAACTGGTCGCCTACGTCGTCACCAAGGGATCCCGGGCGCCCAAGGCGGAGCTGCTCCGCGAGCACCTCGCGGCCCGCCTGCCCGAGTACATGGTGCCCGTCGCTTACACGACGCTGGCCGAGCTCCCGCTCAGCGCCAACGGCAAGGTGGACCGCAAGGCCCTGCCGGAACCCGACTTCGGAGTCCGGCCCCAGGGTCGCGCGCCGCGCGACGCGAAGGAGACCGAGCTCTGCAAGCTCGTCGGCGAGGTGCTCGGTGTGACCGATGTCGGCATCGACGACAGCTTCTTCGAGCTGGGCGGGGACAGCATCGTCTCCATCCAGTTGGTCAGCCGGGCCCGCGAGGCGGGACTGGAGTTCACGGCCGCCGACGTACTGCGCCGGCGCACCGTCGAAGAGCTCGCCGCGGTCGCCGTCGTCGTGGCGGACGGGGCCGACGTCGACGACGAAGCCGCCGCCGACACGGGCGTCGGGGAGATCCCCCTCACCCCGGCCATGCACCTGCTGCGCGAGCGGGGCGGCGTCTTCGAGCAGCTCAGCGGCACGGCCCTGGTCTCCCTTCCGGCCGACTGCGACGAGCAGCGGATCGGCGCGGTCCTGCGCGCGCTCGTGGACCGCCACGACTCGCTGCGGCTGCGCCTCACCCGCCGCGCCGGCAACCTGCTCTGGAGCCTGGAAGCGCTGCCCCGGGGCGCCGTGGACCTGGCGCCGCTGCGCGTCGACGTCCAGGGGCTCCGCGAGGACGAGGTCGACGCCGTCGTCCGGGAGCAGACCGTGGCCGCCCGGGCCCGGCTCGCGCCGCAGGACGCGGTCGTGGCGGCGGCGGTCTGGTTCGACGCCGGCCCCGGAGCGGCCCACCGGCTCCTCCTCGTGGTGCACCGGCTGGCGGCGGACGAGGGCTCCCTCGCCGTCCTGGCGGACGACGTGCGCGCCCTGTGGGACGGCAAGGCCGTCCCGGTCGGCCGCAGCTACCGGGCGTGGGCGCAGGAACTGGCCCAGAAGGCGTCCGAACCCGACCTCCTGGAGGAACTCCCGCTCTGGGACGCCGTCCTCGGTGCTCCCGCCCCGCCGTTCGCCGACCGGCCCCTCGACCCGGCCCGCGACCTCACGCGTACGGCCCGCAGCCTCGACCGCGCGCTCTCGCCGGCCGAGACGGCGCCCCTCCTCGACCAGGTCACGGCGCGCTTCGGCACCGGCGTGGCGGAAGTCCTGCTCGCGGCGCTGGCCGCCGCGGTCGGCGAGCGCCGCGGCCGCCGCGGCCAGGACGCCGAGGGCGGTGTCCTGGTGGCCCTGGACCGGGACGGTCGGGCCGCGACGGCCGAGCCGGAGCCGTCCCGCACGACCGGCTGGTTCACCGTGACGCACCCGCTGCTCCTGGACGTCCCCGCGCCCGGAGGGACCCTCCCGGAGGGCGACCGGATCGGGTCCGTGCTCAAGCGGACCAAGGAACGGCTCGCCGGCGTCCCGGCCCACGGCGTGGGCTACGGGCTGCTGCGCCACGTCAACCCGCAGACCGTGCCGCTGCTCGCCCGCCACGCCGGACCGGAGATCCGCTTCGCCTACCTGGGCCGCTTCGAGGACACGGCGCCGCACGGCGCCGGCGACCACCCGGACGCACCGCTCGCCCACGCCCTGCGCATCGAGGCGGCCGTCGTCGACCACGTCGACGGTCCCCGCCTGTCCGTGCGCTGGACCTGGCCCGACGGCGTGCTCACCGAGCAGGACGTGCACGAACTGGCCCAGGACTGGGAGCGCGCGCTGGCCGCTCTCGCCACCCATGCGGGACGTGCGGGCAGCGGTGGCCGCACGCCCGCCGACTTCCCGCTGGTGGCCCTCGGCCAGCAGGAGATCGAGCACCTGGAATCGGGCCGGCCCGCCCTGGTCGACGTCCTCCCGCTCACCCCGCTCCAGGAAGGGCTGGTGTTCCACAGCCTCTACAACGACCTGGGGCCGGACGTCTACACCGTCCAGTTCGGCCTGGACCTGGAGGGGTCGCTCGACGCGAGCGTCCTGCGCCGGTCCGTGGAGGCCCTGCTGCACCGCCACGCGAACCTGGGCGTGGGCTTCGCACACGAAGGGCTCGCTCACCCCGTCCAGTTCCTGCTGGCCGAGAACCGGCTGCCCTGGGAGGAGCTCGACCTGAGCGCCCTGGGCGACGCCGCGCGCACGACGGAGGTGGCCCGGGTCATGGAGGAGGCGGCCGCACGTCGCTTCGACCTCGACCGGCCCCCGCTGCTGCGGTGCGCGTTGCTGCGCCTGGCACCGGGACGCCACCGCATGGTGATGACCTTCCACCACCTGCTGCTGGACGGCTGGTCGACCCCGATCCTCATCGGGGAACTCATCCGGATCTACCGCGCCGGGGGAGATGCGGCGGCGCTGCCCCCCGTCCCGGCCTACCGCGACTACCTCGGCTGGCTGGCAGCCCGGGACCGGTCCGCCTCGGGCGCCGCCTGGGCGCGCGAACTGGACGGTCTCGGAGAGCCCACCCTGTTGGCGCCCGCCGACTCCGACCGGCCGCCCGTCGTCCCGGAGAAGGTCTCCCTGATGATGCCGGGCGACGCGACGGGCCGCCTCGCCGCGCTCGCCGCACGGCACGGCTTCACCATGAACACGGTGGTGCAGGGGGCGTGGGGACTGCTCCTGAGCCGGATCACCGGACGCGACGACGTGGTCTTCGGTGCGGTGGTCTCCGGACGGCCGCCCGAGGTACCGGGCATCGAGCGGATGGTGGGCCAGTTCATCAACACCGTCCCGGTCCGCGTCCGCATCGAGCCCGGGGCCACGGTCGCGCAGTTCCTGCGCGACCTCGCCGACCGGCAGGTGGACCTGATGAACCACCAGTTCGTGCGCCTGATGGACCTCCAGAGGTCGATCGGGACGGGAGAGCTCTTCGACACACTGCTGGTCTTCCAGAACACGCCCGCCGACGGCGCCGGCTTCGGGGACGGCGAGGACGGACTGCGGGCCGTCGACGTCGAGATGAACGGCGACAACTCGCACTTCCCGATCACCCTCGACGCCGGTCTGGACGGAACCGCGCTGCACTGCCGGATCGGCTACCGGCCCGACATGTTCAGCGGAGCCGAGGTCGCCGCGCTCCTGGACGCCCTGCGGGACGTGCTGGAGGGCCTGGCCACCGGCGCCGACGAGCCGGTGCGGAGCACCGGGGGCGACGCGCCCGCCCGCTGGTGGGCCGCGGTGCGCCCGGCGCTCCTGGAGCGACTGCTGCTGGCCGGGCGGTCCGGCGAGGACCCGGCGCAGTCCGGGACGCAGCCGCGGACCCCCGAGGTGCGGCAGCGCGAGGAGCTCCTGGCGGGGCTGTTCGCCGAGGTCCTGCGCATCGACGGCGCGGGACCGGACGAGGACTTCTTCGCGCTGGGCGGCGACAGCATCATGGCCATCCAACTGGCCGGCCGGGCCCGCGAGTCCGGTGTGCGGATCGGCCTGCGCGACGTGTTCAAGCACAAGACCGCAGGCGCGCTCGCCCGGATGCCGCAGCAGTACGTCGCCGACGCCGCCGGCCGCGAACGTCCCGAGGACGCGGCGGGCGGGCTGCCGCTCACCGCACCGGTGCTCGCGCTCCTCGGGCGCGGTGCGCCCGAGGACACGGCGCACGCCGTGCAACTCCTCGCCGTACCGGCGGGTGTGACGCGGGAGGCGGTGTGCGCGGCGGTGCAGTCCCTCCTGGACCGCAACGACGCGCTGCGGCTGCGGGTGACGCCCGACGCGGAATCCGGCTGGTCGTTGGAGGTGGCCGCGGCCGCCTCGGTCCGCGCGGAGGACCGCCTCACCCGGGTCGTGGCCCGGGACGCGGCTCTGGTGGACGAGCAGGTCGCGGCGGCCGTGCTGCGGCTGGCGCCCGCGGACGGGACGGTCGTGCAAGCCGTCTGGTTCGACGCCGGACCCGACAGTGCGAGTCAACTAGCGCTCATCACACACCAGTTGGTCGCCGATGGTGCGTCCGGGAAGATCCTGCGGCAGGACCTCCAGGCGGCCTGGGAGGCTGCCGGGGCAGGCGGGCCCGTGGGGGCCGCCCCCGCGGGGACCCCGTACGGCAGCTGGGCGCGCACGCTCGCCGGGGCGGCCGTCGAGCCGGCCCGGGCGGCGGAACTCCCGCTGTGGCGGGAGATCGTGGCGACCGACGACCCGCTGCTCGCCGACCGCCCGCTGAACCCCGCCGCCGACGTGCTGGGATCGGCGCGCGAGGCCGAGCTCACGCTGCCCGCCGCCGTGGCCGAGCCGCTGCTGGGCCGACTCCCGGAGGCGTTCAACGCCGACGTCGAGGACGTGCTCCTGACCGGACTCGCCCTCGCCGTCGCCCGATGGCGCCGCGAACGGGGCGTCGGTGACGGCAGCGCGGTGCTGGTCGGCCTGGAGGGCGCGGGCCGCACCCCGCTCGCCGACGGGATCGACGTCTCCCGGACGGTCGGCCGGTTCGCCACCGCATACCCGGCGGCCGTCGACCCCGGCGAGCTGTCGCCGGACGAGGTCCGCTCCGGTGGCCCGGCCCTCGGCATCGCACTGAAGGCGGTCAAGGAGCAACTGCGCGCCATCCCGGACGGTGGCATCGGCTATGGGCTGCTGCGCCACCACAACCCGCGGACGGCTCGCAAGCTCGCCGGTCACCCCGAACCCCAGATCGGCTTCACCTACGAGCCCCCCGAGGACCGACCGCGGCCCACCGCCACGGGAGGCCCCGCGCACACGCCGTTGCGCCACGCCCTGACCCTCTCGGCCGAGGCGGTCCGGGGCACCGACGGAGTGCGCCTGCACGCCCGCTGGACCTGGCCGGACGCGCTGTTCGCCCGGGAGGACGTGCAGGAGCTGGCAGAGCTCTGGTTCGAGGCGCTGCGGGGCCTGGTCACGCACGCGGAACTCCCCGCGGCCGGCGGCTTCACGCCGTCCGACCTGTCCCTGCTCTCCCTGTCACAGGACGAGATCGACGAATTCGAGAGTGGTCTGAGCTGATGAATGGAACGAGCGACGTGACAAAGCCGGGATTCGTCGACATCTGGCCGCTGGCTCCGCTGCAGAAGGGCATGCTCTTCCACGCCCTCTACGGCGAGGGCGACGCCGACACCGACGTCTACGTGCTCCAGATGACGCTGGACCTGCGCAGCGCCGTCGACGCCGCGGCCCTGCTCGGCGCCGTACGGGCCGTGCTGCGCCGCCACGACGCGTTGCGGGCCAGCTTCCGCAACCGCAAGAACGGCGAGCCGGTCCAGGTGATCCTGCGCGACGTCGAGCCCGAGTGGACCGAGGTGGACCTCGGCGGGTCCGCCACCGACGCGGACCGCGAAGCCGAACTGTCCCGGCTGCTGTACGCGGACCGCACGCGCCGGTTCGACCTGGCCGTCCCCCCGCTGCGCTTCACACTGGTCCGACTGGCCGACGAGGAGTACCGCTTCGCGGTCACGGCACACCACATCGTGCTGGACGGCTGGTCGATGCCGCTCGTACTCGGCGAGCTCATGGCGCTGTACGACAACGGCGCGGACCCGACCCGGCTGTCGACGGTCACCCCCTACAGCACCTACCTCTCCTGGCTCGCGCAGCAGGACAAGGCCGAGGCCGAAGCCGCGTGGCGGCAAGCCCTGGACGGGATCGGCGGCCCCACCCGGGTCGCGCCGGCCGGCGTCGCCCCCGGAGCCGCGCTGCCCGGCAAGCTCCTCCACGAAGTGCCGACCGAGCTGGCCGGTGCCCTGGCCGCACGGGCCCGGTCCCTCGGGCTCACGCTGAGCAGCGTCGTCCAGACGGCCTGGGGCCTGGTCCTGGGCAGCCTGACCGGCCGCTCCGACGTCGTGTTCGGCGAGACCGTCTCCGGCCGCCCGCCGGAGGTGCCCGGCATCGAGAGCATGGTCGGCCTGTTCATCAACACCGTCCCGGTCCGGCTGCGGATCGACGGCGCGCTGCCCCTGCGCGAGCAGGTCCGCCGGCTGCAGGACGCGCAGGCCGAGCTGCTCCCGTACAAGCACCTCGGGCTGGCCGACATCCAGCGGGCCGCCGGCGTCGGCGAGCTCTTCGACGCCATGACGATCTTCGCCAACTTCCCCGTCGACGCGGACGAGCTGCGGGACTCCGCGGCCCGCATCGGCGCCGTCTCGGCCGCGACCAGCGATGCCACGCACTACGCGCTCAACCTGGAGAGCACCGTCCGCGGCGACCGGATGGAGGTCCGGCTCGACCACCGGCAGGACCTCTTCTCCACGGACGCCGCCCGCGAGGTCCTCGACCGCTTCCTGGGTCTCCTGGAGGTCTTCGCCTCCGAGCCCGAGCGGGAGGTGAGGGCGATCGAGCTGTTCTCCGCCGCCGACCGCGCGCGCCTGGTCCCGGCCGCCGGCACGCACGGGGCGGCGGAGCCGGAAGGACCCGGGGAGGCCGCCCGGGCGCCGCGCGACGAGCGCGAGGAGACGCTGTGCGCGCTGTTCGCCGAGGTCCTCGGCCTCGCCGCGGCCGGCGTGCACGACAGCTTCTTCGCGCTCGGCGGCGACAGCATCAGCTCCATCCAACTGGCCCACCGCGCGCGGAAGGCCGGTCTGACCCTCACGCTGCGGGAGATCTTCGCGCACAGGACGCCGGCGCGCCTGGCCGCGCTCGACCCGGGCGCACGAGCCGCTCGGACGACGACGGACGACGGCGTGGGGATCCTCCCGCTGACCCCGGCCATGCACGCACAGCTCGACCGGGGCGGATCTCTCGGGACCTTCCACCAGACGATGACCCTGCCGGTTCCGGCGGGGCTCGACGAGGCCGGCGTACGGACCGCCGTGCAGGCGGTGCTGGACAGCCATGACGCCCTGCGGCTGCGCCTGGGCCATGGGACGGATGCCGCGTGGTCGTTGGAGGCCGCCGCGGTGGGAGCCGTACGCGCCGAGGACATCGTGCGCCGTGTCGCGGGGCCGGACGCGGACGTGGACGTGGCGCGGGAGGTGCGGGCCGCGGTCCTGCGCCTGGAGCCGGCCGCCGGTCGGATGCTGGAGGCGGTCTGGTTCGACCGGGGGGCCGAAGAGCCCGGTGAACTTGCCCTCGTCGCCCATCACTTCTCGGTCGACGGGGTCTCCTGGCGCATCCTGCTGCCGGACCTGGCCGCCGCCTTCACGGCTGTCCGCGAGGGGCGGCCCGTACGGCTGGAACCGGTGGGCACGTCCCTGCGGGGCTGGACCCGGCTGCTGGCCACGGAGGCGTCCTCGGCGCACCGCACCGCCGAGCTGGAGCTGTGGAAGGCGGTCGCCGGCACGGCGGATCCGTTGCTGGCCCCGCGCAGGGTGGACCCGGCGCGCGACGTGGTGGGCAGCGGGCGCCGGCTCACGATGACGTTGCCGGCGGACGTCGCGGAGCCGCTGCTCGGCCCTGTGCCGGAGGCGTTCCACGCCGGTGTGGAGGACGTGCTGTTGACGGCCCTCGCGCTCGCCGTCGCCCGTTGGCGCCGCGAGCGCGGGCTCGGTGACGCCGGGGCCGTTCTGGTCGGTCTGGAAGGCCACGGCCGGGAGGAGATCGCCGACGGTCTCGACCTGTCCCGCACGGTGGGTTGGTTCACCAGCGCCTACCCGGTGGCGCTGGACCCGCGGGCCCCGTCCCTCGCCGGGGCGCTGAAGGCGGTCAAGGAGCAGCTGCGCGCCCTGCCCGACAAGGGCATCGGCTACGGCCTGCTGCGCCACCTCAACCCGGAGACGGGCCGTGAGCTCGCGGGCCACCCGGCGCCGCAGATCGGATTCAACTACCTGGGTCGCGTGGGTACGGCAGCCCCCACCGACGACGCCGCCGACACGGACCCGGTGCGGGCGCACGACCTCGGCGGCAGCGCCGATGCCGGCCTGCCCCTCGCCCACACCCTGGACCTCGACGCCGCCGCCGTCGCGCACCCCGAGGGGCAGCGCCTGGTGGCGTCCTGGACGTGGCCGGCCGAACTGCTGACGGACGCCGAGGTGGGCGAGATCGCCCAGAGCTGGTTCCGGACGCTGCGCGAGCTCGCCGCCCTCGCCCGCACTCCGGACGTCGGCGGCCTGACGCCGTCCGACCTGCCGCTCGTCACGGTGTCCCAGAGCGAGATCGACCGGCTGGAGGCCGCACCCGGCGGGCTCGCGGACGTCCTGCCGCTCTCCCCGCTCCAGCAGGGCCTCCACTTCCACGGCCTCTACGACGCCGCGGAAGCGGACGTCTACACCATCCAGTCCGCCCTCGAACTGGAGGGAACGGTGGACGGGCCCGGCCTGCGGGCCGCTGCCGAGGCCCTCCTGCGCCGGCACGACAACCTCCGTGCCCGCTTCGTCACCGGTGATGCGGGCCATGTGCTGCAGGTCGTCCCGCGTACGGCCGACCTCCCCTGGAACGAGGTCGACCTGACCGGCCTCGACCCGCGCGCGGCGGACGACGCCGTCGCGCGCCTGCTCGCCGAGGACCGCGCCGAGCGGTTCGACCTGGAGCGCTCCCCCCTGATCCGCTGCACCCTGATCCGGCTCGCTCCCGACCGCAACCGCTTCGTCCTGACCGTGCACCACGTCGCGGTGGACGGCTGGTCCATGCCGCTGCTCGTCCAGGAGCTCTTCGCGCTGTACGGGAGCCGGGGCGACGACGGCGCACTGCCGGCGGTGGTCCCGTACCGCGACTACCTCGGCTGGCTCGCGGCGCAGGACCGACAGGCCTCGGAGAACGCCTGGCGCACGGCACTGGACGGGGTGGACGAGCCGACCCTGCTCGCCCCCGCGGGCGCGGACCGCGCGACGGCCGCGCCGCAGCGGTGGACCCAGCGCCTGCCCCAGGAGCTGGTCTCCGGGCTGGTCGCCGTCGGCCGCGAGCACGGTCTGACCGTGAACACGCTGGTCCAGGGTGCCTGGGGAGTGGTGCTGGGCGCGCTCACGGGCCGGGAGGACGTCGTCTTCGGCGCCACGGTCTCGGGCCGGCCGCCGGAGCTGGCCGGTGTGGAGAAGATGGTCGGCCTGTTCATCAACACCCTTCCCGTGCGGGTCCGTGTCCCGCACACGGAGCCGCTGCTGGACGTGCTGGTCCGGCTCCAGGAGCAGCAGTCCGCCCTGCTGGACCACCAGTACCTGGGCCTGACCGACCTCCAACGCCTCACCGGCACGGGCGAACTCTTCGACTCGCTCGTCGTGTTCGAGAACTACCCCGTCGACGCCGCCGCCCTGGAGAGCTCCGCCCAGGAGCTCGGCGTGGTGGACGCGGCCGTCGAGGACTCCCTGCACTACCCGCTCGGGCTGATCGTGATGCAGCGCGGCGACGAGATGAGCATCCACTGGTCCTTCCGTCCGGATGTGTTCGGGCGTGGGGTGGTGGAGTCGATCGCTGGTCGTGTGGTGCGGGTGTTGGAGTCGGTGGTCGGTGGGGTTTCGGGTGTGGTGGGTTCGGTGGGGTTGTTGTCGGGTGAGGAGTTGGGGTGGTTGTCGGGTGGGGGTGTGTCGGGTTCGGTGGTGGTGCCGGAGGCGTTGACGTTTCCGGAGTTGTTCGGGGTGCAGGTGGGGCGGACTCCGGGTGCGGTGGCGGTGGAGTCGGTGGGGGTGTCGTTGTCGTATGCGGAGTTGGATGCTCGTGTGGAGCGTTTGGCTGCGTATTTGGTGGGTTTGGGTGTGGGGCCGGAGTCGGTGGTGGCGCTGGTTCTGGGTCGTTCGGTGGAGTCGGTGGTGGCTTCGTTGGCGGTGATGAAGGCGGGCGCGGCGTATTTGCCGGTGGATCCGGATTATCCGGGTGAGCGGATCGCCTTCATGTTCGGGGATGCGCGTCCGGTGGCGGTGGTGACGTCTTCTGGTTATGCGGGTGTGGTGCCGCGGGTTGACGGTGTGGCGGTGGTGGTTTTGGACGAGGTGGTGTTGCCCGAGGTGGTGTTGCCCGAGGTTGGTGCTGGAGTCCGTGGTTCGGGTGTGGTGTAGGTTTCTTCGCCGGCGTATGTGATTTATACGTCGGGGTCGACGGGGGTGCCGAAGGGTGTGGTGGTGACGCATGCGGGGTTGGCGGCGTTCGCGTCGTCGGTGTGTGAGCGTTTTGCGGTGTCGGGTTCGAGTCGGGTGTTGCAGTTTTCTTCGCCGAGTTTTGATGCGTCGGTGTTGGAGTTGTGCATGGCGTTGACTTCGGGTGCGGCTTTGGTGGTGCCTGGGGTGGGGGTGTTGGCGGGTGAGCCGTTGGCGGAGTTGATTTCGGGTCGTGGGGTGACGCATGCGTTGATTCCGCCGGCGGCGTTGGCGAGTGTTTCGTCGGTGGGGTTGGAGGGTTTTGGGTGTTTGGTGGTGGGTGGTGATGCGACGTCGGCGGAGTTGGTTTCTCGGTGGGCTCCGGGGCGTCGGATGGTGAATGCGTATGGGCCGACGGAGTCGACGGTGGCGGTGTCGATGAGTGTGCCGTTGGTGGGGGGTGGTGGTGCGCCGCCGATTGGTGTGCCGGTGGTGGGGACGCGGGTGTTCGTGCTGGATGGTGGGTTGCGTTTGGTGCCGCCGGGTGTGGTGGGTGAGTTGTATGTGGCGGGTGTGGGTTTGGCGCGGGGGTATTTGGGGCGGGCTGGTTTGACGTCCGAGCGGTTTGTGGCGTGTCCGTTCGGTGGTGTGGGTGAGCGGATGTATCGCACGGGTGATGTGGTGCGGTGGGGTGTGGATGGTCAGTTGGAGTTTGTGGGGCGTGTGGATGATCAGGTGAAGGTTCGGGGTTTCCGGATCGAGTTGGGTGAGATCGAGAGTGTGTTGTTGCGTCATGGGGGTGTGGGTCAGGCGGTGGTGGTGGTGGATGAGGCGCGGCCGGGTGTGAAGCGGTTGGTTGCGTATGTGGTGGCGGGGGGTGGTGTTCCGGTGGATGGGGCGGGGGTTCGTGAGTTTGTTGCGGGTTCTCTGCCGGATTACATGGTGCCTTCGTTGGTGGTGGTTCTGGATGGGCTGCCGTTGATGGCGAATGGGAAGTTGGATCGTAGGGCGTTGCCTGTTCCGGAGTTTTCGGTGGGTGTGGGGCGTGGTCCGGGTTCGGAGCGGGAGGAGCTTCTCGCGGGGTTGTTCGGGGAGGTTCTGGGTCTGGGTTCGGTGGGTGTCGATCAGTCGTTCTTCGAGTTGGGTGGCGACAGCATCATTTCGATCCAGTTGGTGGGTCGGGCGCGTAAGGCGGGGTTGCATTTCAGTCCCCGGGACGTATTCACACACAAGACAGTGGAGGCCCTCGTGGCAGCTATCGAGTCGGCCGAGGCAACGGTGACCCCGGCGACCGTGACCGAGACGGACGGCGTCGGCGACGTGCTGGTGACGCCGATCATCGACTGGCTCCGTGAACTCGGCGGTTCCATGGACCGGTTCAACCAGACGATGGCCATGACCGCCCCGCCGGGCCTGGACGAGTCCCTCGTGACCGCCGTGGTGCAGCGCGTACTCGACCATCACGACGCCCTGCGCATGGTCCTGACCCGGGTCGGCGACATCGGCTGGTCGCTGGAGACGCTCGCCGCGGGCACGGTGGCGGCGCGGGACCGGCTGCGCCGGGTCGACCTGGCCGCACTCGTGCGGGCCGGCGCCGACGACGCCGAGCTGGACGAGGTCGCCGCCCGGGAGACCGCCCGGGCGCAGGACCAACTCGACCCCGACGCGGGTCAGATGATCCGCTTCGTCTGGTTCGACATGGGGCCCGAGGCGCCGGGCCAGCTGGCCATCGTCGCCCACCACCTGGTCGTCGACGGGGTGTCCTGGCGAATCCTCGTACCGGACCTGGAATCCGCCTTCGAGGCCGTACTCGCGGGCCATCCGATCGAACTGGAGCCCGTCGGCACCTCGTTCCGCCGCTGGTCCCAGCACCTCACGGAGCTGTCGAGCGACCCCGAGCGGATGCGCGAGCTGCCCCTGTGGCGGGACATCCTCTCCACCCCGGACCCGCAGCTGACCACGCGCCCGCTCGACCCGGACCGGGACACGATGGGAACGTCCGCGGTCCTCAGCCTGAGCCTGCCCGCGGCCGTCACCGAGCCGCTGCTCGGCAAGGTCCCCGCCGCGTTCCACGCGGGCGTCAACGACGTGCTGCTGACCGCCCTGGCGATCGCCGTCGCCGACTGGCGCCGTACCTCCGGGCGCGGCGAGGGCTCCGCGGTCCTGGTGGACCTGGAGGGACACGGCCGCGAGGAACTCGTCGACGGCGTCGACCTCTCCCGTACGGTCGGCTGGTTCACCAGCAAGTACCCGGTGCGCCTCGATCCCGGTGCGGCTCCCGTCGCGGAGCTCCACCAGGGCGGCGCCGCCATCGGCGCGGCGCTCAAGGCGGTCAAGGAGCAGCTGCGCGCCCTGCCCGACAAGGGCATCGGCTACGGCATGCTGCGCCACCTGAACCCGCAGACGGCCCGCGCGCTGGCCCGCTACGCCGAGCCGCAGATCGGCTTCAACTACCTCGGCCGGCTCAGCACCTCCGCCGGCTCGGCGCAGGACGACGGAGCCCCCGTGTTCCGCCACGACATGGCGGCCGTGCCCGAGGCCGGGCTCGCGCTGCCGCACGCGCTGGACGTCAACGCCCGAGCGGTGACCCACTCCGACGGCCTCCGGTTGGCCGTCTCGCTGACCTGGCCCGCGGAGCTGTTCTCCGACGAGGAGATGTTGCGACTGGCCCGAGGCTGGTTCACGGCGCTGGAGGCCCTGGTCGCCCACGTCGACGGCGCGGCGGGCGGCGGCCTGAGCCCGTCCGACCTGTCCCTCGTGCAGATCACCCAGGCCGAGATCGAGGACCTGGAGGCGGCGCAGCCCGACCTCGTGGACGTCCTGCCCCTCTCGCCGCTCCAGGAGGGCCTGCTCTTCCACGCCCGGTACGACGACCGGGTCGCCGACGTCTACAACGTGCAGATGGCCCTCGACCTCCGGGGCGACCTGGACGCCGACACGCTGAAGGACTCGGTCCGTGCCGTGCTCCGCCGGCACGACAACCTGCGCGCGGGCTTCCTGCCGGGCAGCTCCGGCCAGTCGCTCCAGGTCATCGCCCGTGAGGTGGAACTCCCCTGGGAGGAGGTCGACCTGAGCGATCTCGGCGGGGCCGAGCAGGAGACGGCCCTCACCCGTCTCCTGGCCGACGACCTCGCCCGGCGCTTCGATCTGCGCCGCCCCCCACTGCTCCGCTTCACCCTGGTCCGGCTGGGCCCGGACGCGCACCGCCTGGTCTTCACCAACCACCACATCCTGCTCGACGGCTGGTCGGTCCCCCTGGTGATGGGCGAGCTCTTCGAGCTGTACGGACGCGCCGGCGACACCCGCGCGCTGCCCGCGCCCGTCCCGTACCGGGACTACCTCGGCTGGCTGGCCGGCCAGGACCGCACGGCGTCCGAGGCCGCCTGGGACGAGGCACTGGCGGGTGTGGACGAGCCGACCCTGCTGACCCCGGCCGAGGCGACCGGCTCCGTGGTGCGGCCCGCGACGGTCGAGGTGAAGCTGTCCGAGGCGGCCACCGCGGCGCTCGCCGCGCAGGCGCGCCGCCACGGACTGACGCGGAACACCGTCGTCCAGGGCGCCTGGGGCCTCCTCCTGGGCGGGCTGACCGGACGCGACGACGTGCTCTTCGGCGAGACGGTGAACGGGCGTCCCGCGGAGCTGCCGGGCGTGGAATCCATGGTCGGTCTGTTCATCAACACCCTGCCCGTGCGCGTCCGCGCCCGGCGCGGCGACACCCTGCTGGACCTGCTGGGCCGCCTCCAGGGCTCCCAGTTGGACCTGCTGGCGCACAAGTACGTGGGGCTGGCCGAGATCCAGAGCCGGGTCGGGCTGGGAGAACTCTTCGACACCGCGACGGTGTTCGAGAACTTCCCGGTCGACGCCGACGGCCTGGAGGAGTCAGCCCAGGGACTCGGCGTCGTCGACGTCGCACTCCAGGAGGGCACCCACTACGCGTTGGGCCTGTCGACTTCGGACGGTCCCCGCACCATGGGCCTGAAGGTGACCTACCGGCCCGACCTCTTCGATGAGGCGGCCGTCCGCGGCTTCGGCGACCGGCTGGTGCGGATACTCGAAGCCTTCGGCAGCGATCCGGGGCAGCAGCTCGACGCCCTGCCGACCCTGTCCGACGCGGAGCGCCACCAGGTCCTGGAGGAGTGGAACGACACCGGCCGCGAGGCGCCTCCCCGTACCTTCCCGGAGCTGTTCGAGACCCGGGTGGCGGCAACGCCGCAAGGGACCGCCGTGGTGGCGGGGGAGCACACCCTCTCCTACGCGGAGCTCAACGAGCGGGCCAACCGCTGGGCGCACCTGCTCATCGCACGGGGCGTCGGGCCCGAGGACACCGTTGCCGTGGCGGTGCCCCGGTCCCCGGAGTGGCTCGCGGTCACCCTCGGCGTCCTGAAGGCGGGCGCGGTCTACGTACCCGTGGACCCGGGCCACCCGGCCGAGCGCATCGCCTTCGTCACGCAGGACGCGCGCCCCGTCCAGGTCCTCACCACCAGCGCGGCCGCCGGCCCGCTCGCGGAGGCCGGTACGACGGCACTCCTGCTGATCGACGCACCGGACGTCCGGGAGGAGTGGGCGGTCGCCGCGGCCGGCGACCCGGTCGACGCGGACCGGGTACGGCCCCTGGTACCGGCCCACCCCGCCTACGCGATCTACACCTCGGGCACCACCGGCCGCCCCAAGGGCGTACTGGTCACCCACGAGGGCTTCGCCAGCCTGGCGGGCGCCCACGCGCAGAACCTGGCGATCGAGACCGACAGCCGGGTGCTCCAGGTGATCTCGCCCAGCTTCGACGTGTCGGTCGCGGACTTCTCGATGACTCTGCTCAGCGGCGCCACGCTGGTCCTGCCCGAGGGCAACGAGCAGCCCGTCGGCGACGAGCTGACCCACCTGATCCAGCGGAACGCGGTCACGCACGTGCAGCTCGCGGCAGGTGCGCTGGCCACGCTCCCGGCCGACGAACTGCCCAGCCTGCGCACGCTGGTGACCGGCGGCGAACCCTGCCCGCCGGACCAGATAGCGCAGTGGTCCTCCGGCCGGCGCATGATCAACGCCTACGGCCCGACCGAGACGATGGTGTGCGCCACCATGAGCCGCCCGCTGGCGGGGGCGGTGCGCCCGCCGATCGGCGCTCCGCTGTGGAACCGGCGGGTGTACGTGCTCGACCGGAACCTGCAGCCCGTGCCGGCCGGCGTGCCGGGCGAACTGTTCATCGCGGGAGCCGGCCTGGCCCGCGGCTACCTGAACCGGCCGGCGCTGACCGCCGAGCGGTTCGTGGCCAACCCGCACGGCGCGCTGGGAGAGCGCTTCTACCGCACCGGCGACGTGGTGCGCTGGACCGCGGCGGGCGAGCTGGAGTTCATCGGCCGCGCCGACGGGCAGGTGAAGATCCGCGGCTACCGCGTGGAGCCCGCCGAGATCGAAGCGGTCATCGCCCGCCGCGCCGACGTCGACCGCGTCGTGGTCCAGGCGCGCGACGGCGGCCCCGGTGGACGGCGTCTGGTGGCCTACGTCGTACCGGCGTCCGACGCCGGCGTGGACGTGCGCGCCGTGCGGCAGCACGTGGCCGCGGTGCTCCCCGAGTACATGGTCCCGGCGGCGGTCGTGGAACTGGCGCAGATCCCGCTGACCGGCCCCGGCAAGGTCGACCACCGGGCCCTGCCCGAGCCCGAGTTCGCCGACGCGGGCGACGGCCGCGCGCCGCGCGACGACCGGGAGCAGCAGCTCAGCGCGCTCTTCGGCGAGGTACTGGGCCTGCCCGAGGTCGGCATCGACCACAGCTTCTTCGACCTGGGCGGCCACTCGCTGCTCGCCACCCGGCTCGTCAACCGCATCCGCACCGCCTTCGCGGTGGAGCTCCCCGTGCGGGCGGTCTTCGAAGCGCCGACCGTCGCCGCCCTCGCCGAACGGCTCGCGGACGCGGACGACGCCCGCACGCCCCTGGGGCCCGTCGAGCGACCGGAGCGGATCCCGCTGTCGTACGCGCAGCGGCGGCTGTGGTTCATCCAGTCCGTCGGGGACAACAGCGGCCGGTACAACATCGCGCTGGCCGCCCGGCTGCTGGGCGAAGTGGACACGGTGGCCCTGGGCGCCGCCGTGTCGGACGTGGTGGCACGGCACGAGAGCCTGCGCACCGTCTTCCCGGTCACGGGCGGGGTGCCCCGCCAGCACGTCCGCACCCCCGAGGAGGCCGAGGTCCCGGTGACGGCCGTCGCGATCGCCGCGGACGAGCTCGACGCGGCCCTGGCCGCTGCCGCCGCCCGCGACTTCGACCTGGCGACCGAGCTTCCGCTGCGGGTCCACGTGTGGGAGCTCGGACCGCGCGAGCACGTACTGCTGCTGGTCCTGCACCACATCGCGGGCGACGGCTCCTCCATGGCGCCGCTCGCCCGCGACCTGGGCGCCGCCTACGCGGCGCGGCTGGAGGGCCTGGCACCGCGGTTCACCCCGCTGCCGGTGCAGTACGCCGACTACACGCTCTGGCAGCGCGAGGCGCTCGGCGACGAGGAGGACCCGCACAGCGCCATCGCCCAGCAGCTCCAGTACTGGCGCACGGCCCTCGCCGGGCTGCCGGAGGAGTTGGAACTGCCCCTGGACCGGCAGCGCTCGGCCGAGGCCGGTAGCCGCGGCGCCCAGGTACCCGTCCGCATCCCCGCGGACCTGACCCGGGAGCTCGCCGCTCTCGCCCGTGCGAACGACTCCAGCATCTTCATGGTGGTGCAGGCGGCCGTGGCCGCCCTGCTGTCCCGGCTCGGCGGCGGCACGGACATCGCGCTCGGCGCGGTCATGGCCGGTCGCAACGACGAAGCGCTCGACGAGCTGGTCGGCTTCTTCGTCAACACGCTGGTGCTGCGGACCGACGTCTCGGGCGATCCGGGCTTCGCCGAGCTGGTGCGTCGGGTGCGCGCCACCGACCTGGCCGCGTACGCCCACCAGGACGTGCCGTTCGAGCGGGTCGTCGAGGAGCTCAACCCGGTCCGGGCGCTCCACCGCAACCCGCTGTTCCAGGTGGCGATCAGCTTCCAGAACAACGAAGAGGCCTCGTTGGAGCTGCCGCGCCTCACCCTGGCGCCGCAGCCGCTCCGCTCGGACGTCGCCAAGTTCGACCTCTCCTTCAACTTCGAGGAGGCCCGCGGGGCCGACGGCGCGCTGAGCGACCTCGGCGGCGTGGTCGAGTACAACACCGCACTCTTCGATCCCGCGACGGCACGGACGATCGCCGCCCGACTGGTGCGCCTGCTCGAAGCGGCCGTCCGCGCCCCCGACGCCCCGGTCGGCAGCCTGGACCTGCTCGCGGCCCAGGAGCGCCGGCTCCTGCTGGAGGACGCGAACGACACGCTCCACGCGGTGCCCGAGAGCACCCTCGCGGACCGCTTCGAGGACTGGGTGGCACGGACCCCGCACGCTCCGGCGGTCGTCGGCGACGGCGTCCGGCTCACCTACGCGGAGCTGGACGTACGGGTCAACCGCCTCGCCCACCACCTGATCGGGTGCGGAGTGCGGCCCGGAGCCCGGGTGGCCGTCCTCCAGCAGCGGTCGGTCGACTTCGTGGTCTCCCTCCTCGCCGTGGCGAAGGCGGGCGCCGCGTACGTGCCGCTGGACTCCCGCTACCCGGCGCCCCGTCTGGAACTGATCCTGGCGGAGACGAAGTGCCACGCGCTCCTCACCGACCGGGCATCGGCGGGGACCGAGTTCCACCACGACGCGCTCGTCGTCGTGGTGGACGAGGAGCCCGCCGTCGGGCAGGCCCCCGGCACGGCGCCCGCCGTACCGCGGTACGCGCGGGAACTGGCGATGATCATCTACACCTCCGGCTCCACCGGGCAGCCGAAGGGCATCGGGATCACCCATCAGGACGTCGTGAGCATGGCGGCCGACCGGCACTGGCTCACCGGCCACGAGCGGGTCCTGGTGCACTCGCCGCAGGCGTTCGACGCCCTCACCTACGAGGTGTGGTCGGGCCTGATGGGCGGACACCAGCTGGTGGTCGCACCCCCCGGACAGCTCGACCACCACGTGCTGCGCAAGGTGCTGGACGAGCACGAGGTGACGGCGGCCCTGCTGACCACGGCCCTCTTCAACCTCGTGGCCGAGGAGGGGCCGGAGGCCCTGGGCGGTCTGCGCATGGTCCTCAGCGGTGGCGAGCAGGCGTCCCCGACCGCGATCCAGCGGGTCCTGGACGCCTGCCCGGACACCGAGGTGGTGCACCTGTACGGGCCGACCGAAGCCACCGTCTACGCCACGCGGTACAGCATGCGCTCACCGCACCGGGTCGGCCAGGCCGTGCCGATCGGCCGGCCGGTGGACAACATGCGCTCCCACGTGCTCGACGAGTGGTTGCGTCCCGTACTGCCCGGAGTCCCCGGTGAGCTCTACCTCGCCGGCACCGGCGTGGCCCGGGGCTACGTGGGCCGGCCCGCACTGACCTCGGAGCGCTTCGTCGCGGACCCCTTCGATCCGACCGGCGGCAGGATGTACCGGACCGGCGACCTGGTCCGCTGGAACGCCGACGGGCAGATCGAGTTCGTGGGCAGGGCCGACAACCAGGTCAAGATCCGCGGCCTGCGGATCGAGCTGGGGGAGATCGAGGCCGCCCTCCACGCGCACCCCGACGTCGCCCAGGTCGTGGTCGTCGTCCGCGAGGACCAGCCGGGCAGCCGGCAGCTGGTGGCGTACACCGTGGCGACGGCCGGGTCCGGGCCGCTCGACCCGGCGGCGCTGAAGAAGACGGTCGGGCTCACCCTGCCCGAGTTCATGGTGCCCGCGGCCTTCGTCACCCTCGACGCCCTTCCGCTGACCCCCAACGGGAAGGTCGACCGCAAGCAGCTGCCGGCCCCGGAGTTCGGCGGGAAGGCGGACGGCCGCGGACCGCGCAACCCGAGGGAGGAGGTGCTGTGCCAGGTCTTCGCCGAGATCCTCAAGGTGGCGCAGGTGGGGATCGACGACAACTTCTTCGAGCTGGGGGGCGACAGCATCGTCTCCATCCAGCTGGTGAGCCGCATCCAGGCGATCTTCGGGGTCGAACTGTCCAACCAGGCCACCTTCCAGGCACCCACGGTGGCCGAGATGGCCGAGCTCGTCGGCGCCGGGGAGGCCGAGCCCGGCAGCGGCTTCGAGGTGATCCTGCCGCTGCGCACCGGCGGCGACAAGCACCCGCTGTTCTTCCTGCACCCGGTGGGCGGCGTCGGCTGGATGTACTCCGGTCTGATGCGCCACATCCACCGGGACTACCCGCTCTACGCCGTCCAGGCCCGCGGTCTCGCGGGTGAGGAGGAACTGCCCTCCTCCGTGGCGGAGATGGCGCAGGACTACCTGGAGCAGATCCGCACGGTCCAGCCCAAGGGCCCCTACCACCTGGTGGGTTGGTCGATGGGCGCGCTCCTCGCGCACGAGATCGCCGTGCTGCTCCAGCAGCAGGGCGAGGAGGTCGGGCTGCTGGCCAACCTCGACCAGCCGCCGATGACCAGCGACATGATCAGCGCCGACTTCACGGGCACCAGTCGCGAGCAGACCCTCATGGTGCTGCTGGACTTCGTCGGGCGCGACCCCGGCATGTTCGGTGACGGCCCGCTGGACCACGACGCGGTCATGGCGGTCCTCAAGGAGGCGGGAAGCTCCCTCGCCACCTTCGACGAGGAGGTGATCCTGCGGATCGGCGCGGTCACGAACAACAACTGGCGCATCATCACCGAGCACGTTCCCCAGGTCTACGACGGCGATCTCCTGCTGATCGCCGCCGCCCAGGACCCCGACGACGAGGACAAGGTCGCGCGGACCGTCGCCAAGCTCCTCCCGTACGTCGCGGGCACGCTGGAGACCCGGGAGGTCGACTGCGAGCACCGGCAGCTGTTCAGTGCGGGTCACGTGGCGGACGTCGCCCGGATCCTGCGCGAGAAGCTGCGCGAACTGGAGGGCTGACACTCGTAGGAGGGGCCCCGAGGCCGTGCCGCGCACGGCCTCGGGGCCCCTGTGTCGTGCCGGCCTTCCGGCAGACCGCGGGGCGATGGGACGCCGATGTATCCCGATCGGCAGATGTGCCGCCGCCCCCGGTCCGGAACCCTATGAATACGACGAAAGCGACCGTCGAGGGCGGCGTGAAGGGGAACAGGGCGATGGCGAACACCATGAAGACCGAGGGCGAAGAGCGAGCGGTACCCGGCCCGGCGCCGGTGCGCCGGTGGTGGTCGGGATGGCCCGACTGGGCGGGGTACCTGGCCGCGGTGTGGTCGCTGCTGTACGGGGCCGCCGGCGTGTACTGGGCCCTGGGCGGGGACGGATACCCGTTCGCGCAGGCCGACCCCGAGCACTCCTCGGGATCCCTCCTGGAGCCGAGCCGGGCCGCGGTCGTCGCGCCCGTCATAGCGGTCGTCGGGCTGGTCGGCGCGGCCGTGGGCCTGATGATGGCGCGGCGCCGGGTCAGCATCCGGTTCCACCGGCTCGTGTTGGCCTTCGGCTGGACGCAGGCCGTCGTGCTCACCCTGATCCTGCCGGACTACACGCTGCTGGCGCTGGTCATCTTCGCCCCGCTGTTCGTGGTGTTCGCCTTCACGGGAGTACCGGGCCAGCAGGACGGCCTCGGCGACATCCTCTTCTGGCACCGCAACAACCTGATCATCCTGTTCGTCGGCGGAGTGCTCTGGGCCGCGGCGACCCTCGTCCACCAGCGGCGGGCGCGCGGGCTCTGCGTGCGCTGCGGACGCGGCGGCCGGGCGGCGGCGTGGACGAGCCCCGAGTCGGCGGCGAGGTGGGGGCGCAGGGCCGTGCTGATCGCCGTGCTGTCCAGCGTCCCGTACGAGGTCACCAGGCTGGCCTGGTACTTCGGGTACCCGCTCGGCATCACCGACGCCTTCCTCAAGGACATGCAGGACACGCCGGGCATGCTGGAGATCGGTCTCGGTCTGGGCGTCGCGTCCGCCGCCGGGGCGCTGCTCACCCACGGTCTGGTGCACCGCTGGGGCGAGGTCTGGCCGCGCTGGGTGTGGTTCAAGGCCGGCAAGCCCGTCGCCCTCGCCACCGCGATCGTTCCGGCCCTGCTCGTATCGCTGGTGCTCATCCCCGGCGGCGTGATGATGGTCCGGGGCGGGAACCAGCCCGAGGGCTGGGGGACGAACTACCCGGCGATGCCGTGGATCCTGTGGGGCATCGCCCTGGCGGCCGCCACCCTCGCCTACTACCTCCGCCGCCGGGGAGCGTGCCGGTACTGCGCCCGGGGTTGAGCCGGGGCGGTCCACCGCCGGGCAGGCCGCGCGAAACGCTTCGGGCCGCAACCGTAGGACGGTTGCGGCCCGAAGCGTTTCGCGCGCGGGTCACCCGACCCGGCGGAAGCCACGGATCGCCACGGGCGCCGCGGCCAGGACGATGACCAGGCACAGCGCGGGCGTGAGCAGCACGCTGGCGAGGTCCGCGTGGCCCAGGGCCAGGTCCCGGGCCGCGGTGATCGCGTGGGACATCGGATTGACCTCGGCGAAGCCCCGTAGCCAGCCGGGCAGACCGTCCGTGGGGACGAACGCGTTCGAGGCGAACAGCAGCACGAGGTTGACTATCCCGCCGATGGGCTGCATCGCCTCCGGGCGGCGCAGCCACGCGGACAGCGCCATGAACACCCAGCCGAGCGACCAGCTGAGCATGACGCCGATGAAGAGCGCTCCGGCCGCGCCGGCCACGCCGCCGGCCGGGTCGAAGCCGAAGACCAGGGCTCCGGCCACCAGCATGACCAGCATGTTCACACCGCTGAGCACGGTGTCGGCGATGTTGCGGCCGATCAGGATCGAGACGGACCGGATCGGCATGGAACGGAAGCGGGCCACGATCCCGTTGTTGAGCTCGGTGGTGAGCGCCACGCCGGACTTCAGACCGGCGCTGATCGCGCTCGTGACCAGGAAGGCCGGCAGCAGGTAGTCGATGTAACTGACCCCGGCCGGGAAGGACGAGGTCTGCGAGACGCTCTTGAACACCTGGCTGAACACCGTCAGCATCAGGATCGGTTCGAGCAGGCCCGGCACGATCAGGGCCGGGTCGCGCAGGGCCCGCAGGGAACGCCCGGTCAGGACGCCGACCTGCCGCAGGACGCCCGAGCCCTGGTACCGGGGGGCGGACGCGGGGGCGTGGATGTCCGGGCTCGTCGCGGCCCGGGTGGTGGCGGTGGTCATCGTGCTTCCCCCTCGTGCGGGCTGGAGTGGTTCAGGGCCATGTACACGTCGTCCAAGGTCGGTTCGGAGTAGGCGAGACCCGCGATCTCGACCCCCGCGTCGTCGGTCGCCCGGACGACGACGGCGATCTCCGTGGAGTCCGTCACGGGCACGGTGAGCACCAGCCGCTCCTCGTCGTGCGTGGGCACGAGCCCGGTCCGGGCCAGGGCCTCGGCGACGCGGGGGCCGTCCACGGCGTCGCGCAGGGTCAGGTTCACGCTCCGCCGTCCGACGCGGGACTTGAGTTCCTCCGCCCGCCCCGAGGCGATGATCCGCCCCTTGGACAGCACGGTGATCGAGTCGGCGAGGAAGTCGGCCTCGTCCAGGTACTGGGTGGTCAACAGGACGGTGGCGCCGTCCGCGACCAGCTTCTGCACGATGTCCCACAGGTCCCGGCGGGCCACCGGGTCGAGTCCCGTGGTGGGCTCGTCCAGGAAGATCACCTCAGGTCTGCCGACCAGGCTGGCCGCCAGGTCGAGCCGCCGCCGCATGCCGCCCGAGTAGGTCTTCGCCCGGCGCCGCCCCGCGTCGGTGAGCTGGAACAGCTCCAGCAGCTCGTCGGCCCGGGCCGACGCCTCGGCCCGGGCCGCGCCCAGCAGTCGGGCGATGAGCACGAGGTTGTCACGGCCGGAGAGGGTCGCGTCGACGGCCGCGTACTGGCCCGTCAGCCCGATGCGCCTGCGGACCTCCAGGTCGTCGCGGGTGACGTCGTAGCCGGCCACCCGTGCCCGCCCGGCCGAGGGGTGCACCAAGGTGCTCAGAATGCTGACGAGGGTCGTCTTCCCGGCCCCGTTGTGGCCGAGCAGCCCGAGTACGGAGCCCCTGGGCACGCTGAGGCTCACATCGTCGAGTGCCGTCACCGACCCGAAGGTCTTCGTGACACCGGAAACGTCGATCATCGGTGTATCCACACGCTTCTCCTTCGTTCGACAGGGTGCGCGGCACCATCGAAGCGCAGCGGGAGAAGCACCGGCGGGGCAGTGTCAATTCTTCGATCTGGCGCACCCCGCGCCGGCGGGGGAGCCGCCGGAGCCGCCCCGCGTCACGGAGTGACGGTCCAGCGGACCGGGAGGGCGCGCGTCCCGCGCATCAGGACGCTGTCGATCCAGGGCAGTTCGTCCACAGCGGCGTCGAGCGCGAGGCCGGGGCAGCGATCGAGGAGCGCGCGGACGGCGATCTGGAGCTCCATGCGGGCCAGCGGCGCGCCGACGCAGTAGTGCAGCCCGTGCCCGAAGGTGACGTGTCCGCGCGCCTCACGACGGATGTCGAAACGCTCGGGATCGTCGAACTTCTCCGCGGCGTGGTTCGCCGCCGACAGGGCCACGAGCACCTGTTGGCGGGCCGGTACGAGGATGCCCCCGATGTCGATCGGCTCCGTGGTGAACCGGTCCGTCGCGGACTTGAGCGGTCCGTCGTAACGGAGCATCTCCTCCACGGCATTGTCGATCAGCGACGGATCCGCGCGCAGGGCCGCCAGCTGGTCGGGGTGCTCCAGGAGGGCCCGGACGCCGTTGGTGAGCTGGTTGAGCGTGGTCTCGTGGCCGGCGATCAGCAGCAGGAAGGCCACGCCGAGGAGCTCCGACTCCGAGAGCCTGTCGCCCTCCTCGTCAGTGATCTTGACCAGAGCGCTCATCAGATC
Organism: Streptomyces sp. NPDC098789; assembly: GCF_044759975.1. NCBI lineage: Bacteria > Bacillati > Actinomycetota > Actinomycetes > Kitasatosporales > Streptomycetaceae > Streptomyces > Streptomyces sp. NPDC098789. The sequence continues at coordinate 276,643 of NZ_JBIWAJ010000009.1, forward strand.
GCCGCCGGGGCCGACGCGCTTGTCCTCGATGAGCCCGATGAAGTACGTCGCGATCGCGCGCAGCGCCGCGCCCTCCGCGGCGGGGCCGGACGGGGAGATGATCGCGCTGGACCAGTCGTGCAGCCTTGCGGCGTCCCGCGGGGGCACGCCGAGGAGTTCGCAGATCACCGTCATGGGCAGCGGGAAGGCGAGCGCCTCGACGAGGTCCGCCCGGCCGTCGGGGGCGGCGAGCATGGCGTCGAGCAGGCCGTCGGTCGTCGCCTGCACGCGGGGTCGCAGCGCCTCGACGCGGCGCGGGGTGAACTCCCGGGTGACCAGCTTGCGCAGCCGGGTGTGGTGGGGCGGGTCGCTCTCCAGCATGTTGGCGAGGGCCGCCGCACCTTGGCCGACGTCGTCACCGAGGAGCGTGCGGGGATCCTTGCTGAGCCGCGGGTCCGCCAGCGCGGTGCGCGCCTCTTCGTATCCGACGACCAGCCACACCTCTCGGCCGTCAGGGGTGCGCGCGCGGTGCACGGGGCCCTGCGCACGCAGTTCGGCGTACATCGGGTAAGGGTCCCTCGCGAATTCCGCGCCGTGGGCTCCCAAATCGAGGATCTCCGTCATTTCACCTTTCCTGCCCTTCGGTAACCTCCGATCACCGTAGGTGTCCGGCGGTGGGCGGGATACGCCATATCAGGGTTGTTGAATCGCGCTAACGGTGCGGTGCGGTCCGGCGTGAATCTGTTCCGAAAAACGCGCGGTATTCCCCGTGAGAGGAACCGATGATTTCCCACACGCTCGACCATGCCATGTTCGGGTTGTTCTCGACCCACGCGCTGCATCTGGCCGACAAGCACGGCGTCTTCACCCACCTCATCCAGGAAGGGCCGGCCGACCCGGCCGGCATCGCCCGGTCGCGGCAGATCGACGCGGAGACGCTGGAGAGGCTGCTGCTCGTCCTGGCCGCCGTGTCCGTCGTCGAGCGCGACGACGAGGGCACGTACCGCCTCGCGCCCGAGCTGGTGCCCGCCCTCGACCGACGCAGTCCCCGCTACCTCGGGAGTTTCGTCCGCCACCTCGTGACCAACACGACGGGCCAGCTCCACCAGCTCGACGCGTACCTGACGCAGGGCAAGGCCGCCGTCGACGCCGAACTGCCCTCGCCGTTCGACACCATCTACAAGGACGAGGCGGCCACGGAAGCCTTCCTCGAGGCCATGTGGCAGCTGAGCTTCGGCGTCTCGGGCGAGCTGGTGCGGCTCGCCGAGTTGGACGGGGTCCGCACCCTGGTCGACGTGGGCGGCGCCAGCGGCGCCTTCGCGGTGGCCGCCCTGCGGAGCTACCCGGAGCTGAACGTCACCGTCTTCGACCTCCCGCAGGTCGGCCCGTTCCTGGAGCGCACCCGCGAGGCGGAGGGGAGCGGCGACCGGCTCGGGTTCGTACCGGGCGACTTCTTCGCCGACGCCCTGCCGCGCGCGGAATGCCTCTCGTTCGGGTACATCCTCTCGGACTGGGACGACGAGACCTGCGTGGAGCTGCTCACCAAGGCGTACGACGCGTGCGCGAACGGCGGCCGCGTGCTGCTGATGGAGCGCCTGTTCGACGAGGCGGGCGGCCCGCTGGCCACCGCCGCGATGAACCTGTCGATGCACGTGGAGACGCAGGGGCGCCACCGCACCGCGTCCGAGTACACCGGGCTCCTGGAGAAGTCGGGCTTCGTGGACTGTTCCGTTCACCGCTCCACCTGGGACAAGCACCTCGTGGTGGGGAGGAAGCCGTGAGCGTCGACGCCCCCCTTGCCACCCGGGCGCTCCTGACGCCCCGACAACGGGAGGTCGCGACGCTCCAGCGGACGCGCGGGCGGGCCCGGTTGGAACCCGAGGAAGCGGCGCACCTCGCCGCCCTGCACGACGGTCTTCCGGAGCGGGCGACCGGTGAGGACGAGGTCACCCGGCTGCTCACCCGCTCGGTCAGCCGTGAGCTGGAGATACCGGAGTACTACCGCTACACGTGCCTGCACGCCTACGGCTGGTACCTCGACCGCTTCCCGGACGACCCGGTGGCCGGCGCCCTGCTGGCACTGCGCGTCACCCTCGTCGACCTGCTGGACGTGGAGCGCGCCGCCTGGGCGGTCGGCGAGCGGCCGGAGCGCGGTGACGAGCGGATCAAGCGGCTGGAGGACGCGATCCTCGCCGTGGGCGGCACGGTGACCGATCCGCTGCTCCAGGTACGGATCGCCGATCTGGTGGACCGGGCCGCGGTCGACCCCGAGCTCGCCCGGCGGGCCGCACTGCTCGCGGAGTCCACGCGTTTCCCCCGCTCCCCGCTCCATGAGGAGAACGTTTTCCTCCGGTCGGTCCAGGCGTGCGAGACGCTGTTCTTCCTGGTCCGGCGGCTCGCGGTGGAAGTCGCCGCGGCCAAGGACGAGTTCCCGGCCCGGGCCGCCGGCCGGCTGGAACTGGCGGGCGGGTGCGCGCGCTTACTGAACGATGTCTTCCACGTGCTGCTCACGCTGACCCCCGACGGGTTCATGACGTTCCGGGACTACACGGGCGCGGCCAGCGCGGTGCAGTCCTTGAACTACCACGCCATGGAGATCTCGGTGTACGGGTACGACCCGCGCAAGGCCGAGGTCTTCGACTCCGTCGACCACCTCCACGTGCTCAACACCCCGGAGGTCCGGGACCACCGACCCCTGTCCGCCGCACTGGCGGACACGGCGGACACGCGCCTGCGGGACGGCTGGCACGTACTGGACCGGGCCCTGTCCAAGTGGCGTGGCAACCACTACCGCTTCGCCCGCACCTACCTCCCCGCGCACACGCCGGCCTCCGGCGGGACCGACGGGGCCGCGTACGTGAAGCGGTTCGTGAAGAAGGACGCCTGTGTGGCCGGGGCCGATCCGTTCGGCGGCCTTCCCCTGCTCTCCGGGTTCCTCTACCGCTGACCCGTGCGGCCCCCGCGACCGATCGCGGTCCGGTGCCGGCCGGTCCCTACCGGTCGGCGCCTGGCCCCGCCGCGTTCCCCACGGAGTCGGCCCGCGCCACGACGGTGTCCACCGGCAGTTCGATGCGCAACCGCCAGCCACCGGTTCCGTACGGACCGGCGGCGAGCGAGCCGCCGAGGGCCTCGACGCGTTCGGTGAGGCCGACCAGCCCGAGGCCGCCGCGCCGTTCGCCGACGTGGAGGGGGGCGGCGGAGGTGAGGGGGTCGTCCGTGTTGGTGACCATGACGACCAGCGCGGGGAGCGGACCGACCGTACCGGCTTCGACGACCACCCGCACGACTGTCTCCGCCGGTGCGTGCCTGCGGATGTTGGTCAGGGCCTCGACGACCGCGCGGTGCGCGGTTCCGGCGACCTCACGGGGCACGAGGGCGGCCGTCCGCGCCGTGAACCCGAAGTCCAGGGCGACGTCCGCGGTGCCCGACGCGGTGAACCGTGCCACGACTTCGGGAATGTCGGCCAGGCCGTAGGAGCTGGGCCGCCCGTCGCGGTCGTCGTTCCCGTCGGTCGTGCGCTCTCCGGCGTCGTGCAGCATGAGCACCGTTCGGTCCAGCGACTTCAGCGCCTGCTGGCCGGCGGCCTCTATCTGCTCCAGCAACGACGCGACCAGGTGCGGTTGTTCGCTTCCCATGACCTGCGCGGCCTGGGCGAGCACCACGATCCCGGACACGTCGTGGGCGACGAAGTCGTGCAGGTCCCGGGCGAGTTCGATGCGCTGGGAGCGCCGTGCGGTCAGGACTGCGTCGATGCGCTGGTCCTCCAGCCACCGCAGGTAGCCGCCGACGGCGCCGGCGCACAGCGCGCCGAAGGAGAGGAAGGCGCACTGCCCGACGGCCTCCAGCGAACTGCCGTACTCCTGCGCGCGCAGCACCAGGGTGGAGCCGGCGGTGCCCAGCGCGAGCCAGAGCGGGACCGCCCGCCGCAGCGGCATGAACCGGGTCACGACGAAGAGCAGGCCCAGTACGGCGAGGTACTCGGCGGACATCAGCGACGCGGCCGGGGAGTCCGCCTTGATCGCGCGGCCGGGAAAGGTGAGCAGGGTCCCGATGCCGGAGCAGAGGGCCACCGTGGTCGCCGCGACGGCGAGCCGGTGGTGGTCGCGGGTGTGCCAGCCGGCCGCCACCAGGGCCGTGACGCACGCCGTCGCCATGGTGAGGGAAGAGAGCCAGCCGCCTCCGGGCCCCGCCACGGCCGCGGCGGCCAGGGCGCCCGCCGCGGTCACCGCGCAGATCGTCTTGGCCACGCCGGTTAGGGGAGTTCGATACGGCATTGCCGTGACCTCGTCGTTCCTGGGAGGACTTGTCTGGACTGCACCGCTACTGCTGGGAGAGTGCGATGGGCGAGCCGACCGCCGCGAAAATAGACTACGTACTGCCGAGGTGGCACTTCCGCGAGTCCCACTCGATCCCTCTGCCGAGAGGGGTCCCGCCGGAGCGGGTGATGAGCGCCGTGCGGGAGACGACATGGGGCGAGGCGCCCGTGTCGCGCGCGCTGATGTCGCTGACCAAGGTGGACGTGTCGGCCGGTCGCCGGATCGTCTCCGACTTCCTCGGCGAGGCCATGGAGGCGGTCGAGGCCGGCGAGGGCGAGGTCCTCTTCATCTCCCTGGACTGCCTGGAGGACAGGCCGAAACCGGTGGGGCCGCTCGCCGAGGCGTTCGCGGGGTGCACCGAGGCGGGGTTCCTCAAGATGGCGATGAACCTTCGTTACGACGGGCGGGTCCTGAGCACCGAGACCCGCGTGTACGCGACGGACGAGCACACCCGACGCAGGTTCCGCGGGTACTGGTTCACGATCAGAGCGGCCAGCGGACTGAGCCGCCGGTCCCTGCTGCGCGCCATCCGCCGCCGGGCCGTGAGGAGTTCGGCCCAGGGATGACGCTAGCCCGTTCCGGCGGATCGCTCGCGGGGCGCCACGGATCGCTCGTGGGAGCATCGCAAACTTCTTGATGTCCGGCGGTGACGCTGGGTGCCGGGAGGCGCGGTGCGGGTGACGGGCCGCCACCGATCGCGCTGCCGAGCCGGGCGGACGGCCCCTTCCGGGCCGGCGCCGGGCCTGACGAGAGCCCGCCGGCGCGTCGCGCAACACGTTATTGAATTCTTCTCATTGCAATCTCTCGAACATTTACTTCACGAGCGTGTCCGAAAGTCCTTGCCTGGTCGAAACCCAGCTGCTTAAGGTCGACCGGAATTATATGAAGGTGCCTGGAAAGGACGACTCGTGGCCAATCCGTTCGAAGACGATGACGCCGAGTTCTATGTGCTGGTGAACGGCGAGGATCAGTACTCCATCTGGCCCGCCTTCGCCGAGATTCCGGCGGGCTGGAACGCAGTGCACGGCAAGGCGGCCCGGCAGGAATGCCTGGATTACGTGAACGAGCACTGGACGGACATGCGTCCGCGCAGCCTCGCCGCGGCCATGTCCGCCGACGCCGCCTGAAGAGACCAACGATCTCAGAAATAGGAGAAGTACACACCATGTCGACCCTCACCGACGAGCGCCGAAACGCCATCAAGGACATCGTCTGCGACATCCTCGAACTCGAAGAGGACGAGGTCAGCGAGACCAGTCTCTTCATCGACGACCACGGCGCCGACTCGCTGCGCGCGATCGAGATCCTCGCCTCCCTGGAGAAGGAGTTCGGCATCACCATCGACCAGTCCGAGCTCGCCCAGATGGTCAACCTGGAGCGCGTGTACGACGTCGTCTCGGCGGCTCCCGTCCGCTGACCCGGGTCCGTACGTCCGTACGTCCGTACATCCATGCGTCCGTACATCCGTACGTCCGCCGCACCGCAGGTTCGCCGCACCGCAGGTTCGCAGGTCTGAAGGGGGAAGAGCATGTCCTCAGTACGCCCCGGCGCTGGTTCGGGGGAACGCCGAGTGGTCCTCACCGGCTTCGGTGTGATCTCCAGCATCGGCATCGGAGCCGAGGAGTTCACCGACAGCCTGCGGGCCGGACGCAGCGGCGTCAGCCCGATCTCGGTGTTCGACGTCGAAGGCTTCGCCCATGTCAACGGGTGCGAGGTCAAGGGGTTCGAACCCGAACAGTGGATATCGCGCACTCCGGTGCGCGAGCTGGGCCGGGCCAGCCGCTTCGCCGTCGCGGCGGCGCGGATGGCGGTCCGGGACGCGGGTCTGGATCCCGTGGAACTCGCCGGTCGACGGGGTCTCATCTCCGTCGGCACCACGGACGGCGAGTCCTACGAGCTGGACCAGCTGGTCGCCGCCGAACTCGCCGACGGACCGGAGCACATGGATCCGGAGATCGTCCGGCGGGTGTCGGCGGCCCGGCTCTCCACCGCCATCGCGCAGGAGCTCGAACTCACCGACGTCGAGGCCCCCACCATCGCGACCGCCTGTTCCGCGGGCAACTACGCGATCGGGTACGGCTTCGACGCGGTGAGTTCCGGCGAGGTGGAGTACGCCCTGTGCGGCGGCGCCGACGCGATGTGCCGCAAGACCTTCACCGGCTTCTACCGACTGGGCACCATCGCCCCCGAGTTCTGCCAGCCCTTCGACGCCGACCGCAAGGGCATCCTCACCGGCGAGGGCGCCGGCGTCCTGGTCCTGGAGAGCCTGGACTCGGCGCTCGCCCGCGGCGCCACCATCTACGCCGAGGTCCTCGGCTACGGCCTCAACTGCGACGCCTACCACCAGGTCGCGCCCAACGGCGACAGCGTCGCCCAGTGCATGACCATCGCCCTGGAGAACGCCGGGGTCAAGCCCGAGGAGGTCGACCTCATCTCGGCCCACGGCACCGGCACCAAGGCCAACGACATCACCGAGGCGGGCGCCATCCGCAAGGTCTTCGGCGACGCCACCCCCCGCACCATCTCGCTGAAGTCGATGCTCGGCCACACCATGGGCGCCGCCAGCGCGCTGGGCGCCATCGCCTGCGGCCTCGCCATCACCCACGGCTTCATCCCCCCGACCATCAACCACCGCCGGACCGACCCGGAGTGCGAGATCGACTGCGTCCCCAACCACGCGGTCGAGGCCGACCTGCGGATCGTCCAGAACAACGGCCTGGCCTTCGGCGGCAACAACGCCATCGTCATCCTCGGCAAGTACGAGGAGACCGTGGCATGACGTACGCCATCATCGGGTCCGGGGCCGTCGCCAGCATCGGCGCCGACCCCGACGAGATCTTCGACGCCCTGTGCGCCGGCCGCAGTGGGCTCGCCCCCCTGCGGGCCTTCGACCGGACCCGCTTCCACGCGCAGCAGCTCTTCGAGATCGACGACCGGGAGACCGACGGCGTCGACGAGCCGGCCCGCGCCACCCGCTTCCTGATCGAGGCGGTCCGCCAGGCCGCCGAGGACGCGGGCCTGCCCGAGGACCTCGCCGGGATCCCCGTCCTGGTGGGCACCGGCCTGCGCGAACTGCGCTCGCTGGAACTGTGGTGGCGCGACGGCGTCCCCTTCGACGCCGACGGCCTGGACTTCTCGCGGGCCCTGCGGCGCCGGTTCGGCGCCGTCGACGCCCACACCTTCGCCGGCGCCTGCTCCGCCTCGCTCTACGCCCTCGCCCTCGCCTGGGACCTGCTGGAACTGGGCGAGGCGCGGACGGTCATCGTGGCCGGCTGCGACGTGGTCACCGAGAGCATGTTCGGCCAGGCGGACCGGGTCCAGTTCGATCCGCCGACCTCCGTGCGCCCCTTCGACGAGGACCGCCGGGGCACCATCCTGGGCGAGGGCGCCGCCGCCGTCGTCCTCACCCGGACCCCCGCCGCGGACCGCCCCGTGCGGGCCTGGCTGCGCTCGGTCGCCGTCAACTGCGACGCCCACCACCAGACCGCGCCGGACGAGGCCGGGGTGGAGGCCGCCGTCCGCACGGCCCAGGAGCTGGCGCGGGTGACACCCGAGGAGATCGACCTCGTCGTCCTGCACGGCACCGGCACCCCGCTCAACGACCGGACGGAAGCCACCGTGACCGCCCGCGTGTTCGACGGCGCCGCCCCGGCGCTCACCGGCATCAAGTCGCTCACCGGACACACCTCTGGCTCGGCCGGACTGCTCAGCCTGATCGTCGCCATGCGCTCCCTCGACGCCGGCCTGGTCCCGCCCATCGCGGGCCTGACCGACCCCCTGCCCGAGGGCGCCGGGCTCCGCCTGGTGAGCGGCGCGCCGCTGGCGACTCCCTTGCGGCTGGCCCAGGTCAACAGCTTCGGCTTCGGCGGCGTCAACGCCGTCGCGATCGTCGGGGGCGCCGCATGAGCACCGCCCCCGCCTCCGTACCCGTACCCGCCTCCGCCCCCGTATCCGTCCCCGTCTTCGTCTCCGGCGTCGCCGTGGCCCTGCCCGGCGCGGCCGACCCGAGCGCACTCCTGCGGCCCGCCGTCCCCGGCGCCGCCCCGGTGGACCCCGCGGCCCTCATCGGCAAGAAGGGCCTGCGCTTCAACGACCGCGCCACCCGGCTCGGTCTCCACCTCGCCCACGTGGCGCTCACCGACGCCGGGATGCTCGACGGCCGGACACCCACCGTCCCGGGCGAGCGGATCGGCGTCGTCGTCAGTTCCAACCTCGGCAACGCGGACACCGTGTGCCGGGCCGTGGAGACCATCGCCAAGGAGTCCACCGGCGCCCTCAGCCCGATGGACACCCCCAACGCCTCCAGCAACATCATCGCCTCGCAGACCGCGATCCGCTTCGGCCTGCGCGGCCCCAACCTCACGGTCTGCAACGGCACTTCCTCGGGCCTGGACGCGGTCCGCTGGGCCGCCCTGATGATCCGCTCCGGCCGCGCCGACCACATGGTGGTCACCGGGGTCGAGCCGGACAACGAGGTGACCCGCCGCCTCGTGGACGGGCCCGTCGCCGACGGCGGCGCCGCCCTGGTGCTCAGCCGCACCCCCACGGCGTCGGCCAAGGCCCTGCTCGGCCCGATCCTGCACGCTCCCCAGTACGCCGACGCCCTCGCCGCCCTGTCCGCGGCGGCCCCCGGAGCCGGGCTCTTGCTCACCCCCGAGGTGGGCCCGGAGACCGGCGGGGCCGAGCGGATCGCCCTCGACGGCTGGGGCGAGCTCTCCGGCGCGCTGGGCGTCGTCCAGTGCGCCGCCGCGGTCGGCTGGTTCGCCCAGGGCCGCACCGCACCGGTGTACGCCCTGACCGGCGGCGCCGCGGCCGCCCTGCTGCGCGCCGAGGCTCCGGCATGAGCGACGTACTGCTGCTGCACGGACTCGGCAACAACGAGTCCATCTGGGAGCCGATGGCCGGGCACTGGGACCCGCGGCTGCGCGTCCACGCGCCCCGGTTGCCCTGGCACAGCGGCGGGATCGCCGGCTGGCGGCACGAGAGCGACTCGGCCGCGCTGCTCCAGGAGGTCCTGGACGCGGTCCCCGGCGGCGCCGACGTGGTGGTCGCCCACTCCTTCAGCTCGGTCCTGCTGCTCGAACTGCTCTGCCGCCGGGCGGCCGCCGGGCAGCGCCTCGACGTCCCCGCCGTCGTCCTGGTCAACCCCTTCTACCGGGCCGACGCCGACGCGTTCCACTGGGACCTGCTCGGCACCAGCATGGCCGACTTCCCGCGCACCATGGCCGAGTCCATCCGGCTGCGCACGCTGGAGCGGCCCATCGGCGCGGAGCTGCGGGCCGACATGGCCCGCCGGATGACCGAATGGGTCGGCCCCTACGGTTGGCTCCGCTTCTTCGAGACCTACCTGCGCACCCCGCTGTTCCGCGTGGACCTGGTGGACACCCCGGTCCTGGTGATCGGCGGCGAACTCGACCTCGCGGCGCCCGTGGACGAGGCCCGCGCGCTGGCCGCCGTGCTGCCCGCGGGCAGCTGCCTGACCGTGCCCGACTGCGGCCACTTCCCGATGCTGGAGCGGCCCGCATGGCTGGCCCGCACCGTCCGCACCGTCCTGGACCGCCTCCCCGAGCGGGCCGGGCTCCCGGTGGCCTGACCCGGCGCACCCGATTCCCCCCACGCCCGATCCGCCCCCCGCCCGATCCGCCCCACGCCCGACCCGACCCCACCCCGACGAAGACGAAGGAGTCCGTGATGGGCCCGACGCCCCATCCCGCTGTGACGGCGCTGCTGGAGAACCCGACGACCGCGCGGCTGCGCCCGCTGTTCGAAGGCAACAACATCAGCTTCGCCATCGGCTTCAAGCACATCAACTACGTCGCCGAGGCCGCCGTCCTGGACCATTTCCGGTCCGCGGGCCTGCCCGTCGGCGACCTCTACCGGCGCTTCGGGCTCGGGTTCGACGTGGTGGACATCCACTCCCGCCTCGCCGCGCTGCTCGCCGTCGACGACGAGGTGGAAGCGGTCGTCACCCCGGTCACCAAGGCCGCCGACGACCGCCTGCGCTTCAAGGTCGAGCTGTACGTCGAGCGCGAGGGCAAGCGCGTCAAGTGCGCCGGCTCCAAGGTGGCGGTCGCCCTGCGCGTCGACGACCACATCAAGGCCGACGAGGCCTGGCCCGAGGGGATCGAGCGCTTCACCGCCGCCCGCCTGGGCACCGGCGAACGCCGCGCGATCGACGCCGCCCCGCTGCCCTACGGCGGGTTCACCGCCGGCCGCGGCACCGACACGGACCCGGTCCTGGCCGAACTCATCGGCGACACCAACGCGTTCGGCTGGCGCTGGCGGATGCCGTACTTCTACTGCCACTTCAACGAGCGCGTCCAGATGTCCGGCTTCCTGCGGATCATGGAGGAGGTCGAGGACCTCTTCCTCGCGGACCGCGGCCTGCCCATCAAGAAGGTCCTCGACACCCGGGGCTGGATCCCCGTCGTCACCCAGTCCCGGATCGAGATCCTCGACGAGACCGTGATGGAGGAGGAGCTCTACACCGTCTACACGGTCGAGAGCATCTTCAAGACGCTCCTCTACTCCACCCGCATGGACTGCTACGTCCTGCGCGACGGCGCGCTCGTCAAGACCGCGACCGGCACCATCACCCACGGCTACCTCCACGAGTCGGCGCCCAACCAGTGGGAGATGGCCGAGTTCGACGCCTCCACCGTGACCGCCCTCTCCACACCCCGCCGGGCGGCGTCATGAGCACCGCCGTGGCGCCCCGGGCGGTCATCACCGGCTGGTCCGCGGTCTCCCCGTACGGCATCGGCGCCGACGCCTTCGCCGAGGGCCTGCGCAGCGGGCGCCCGACCGCCGCCCCGGTGGACACCGCGCGCTGGAAGGTGCCCGGCACCCGGGCCCACCTGGTACCCGGCTTCGAGACCCGCGAGGTGCTCGGCAAGAAGGGCACCCGCTCCATGGACCGGGTCACCGGCCTGGCCGTCGCCGCCGTCGGCTCGCTGCTGGAACGCCCCGGCGCCGACCGGGAGTCGGAGACCGGCGAGCGGGCCGCCCTGGTCCTCGCCACCACCACCGGCAGCGCCGCCAGCATGATGGACTTCACCCGCAGCTCCCTGGTCGGCGACCGGCCCTACGACGTCGACCCGGCCGTCATGCCCAACGCCGTCATGAACTGCGCCGCCGGCCAGTGCGCCATCTGGTACGGCATCAAGGGCCCCAACACCACGCTGGCCGGCGGCCGCGCGGCGAGCCTGCTCTCCCTGAACTACGCCACCCGGCTGCTCTCCTCGGGCCGCGCGGACACCGTGCTCTGCGCCGCCGCCGAGGAGTACTCGGCCGCCCGTTACTGGCTGGAGCGCCACGCCAGGGGCGCCGAAGCCCCCGGCGTCCCGCTCGGCGAGGGCGCGGCCGTGCTGCTCGTCGAGCCCGCCGACCGCCTCGTCGCCCGGCGCCCCCGGCTCGCCGAGGTCCTGGCCGTGCGCACCCGCGTGGCCACGGGCATCCTGGTGCGCGCGGCCCTGGACGCCTGCGTACGTTCGGCCCTCGACGCCGCCGGAGTCCACCCGCGCGAGGTGTGGGCGGCCGTTGCCGGCGACGCCCCCGGCCTGCTCGGCCACCTGGAGCGCGAGGCGCTCACCGAGGTCTGCGGCAGCGCCGCCCTGGACCGGGTGCCCGCCGTGGGCCGGATCGGCGACGTCTCCGCCGCCTCCGGGTCCTTCCAGATCGCCGTCCTGCTGGCCACCGCCGCCGCCGACCCCGAGGCCGCCGGCCGCATCGCCGTCGTCACCTCGGCCGACCGCGACGGCTCGCTGGCCTGCGCGGTGCTCCGGCTCGGAGGTGCCGAGTGAGCGCGGCCCCGCCCGCCCCCGTCGGCACGCCCGCCCCGGTCAGCCCGGTCGCGGCCGAGGTCCGGGTGCAGGCCCGTACCGAGGACGGCCTGGCCGCCACCGCCCGCGTCGAGATCCGCGCGGACGAGCCGGTATTCGCCGGCCACTACCCCGACTTCCCGATCTTCCCCGGGGTCTGCGTGCTGGAGTGCGTCCAGCGCGCGGCCACCGACGGGGACGCCGCTCCGGACCCCACCGAACTCGCCGCCGTCGAATCGGCGCGGTTCGCCGGAGCCGTCTACCCCGGGGACACCCTCTCCCTCACCCTCAAGTGGCGCCGCACCGACACCGGTCTGCGCTGCGACGCCGTGGCCACGACGGAGCGCGGCAAGGCGGCCTCCGTACGGCTGCGCTACGAGAGCGCCGGAGGCCGGCGATGACCACCGCACCCGAGCGCGCCCTGCCGAAGGTCACCGACCTGCTCCCGCACCGCTACCCGATGCTGCTCGTCGACCGGGTGCTGGAGCTCGTACCCGGCGAGTACGTCCGCGCGGTCAAGGCCGTCACCCACAACGAGCCCTGGTACCGGGGTATCTCCCCCGACACCCCGCTGGACTACCCGCCCGCTCTGCTGATCGAGTCCTGGGGCCAGGCGGCCGGGCTGCTGGCCTCGGCGATCGCCGACGCACCGGTCGGCCAGGTCATGCTCTTCGGCTCCGTCGCCGACGCGCGGTTCCACCGGCCGGTGCGGCCCGGCGAGTTGATCGAGCACCGGGTCCGGATCACCCGCTCCCTCACCGACTCGGTGATCTTCGAGGGGAGCAGCCACAGCGGCGACGACACCGTCATGACCGTGACCCGCATGGTCATGGCGTTCCGCCCCGCCGACCAACTGCGCCCCGCAGAGCCGTCCGTAGAGCCGTCCACAGCGCCGTCCGCCGAACCCTCCGCCGGACCCGACCGAGAGGCCACCACCCGATGACCGACAACAGGCCCGTGGCGCTGATCAGCGGAGGCTCCCGAGGCATCGGCCGGGCCACCGTGCTGCGGCTCGCCGCCGACGGCTACGACGTGAGCTTCTGCTACCACTCCCGCGAGGAGGCGGCGCAGACCCTGGCCAAGGAGGCCGACGAGCTGGGCGCCCGCGTCCTGTACCGGCGCGTCGACGTCAGCGACGCGGCCGCCGTGCGCGCGTGGGTGAGCGCCACCGAGGACGAGCTGGGGCCGGTCGCGACCGCGATCACCTCGGCCGGCATCACCCGGGACAAGGGGCTGGTGATGATGTCCGACGACGACTGGAAGTCGGTCGTCTCCACCAACCTCGACGGGGTCTTCCACGTCTGCCGCGCGGTGGCCTTCCCCATGATGAAGCGCCGCAAGGGCAGCATCGTCAACATCTCCTCCGTCGCCGGCATCTACGGCAACGCCAGCCAGACCAACTACGCCGCCTCCAAGGCCGGCATCATCGGCTTCTCCCGGTCGCTGGCCAAGGAGGTCGGCCGCTACGGCATCCGGGTCAATGTGGCCGCCCCCGGCTTCGTGGACACCGACATGACCGCCGCCGTGTCCGAGCGCGCCGTCGAAGGAGCCCTCGCGGGCGTGGCCCTGGGCCGCATGGGCTCGGCCGACGAGGTCGCCGACCTGGTCGCCTTCCTCGCCGGCGAGCGCGCGAGCTACATCACCGGATCCGTCTTCCAGATCGACGGGGGGATATCCCTGTGAGCACCCGCCGGAAGAAGAACCCCAGGTGGTACTTCTCGCTGCGCAGCCCCTACTCGTGGTTCGCCTACCGCGACCTCACCGAGAAGTACCCCGACGTCCTCGACCAGATCGAGTGGATCCCCTACTGGGAGCCCGACGAGCTGTCCACGCGGCTCCTCGACCAGGCCGGCGTCGACCTGCCCGTGATGCCGATGCACCGCTCCAAGAACTTCTACATCCTGCGCGACGCCCGCCGCTGGGCGCACGCCCGCGGCTGGAACGTGACCTGGCCCGTCGACCGGGCCCCCCACTGGGAGGTCTCCCACCTGGCCTACCTCGCGGCGGAGGAGAAGGGCATGGGACGGCGGTTCGTCGACCTCGCCTACCGCGCGCGCTGGAACGAGGGCCGGGACCTGGCCGACCGGGACACCATCGTGGCCATCGCCACCGAGCTGGGTCTGGACCCCTCGATCGCCGACGCGGTCGACAACCTGGACCTGCGGATCAAGGGCGTCGAGTGCCTGGTCGCCGCCTACCACGACGACGCCTTCGGGGTGCCGTTCTTCATGCACGGGCGCGAGGCGTTCTGGGGCGCCGAGCGCGTGGGCGCCTTCGTCGCCGCCGTACGCGGCTACGACTGGGACGGCATCAGCGACGCGCCGTTCGCCGAAGTCCCCCTCGCCGTCGCGCCCGACAGCGGCCCGCGGGCCTGACAGGAGAGACGACGATGACGACCACCGCAGCCCCCCAACGGCTGATCCCGCGCTCGGTGCCCCCGGCCGCGACCCCGCAGGGGGCGCCCGCGCCCACCACCTGGGCGGAGCTGACCGTGCCGGTCCCCGTCCGGCTCGCCGCGCGGGTGCGGTCGCTGGCCCGGCGCGCGGGCACCGACTGGGCCGCCGCGCTCCTCGCCGCGCACACCGTCGTGCTGGCCGCCCTGAGCGGTGAGCGGACCGTCGTCAGCGGCTACGTCCCACCGCCGGGCGCGGGCCGCGCCCCGGCCGCCCCGCACGCCCTGACCCTGTCGCTCGGCCACGGGACCCGCCACGAGCTGCTGACCGCCGCCGCGCGGGCGGCCGCCGCACCCGCCGGGGACGCCTTCGAGACCGTACTGGACCTCGGACACACCGCCGGGGACACGGACGGGCACCCCGGTGTCACCGGGGACATCGGGCACACCGACGGGCACACCGTCCTGATCGCCGCCCTGCGCCACGGCCGGCGCGGTCCCGCCCTGCTGCTGCGCCACCGCACCGACGTCCTGGACGCCGCCGCCGCCGACCGGATCGCCGGCTACTACCTCACCGCGCTGGAACAGCTGGTGGCCGCGCCCGACGCCCTCGGTCGCGACCGGGGACTGCTCGGCGAGGCCGAGTACCGCCTCCAGATCCACGGACTCGCCGGCCCGGCGCGGGAGCTGCCCGACCGCCGCTTCCACGAGCTGTTCGAGGAGCAGGCCGCCGCCCGACCCGAGCGGACCGCCGCCGTCCACGACGGCCGGAGCTGGACGTACGCGGAGCTCAACGCCCGCGCCAACCGGATCGCCCACGCCATCCTCGCCCGGGACCTGGGCGCCGAAGCGGTCGTCGCCGTGGTCACCGAACGCAACCTGGACTGGCTCGCGTCGGTCATCGGCGTCTTCAAGGCCGGCGCCGCCTACCTGCCCGTCGAGCCGCACGCCCCGGCCGACCGGATGGCCCGGACCCTGGTCCGCAGCGGCTGCCGCCTCGCCCTGACCGAGGCGGGCGGCCCCGGGCACCTGGAACAGGCCGCGCCCGCGGGGCTCGAAGTGCTCGACGTCGCGGCCGCCTACGCGCAGGCCCGCGCCGAGCACGATCCGGGCGTCCCCGTGGCCCCGGACCAGCTCGCCTACCTGTACTTCACCTCGGGGTCCACCGGCGAGCCCAAGGGCGCGATGTGCGAGCACGCCGGATTCGTCAACCACCTGTACGCCAAGATCGACGACCAGGGCATCGGCGCGGACACGGTGGTGGCGCAGACCGCCCCGCAGTCCTTCGACATCTCCCTGTGGCAGCTGGTCGCGGCGCTCGTCGTCGGCGGCCGCACGCTGATCGTCGGACAGGACGCGATCCTCGACGTCGACCGCTACATCGACACCGTCGAGCGGGGCGAGGTCGCCGTCCTGCAGGCCGTCCCCTCCTACCTGGAGGTGGTGCTCACCCGCCTGGACGAGGCCCCCCGCGCCCTGCCCGCCCTGCGCTGCGTGTCGGTGACCGGCGAGGCGCTGAAGAAGGAACTCACCGTCCGCTGGTTCGACCGCTTCCCGCACGTCGCCCTGATGAACGCCTACGGGCTGACCGAGACCTCGGACGACACCCACCACGAGGTCATGACCGAACCCCCGGCCTGGGACTCCGTACCGCTGGGACGGGCGGTGGGCAACGTCACCGCCTACGTCGTCGACGAACACCTGCGGCCCGTCCCCCTCGGCGCTCCCGGCGAGATCGTCTTCTCCGGCGTCTGCGTGGGCCGCGGTTACGTCAACGACCCCGAGCGGACCGCGCAGGTCTTCGGCGAGGACCCGCACCGCCCGGGGCAACGGCTCTACCGCTCCGGCGACTTCGGCCGCTGGCTGCCCGGCGCCACCCTGGAGTTCCTCGGCCGGCGCGACGCACAGGTCAAGATCCGGGGCTTCCGGATCGAGATCGGCGAGATCGAGAACCAGCTGCTGAAGCTGCCGGGGGTCCGCGACGGCGCGGTCGTGGTCGTCGACGCCCCCGACGGCAGCCGCCACCTCGTCGGCTTCCAGAGCGGCTCGGACGAGGACGCGGACGCCCTGCGCCGGCGCCTGGGGGAGACCCTGCCCGGTTACATGGTGCCCGGCCGGCTGGAGCGTCTGGCGGCCCTGCCGCTCACCCCCAACGGCAAGACCGACAAGCGCGCCCTGGGCGTGCTGGCCGCGGAACTGGGAGCGGTCGAGGAGGACGAGCGGGTCCACGAGGAGCCCGTCACCGACACCGAGCGCGCCCTCGCCCGGGCCTGGTCACAGGTGCTGCGGGTGCCCGTCGAGAAGATCGGGCGCGGTGACGGCTTCTTCGAGCGGGGCGGCACCTCGCTCTCGGGCGTGCGCCTGGTCGTCCGCATGGAGCGCGCCTTCACGCTCAAGGACCTGATGCTGCACCCGACCCTCGGCGGGCTCGCCGCACTGATCGACTCCGGGGGCGCCGGCGCTTCCCCGGCGGCGGCCCCGGCGGCAGCGGCCGCCGAGGCCGCCCCCGGGCCCGGCGCCGCCCGTATCGGTACGGTGTCCACCGCGGCGCCGGCGCTCCCCTTCGAGGTGACCCGCACCGACGGCCGGCCCGCCGTGCTGACCCTCGACGGCCCGGCCCCCGCCGACCCGGCCGCCTGGGCCGCCGCGCACCGCGCCCGGCTGCGGGCCACCGTCGCCGAGCACGGGGCGCTGCTGGTGCGCGGCCTCGGCCTGGCCGACGCCGACACCGTGGGCGCGGTGAGCCGCGAGGTCCTGCACGAGGTCATGACCGAGCGCGAGGGCTTCGCCGTCCGCCGACGGCTCGCCGACGGCGTCCTGTCCTCCTCGGAGTGGCCCGCCGACCAGCCCATGTGCATGCACCACGAGCTGAGTTACGCACGGGAGGTCCCCGGCACGCTGCTCTTCGCCTGCCTCACCGCGCCCGACTCCGGCGGCGTCACCGGCGTCGCCGACTCCGCGGACGTCCTCCAGGCCCTCCCCGCCGAGCTGGTCGCCCGGTTCGAGGCGGAGGGATGGCGATTGGACCGCAACTACACCGAGACCGTCGGCGTCGGCCTCGCGGACGCCTTCGGCACCGCCGACCGCGCGGCCGTGGCGGCGTACTGCGCGCGGCGCGGCATCACGCCCACCTGGCAGCCGGGCGGCGACCTGCGCACCAGCCAGCGGGCCGCCGCCGTGCTGACCCACCCGCTCACCGGGCGCCGCGGCTGGTTCAACCAGATCGCCTTCCTCAACGAGTGGACCCTCGACCCGCTGATCCGGGAGTACCTCCTCTTCGAGTTCGGGGACGACGGACTGCCCTTCAACAGCACCTACGGATCGGGAGCCCGCCTGGACGAGGACACGGTGCTCGCGATCAACGCCGTCTACGAGAAGCACACGCTGCGCGAGCCGTGGCGCGCCGGCGACCTGCTGATCGTGGACAACCTCCGCATGGCGCACAGCCGGGAGCCCTACGAGGGCGACCGGGAGATCGCGGTCGTCCTCGGCGACCCGGTCACCCTCCCGCACCACCCGTAGCCCCCGTCACCGTCAACCCCGTCAACCACGCGACAACCACCTGGATGGAAGCCATGTCCCGTCAGTCGCTCGTGCCGCCCTTCGCCGTCATCACCGGCACCCAGGTGGCCGAGGTGCTCACCGGCAGCGAGAAGCAGGTCGTGGAGCTGACCGAAGAGGTCTACCGGCTCCACGGCAAGGGCGAGTCGGTCAACCCGCCCTCGTACTTCCTGCGGTTCCCCGACCGGCCCAGCTCCCGCATCATCGCGCTGCCCGCCTCCGTCGGCGGCGACCGGCCGACCGACGGCCTGAAGTGGATCTCCAGCTTCCCCGAGAACGTCGCGTCCGGCATCCCGCGCGCCTCCGCCGTGCTGATCCTCAACGACCACGCCACCGGCTACCCGTTCGCCTGCCTGGAGAGCTCGATCATCAGCGCGTCCAGGACCGCGGCCTCGGCGGCCCTCGCCGCCGACCGGCTCAGCCGGGGCGGGCGGCGCCCCCGGCGCATCGGCTTCGTCGGGACCGGCCTGATCGCCCGCTACATCCACCACTTCCTGGAGGCGACCGGCTGGACCTTCGACGAACTCGGCGTCCACGACCTGTCGGACCAGCACGCCGAGTCCTTCGCCGACTACCTCGGCCGCCGCCCCGGCTCGGCGCCCGTCGTCGTGCACCCCACCGCGCAGGAGCTGATCGAGGAGAGCGACCTGGTGGTCTTCGCCACCGTCGCCGCGAGCCCGCACGTCCACGACCCGTCCTGGTTCGCGCACAACCCGCTCGTCCTCAACGTCTCCCTGCGCGACCTGGCCCCGGAGATCCTGCTCTCCGCCACGAACATCGTCGACGACGTCGAGCACTGCCTCAAGGCGGACACCTCGCCGCACCTGGCCGAGCAGCTGACCAACAGCCGCGACTTCCTCGACGGCACCCTCTTCGACGTCCTGGAAGGCCGGGTCGAGCTGCCCGCCGACCGCCCGGTGATCTTCTCCCCCTTCGGCCTCGGCGTGCTCGACATCGCCCTCGGCCGCTACGTGCACGACCAGCTGCGGGACGCGGGCGAGCTCGGCGTCGTCGACGGCTTCTTCCACGAGCTCGACCGCTACGGCCGCAACTAGGCGGCGCCGCCCGAACGGAACCGGTGATGAAGTGACGGTCATATCAGCCCCGTACGAGATCAACGTCGACGACGTCTTCGTGGATCTGCAGTCCGTCTTCGACGTACCCCTCTTCCTCAAGTACGAGGGACTCAACCTCGCCGGCTCGGTCAAGCTGAAGGCCGCCCTGGAGATGGTCCTCGCCGCCGAGCGCGACGGGACCCTGACCCCCGGGGACGTGCTCGTCGAATCCTCGTCGGGCAACCTCGGCATCGCCCTGAGCATGATCGCCGCCCATCGCGGATACGGATTCGTGTGCGTCACCGACTCCCGCTGCAACCCGGCCAGCCGCCGCCTGATGGAGTCCTTCGGCGCCCGCGTCCTGGTCATCTCGCGCCCCGACAAGGAACGCGGCCTGCTGGGCGCCCGGATCGACTACGTGCAGCGCCTGGTCGACTTCGACCCCAACTACGTCTGGCTCAACCAGTACGTGAACCCGAACAACTGGCTCGCCCACTACCGCACCACCGCCCCCACCGTCGCCGCCCAGTTCCCCGAGCTGGACGTGCTCTTCGTCGGCGCCGGGACCACCGGCACCCTGATGGGCTGCGCCCGCTGGTTCCGCGAACAGCGGCGCCGCGTACGGATCGTGGCCGTCGACAGCATCGGCTCGGTGACCTTCGGCGGCCCCGCGCTCCCGCGGCACATCCCGGGACTGGGGGCCGGCGTACGACCGATGCTGCTGAACGACGACCTCGTCGACGAGGTCGTGATGGTGCCCGAACGGGACACCCTGGAGAGCTGCCACGCCATGGCCCGGCAGGGGTTCCTCTTCGGCGGCTCCACCGGGACCGTCGTCAGCGGCGCCCTGCGCTGGCTCGCCGGACGGCCGCGCGGCGAACGGCTCACGGCGGTCGCGCTCTCCCCCGACCAGGGGGACCGCTACCTGGACACGCTCTACGACCCCACCTGGGTGGAGCAGCACTTCGGAGCCCCCCAGACCTGGGACGCGCTGGGCCCGGCCGCCGCGGCCGCCGCGGCCGTCGAGCCGCCGCAGCTGGTCACCAGCGCCGGCTGAAACCGGCATCCGGCAACGCCCCCTCCCGCGAGAAACAGGAAGCGAGCCATGCACAAGCCAGTCGTACTGATAGCCGAGGAACTCTCTCCCGCCACCGTCGAGGCCCTCGGCCCGGATTTCGAGATCCGGCACTGCGCGGGCGCCGACCGGGCGGAGCTGCTGGCCGCGCTGCCCGCGGCCGACGCGGTGCTCGTGCGCAGTGCCACCCGCATGGACGCGCGGGCCATCGCGGCGGGCACCCGGCTCAAGGTGATCGGCCGGGCCGGCGTCGGCCTGGACAACGTGGACGTCGCCGCCGCCTCCCGGGCGGGCGTCATGGTCGTCAACGCCCCCACCTCCAACATCGTCAGCGCCGCCGAGCTGACGGTGGGCCTGCTGCTCGCCGTGGCCAGGAACATCCCGCAGGCCGACGCGGCCCTCAAGGAGGGCCACTGGCAGCGCAGCCGGTTCACCGGCGTCGAGCTCTCGGGCAAGACCCTCGGCATCGTCGGCCTCGGCCGGATCGGCACGCTGGTGGCCCGCCGGATGGCGGCCTTCGGCATGCGGCTGCTCGCCTACGACCCCTACGTCCGGCCGGGATACGCCGAGGCAGCCGGGGTGCGCGTCGTCGACCTCGACGAACTCCTGTCCACGTCCGACTTCCTGACGGTCCATCTGCCCAAGACGCCCGAGACCACCGGCCTCATCGGCTTCGAGGCGCTGCACCGGGTCAAGCCGGGGGTCCGGATCGTCAACGCGGCCCGCGGCGGGATCGTCGACGAGGCCGAGCTGTACGCCGCGCTCAAGGAGGGCCGGGTCGCCGGCGCCGCCGTCGACGTCTTCTCGACCGAACCCTGCACCGACTCCCCGCTGTTCGAACTGGACACCGTGGTCGTCACCCCGCACCTGGGCGCCGGCACCGCCGAGGCCCAGGAACGCGCCGGGGTCGGCGTCGCCGGATCCGTGCGCCAAGCCCTCTCCGGGCGCTTCGTCCCGGAGGCCGTCAACGTCCCGCTCGGCGTGGTCGACGACGACCTCGACCCCTGGCTCACCCTCACCGAACGCCTCGGTCGGCTCTTCACCGCCACCGCCGGCTCGCTGCCCGGCCGGCTCCGGGTGCGGGCGAGCGGCGAGATCTGCCGCCACGACACCACCGCGCTGTCGCTGGCCGCGCTCAAGGGCGCGCTCGGCGCCGTGGTCGAGGGAGGAGTCTCCTACGTCAACGCCCCGCTGATCGCACGGGAGCGGGGCCTGGAAGTCGAGTCGAGCACGGACCCGGACGGCGCCGCCCCCGAGGCAGCCGCCCCCGACGCCCCGCGCCACCGCGGCCTCGTCACCGTCGAGGGCACGCTGCCCTCCGGCGAGCGGGTGTCGGTGCGCGGCACCCTCAGCGGCCCGCGCTCCGGCGAACGGCTCGTCGAGGTCAACGGCTTCGCCGTCGACCTCGCGCTGACCGGGGACCTCGCCTTCTTCCGCGCGCCCGACCGGCCCGCCGCCCTCGCCGGCGTCGCCGAGGTCCTCGGCCGCGCGGGGATCCCCGTCGAGACCCTCCAGCTCGCCCGGGACCCGGCCGGCGCCGGCGAGGTACTGATCGCGGTCGGCCAGGGCGCGCCCCCCGGACCCGCCCACCGCTTGGGCGGACCGGCCGCCCAGCCCGTCCTGGCGGACGCCGCCGCCCGGATCGACGCCACCCGGACCTGGTCGACGGAGCACACACCGTGAGCACACACGACCGGCCGGTGCGCCAACCGGTCGGCGGCGAGGCGCGCTTGCGGGTTCACCGGGGCCCGGGGCCGACCCTCGTGGTCGACCCCTACCTGCTCGTGCACGAGGAGATATTCTTCAACGCGGCCCGGCTCGACCGGTCGGTCGCCCTGGCCACGGCCGATTACCTGGCACTGGCCCGACCCCGGGTGGAGACGATCGCGCAACACCCCTTAGCTCAGAGGACGACGTGATGACCCTCCGTACCCACCCCACCGCGCCCCCCACCCCGGTGGGCGGCGACCGGTGGTTCCGGCGGTACGCCGTCCGCAGCGCCCCGCGCCGCCGGCTCCTGGTCCTGCCGCACGCGGGCGGCTCGGCGAGCTTCTACCACGCCTGGGGCACCTCCTTCGACGACGCCACGGAGGTCATGGTCGCCCGCTACCCGGGCCGCCACGACCGGCTCGCGGAACCGTGCGTCGAGACCATGGACGAGCTCGCCGACCAGGTCACCGCCGCCCTGCTGCCCCACCTGGACGTCCCCCTGACGCTCTTCGGGCACAGCATGGGCGCCTCCCTGGCCCACGAGATCGCCCTGCGCCTGGAGCGCGCGCACGGGGTGCGCCCCGCGGCCCTCCACGTCTCCAGCCGCAAGCCCCCGCACCTGCTGGCCCCGCGCACCCTGCACACCGAGGACGACGACGCGCTGATCGCCGAGGTCCGCCGGCTCGGCGGCACCGAGGACGCCCTGCTGGACGACCCGGACCTGCGCGAGATCGTGCTGCCCGCCATCCGGGGCGACTTCACGATCGTCGGCACCTACGGCCCCCGCGCCGCCACCCCCGTGGGCTGCCCCGTCCACGCCCACATCGGCGAGGAGGACCCCTCCACCACCGTGGCGGACATGGGCGCCTGGGCCGACGTCGCCCCGGCCGGCTTCGACCTCCAGGTCCTGCCCGGCGGCCACTTCTACCTGACGCAGCAGCACGCGACCCTCACCGGCGCCATCGCGCGACAGCTGGCCACCACCGGCTGACCGGCCACCGCCCGGGTGCGCTCGTCCGCCGCGGGGGTGCGCCCGTACGACGCGCGGGCTCACCCGTGCGACGCCCGGCCCGACGTCAGCCGGCGGCCCAGTCGATGCCCAGGTCGGCCAGCGCCCGGAGTCGGGCGGCGCCCAACCGGTCGCGGCGCTGCTTCTGGTTGGCCAGCCACACCCCGGTGCGGTGCTCGCTCCCGTCCGCCAACCGCTCGACGTGCGCCCGGCCGGGCGGCCGTCCGTCCGTCCGCTCCAAGCACTGGGCGAGGGCCCGCACCCCCCGGTCGAAGGCGGCCGCACCCCGCCGGTCCCCGGCCGCGGCGGCCACCGGCGCCGCCGCCCGGCGGGCAGGCGGGGCGGGCGCCGCGCCGAGCGCGCCGAGCCTGCGCCGCTGCTCCTCGCCCAGGCGCGGCCAGTCCCGCCGCTGGGAGGCGAGCCAGCGCCCGACGTCCTCGCCGTGCCGGGTCACCCCCGGCACGACCTCGTCGAGCCGCGCCCCGCCGGCGAGCAGTTGGGCCAGGTAGGCGTGGTGGCGCTGCCAGTCGACGGTCCACCCGAGCGGCCCCGGGTTCCAGTCCGCGTCGATCGAGGCGAGCGCGTCGGCCCGCCGCCGCGCACGGCCGGGATCCTTGCCGAGCCCACCCGGTCGGCGCACGTTGGTCAGCCACTGCCCGACCGCCCGGTCCAGGGCGGTCGCGTGCCGCGGCGCGGCCAGCGTCCCGTGCCGCTCGAAGTACGCCCGCGCGGCGGCGAGGTTCTCCTCGAAGGCCGCGTCGGCGGTGTCCCACACGATGCCCAGGGACTCCAGCTCGGCGGCCCGCTCCCCGGTCAACCGCCCGGCGCGATGGGCGCGTCGCTGGTCCGAGAGCCACCTCCCCAGCGGGTACGGGCCCTCGGCGTGCTCGTAGGGCACCTCCAGGTGCTCCTCGCGCCGGCGGTAGCGGAAGGCGGCCTCCGCACCCCGGCGCCAGTCCTGGCGCTCGGTGTCGATGACGGTGTAGCTGATCCACTTCGCGATCAGCGCCGGATCGCGCGGGGTCGCGAACCGCAGCAGCAGCCGCCCGTCCGGACCGCCCGGGAGCGCCGGATCCACCGCGCGCCCTTCGTGCGCCCGCGGCCCCTGCGGTGCCTGCGGCACGGCGAGCATCTCCACGGCCTTCTCGTCGTGCGCCCGCAGCCCCTCCAGGACCCGGACCAAGGGCCGGTAGGAGTTCGAGGAGAGGATGTCCGCCGGGTCCTCGCCCGCCGCCAGGAACACCGGCACGATCAAGGTCGCCGTCTTGCCCTGCCCCGGCCGCTGGCGCAGCGCCCGGCCGATGGCCTGGACGATGTCCACGGCCGACCCCCTGGGGTCGATCAGGGCCACGGAGTCCGTACTGCGGATGTCGACGCCCTCGCCCAGCACCCGGCAGTTCGACAGGACCGCCCGGCCCGCCCGGCGCCCGAAGTCCGCGAGCACGTCCTGCCGGTGCGCGCCGTCGTGCTCCCCGCACAGCCACCCCGCCCACACGGCCCCGGGATGGCGGTCGGGGTCGACGGCGTGCAGCCGCGCCGCGACGGCGGGCAGGCCCTCGGCGAAGGCCCGGGCCTCGACCGTGCGGTGGTGGAAGGTGATCGTGGTGCTCAGGTCGTGCGCGGCCATGGTCTCCAGGAGGGCCGTCTGTAGCGCGGCCAGCCGCTCCCCGCGCAACCGCTCCTCCCACCGCTCCCCGCCCACGAGCCGGTCCGGCGTCACCACCGGGTCGGTCAGCTCGACGACCACGATCTGGTACTTCGCCAGGAGCCCGCGCGCGATCGCGTCCGCGAGCGAGAGCTCGTACACGACGGGCCCGAACACGGCCTCGTCGTCCATCGAACAGGCCAGCTCGCGCGGCAGCCTGTCCCACACCCGCCGCGTCCGGGCCGGCACCTCCTCGTCCACGAGGGCGGTCTGCGCCTCGTACAGCTCCCGCTCCCGCGCCGAGCGCGGCGGCCGGTCCTGCCAGATCCGGGGGGTGGCGGTCAGGTACAAGCGGCGCAGCGCCGGCACGACGTCCTGGTGGTGGACGCCCGCCCAGGCCTTGCCCGCCGCACCGGACGTGCGGTGCGCCTCGTCGACGACGACCAGGTCGAAGGCGTCCATCGGCAGCCCGTACGTCCCGCGGTGCGCCTCGGCGAGCACCCCCAGGGACGCGTAGGTGGCGTAGACCGTCACCGGCCCCCGGCCGTGCCACAGCCCGAGCTGCGGCGCCGACGTCGTGGCGCGCACGTCCAGACCCGACCGGGCCGGGTCGTCCTGCAGCGAGCAGACGGCCACGGCGGGCCCGGTGTGCCCGGCCGTCCGCCACGCGCGCAGCGTCTGGCCGAGCAGGTCCAGGGTCGGCAGGAGCACCAGCACCCGGCCGTGCCGGGCGAGCCGGAGCGCGGCCGCCGCGGCGACGAAGGTCTTCCCGGTCCCGCACGCGGCCACCACGGTGGCCCGCAGCCCCGCCCCCGGAATCCGCTTCCCGGGCGGCACGTCCAGCCCGCGGACGATCGCCTCCACCGCTTCCTCCTGGTGGGGCCGCAGGACGACGTCACCCGACTTCTGCACGCGGCGCTCCTAGCGGTCCGTGGGGATCTGCCTACCCCCACCCTGCACCACCGCTCCCCTCCCGCGGCTCCGCCCCCACCGGGGAGGACCATCGCCTGGTAGGAGCAGGAACGGCGCAGCTCCGGCTCGGTGCGCGTTCCCGCAGACCACCAGTGGGCAGGATGAATGCCTCACGGTCCGGCGGCGGCGGCCGGTGGCTCGGAACGACGGAGGGGGCGGGTGACGTGGCCGACGGACAGGACGACTGGGAACGGCGCAACGAGGCGGCGTACGGGGCGGTGGCCTGGCGCCGGGCCGTGCTGAACTGCGGCGCGCTCGTGGTGTGGCACACCGGCTTCGACAACCGGACCCCGCCCGGCCCGAGGGGCCCGCGGCCGGGCCGCCCGGACGCACCGGGCGCCGCCGAGTTCACCTCGCGGTGGATGCCCGTCGTCGCGCTGCTCGCGCTCGCGGCCTGCCGCGTCGCCCGCGAGGCGGACGTCCTGGTCGACGACGTCGAGCTGCTCGCCCTGTTCGGCCGGGTCGACGGCCCGCGCACCGACAGCCTGTACCGGGGACCGCTGGAGACCGGTGAGCCGCGCGGGCGCACCGAGGCCGGCTGGCGCGCGCTCGTCGGCGGCAGCGAGCGCGGGCGCCGGGCCCGCGAGGTCCTCGGCGTCCACGTCACGGCGCACCTGGCCGAGGAGCACGACGAGCAGGCCCGGCACGAAGAGCACGCCCGACGGGACGAGCAGGACGAGCGGACCCCGGAGGGCGCCGAACCCCTCCCGCTGCTCCTCGGCGACCGGGCCCGCGCGGTGCGCGCGGCGGGGGTCGCGGACCTGGCGCCGCAGTGGGCCGGCGACGTGGCCGGGGCCCGCGCCCGGATCGAGCGGCTCGACGCGGCCCTGCGCGCCGGCCTGTGGACCCCGACCCCCGAGCACCGTGCGTACGCGCTGATCCTGCACCGCACGCTGGTCGCGCCCCCCGACTACCCGGGCCTGCCCGACGGGAGCGCGGGCCCGGCCTGGGTGCAGCGCGTGCTGCGGATGCCCCACGTCCACGCGACGGTGGTCACCCTCACCGACCTGCCCGCCTTCGCCCGGTTCGGCCCGGCGGGCCCGGCCGAGGACCCGCTGGCCGAAGCCGTCGGCGCCGTCGCGCACGACGCCGTGCACTCGCTCGTGGGGACGGCGGACGACCTCGAAAGGCTGTGGGCGGCCCGCCCGCCGGACCTGCCGGTGGCCCTGTGGGAGCGGGCGCACCTGCCCCCACCGGTCCGCGCCCAGATCGTGGCCGTCGAGCGGGTGACGCACGAACTGGCCATGATCCTCTTCGACATCGCCCACCCCGACGCCGACCGGTGACGCCGTGCAGCCGCAGTGTCGCGGTGCCGCGGCGGTCACCGGCGGGGGAGAGGACCTCAGGCGCGCAGGCGCGCCGCCACGAGGGCGTCCTTGACCTCCTGCACCACACGGGCCGCGTCCGCGGCGTCGTTCACCACGTCGGTGTTGTTCATGTCGACCACCAGGACGTCGCTGGCCGAGTAGTGCTCGTGCACCCAGGCGTCGTAGCCGGACCACAGGGTCCGGTAGTAGGAGACGAGGCCCTCGTCCTGCTCGAAGTCGCGCCCCCGCAGCCCGATGCGGTGCAGCACCGTCTCGAAGTCCGCCTTGAGGTAGACCATGAGGTCGGGTGCCTTGCGGTAGGGCAGGCCGTCGATCTCACGCATCATCTCGTGGAGCAGGCCCTCGTACACGCGCATTTCGAGGGTGCTGATCCGGCCGAGGTCGTGGTTGACCTTGGCGAAGTACCAGTCCTCGTAGATCGAGCGGTCGAGGACGTTGTCGCCCTGCTTGTACGCCTCCTTGATCGCGGCGAAGCGCGTCTGCAAGAAGTAGAGCTGGAGCAGGAAGGGGTAGCGCTTGGCCTGGATCTCCTCGGGGCTCGCCGTGTAGAAGAGCGGGAGGATCGGGTTGTCGTCCACGCTCTCGTAGAAGACCTCGCTGCCGAGCTCCTTGGCGAGGAGCTCGGCCACGCTCGTCTTGCCGATCCCGATCATGCCTCCGACGCAGATCACTGCCATACCTCACTTCTCCCTGGGGGGTCTTACTCGTGGTGGGCGGGCTGGCGGGATGCCCGGGCCCACGGGGACGCGCGCTGACGGTCGCCGCTCGATCCCCTGTGATCTTCGTGATCAGCCTTCGTGATCAGCGCCGTACGGCCGCGTCCGGTCGGGCCCCGAGAGTGGTCCGCCGACGGGCCACCGCCTCGCGGCCGCCTTGAAGCATAGATGAGGATTCACCCAGGTCGGCCGGGCCCGGCGAGCCCCGTCGGTGCCCTCCGCCGCCGCCCGTACGGGCGGCGCGGACCACAAGATCCGTACCGTATGATCGATCTTGAGCTCGTCGCCCTCACCGGTGATCGGCCCGGCGTTGGTGGTCCAAGGAAAGGCACCCCACTTCCTGTGGGGGGATGCAGGTGCAAGGCCTGCCCAGCGCTCCACGAGGTCCCGTCCCCTTCTGAAGAGAAGGGGACGGGACCTTTTTCGTTCCCCGGCCTGTCTCCCCGGCCCGTCTCATCGGTACGTCTCATCGGCCCGGCCGCCCCCGGTCCACAGCGCGGATCCCGGCCACTGCGGCGCGACGGAGCGTGACGAAGAATCCGCGCCTTGATCCCTTTCGCCAAAGAGCCTCAGAGGGGCTGTGAAGGCCCCTCTGAGGCTCTCCGGTGAAAGTTTCGTAGGGGGATGAGTCTCTACCCCCGAAATCGCTTCAGATCGACACCTGGGGGCCTTCCTGCCCTATCGCCGACATGGACGGCCGGTACAGTGGAACAGTCCGGTCGCGTGGTGCGCGATCGGACTCCACCGGCCCGGAGCGTGCTTCGCCATGCCCCGGAGCGGCCCACCAGCCAACGTCCCCTTCGCTGCCGAGCGCGTGCGCGGCAGCGGAGTTCGTCGTGTCCGAAAGCGAGTACCGCCTTGACCGAGACCGTCGTTCCGGCCCCCGCCCCCACCCCTGCCCCCGCCCCCGCCCCCGCACCCGCCCCCGCACCCGCGTCCGGTTCCTATGACGCGCGGGCGATCCAGGTCCTCGACGGCCTGGACGCGGTGCGCAAGCGCCCCGGTATGTACATCGGCTCGACCGGGCCGCAGGGCCTGCACCACTTGGTGCAGGAGATCGTGGACAACTCCGTGGACGAGGCGTTGGCCGGCGTCGCCGATCGGATCGACGTGGTGCTGCTGGCCGACGGGGGAGTGCGGGTCGTCGACAACGGCCGCGGCATCCCGGTCGGCCTGCACCCGGGGACGGGCCGGCCGGCGTTGGAGGTGGTGCTGACGGTCCTGCACGCGGGCGGCAAGTTCGGCGGCGGCGGCTACGCCGTCTCCGGCGGCCTGCACGGGGTGGGCCTGTCCGTGGTCAACGCCCTGTCGGCCCGCCTGACGGCCGAGGTCCGCGCGGACGGGTTCCGTTGGACCCAGTCCTTCGCGCACGGGGAGCCGACCGGACCGATCGCCCGGCACGAGGAGACGGACCGGACCGGGACCACGATCACCTTCTGGGCCGACGGCGACATCTTCGAGACGACCCAGTACTCCTTCGACACGCTCTCGCGCCGCTTGCAGGAGATGGCCTTCCTCAACAAGGGCCTGACCCTGACCCTCACGGACGAGCGGACCGCCGCGACCGCGACCGCGACCGCGACCGCAACCGCGACCGCGACCGCGACCGCGACCGCGACCGCGACCGCGACCGCAACCGCGACCGCGACCGCAACCGCGACCGCGACCGCGACCGCGACCGACGGCGAGGCGGCACCGCGGCTGGTGTCCTACCGGTACGAGGGCGGCATCGCGGACTTCGTCCGGCACCTGGGCGCCCGCAAGGGCGAGCCGGTGCACGCGAGCGTGATCGAGGTGGCGGCGCGGGAGCCCGGGCGGGTGCTGTCGGTGGAGATCGCGATGCAGTGGAACGGCCAGTACAGCGAGAGCGCGTACTCGTACGCGAACGCGATCCGCACCCATGACGGCGGCACGCACGAGGAGGGCTTCCGGACCGCACTGACCACGGTCGTGAACCGCTACGCGCGCGAGAAGAGGTTGCTGCGGGAGAAGGACGACAACCTCGCGGGCGAGGACATCCGCGAGGGTCTGACGGCGATCATCTCGGTGAAGCTGGGCGAGCCGCAGTTCGAGAGTCAGACGAAGGCGAAGCTGGGCAACACGGAGGCCAAGACCTTCGTGCAGAAGGTCGTCCACGAGCACCTGAACGACTGGTTCGACCGGAACCCGACCGAGGCCGCGGACATCATCCGCAAGGCGATCCAGGCCGCCACGGCGCGCGTCGCGGCCCGCAAGGCCCG
>NZ_JBIWAJ010000010.1:0-15557 GCF_044759975.1 Streptomyces sp. NPDC098789
CATTCGTCAGTTCATGCCGACGCACCATGACCGACTCCTGCCCGGAACAGCGGTAGATCCACCATGCAGGGCAAGAGCCATCAGACACTGCCTAGTGCTGTGACCGGAAAGGTTCACCGGGTCGCGGCGCCCGGCACGGCACCTCTCCCCCAGCTACCGCTGGGAGGTGCCCCCTGCGTTGTCGGACCACGACGGTACGTCCAGTACGAGTCGTGGCCCTCCGTCTTGCGATGCACCGCACCGGACACCGCGACCCGGCAAACCTTTCCGGCCACAGCACTAGGGACTCCCCGAAGGGTGCGGAGTTCGGGCCGGAAGTCGCATCGGACGGACCACCGGGTGTCGCATCATCGCGCGGGCGAATCGACTCTCGGGGAATTGTGGGCGCCCGTTCACATCAAGATCATCTAAGGGAGTGGTCGCGGTTCGCGGCCACCTTCCCCGTGGTGACCGGCGGGGAGCCGGAGTTCCGAGAACAGTGGGAGCCATCGCATGGACCAGTGGATCATCGACGCCTTTTCCGTCATCGCCCGAGGGGTGGTGATCCTGCTCGGCATGCTGTGACGGCCCGTCCCGCTCGCAGGGCGCCTGTAGCGGGCCCGTAGCGAAGCGGCGCCCTCGGAGCTGCCCCGGTGTTTCGAAAGGGGCGGCTCCGAGGGGGCTCGGTTGCCAAGGCGGGCCGTATTGGGCACCATCCACGTCATGACGACACGAAAGGGCCCGCGGCCCCCGGCCTGTTGACCGGCTCCTGGTGGGCGCGCGACGACGTCGTCGGCGGCGGCGAGGATCCCGCACCCACCCTCTTCGACCATGCGCGGATCCTTCGCGCGCGCTACGGCCCCGGTCCGTGGCCCGGCTTCGGGGATCCGCTCCCCGATGCGCGTCCGGACGCCACGCGCCTCGCCTTCGTCGGCGGTGGCGAAGACGCACTGCTACGACGTACCCCGGACGGGGACGGTGTGCTGCGCCCCACCGGTATCGAACTCGCCGATCACCTGACCCACCTGCTACGGGCATCGGCGTCCGGCCGTGGTGAAGACGAGCGCAGGGGCCCGCGCGACTTCCATGACCTCCACGACCTGCTCGTCACCTGTTCGCCGATCGACGTCGCCGACGAGCTCGGCGCCGAGGTCCGCCGTCGCGGCCTCCCGTCCGACGGACTGCGCGCACTGGGACGGCAATTGGCCGAGCGCGGTACCCACCGGGCGCCGGTCAAGATCGGCCTGGTGCTCCTGGGCCTGGGCGGGGACTCCCGCGACCGGGAGCTGCTGCTCCTGCTCGGCGCCCTGGACGAGCTCACCCTCTACGCAGCCGTCGCGCTCCACCGCTCCCAGACCGACGGAGACGCTGCCGTCCACACCCTCGCCCAGCGGGTCGCGGGTTGGGGACGCGTCCAGGCGGTACGGACGCTGCGCGGGACCACCGATCCCCGGATCGGGGCGTGGTTGCTGCGCGAGGGCTTCCGCAACACCATCACGGTCGAGTACCTCGCCCACCTCGCCGCGACAACGGGTGACCTGCACGGAGCACTGCGCCGCCCCCACGTCGACACTCCGCTCCTGGACGGCGGCGGGAGCATCCTGGCCGCGATGGCCGACGGCCAAGGGGGTCCCGCACCCGGGCTGGCCGACTACGCGCACGCCGTCCCCGTGCTGCACCGCTACGCCGACCTGGTCCGGGTCCGGCCGCCCACGCTCACCGTGCTGCGGAGCCTGATCGGCATCACCCTGTTCTTCCGCCATCCCCCGAGGAACTCCCTTGGACACCCGCCGACATCGCGCACCTGACGGCACGCTTCGAGGACATGCTCCGCGCACCCCGTTGGGCCGCCCTCGTCCTGGGTCACCTCGCCGACCCCCGGCGACCCGACTTCCACCTCGCGCTGCGACCTGCCGAAGTCCTGGGCCTGACGCCGACGGCCGCGCTCCTGGCACGACTGGAAACCGGACCGTCCCTGCTCGAACCGACCTGGGCCCATGCGCTGCGCCACTGCGGCCGCCAGCACGTCGCGCGCATCCTCGACCTGGCCGAACGCCGTCTTGCCGCGACTTCCGGCCCCGAACACGACCACGCCCTCCTGCTGTTCGCGCACCTGCTGCGGGGCCACCCCGAACACGGCTGGCCCCTGCTGCGGTACGCGCTCACCAGCGGGGCGCCCGAAACGCGGCGCACCGCGTCGAGCACCCTCGCCGCATGGCCGGTCGACGCCCTCACCCGGGAGGCCGCCGCCCACCTGCGCCGCACGACGGGGTGATCCCGGTCCCGCCGAAGTCGGAGTCGGAGTGGGAGGCGAGAAGTCGGAGTCGGAGTCGGGGCGGAGTGGGTCAGGTGTCGGATGCCCGGTTCAGGAGGGCGGTGCCGAGGTCGCTCGTCGTGTAGCGGACCTCGCGTCGGTAGCGGTGGCTGGTGAGAAGGCCCGCGTCGCGCGGCGCGGCAGGTGCTGGGACACCGCGCCGAGGCCGAGGCCGCACCGGGCGGCCAGCTGCGTGGTCGTGGCCGGTGAGCTGGACGTGAGCAGCAGCCGGGCCCGGCCGCGGCCCAGCAGCCGGGCCAGCCCGTCCCCGGACGCGGCGTGGCGCTCCCACAGGGTGGCGACCGTCCGTGAGGGGTGGACGGCGGTCGGCGGGGTGGGGCCGGGTCCTGCCAGCAGGTGGCGGCGCGCCGCGAACGCGCTGGGCGCCAGCGTCAGGCCCGTACCGCCCGGGTCCAGTCCCGCCGCGGGCAGGTCCGCGGACACCAGCCGGTCACCGGTCCGACGCGGCGCGGGGTGCAGCCGGTGGAACACCTCGTGGATGCCGGCTTCGGCGAGCCGCCAGGTCCGGTACGCGATGTCCGCCTCCAGTACGGCCCGGATCCGCGGCCAGTACGGTCGGACCGCAGCCTCCCACCAGGCGCGCAGGGCGTCCGTCAGCGGCGCCCGCCCGGCGATGTTGGTCGGAGCCCTCGGCGAACTCCTCGCCGTCCTTTCCCTACTCGTCTCGCCGTTGCGCTCGGCACGGAGCCTCCCGGCCGGCCGCGGCGCCGGACCCGCGGCGGTACGCACCCCCGCCGGCTGACCCTTCGGGCCGCGCCGGTGCCCGTGAGCTCAGGGCCGGGCCGGCGCCGGCCCGTGCGTCACGCGGCCGCGCGGGCGAGGCGGAGCAGGCCGGCGCGCAGCCGTTCCTCGCCGAGTTCGGGGAGCAGCGCGGCGACGTGATCGGCGGCCAGGGCCGCGAGCAGCGCATGTGCGGCATGATCGGGATCGGGCGCCCCGGCGAGCTGGATCGCCACGTGCCGGTGCCAGAAGCGGTACGCACCGATCCGGTACCGCGCGCCGGGAGTGGCGGTCTCCGACATCCGCACCAGGGGCAGGTGCTCCAGGAGGTAGTCCAGGTAGGCGTCGAGGAACGCGGCCAGGCGTTCGGGGGCCGGGGCGCCCGGGCCGAGCGGAGGCGGCCCGTGCAGCACGGCCTCCTGGAGCACCCGCTCGCGGGAATCGAGCAGCGCGGCGGCCAGTCCCGCCTTGTCGCCGAAGCGGCGGAAGAGCGTGCCCTTGCCGACGCCGGCGGCCGCGGCGACCTGGTCCATGGACACTGCCTCGACGCCGTGCTCGGCGAACAGGCCGGCGGCCGCCTCCAGTACGGCGGCCCGGTTGCGCGCCGCGTCCGCGCGCTCCTTGGGCGGCGGTGTCCGCAGGATCTCCAAGACCTGCGGCGGGTCCATCGCTCCGGTCACGTCCGGTCCTTCCTTCTCTCGGTCTTCCCATGGCATTGCATAAACGGACCACGGTCCGGTACTGTCACGACTCGTAAAAGGACTATAGTCCGCTTCTCTGGGAGGCAGTGGCATGACCCTACTCATCACCCGCGACGAACTGGCCTCGGCGATCGACGCAGGCGCCGTGACCGTCCTCGACACCTTGGGCGGTACGTACTACGCCCAGCAGCACCTGCCCGGCGCCGTGGAGCTCGTGCGGGCGGACGTCGACGCCCTGGCTCCGACCCTCCTCCCCGACCTGGACGCCCCGATCGTCACCTACTGCTCCAACCCGGCGTGCCCGAACAGCGGGCAGGTCGCCGACCGGCTGACCGCCCTGGGCTACACCGATGTGCGCAAGTACCGCGAGGGCATCCAGGACTGGGTGGAGGCCGGTCTGCCCACCGAGTCCGCAGCCGCCGCCGGAGCCCCCGCAGCAGCTCCCGCCGGAACCATCTGATCCCGACCCCAGTGGCCTGAATCAGCCGCATGGGCGGCTGATCGGTCCCTGGTCCACGACGGCTCGCGCAGGACAATCGTCGTATGCCCCTCTCGAAAGTCGTGCTGCCCGTTGCCGTCGGCGCCGTCATGGCCCTCGTCCCCCTGGCACCTCAGATGTCCGCGATCGACGCCCCGTCATCGGCGTCCCCGGCGTCGTCCTCGGCGGCTTCGGCCGCCTGCAAGGGCGCCAGGACCTGCTACGTCGACGTGTCCGTCGCCCAGATCTGGGAGAGCCCCGAGAAGGTCCGGACGGTGGACGCGAAGGCGCTCACCAACCCGGTCGACATCCGGGGCTGGTTCGCCGCGATGGCCCCCGACATCAACCTGCGCCGCGACGTCCCGGGGGAGACGCAGGCCCTGTACGGGGGCCGGGTCACCGTGGTGGACACGATGACCAAGGACGGCGTGCTCTGGGACAAGGTGGTGGTCCACGGCCAGCCGACGCCCCGGGACGCGGTCGGCTACCCCGGTTGGGTGCCCGACCGGCAGCTGACGAAGGTCCGGAAGAAGGCTCCGGCCGGCGCGACCGCCGAGCGCGTCACCCGTGCGACGGCCTGGGGCTACGGCTCTCGGCAGGCGTTGGCGGCGGGGGCGAAGCCCAAGGGGGGCGTCGAGTACTCCTTCAACACGGAGTTCGCCGTGCAGCCGGTCCCGGGTGCTCCCTTCGTCGTGCAGGCCCGGGCGAACGACGGTAGCCCGATCTACTTCAAGCGGGCCGACCTCGGGAAGGTCCCGACGTCGGGGGCGACGGGCGACGACGTGGTCGCCGAGGCGCGCAAGTTCCTCGGCCTGGACTACCTGTGGTCGGGCACGGCCGGCTTCGGCTACGACTGTTCGGGCCTGACGAGCCAGGTGTACTCCGCGCTCGGCATCACGATCCCCCGCGACAGCCAGCCGCAGTTCGACGCGGGCGGCGGCGCGGCGCCGGCCGGCTCGGCCGTGGGCGAGCGGATCGCGTCGCCGGACGACCTGCGGCCCGGCGATGTGGTGGGCTTCGGCAGCAGCACGTCCAGCGTCACCCACATCGGCATCTACGTGGGCCGGAACGCCCAGGGCGAGCCGATGATGATCAACTCGCCCAAGACCGGGGAGAAGGTGCGGGAAGAGCCCCTCGCGAACCGCCCGTTCGTGGGCGCCACGCGCTTCATCAGCTCCTGACACCGGGGGCCGCGGCCGCGCGCAGGCGGCGGGGCGGCCGGGCGGCCGGCCGATCGAGGGTCGACCGGCCGGCCGAGGACCGGCCGCTCAAGCGGCTGCGGCCAGCACGGTGTCGACCAGCTGCCGCTGGTCCTCGGTGAGGTAGGGATCCTGCGACTTCACCAGCTTGCCGTCGAGTTGGACGACGTAACGGAAGCCGTCGGGTACGGGCGTCCGCCCTGCGCAGCCGTCGTCGTCCGAGGCGAAAAGAGTCAGCGGCTGCGATCATCGCGCCAGGAGCGGAACTTCCCCCGGCGTGCGGCAGGTCGTTTCCCCGGCCCGGGTCAGTCGCGGTACTCGCAGAGGTACGCCGTGTCGATCTCGACCCGGAGGTGGAAGGTGCTGTCGGCCGGGACGTCGAAGTGCGAGCCGGACTCGAAGGTCTCCCACGCGTCGGAGCCGGGGAGCTTGACCGTCAGGGCGCCGCTGACGACGTGCATGGTCTCCCGCTTGGCGGTGCCGAACTCGTATGCTCCCGGCGCCATGACGCCGATGGTCGCCGGGCCCTCCCCACCCTGGAAGGCGATGGACTTGACCGTCCCGTCGAAGTACTCGTTGACCTTGAACACGGGTGTCTCCTGGAAGCCGAGCGGTGTGCGTGACCAGCTCCTTGCGCTGGTCAGGGGAGTCTAGGGGGTGTCCGACGGATGTCCGTGGCGGGTCACCTGTGCGTGGTGGTGGGGGCGGATTCGGGCGCGGGGTCCGAGGCGTCGTGCGGTTCGGGGCGTTCCGGTCGGAGGGCGGGGATGAGGGCGGCCACGGCGCCGGACAGCAGGGCGAAGCCGCCGCCGAGGACGAGGCCCGTGCGGAAGCCGGTCTCGGAGGTGAAGGTGACGCCTCCGGTGGTGGTGGTCAGCCGGGCCAGTACGACGCCGACGACGGCGGCGCCGACGGAGGTGCCCAGGGACCGCATCAGGGCGTTGAAGCCGTTCGCGGCGCCGGTCTCGGCCAGCGGCACCGCGCTCATGATCAGGGCGGGCATGGCGCCGTAGGCCAGGGCCACACCACTGTTCATGATCATCACGGCGACCATCAGGCCCGGCGCCGTCGAGGCCAGCAGCAGCGCGACGGCGTAGCCCGACGCCAGTACGAGCGCCCCGCTGACGAGGGTGACCTTCGGGCCGCGGGTGTTGGTGAGCCTGCCCCCGAGGGGGGAGACGACCATCATCATCAGCCCGCCGGGGAGCATCCACAGCCCGGCGGCCAGCATGGACTGGCCCAGGCCGTATCCGGTGGCCGCGGGGAACTGCAACAGCTGCGGCACGACGAGCATGCTGGCGTACATGCCGAAGCCGATGAGGACGGAGGCGAGGTTCGTCAGCAGGACGCGCGGGCGGACGGTGGTGCGCAGGTCCACCAGCGGGTCGCCGGTGCGCCACTCGAACCAGCCCCAGGAGGCCAGGATCACGACGGCCGCCGTGATCAGGCCCAGCGTGGTGGCCGAACCCCAGCCCCAGTCGGCCCCCTTGGACACGGAGAGCAGCAGGCACACCAGGCCCGCGGCCAGACCCAGGGCGCCGACGACGTCGAAGCGCTGGCCCTTGGCCGCGGCCGGCACCTCCGGTACGAAGGCCACGATCATGACGGCCACGACGACCGCGAGCGCGGCCGCGCCCCAGAAGAGGAAGCGCCAGTTCGCGTACTGCGCGATCGCGGCGGAGACCGGAAGGCCGATCCCGCCGCCGATGCCCATGGAGGCGCTCACCAGGGCGATGGAGGAGCTGAGCTTCTCGGCGGGCAGGACGTCGCGAAGCAGGGCGATGCCGAGCGGGATCATGCCCATGCCTATGCCTTGCAGCCCGCGTCCGACGATCATCGGAACGACGCTGCTCGCCAGCGCGCACACCACGGAGCCGATGATCAGGGGCAGGCAACAGGCCAGCAGCATGCGGCGCTTGCCGACCATGTCGCCCAGGCGCCCGCTGATGGGGACGCACACGCCGGCGACCAGGAGGGTGGCCGTGACGACCCAGGCGGCGTTGGAGTGGGAGGTGTGGAGCAGGGTCGGCAGGTCGGTGAGCAGCGGGGTGACCAGCGTCTGCATGACGGCCGCGGCGACTCCCGCGAGCGCGAGCGTGGCGATCACCCTGCTGGTGTTCGGGGCAGGCGTGGGCGGTTGTGGCATGGAGGGTCCTCGGGGCGTGTGCGCAGGACCGGCCGGCCGGACGGCACGGGACCCGCGAGGTACGGAGGGGACTGCCCGGCGGCGCGTGGGTACGGGGTCGGCGCACACCACAATCAGTAGTCAACTATCAGTTCGTGACGCGTGACGTGTCAACCAGATCTGATGGCCGACTATCGGTTGTATGGTCGAGGGCGTGTCGACCGAGACCCCCAGACCGCTGCGCGCCGACGCCGTGCGCAACGTCGAGAAGATCGTGCGGGCCGCCCGCGACGTGTACGCCGAGCTGGGCCCCGACGCCCCGCTCGACGAGATCGCGCGACGGGCCGGCGTGGGGATCGCGACGCTCTTCCGCCGCTTCCCGGACAAGGCCGCACTGCTGAGAGCCGTGCTCGACCAGCAGTTCACCCAGGACGTCCGGCCCGCCATCGACCGGGCCCTCGCCGACGAGGACCCGCGGCGCGGGCTCAGCGTCGTCATCGAGGCGGCCCTCACGTCGGCCGCCGACGAGTACCACGTGCTGACGGCCGCCCGGAACGCGGGCGTCTTCTCCGCGGAGACGGGCGCGCGCTTCTTCGACGCGCTCGACCCGCTGGTCGTGCGGGGCCAGGAGGCCGGAGTGATCCGCGGCGACCTCGTCCCCGACGACCTCAAGCGGATCATGAGCATGCTGGTCAGCGTGCTGTGGACGATGGATCCGACCGAGGACGGCTGGCGCCGCTACGTGACCCTGCTCCTGGACGGCCTGAACCCCACCGCGGCCAGTCCCCTCTCGCACCCCGCTCCTCCGCTCCTGCGCAGGCCGCATCCCTGAGGCGGGCGGCCCGGCGGCGTGCCCGCACGGCTACGACGGCGACGCCTGCGGGCGCGGTCCCGGCAGTCGGGCGGTGAGGAAGTCGAGCAGGACGGCATTGAAGCGCTCGGGCTGTTCGGCGCCGGGCAGGTGGCCCGCCCGTTCGATGACGGCCAGGGACGCGTGCGGGACCAGGCGCCGGATCGCCTCGGCGTCCGCGACGGGGGTGTACGCGTCGTCCGCCCCGACGACGATCAGCACCGGTTCCCGGACGGCGGGCAACGTGTCGCGGAAGTCCCGGCGTTCGGCCCGGCCGCGCAGGGCGGCGGCGGCGCCGCGGGGGTTGGTGGCGCGCATCATGGACAGCACGCGCGCGGCGACGTCCGGCATCGCTTCGACGTTGTACGCGGCGAGCATCTTGTCGATCACCTCGTCCGCGTATCCGCCCATGCCCTCGGCGAGGAGCCGGTCCGCCAGGCGGTTGCGGAACTCCTTGCCGTCCTCGGTCTCGGCCGGCGCGGAGGTGTCGGACAGGACGAGGGCGTGCACCCGCCCCGGGTGGCGGTGGTGGAACTCCATGGCGATCTGACCGCCCATGGAGACGCCGCCGACCACCGCGCGCTCGATGCCCAGGTGGTCGAGCAGCGCGGCGAGGTCGTCGGCGAAGTCGGAGAGGAAGACCTTGCCCGGGGTGACCCCGCTGAGCCCGTAGCCGCGCAGGTCCGGGGTGATGACCCGGTAGCCGGCCGCGCCCAGTGCCGCGGCCTGGGGCGCCCACAAGGTGCGGTCGAAGGGGTGGCCGTGCACCAGGAGCACCGGCAGGCCCGTCGCCGGGCCGAAGTCGTCGTGGTGGAGCGTGGTACCGCGCAGGGTCGTGGCGTTCATACCGGGCACCCTAACTCCACGATCTTGTCGTTCGCGCGTGCTCGGGTGGCGACCGCGATCGGTTCCGGTCGATATCCCGGAACTCCACTTCATTCCAGCCGACTTGACATATTCGGAGGGAGAAATCATGCGCTGCGGAATCCTCTATTCGCCCCGAAAGGCCGCATTCGCGCCGAGATGGTGTCGACGGAATGCGCGATTCGTGTGTGCGGCCCGGCCAATCGACCTGACGTATTGGGCCATTGGCGACTGGTCGACCCATCCATGCGGTGCATATGGTCTCGGCGCAAAGCTTTCGGAATCGGAAAGGAACCGACATCCTCGCGCGCCTCCCCGTGGGCTGGCTTGTGGCCCTGGCCGTCCTCGCCACCTGCGTCCTGTGTTTCGGCGTACAGCGCTGCCCGGGGATGCGCGGATCGGCCGCCGAGGCGGTCGGTCCTTCCCTCTTGTTCCTGCTTCTGATGACGGTGATGGGAGGTGTGGGAGCCGTGCCGAGGAACGCCCGGCAGATGGTGGTCATGTACTCCTTCACCTGGGTCGGTTTCACCATCGGTGCGCTTCCCAGCGGGAGATCGCTGCGCGCTCACCTCCGAGCCGGGGCGGCGTCGACGTCGGACCGGGGCCCCGTGGTCCCGACGCGCCATCTGGTCATCATGTGCGTGACGCTCTCCCTCACGCTGCTCCTGGCCTACGCGCTCGCCACATGAGCCCGGACCGGAGGCGGTGCGCGGGGAAGCGGCGGGACGGCCTCCCGGGGTCGCGGCCGCGAACGGTCGCGCCGTACGGGTGCCAGCGGGCGTCAGGCGGCGCGGGCCAGGACCGCCTCCTGCTCCGTGGCCGCCCCCCAGGCGTCCTCGGCGAGCAGCTCGGCCAGCCGGGCCGCGGCGAAGTCGGTGTAGCGGCCGGACTCCATCAGCAGGCAGCGGGCGGAGCCCACGGTGCGGCTGCGGACCAGGCCGGCCGCCTCGGCCTCGGCGCCCAGCAGCGAGAAGAACCGGCCGTTGTCCTCGGCGACGTCGGGGGTCTCCACCCAGACCCGCCCGTGCTGGATCTCGTACGGGAACCGGCGCACCTGGGTCCGGTGCCAGGGCACGCGCGACTCGGCGTGGTGCAGGAAGGAATTGCGGTTGTGGCCGACACCGAGCAGCAGGATGTGGGCCCCGAGCTCGTACATCCGCTCGAAGGGCGAGTCCGGGCCGAAGGCGTGCTGGAGCGGCTGCTCCGCGGTGATCGCGGCGGCCAGCGGGCCGACCGCCGCCACCGAGACCTGCGGATGGCGACCGCGCACGCGCTCGGGCAGCGCCAGCACCGCACTGGACACGGCTCCCATCGAGGTGGGGAGCCCGTCGTGGAAGAACGGCACGTGGCGCCGGTCCTCGTCCGCCCGCGCGTTCTCAAGGGGCGGCGTGTGCGGATGCGGGTCGCGGACCTGGGGCGTGAAGGTGGGCGCGACGACGGTGCCGGACGGGCCGACGCACCTGCGCAGCGCCCGTACG
This sequence comes from Streptomyces sp. NPDC098789, assembly GCF_044759975.1. NCBI lineage: Bacteria > Bacillati > Actinomycetota > Actinomycetes > Kitasatosporales > Streptomycetaceae > Streptomyces > Streptomyces sp. NPDC098789. The sequence goes on from NZ_JBIWAJ010000010.1 coordinate 10,730, forward strand.
AGCGCGTGGGCCCCGTGCCGTACCGGGCCGAAGGCGGAGAGCGACGCGTGCACCATCACGACGGCTCCCTCGGGCAGGCCCAAGGAGCGGAATTCTCGATTCAGGAATTCCTCGTCGAGGACGGTGTCCGGGCTGGCTTCGGATATCGGCATGGTGTTCCTCGTCTCTGCGTGCGTCTGTGCGTGCGTCGCTTCGTCGGCCGTGCAGGGCGGAACCGGTCAGTGCGGGTCCGCGGAACCCTCGGCGGGACCGGAGGGGCCGCCCCGTCGACGGAAGGCGACCCCGGCCTCGGCCAGCATCCGGTGCACCCAGCCGTACGAGCGGCCGGTCGACTCGCTCAGCTCGCGGATCGACGCGCCGTTGAGGTAGGCCTTCTTCAGCTCCAGGGAGTGTTGGGCCCGAACCGGTCCCAACATGTGTTTCCTGTCCGGCAGATGGAGGTCCGTGGGGTCGGACTTCGGCTGGGGCCGGTCCGGTTCCGCCCGCTGGGGTTCCGCCTGGACCGGTTCCGTCTGGACCGGTTCCGCGTCGAGCGGTGCGGCCTCGGAGCCGGTCGGGGGCTCCATCAGGGCCGCCCCGCACTCCAGGACGGCGAAACCGGCGAAGGCGGGTGAGCGCAGGGCGCGCAGTGCCAGGCGCAGGGCCGCCGTCTCGGCGTCCGCGAGAGCGCCGCAGGAGAAGAACAGGCCGATGACGGGAGGCAGGTGCGGGTCGGGGATCGCGACGGCGACGTGTTCCAGGGCGTCGTCCGCGTCAGCGCGCGCCATCAGCTGGGCCGCGGTGTCCCGGGGCAGTTGCCGACTGCCGTCTAAGGGGGCCATGCGTAAGTGAACGAGATGCATGAGAACGAACATCGTCTGTCCGTCCGGCCGTATCAAGGAGATGAAGTTGGCCGGTTCCGGCAATTACCTGTTCTGGCCCTTACATGCCATGATCAATCTGAATCTGATGAGGGGGACGTCTTGCTGGGGTTGTTAGGATTAGATTCGCTGACCGAAGAGGTCTACCGTGCGATGCTGCTCCATCCCGGTAAAGGGGTGAGCGCGTTAGCCGAGCACCTGGGGCGACCGGAGCACGCGGTCCGGACCGCACTGGACAGGTTGCACGAATTATCGCTGGTACGCCCGTCCGCGGAGAACGGACTGCGCGCCGTCGAGCCCGAATTGGGCATGGAGGCGCTGCTGGCCAAGCAACAGGCGGACCTGGCGGCGCAGCGGCAGCGGATGGAGGAATCCCGCGCCGCGGCGGCCCAGTTGATCGCCCAGTTCTCCGAACTGCGCTCGACGTCCCGGCAACCGGGCGTCGAGCACCTCGATGACATCGAGCAGATCCGCGACCGGCTCGCGCTGCTCACCCGCCGGGTACGGACCGAGGTGATGACCTTCGCCCCCAACGGTGGCCACACGCAGGAGAGTCTGGACACCGCCAGGCCGTTGGACGCCGAACTGCTCGACCGCGGGGTGCGGATGCGGACGGTCTACCTGGACAGCGTCCGCAACAGTGCGCCCACCGTGGCCTACGCCGAGTGGCTGGCGGAGCGGGGCGGTGCCGTGCGCACGGCGCCGTCCCTACCGGTGCGCATGGTCATCGTGGACCGGGAGACCGCGCTCATTCCCGTCAATGCCGAAGAGGCCCGACATTCCGCGGTGGTGCTCACCGGACAGGGCACGTTGACCGCCCTGTGCGCGCTGTTCGACACCGTGTGGGCGTCGGCCTCGGACCTGGGGGAGGGGAACAAGCGGGACGAGTCGGGGCTCAGCGCGCAGGAGCGCGAGGTCCTGGCCTTCCTGTATCGCGGGATGACCGACGATGCCATCGCCAAACGGCTGGGCGTATCGCCGCGCACGGCGCGCCGGGTGGCCAACGACATGATGGAACGGCTGGGCGCCCGCAGTCGCTTCCAGGCAGGGGCCCTCGCCGTGCAGCACGGTTGGCTGCCGACCGTGCGAGCTCGCTGAGCGATCACCACAAGGGCGCGTCCGAATAGGGACATTGACTGGAATCACCCGTTGTCGTGGCGGAAAGGGAAGGGAAGGGAAAGGAGGGGAGGGGAAGGGAAGGGAAGGAAGAACCACCGGGCGGTACGACGCGGATCGACGCGGAACGACGCGGAACGACGAGCGACGACGCGGAATCGCCCCTGTGCACGCACCGACGGGCCGACCCCTTTGCGGGGGTCGGCCCGTCGGCGTTTCCGGTCACGGGGCGCGGAATTCCCCTTCGACGTGCGGGTCAGGCCGGAAACGGCAGCTGCCGGTTCCGGCAGGCGGGTAGCCCTTCCGGGCCGCTTCCGGCCCGGCCAGAGTGGAGACATCGCCGGGGACGCCCGAGAGAACCGCACAGCAAGAGCCCGACCAGCCAGCCAGGCATGCATGGCAGTCGGGGTCGCTGTCACCCGTTACTCGAAGGAGCTTCCATGTCCCGCCACACGACCGCCGCCGCCCAGACCGCCGCCGCCAAGACGGTCATGGTCCTCGCCACGGCGCTGCTCGCCCCGGTCCTCCTGGCCCAGAGCGCCTCCGCGGATCCGGCCTCCTCCGCCGCCCCCACCACGGTCACCACCACGACCCCCGCCGCCGGGACGAACTCCATGATCTGGGACTGAACCCCCGCTTCACCGGCCGTGCGACGACAACAAGTGAAGAAAGGGGAGGCTCGTGATCGAGGAGATACTTCCCGCTGAGGTGGCCGCCATCGACGCGGTCGACGAGGACGTGGCCGATCTCTTCGCCGTGGAGCGCGCGGCGATCGGCGGAGCGGTTCCCGAGCGCCGCCGGGAGTTCGCGATGGTGCGCAAGTCCGCCCGGACGGCGCTGGGGCAGCTCGGCATCCCGCCCGTGCCCCTCGTGCCGGGCGCCGGCCGGGCCCCGGTCTGGCCGACCGGAGTGGTCGGGAGCATGACGCACTGCCCGGGCTACCGCGCCGCCGCGGTGGCCCGGTCCAGCAGGGTGCACGCCCTCGGTATCGACGCCGAGGTCAGTGAGCCGCTGCCGAGCGGGGTGTTGCAGATGATCGGATTGCCTTCGGAGCGCGCGATGCTCGCCCGACTTGACGAACAACACCCTGAAGTTCCGTGGGACCGATTGCTGTTCAGCTGTAAGGAGTCCGTCTACAAGATCTGGTACCCGCTCGCCGGAACCATGCTGGAGTTCGACGGCGCGGAGGTCGAAATCGACCCAGGTGGCGGCTTTTCCGCGCGATTTACGGCCGAGGGGCCGGTGGCCGCCGGTCGCAGGGTCTCGCACCTTTCGGGACGCTGGCTGCACCGGGACGGTCTGCTGCTCACCGGAATCGCATTGGGAATGATCAATCTTCCCGGGATTTCATTGCGTCGGGATGATCACTCGCCTAGGCTCCAACTTGCCATCTCGTCAGGTGAATTGACGAGGAGTTCCCTTGGCTGGAACTAGGCGCAACGGGGGTCAGATCCGGCCACGTACCGGACGAGCGCGCGGGGGGACTGTATTTGAGAGTCTGCGGACTGTAACGGGGCCACCTCCGCTTACGGGAGGGCTGGTCAGCCGGGCTGCCGCCCGTATCCGCCAGGTGTCCGCAGGGCGCCTCGCCTTCATCGACGCCGTCGACAGCTGTCGCTTCCGGCGCCATTGAGGCATGCCCTGGACGGGTTGATTGATCATGTTCCGCTTCTTTGCGCGGAGATCCTGGCGATCAGAATGACGGAGTTCTCTCACGTACTCCGGAATGAATTCTTCCGGCTGGGCCTGGACCGGGCCCCCTCGCCGGATCGTCGCTCGTCTGGGATGGAAACCGATGGCCGTATCCGAATCGCCCGTGTTCACCGAGACCTTCACGGTCACGTCCGAAAACCCCCTGCTGCACGGCCATGTCGTGTACGGGCGGCCGCTGCTGCCGGGAGTCGGCTACGTGGACCTGGTGCTCCAGGTCCTCGCCCGGCACGGCCACGCCATGCCGGACGTCGAGCTGCGCAACCTCACGATCCTCGCGCCCCTCGTCGCTGCACCGGGTGAACGCGTACGGACCACCATCGAGGGACGTCCCTCCCCGCGCGGCGGCTGGCGCATCGAGGTCCGCAGCCGCCGCGAACAGGACGCGGCCGACGTCCTGCACGCCGTCGTGGCCGCCCATCGACGGGAACCGGCCGCCTTCACCGAGCGGTTGGCGCTCCCGCTGGACGGGGTGACCGGTGCGACCCCGGTGACCGACATCTACCGCTGGTGCCGGGAGCACGATCTCCAGCACTCCGGCATGATGAAGATCAGCGGTCAGGTGCACCACCGGTCCGGCGACTGGATCGCCGAATTGGAGCTGGCCCCCGAGTACCACGGCACCACCGAGGCGTTCCTCTTCCACCCCGCGCTGTTCGAAGCCGGGCTGCTCGGCGGCGGTATCGCCATCGGCATGCTGCACGGCGACGACGACGGCCCGGGGCTGTACCTGCCGCTGATGTTCGAGGAGTTCCGGGCGTCGGGCCCGCTGGGCAAGCGCGTCTTCGTCCGGGTCCCGGCCGAGTCGGTGCGCCGGGACGAGGAACTCATCCGGCTGGTGGTCGAGTTCTACGACGAGACCGGGCGCAAGGTTGCCGAGGTCGGTCGGTTCGTGGCCAAGCGGGTCCGGGCCCAGTCCTCCCTCGACGTCCGCGAGGCCCAGGCGCCCGAGCCCGTGTCCGCGCCGGTTGCCGTCGCCGCGCCCGCGTCCGTTCCTGCCGCCGCCGGGCCCGCCGCCGATGTCGTCGCCGATGCCGTTCGTGTGGGTGGCGGTGGTGATTTCGTGTCGGTGTTGCGGGAGCTGGTGGCGGTTCCGTTGGGGCGTGCGGCGGCTGATGTGGAGGTGGATCTGGGGTATTACG